>JAJZBI010000016.1 GCA_021798985.1 Actinomycetes bacterium
CACCCGTCACGGCGGCATGACTCCGTGGAGAGCCGGATGCGGTGAGAGCTGCACGTCCGGTTCGGAGGGCGGGCCGGGGAGACCGACCGGGAGTGACCCCGGCACGGCGCCCCGGTCCGACCCCTACACCTACATCAAAACAGGCGAGGGCTGGCTCTTCTTGGCGAGCGTGCTGGACCTGGGCAGCCGCAGACTGCTCGGCTGGCAGATGGACGACAACATGGCGACCCCGCTCGTGACGGCCGCCCTCGACCAGGCCGTCACGCTCCGCGGCGGCGCACGCGGCGTCATCTATCACTCGGACAGGGGCAGTCAATATCTCAGCAAGGACTACCGAAACGCCTGCATCGCCTACGGCATCTCCCAGTCCGCAGGTCGCGTGGCCACGTGCTTCGACAACAGTGTCGCGGAGGCATTCTGGTCCAGCTTGAAGCGCGAGCTCGTCCACCGCTACCGCTTCGCCACCCGGGCCGAGGCCAAGGCGGCCGTCACCGCCTGGATCAGGCGCTACAACACGACTCGGCTCCACTCGAGCCTCGGCTATGTCCCGCCAGTTGAATGGGAGATCCGCTACCGTCGTCAGCAGCTGCAAGCCGCATAGCAATGTGTCCGGCCGGCGGGGGGAACCTCAATAATCATCCGCGCGGGCACGGTGTTGGTGCGATCTTCGCTGGGCGCTTCTTGGCGCTGGTAGGCGCTCGCTGGTGCCTGCCCATAATTGAGCAACTCGGCGAGGGCGGCCGTCGCTACCAGGATCTCCATGACGCGTTGGACGGCATCTCCTACAAGGTCTTGACCGAGACGCTGCGGCGCGTCGAGCGAGACGGCCTGAGTACGCGAAGGCTGGATGGAGGTCGGGTCGAGACCACGACCCTCTACGAGCTGACCGACCTCGGCCGGTCACTTGACCAGCCGCTTGCCGCGCTCGCGGAGTGGGCGGAGGTCAACTGGAAGGCGGTCGAGGCGGCGCGCGAGCAGTGGGACGCGCGGTGCCAGACGAGGCACTGAGGAGGCGTTCTCCTTCGGTTGGGCGATCCCGCCTGAGGCAGGTTCACCCCTGTCCCCTCGATGTCGGGCCGTTACTAGTTAGTGAGTAGTAAGCTCGGTGCCGTGGATCGCCGAGAGCGGATGAGCGGGCCTGAGCGCAGGCAGCAGGTGTTGGCGATCGCGGCGGAGGAGTTCGCGGACGGTGGCCTGCACGGGGCCTCGACCGACGCGATCGCCCGTCGGGCCGAGATCACCCAGGCGTACGTGTTCCGGATCTTCGGGACCAAGAAGGCCCTCTTCTTGGAGGTGGTGGTCGCCGCCTTCGACCGCCTGACGGACGGGATGCGCGCCGCTGCGGGGGAGGCGACGGGGCTCGAGGCGCTGGGGCGGATGGGTGCGCAGTACAACGAGATGCTGGCCGACCGCGCCTCGCTGCTCCTCCAGCTCCAGGGCTTCGCCGCGTGCGGCGACCCCGAGGTCCGCGACGCGGTCCGGGCCAGCTTCGGGCGGACGTGGCAGATGGTGGCCGAGATCACCGGGCTCGACCCGGTGACGATCAAGGCCTTCTTGGCCTTCGGGATGCTCCTCAACAACGGCGCCGCCCTCGAGGTCGGCGACCTCGACGAGTCGTGGGCCGAAGGGGTGCGGACCCGCATCCGTCCTGGCCTGTTCGACCACATCACGAACGAGACCAACCGGTGAACCTTTCCCCGCCCTCGGCTGAGCCGCGGCTGCTGGTCCCCTCGCTGATGTTCATCGCCCTGGTCGTCGCCGCGATCGGCAGCCTCGGGGCTCCGCTCATCACCAGCGTGGCGACCACCTTCCACGTCTCGCTTGACAGCGCGCAGTGGACGCTCACCATCACCTTGTTGAGCGGTGCCCTCGCAACGCCGCTCCTCGGCCGGCTCGGCGCCGGGTCACACCGCCGCGAGACGATCCTCGCCACGCTCGGGGTCGTGGTCGCCGGCAGACCTCGACCTTCCCGAGCTTGTGGGCGCGGAGACCGTCGGGCGCATCACCGTCACCCAGTTGGACTGGTGGAACGCACACTCCGATGCCTTCAGCGAAGCCGTCGCCGTCATCGAGTGGGACGAGTTGCACGTCGAGCGCCGGACTGTCCTGCCGGTCAACGAAGAGCGCCCACCGCAGCGGCTCACCATGACCGTCGAGGAGGCTGCAGTCGTGCTCGGCATCTCCCGGGCGACCGCCTACGACGCGGTGAGCCGTGGCGAGATTCCCTGTATCCGCATCGGCAGGCGCATCCTCATCCCAAGGTCGCCCTGGAGCGGTTGCTGGACGGTGCTGGAGGCGGAGCGCGACCCTAAATACTCCAGAGCTGTATTTAGGGTTGTATGATAAACCTATCTAAGGAGCAACCATGTCTCGGGTTATCCGCCGCCGCTGGATCAACGACTACACCGGCCCGTCCCGCAAGGACAACCGCGGGTGCGAGTACCAAGCCTACGTCCCCGACCCGCTCGTCGGACGTGCGTTCACCATCGACGGTGAGGTCGCAGCCGACATCGCGGATGCCGACGCTGCCATCGCTCGCCTCAACGCTGAAGCGACGAGCCTCGTCGATACCGAGGCGCTCGCCCGCATCCTGCTCCGTGCGGAATCCGTCGCCTCGTCTCGGATCGAAGGACTGGAGATCGGAGCACGACGACTGCTGCGGGCAGAAGCCGCCAGAGGTCTTGGCGACGACCCGTCCGACGTCACGGCCGTCGAGGTCCTCGGGAACATCGACGCCATGGTCTTCGCCATCGAGCACGTCGATGCAGGAGACCCGATCACGGTGGAGCTGGTGCTCGATGTCCACCAGCGTCTCCTCGCCAAGACGCGACTGGAGCAGTACGCCGGGAAGTTCCGGGAACAGCAGAACTGGATCGGGGGGAGCGCCTACAACCCCTGTGCTGCAGCCTTCGTCCCTCCACCGCCGGAGTACGTTGCCGGACTCGTCGCCGACCTCGTCGCCTTCTCGAACGACGACTCGCTTCCCCCTGTTGCTCAGGCTGCCATCGCGCACGCCCAGTTCGAGACGATCCACCCCTTCGTGGACGGCAACGGCCGCACGGGAAGAGCCCTCGTGCACCTCATCTTCCGACGTCGGGGTGTGGCCCCCCACGTCCTTCCTCCCGTGTCGCTCGTCCTTGCGACCTGGGCACAGGACTACATCGGTGGTCTCGAAGCCACCAGGTACCGGGGACCGGCATCTGGCAAGGCAGCAAGCGTTGGCATCAACCTCTGGATGGGACGCTTTGCCACTGCGTGCAAGCGGGCCGTCGATGATGCGTCGAGCTTCGAGGAGCGTGCACGGGGCATCGAAGCATCGTGGCGGGAACGCCTCGGCCGCGTCCGTGCCCGCTCGGCAGCCGATCTCCTCCTCGGTGCCCTCGTCGGCGCTCCCGTCGTCACCGTCAACAGCGCAGCCGACATGATCTCCCGCAGCTTCATCCAGACGAACGAGGCCATCTCACGTCTCGCCGAGGCGGGCATCCTGAAGCAGTTCACCGTCGGTCGCCGCAACCGAGCCTTCGAAGCGCCCGACATCATTGCTGCCTTCACCGACCTGGAGCGCCAGCTCGCGAGCCCCGAAGGTGACACTCTCACGAGTGAACCTGTCCGTCGCGTCCCATGGCGGCAGTGACCAACTGTCTACGACACCGTTGACAAACTGGCTCCCCTTGCCTGATATTGATATATGCAAACGCAGACGGCTGCATATTCATACATAGAGACGGCTGCATATCTGCATCCCACTTGTAGTAGGTGCTTCTCACCATGCGACTCGCAGTCACCAACCTCAAGGGAGGGACGCGACGCCGAGATGGTCGCGGCCTTGGTTGGCCGTCCCCGAGAGCTCGAGCACGGTCCGCGCGCACACAATGGGGTCGTCGTCCGTCTTGACGAGTGGCCCTGCGAGGTAATCAGGCGTGAGGTCGGCGCCGAGCAGGAAGCAGGACGTTGCGTTGGGCGCGTGTTCGCCGGCCGGTTGAACGTTTCCTCACCTGCCAGGCGTCACGGCGCTCGTCGAAGAAGGAGCGCACACTGCCGACGAATCACATTGAAGGCCTGGGTCCGGTCGTGGTCGGTGGCTCCGGGATGGGCACCACCTCGCCGGTGGCGAGTGCTCGTGCGCGCCGCAGAGATCTCGCGCTGGTCTCGCGGGCCCGGGATCGCCCGTCCTTCCCGCTGAGGCGCCGTACCGCCGTCGCGCTCACCGCCGTTCGGGTGGAGGAGCATCGCGGTCCGCGCCGTGTCTGCCGTGCTCAAGATGGAGGGAGAGTGCGCGGCCGGGGGAGACGAAGGACCACAGAAGGGCGATCGCGCCAATGCCTGGAATCGGGACGTTGCCCTTCCCGCTGCATCGGAACGCGACGATCTCGCCTTGGGCGGCATTGAGGTGCTTGGTTCGGCTGGAGTTCCGTCCCTTGCGGACTTGGAGGGTGTGGTGGCCAGGCTCGATTTCTCGGCTGAAGGTGTCGTTCATCTCGACCGATCCGATGCGCTTTCCGTCGAGCACGATGTCGTACGGACCCCGGCGCACTTCCGCACCGATTGCCGTGTGGGTCACCTTCAAATTTGCAGCCATGGCTGAGCTCCCTCCACCGCTACGTGCGTTTCGTTGCTTGGCAAGAGACCTTCACGACGCGATCTCCTCAAAGCCAGCGTTCGAGCTCGAGCTCGTCATGAACCTCGATCTCGTGTTCGCCGACGATCGGAATCTGCGGTTTGAGCCGGCGCGCCTCATCGACAGCACCGCGATGCACGGCGACGAGGCGCAAGCCCTGCCGCTGGTAGAAGCGCAACGCGTCCACGTTGTCGTTGGTGGTGATGAGCCACAGGCGTCGAGATCTGGCTGCCGTCGCAGCCTCGGTCACCGCACGCAACAGCGCAGTGGCGATGCCGCGGCGCTGGATCACGGCGTCTAAGGTGACGAGCTCGGCACCGGCGTCGTCGATGCGAAAGGTTGCCAGGCCTACCCGCCCGTCAGCGTCCTCGGCAAGCAGGGCGCGCAGCCGCGTGGCGTCGTGGATCCTTCCCCGGCTCACGACCAGCGGCCCCGCCCAACGCTCGCGGAGGAGGCGCACCATCGAGGCGCGGTCCGCCGTGCCAGCGAGGCGGATCCTGCACGGCGCAGGAGAGCGTCCAGCGGTCTGATCGACCACGCTGCCGTCTTGGTCACGACACTCGCCCATCCCAACAGCATGTTCCTCGCGACGGCACGCGAGCGGCGGCGCTTGGGACGCCGTCGGCACACGTCTCCCACGGTGTACGGGCCGCGCTGGTTCTGGCGCGCCATGGACACGTCGCGAAGTAGAACGGCATCGTGCCCGACACCGTCGCGTCGAAGCTGCCGTTCGGCGCGGTGATGGCGACCGGTGCCGCCTCGCAACTGGCCGGCGCGGCTGGTGTCGAGCCCTTGCGGCTTCCGCTGCTTGGGGCCACGATCGTGGTGGCGGTCGCGGTGGTTCTCCGGCACCTCGCTCATCGCCCCTGCGCCCGCCCTGGCGCCCCGGCGACCCGCTTGGGGACCTTCACCGTTCCGGTCGGGCTGGCAGTCATCGGAACGGGGATCGCCCACGTGGAGATCCCGGCGACGGCGCCAGCCGCCGCCGCGCTGGTCGCGCTCGCGTGGCTCAGCACCGCTGTGCTCATCGGCGTCGTGGTGCTCCCGCTGCTGGCCGCTCCGCCACCGCTGGCCGCGGTCGGCGGTGCGTGGTTCTTGGCCCCGGCCGCGCTGTTGGCCGACGCCATCGGGGCGGCGGCTGTTGCCGCCCGCCTCTCCGGCGCGACGGCGCTGAGCTGGCTTGCCGCGGTGGTCGCGCTGTTCGGATCGACGCTGTACCTGCTCGTGGTTGGCCTGGCCGTCAAGCGGATCGTCACCTGTGGTCTTGCCTGGTCTCCCCGGTCCGCCTGGTGGATCGCCGCCGGGTGCGGCGGCCTTTCCGCTGCAGCGCTCGGCAGAACCGCCACCGTCCTCCAGCAGATGGGCGCGGCGTCCGCGATGGTGCACGGCTTCGCCGTGGTGGCCTTCGGGATGTGGGCCATTGGCTGCGCCGCGCTCGTCCCCATCCTCGCCGCCAGCGTCCGTTACCTGCTCAGGGTGCGGCACCTGTCCGGTCGGCCGCCGTGGCCCCCGACCTTTTCCACCGGCGTGTTCGCGCTCGGTGCCCGGCAGGTCGGTCGGCTCAACGGCGCCACCATGGTGACGCACTTCGCCGACTTGGCAGCCGTCCTCACCCTCGGGTTCTGGGTGACGACCGTGCTCACCACTGCGCCGCGCCTCGTGCACGGCGTCCGCGCTTCACTGGGCGCGACCCACGCGCTGCGACGCTGAGGCGGGCGCGTCGTCCTGGTCAGCAGGGGCACATCAGCCTCCCTGGCTCGCAAGGCGCACGCTGCGCCAGGCGCGCAGGGCCCGCGCGCCCGCACCCGTGCGCCAGGGGTCGCACCACGTGCCGGGGCGAGCGCGCACGCCAGGTGCTGGTGTTCCGCGTTCGCTCGGCGGGCCGATGCTCTACACTCACCGGCCCGGCACCGCGCAGTCGGCGAATCGCGGTGCGCTGAAAGGACCCGTGGATGACTCGGCGAGGTTGGCTGCTCTTCGTCGCCCTCGGGATCATCTGGGGGTTGCCCTATCTACTCATCCGCGTCTCGGTGCGCGAGATCAGCCCGGAGCTCCTCGTGTTCATCCGCACCGGTGGCGCCGCACTCATCCTCGTCCCGATCGCCGCAGCGCGCGGCGAGTTTGGCCCCGCGTTGCAGCGCTGGCGACCGATCCTCCTGTACTCGGCGGTCGAGCTCGCCGTGCCGTGGTTGCTCCTCTTCTCTGCCGAGCAGCGCCTCTCGAGCTCCGTATCAGGCCTCCTGATCGCGACGGTCCCCCTCTTTGCCGCCATGCTCGCCTGGGCGAGCCGGAGCGAGCGGGTGGACGCCCGCCGGCTCGTCGGGCTCGGCGTCGGGATCGCCGGTGTTGCGGCAATCGTCGGCTTCGACGTGCGCAGCTCGGGCCTGCTCGACGTGTTCGCGCTCTTCGTCACCGCCTTTGGGTACGCGCTCGGCCCGTGGGTCTTCGCCCGCTACCTGGCCGGGGTCCCGCCGCTCGGCGCCGTGGCGCTGTCCTTCGCGTTCTGCGCCGTCGCGTACTCGCCGAGCGCCGCCGTGAGCCTGCCGCGCCGCGCGCTCGGCGCCTCGATCGTGGAATCCATCGTCACGCTCACCCTGGTCTGCACCATTGGGGCGTTCCTGATCTTTCCCGCGCTGATCGCCGAGATCGGGGCCATGCGTGCCACGCTCGTGACCTACGTCAACCCTGCTATTGCCGTGCTCCTCGGGGTGATTGCGCTCAACGAGCACTTCGGCGTGGCGACCGGGATCGGCTTCGCGCTCATCCTCGGGGGCTGCGTGTTGGCGAGCCGTCCGGTGCGCGAAGGAAAGGCCATGGCGCCACCGGCCGTCTCGGAGCCTTGAGGCGGCCGAGCGAGCGCCAGGCGCTCGTCGCTTCCCACCGAGCGGGTCAGGGCGATCGTTGCACGTCTAGGCCACGGCTCGGCCACCACGGCTTCGCCGGCCACAGGCGCTCGGCCATCGATCGCACATCGATCGCGCCGGCCTAGCGTGGACGAGGTGAGTAGCGAGGAAGTCCACCGCGACGGCATCACCGTCTCGCTCGTCGTCGGGGACATCGTCGATCAGCGGGGATTCGATGCAATCGTGAACGCGGCGAACGCCGCGCTCATGAGCGGAGGCGGCGTTGCCGGCGCCATCCACCGCGCGGCAGGCCCCGGGCTGGCCGAAGAGTGCCGGCCCCTGGCACCGATCGCCCCGGGCGCGGCGGTGATCACGGGCGGGCACCTCCTGCCCAATCCCTACGTCATCCACTGCCTCGGGCCGGTCTATGGCCGGGACCGCCCCGAGGACGAGCTGCTCGCAGCGTGCTACCGCCACGCGCTCGAGCTCGCCGAGCGCCACGGCCTGCGATCGGTCGCGTTCCCGGCGATCTCGACAGGCGCATTCGGCTACCCGCTGGAAGCGGCCGCCTCGGTCGCCCTCGAGGCTGTGCTGGCCATGGCAGGACAGCTGCAGTCGGTCCGCGTCGTGCGCTTCGTACTCGCCGACACCCGAGCGCTCGCGGCCTACCGCACCGCGTTGCGCCGGTGCGCCGGGGAGTGAGCCGGCTCCCCGCGCCGAGTGAGCGCCGCGCCCGGGCGCCCCGTCAGACGCCGAGCGCCAGGCGCACGCAGGTGGCCAGCATCACGGCGGCGATGAAGGCCTCGAGGACCCGCCAGGCGCGTGGCCGGGAGAAGACGGGCTCGAGCAGCCGGCCCCCGAAGCCCAACAGCACGAACCAGGCCACACTGCCCGCGCTCGCCCCGACGGCGAACCACCACTGCTGTCCCGGTCGGCTGTTCGCCACTGATCCGAGGAGCGCCACCGTGTCCAGATAGACCCAGGGGTTGAGCCACGTGAAGGCGAGCGTGGCGACGACCGTTCCGGCGTGCGCGGCGCGGCGCTCGCCCGCGGCCGGGCTTGGCGTGGCGAGCGCGGGACGCAGCGCCTGCCGAGCCGCGAGACCGGCGTAGGCGAGCACGAAGAGCGCGCCGCCGGCGCGGGCGAGATCGATGGCCCAGGCCCGGTGCGCGAGGAGCACGGAGCCGCCGGCTGTCCCCGCGGCGATGAGCAGCACGTCCGAGGTGGCGCAGATGGCCACGACCGTCGGCACGTGGCTCCGGCGGATGCCCTGGCGCAGCACGAAGGCGTTCTGCGGGCCGATCGCGACGATCAGCGACAGGCCGAAGACGAGCCCGCTGGCGACGGCGCCGAGCTGCAGGGAGGTCACGGCGCGACCCTAGGTCCGAGCGCTCGCGCAGAGAAGCTAATCGTTTTGCTGGTACATAAGACTGTCTAATGTCCGTCCTCGACCCTGACCAGCTCGCCACGCTCGCGGTCGCCGTCGCTGAGGGCACCTTCGAGGCGGCCGCTCACGAGCTGCATCTCACGCCGTTGGCAGTGAGCCAGCGGATCAAGGCGCTCGAGCGCTCGGCAGGTCGGGTGCTGCTCGTCGGCTCCAAACCGGTCCGGGCGACTCCGTCGGGCGAGGTGCTGCTGCGCGCCGCCCGCCAGATCGAGGTGGTCACGGGCGAGGCGGTGCGCGAGCTCGAGGGCAACGGCGGCCCCAGCGCCCAGGTGATTCCCTTGGCCGCGAATGCGGACAGCCTGGCGACCTGGCTCCTGCCGGCACTCGCGGAGGTCGACGAGGGGCTGGTCTTCGACGTCCGGCGAGAAGACGAAGCGCTCACCGCCGAGCTGCTGCGCCGAGGAGAGGTGATGGCCGCCGTCACGGCGTTCGCCGAAGCCGTTCCTGGCTGTAGCGTCGAGCGCCTCGGCAAGATGCGCTATCGACCACGAGCGGCGAGCCGATTCGCCGCGCAGTGGTTCGCCGACGGCGTCACGCCCGCGACCCTTGGTCGTGCGCCGGTCGTGGTCTTTGACCGAGAAGATCGTCTGCAAGACGCCTACCTGCGTCGTCGCACCCGGCGACGGCTGCGCCCGCCGCGCCACTACGTGCCCGGCTCGGACGCTTTCCGCGTCGCCGTTGGCCTCGGGCTGGGCTGGGGCATGCTCCCCGACCTCCAACTGAGCGGTATCGAGGGGACGGTCGACCTCGACCCGGGCGGGGCGATCGACGTCGTCTTGTACTGGCAGCAGTGGCGGCTGCGCTCGAGCGCGTCGCCGCCGCGGTGCGCGTCGCAGCGCGCGCCGTGCTCGTGTCGTGACATCGCCGGCGCGCTGGCAGCAACGGCGCCCACCGCGGTTGGCGTCGGTCGCGAAGAGCAGGCAATGTTGGCCGGGATCTGCCGTGTGCCGTCGCGAGCTCGAGGAGAAACCGATGAAGATCGTCGCCCTGAAGACCTACATGACCAGGGTCGGCGTGCGGCCACGGCTTCTCGTCAAGATCGAGACAGACGAAGGAATCTCGGGCTGGGGGGAGACCTATAACCACGGGCCGGACCGGGCCCTCGTGCCCGTGCTCGAGTATCTCTTCGAGCAGATCCGGGGGGTCGACCCACGCCGCGTCGAGTACCTGATCCGGAGGCTGCTGCAGTCCTCGCGCTTTCCTCCGGGCGCGATCGGCCTCGCCGCGATCTCCGGCATCGACCACGCGCTGTGGGACATCTCGGGGAAGGCCGCGGGCCTGCCGGTCTATATGCTGCTCGGCGGGAACGTACGAGACCGCGTGCGCGTCTACTGCGGGATCTACAGCGCTCCGGACCCCGGTGAGTGCCTGGAGCGCACGATGGAGCTGAACGAGCGCTACGGCTACGACGCGTTCAAGCTCAGCCCGTATCGCAGTGATCTGTCCCGCACGCGCTGGGGAGAGCTGTGCCGCCAGGCGGGTGAGTACTTCGCAGCAGTCCGCGAGATCAGCCCGCCGGCGTTCGAATTCGCCTTTGACGCTCACGCCCGGATCTTCGAGCCCTACCAGGCAATCCAGCTCGGCAACGCGCTCGCACCCTACGATCCGCTCTTCTTCGAGGAGCCGCTGCGTCCCGAGCACCTGCCAGCGTGGAGCGCCCTGCGGGCCGGCCTCAAGGCCCCGCTCGCCACCGGCGAGTCGCTCTACTCCCGCTTTGAGTTCCTCTCGCTCCTCGGCGCGCAAGGTGCCGACATCATCCAGCCCGACATCTGTGTGGTGGGAGGCCTCCTCGAGATGCGCAAGATCGCAACTATCGCCGAGGCGCACTTCGTCACGGTCGCGCCGCACAACCCGATGGGACCGCTGGCGACCGCCGTGAACCTGCACTTCGCGGCGGCGCAGGCGAACTTCAAGATCCTCGAGCACAAGATCGACGAGGCGCCCTGGTGCCTCGACCCGTACGTCCCGGCGGGCGGCTACCTCGAGCTCCGCCCCGACCGGCCCGGCTGGGGGGTCGAGATCGACGAGGACGCGCTGCAACATGACGGCTACATCCACTGGGAGCGCACCCTGCCGGTCGGGCCGGACGGCGCGACCTTGTACGTGTAGGAGGCCACCGATGATCCTCCCGACCCCCTGCGAGCGCATCGGCGCCACCACGCGCTGCGGGGCGAGCGATCTAGCCGGGCTGGACGGGGCCCGCCGGCGGCGTTTCGCCGTCCCCGCGAGCCCGGGGTCGCCCGGTCCCCAGGCCGCGACGGATGCCCAATGAGCGGCGAGCGCCTCCGGGCCCGCTTCGTCTTGCGGCCGGATGCCTACGAGCGCATCTACGGCCCCGCCCAGCGCGCGGCGATCGCTGAGTTGGTCGAGGTTGTCGGGCCAAGCGAGACGGCCGAGCGCGTCAGAGAACAACCGGGCATCCTGCGCGACGTCGAGGTGCTGTTGTCGGGCTGGGGCGCCCCGCTGCTTGACGCCGAGCTCCTCGACCACGCGCCGAAGTTGCGGCTCGTCCTGTACGGGGCCGGCGCGGTGCGCGGCTTTGCCACCGATGCGCTGTTCGAGCGCGGCATCAAGCTCTCGAGCGCGGCGGCGGCCAATGCGGTCCCCGTCGCCGAGTACACCCTCGCGGCCGTACTGTTCTCCCTCAAGCACGGCTGGCGCTTCGCGCGACGGGCGATCGCCGATCCTGGGGATCCCGACCGCCAGGCCGTGCCTGGTGCGTACCACGCGACCGTCGGCCTGGCCGGGCTCGGGGCAATCGGTCGGCTCGTACGCGAGCGGCTCCGGTCATTCGACCTGACCGTGCTCGCCTACGACCCCTACTGCAGCGAGGCCGAGGCGCGAGCGCTCGACGTGCGCCTCGTGGGCCTGGAGGAGCTCTTCTCGAAGAGCTCGGTCGTGTCCTTGCACGTGCCGCTGTATGAGCGCACGCGCGCCATGGTCGGGCGGGACCTGCTCGCGTTGATGCCGCAGGGGGCCACCTTCATCAACACCGCCCGTGGCGGCCTGGTCCGCCACGACGAGCTCGCCGACGTGCTGGCCGAGCGCCCGGACCTCGACGCCGTCCTCGACGTCACCGACCCCGAGCCGCTCCCAGCGGGCCATGCGCTGCTCGATCTGGACAACGTCGTCCTCACCCCGCACATCGCCGGCTCGCTCGGTCCCGAGTGCCTCCGGCTCGGCGACCTTGTGGTCGGCGAGCTCCGCCGCTATCTCGCCGGAGAGCCGCTCGCGTACGAGGTCGACCCGAAGCTGCTGCCCATCCAGGCCGAGCCGTAGCCCCGCTCGTCGCGCCGGCACTGCGCAACCGCTGGCGCGATCAGCGTGAATGAGCAGTTGGCGCGCGGGATGCGACTTCTCGTCGATCGGTCCCTGGTGGCGCGAGAGGGGGGCGCTGGCGCGCCGTTCCGGTCGGGACCAATGCCCCTACCCGGAAATGCGGAGAAGGACGACGATGATGCCGTGGCGAGATGGAGGTGAAATGATGGCGGGATTGATCAAGCGTGAGTCGAGGGCCCTCGAGGCGCCCGACGTGTTCGACCGCTTCGACCGCCTCTTCGAGGACTGGACCCGGATGCTGCCGTTCCGGGGGACAGCGCTGTTCGGGAAACACTTGCTGCCCGAAGACGTGATCCGCGTCGACGAGTACCGCGAGGACGGCGCGCTCGTCGTGCGGGCCGAGCTTCCCGGCATCGACCCGGACAAGGACGTGACCCTCACGGTGTCCGACGGGGTGCTGCACATCGAGGCGGAGCGCCGTGAGGAGGAGCGCAAAGAGGAGAAGGGCTACGTCCACCGGGAGCTGCACTACGGCTCGTTCGCGCGAGCCCTTCAGCTTCCCGAAGGCGTCGCCGAGTCCGACATCGTGGCGACCTACAAGGACGGCATCCTCGAGATCCGCATCCCCGCTCCGGCACCCGAGCCGGTGAAGAAGATCGCGATCTCCAAGTCCTGAGCGGTCGACGGAGCCCGGCGTCCCCCGGCGCTCGGGCTCGCGGATCACAACGAGGCGGCCCCGGGGCGCGCCGACACCTCGGGGCCGCGCTCGGGCGCGGTCCAACGCGCGGGGATGGCGCGTCGGCGAGGAGGACGAGGTGGCCGCGGTCGTGCGTGGCGGGCGCTCCCGTCCGGATGCCTCGGCGGCACGGCCGGCCCTGCGGCTGGTCGAGGAGACGCCCTGGCGTTGGCGAATCGATCGAGCCGGCGACATGAAGGTGCCCGGCGTCGTGTTCGCGTCGCGCGACCTGCTTCCTGAGGCGGCGGCCGATCAGTCCCTGCAACAGGTGGCCAACGTCGCGACCCTGCCGGGCATCGTCGAGGCGTCCTACGCGATGCCCGACCTGCACTGGGGCTACGGCTTTCCCATCGGTGGCGTCGCGGCGACCGAGGTGGACAACGACGGTGTCGTCTCTCCGGGCGGCGTCGGGTTCGACATCTCCTGCGGTGTCCGGTTGCTGATCGCGCCGATCGATCGCGGGGAGCTCGCCTTCCGCCTCGAGATGGTGATGGACGCGCTCGAGGAACTCGTGCCGAGGGGCATGGGCCGAGGCGGCGTCTGGGAGCTCGGCGAGCCGGAGCTGCGCCGCGTCCTCCAAGGCGGGGCGCGCGCCGCGGTCGAGCGCGGCTATGGGGACGAGCGCGACCTCGAGCGTTGCGAGGACGGCGGCCTGCTCGAGGGGGCCGACGCCGACGCCGTCAGCGAGCGAGCGTTGGCGCGTGGTCTGCACCAGGTCGGCAGCCTCGGGTCGGGGAACCATTTCCTCGAGGTGCAGGTGGTCGAGGAGGTCCTCGACGCGGCGGTGGCGGCATGCTTTGGTCTGCGGGTCGGCCAGGTCTGCGTGATGATCCACTCGGGGTCGCGAGGGCTTGGCCACCAGGTCTGCACCGATTCCGTCGCAGGGATAGAGGCGGCCATGCGGCGCTATGGCCTGAGCGTGCCAGACCGCCAGCTGGCCTGCGTCCCGGTCCGATCTCCAGAGGGCCGCGCGTATCTCGCCGCCATGGCGGCCGCGGCGAACTACGGGCGAGCGAACCGCCAGCTGCTGTCGGTCGTGGCCCGCCGCGCGTTCTCCCGCGTCCTTGGAGCGAGCGGACGTCTCGAGCTGCTCTACGACGTCTCTCACAACCTCGCCAAGCTCGAGACGCACGTGGTCGATGGCCGGGCTCGTCTGCTGTGCGTGCACCGCAAGGGAGCCACCCGGGCGCTGCCGCCTGGCCACCGAGACGTCCCTGCCGACCTCGCCGAGGCGGGCCAACCCGTGCTCGTGCCCGGCTCGATGGGCACGGCCTCCTACGTGCTGGTGGGCGAGCCGGGTGCCGGGGCGTTCGCCTCGACCTGCCACGGGGCCGGCCGGGCGATGAGCCGCACGGCGGCGCGGCACCAGGTCTCGGGTGCCGCGCTGCGCCGCGAGCTCGTGGCCGCCGGGGTCGCCGTGCGGGCGAGCTCGAACCGGGGCCTCGCCGAAGAGGCGCCGACCTCCTACAAGGACATCGACGCCGTCGTCTCCTGTGTCGAGCGCGCCGGACTCGCCCGCCGCGTCGCCCGGCTCGTCCCGGTCGGGGTCGTCAAGGGGTGAGGGCCCGCTCGAGCGGGCGCACCCTCACAGGTCGACAAGGAACCGGGCGAAGACGCGCCCCGCCCGCGCCGCGACGTACAGCCCCGAGCGCGAGATGGCCTTTGGGACGGCGCCGGTGCCGTGGACCTCGGACCGTTCCGCGAGCTCGAAGGCGAGCGCCAGGCGACCGCCCGGAGCGTGCCGCACTCGGGCGCGCACTGGCACGCGCTCGGACGTGTCGCTGACGAAGATCAGCTCCTCGAGGGCGGCGAGCAGTTGCGACTCCTCGGGGCCCGCGGGGATCTGTGTCCGCCGCACCTCCACGGCCTTGTCCGGCGGCGCGTCGACGAAGGTGGCGATGAGCGCGCCCAGGGCCTCCTCGCAGCACGCCGCGACGTCGGCTCCCCAGGCCTCGAGGCGCACGTCGGCCGTGTGGGCGAGCGCCCGATGGCCGCGAGGCGGCCGTGACCTGCTGCGGTTCGGCTCGCGCCGTGGCCCCGGGGCGTCAGCGCGCAGCAGCGCCCCCGCTCGCCGCGTGCACCACGGTCGCGTCCGAGGCCGGGAAGAAGAGCCCCTCGGTCCCGTCGTCCCAGCGCACGACGTAGGGCGGTCCGCCGTCTGTTCCGTGCACCTCCAAGATCACCGCGTGGCGCTCGCTCTCGCCGACATGGTGGCCCCGAATGACGATCGCGTCACCGACACTTGCTTGCATGGCCTGCCTCCTGGTCTCGCTGGTCTGGGACAGAACGGGGCGGACAAGGCTGCTCGCATGGCGCACCGGCGTCCGCCTCGGACACGCCGGGCCAAGCGGTCGGCCGGCGTGTCGCTGCTCGCACGGCGCGCCATCGCTCAACGGACCGCGTGCGGCGCGAGATGGGACGTGAACCAGTCCCGCGCCGCCACGGCCGCCAGCTGCAGCGTCCCCGGCTCCTCGAACAGATGGGTTGCTCCGGGCACCACGACGAGGCGGCTCTCACTTGCGAGGCGCTCGCGTGCCCGCTCGTTGAGCTCGAGCACGAGGTCGTCCTCGCCGCCGACGATGAGCAGCGTGGGAACCCTCACCTGCCCAAGCCGTGGGCCGGCGAGATCGGGGCGGCCGCCACGACAGGCGACGGCGGCCACCTCGCTGTCGGGCTCGCTCGCGGCCCACAGCGCGGCGGCCGCTCCCGTGCTCGCGCCGAAGTAGCCGAGCGGAAGCCCGGCGCATGCCTCTTGTCGGCGCAGCCAGGTGCTTGCCGCGATGAGCCGCCCGGCGAGCAGCGCGACGTCGAAGACGTTGGCACGGTCGAGCTCTTCGTCGGGGGTGAGCAGGTCGAAGAGCAGTGTCGCAAGGCCCGAGGCATTGAGCACCTCGGCCACGAAGCGATTCCGCGGGCTGTGTCGGCTGCTGCCGCTCCCATGGGCAAAGGCAACCACCCCGAGCGGGCGCTCAGGGACGACGAGCCGGCCACCGAGGTGGACGTTGCCCGCCGAGACGTCGACTTGTTGGTCGCTCCAGGGGGGATCGTCACCGGCCGCCCCGTGGGCGGCGGGTAGCGCTCGGCCCTGCGCGGCGGCCTCGAGGCAGGCGACGACCTCGGCGTCGGTGGTCTGTGAGAAGTCGGCGTAGAACTGGCCGATCGCGGCGAAGTGCCGCGGCATCACCAGGCAGACGAGCTCGTCGGCCTCGGCGCCAAGTCGCTGTTCCCACCCCTCTGGCGCGACGGGAACGGCGAGCACGACGCGCTCGGCACCTTGGGCACGGGCCACTTTGCAGGCGGCGATCGCCGTGGAACCGGTCGCCACGCCGTCGTCGACGATCACCGCGGTGCGCCTCGACAGCGGCACGCGCGGCCGGTCGGCACGAAGCAGCCGCGCCCGGCGCTGGAGCTCGGCGCGCTCGCGCGCTTCGACGGCGGCCAGCTCTTCGGCGGAGATGCCAGCGGCGCGCACCACCTCGTCGTTGACCACGAGCACCCCGTCCTCTCCGACGGCGCCCATCCCGAGCTCGGGCTGGAAGGGGACACCGAGCTTGCGCACGAGGATCACATCGAGGGGGGCGGCGAGCGACCGGGCAATCTCATATGCGACGGGCACGCCGCCCCGGGGGAGGCCGAGCACGACGGTAGACGCGCGCTGCAGGTGGCCCAGCCTCGCCGCGAGTCGGCGCCCTGCGTCGACACGATCAGCAAAGATCATGACGACCTCCTCCAGAAAGGCCACCTTCCGGCGATTGCCGGGCGATTGCCAGGGTCCAAGGTCCCGAACTCGGCGGACAAAGGACAAAGGGCGCAGCGTCCGGCGGGCGACTGGGCCACCTGGCCCGGCGCGTGCCGGGTCGCTTCCGCCGCAGATCGGGTGCCCGGGCGCCTCGCGCTCGGGCTAGCCGAGGCGACCCCATCTCACTTCGAAGGACGGTGGCGGCTGCGGATCTTTCGGGCGAGCGCTGCCAGCTCGTCGCTCACCGTGACGGTGGGCACGGCGGGTTCGAGGAGGTCGCAGGCTGCCGGCGGCAGCGCGGCGAGGTCCGAGGCGAGGCGCGCCGCGATCGCGTCGATGGGCTCGGGGGCGCCGATGCGTTCGCCGCCCTGCATCACCGGGACGAGCAGCGGCTCGTGGCCGACCGGGCCCGCCTCGCCCCGCAGCGCCAGCACGTCGGTGGCCATCGAGCCGGCCCGCCACACCTGCTTTGCTCCCGGCAGGGTCGCCTTGTTCTCCGACAGCTTCATGACGGGTCGATCGCCGTAGGCGACGAGCTTGTAGGCGCTGTCGAGCGAGGGGGCATCCCCGGACACCCCGAGCTGGGTGCCGATGCCGGCGGCGTCGATCGGTGCGGCCTCGGCCGCGAAGCGGGCGAGGTCGTGCTCGTCGAGGCCACCGCTCACAAAGATCGCCACATCGCCGAGCCCGGCGTCGTCGAGCAGGCGCCGGGCGGCCCGCGACAGCCCGACGAGGTCACCGCTGTCGAGTCGGATCCCGAGCCCGGAGCCCAAGCCGAGCTCGCCGATGACCGCGATTGCTGCCCGCACGCCTGTCAAGGTGTCGTAGGTGTCGACGAGGAACGTGGTCCGGTCGGGAAATTGCTGAGCAAAGGCCCGGAACGCCTCGACCTCGTCCGCGAAGGCCTCGACGTAGGAGTGGGCCATCGTTCCCGCCGCCTGCAGGCCGAAGCGGCGGGCGGCTTCCACATTGCTCGTCGCCACGAAGCCGGCGATCGCCGAGAGGCGCGCGACGGCCATCGCCGCCTCGATGCCGTGCGTGCGGCGCAGCGCGAAGTCGACGAGCGCGATGCCCGGCGCCGCGAGACGGCAGCGCGCCGCCTTGGTCGCCACGGCGCTCTGGAAGGTGACGTGGTTGACCAGCGCCGACTCGACGAGCTGGGCTTCCGCGATCGGCGCCGTGACCTCGAGGATGGGCTCGTTCGCGAGCACGACGCGGCCCTCGGGGACCGCCCAGAGCTCCCCGGTGAAACGCAGCTCGCGGAAGCCCTCGAGAGCGTCGTCGTCAAATCCGGCCCCGCGCAGCCAGGCGAGATCGGCGTCCTCGAAGCGCAGGGAGGCCAGATGGCTGATGCAGTCCTCCAGGCCGGCGGCGACGAGGAAGCCGCGGCCGGGCGGCAGCTTGCGCACGAACAGGCTGAAGGTGGCCGGTCCCACCATGTGGCGACGCAGGTAGCTGGCCGCCATGTTCAGTTCGTACAGATCCGTGACCAAGGCGATGCCCACGGCGCCATCTCCCGGACGACCTGCAATGAGTATGCGACTGCTGGGCGCGCGCGCCGTCGCGGCGAGCGAACATGAAGGGGTGTCCGACGGCGCCCGCCTCCCCGCCGATCCCGCGCTCCTCGCAGCGGCGCGGCCGCAAGTCCATGAGACCCACGCGTCGATCGTCTTCGCCTTCGGGGACCGCGCCGTCAAACTCAAAAAGCCGATCGTCCTGCCCTTTGTCGACTGGCGCACCGTGTCGGACCGCGCCGCAGCGTGTGCACGCGAGGTGGCGCTCAATCGCCGTCTCGCCCCCGACGTCTACCTCGGCGTCGCCGCGATCAGCGGGCCGGAGGGGGCGGTCATCGACCATCTCGTCGTCATGGCCCGCATGCCCGAGGACCGCAGCCTCGCCCACCTGCTCGCCGCGGGGGTGGACCTGCGCCGACCCCTCGAGGACCTGGCGGCCTACCTCGCAGCGTTCCACGCCCGGGCCGATCGCTCCCCGGCGATCGACGCGGCGGCCTCGCCGCAGGCCGTGGCGCGCAACTGGGAGGACAACCTCGCCGTGCTCTCCGAGCCGAGCGCGCGACTCGACCCGGTGGCGCTCGCGCGCGTCGACGGGCTTGCGCACCGCTACCTCGCGGGCCGCGGCCCGCTGTTCGCCGAGCGCGCCGCGGCCGGAATGGCGGTGGACGGTCATGGCGACCTGCTCGCCGACGACATCTACCTCCTCGAGGACGGCCCGCGGGTCCTCGACTGCCTCGAGTTCGACGACCGGCTGCGCGCCGTCGACGTCTTGGATGACGTGGCCTTCTTAGCCATGGACCTCGAGCACCGCGGTGCCGCGGCGCTCGCCGCATCGTTCCTTTCCGCGTATCGCCGCCACAGCGGTACCGAGTACCCCGCCTCGCTCGCCGACCACTACGTCGCGTACCGTGCCGGCGTGCGGGCCAAGGTCGCCTGCATCCGCGCCAGTCAGGGCGACGGCGACGCAAGGCGCGAGGCGGTCGAGCTGCTCGACCTCGCGCGGCGGCATCTCGAGGCGGGGAGGGTTCGCCTCGTGCTCGTGGGCGGGCTTCCCGGGACGGGGAAGTCGACGCTCGCCCGCCGGCTGGGCGAGCACACCGGCTGGGTGGTCCTTTCCTCAGACGTCGTCCGCAAGCAGCTCGTGGGCGTGTTGCCCTCGAGCCCGATGGCCGCACGCTTCGGCGAGGGGATCTACGAGCCGCAGGTGACCGCCGCCACCTACCGAGAGCTCCTTGCGTTGGCCCGTCGGCGACTCGAGCACGGCGAGAGCGTGATCCTTGACGCCTCGTGGACGGCCGCGGGATGGCGCGCCGAGGCGGAGGCGACCGCCGAGGCCGCCGCCGCCGAGCTGAGCCAGCTGCGCTGCGTTGCACCCGCCGCGATCGCCGCCGAGCGCCTCCACCAGCGCCTCCCACACGACGCGTCCGATGCCGATGTGGCGATCGCCGCCGCGATGGCGGCCGGCGCGGCGCCGTGGCCCGAGGCAGCGGTCATCGACACGAGCGGAGCGATCGCGGCGGGTGACGCCCAGGCGCTCCGCGCGCTGGGGCTCGCCGCCGCCTGATCTGCTCGCCGGGACCGGGCGTGGGGCGACGCCAGCGAGTTGGCATGCCGCTCGCTAGGCGAGACGCTCATCGTGGCCGGCACAGCGAGGACCGGCTGGCCGCTCGTGGGGGGTGAGTGCGCGGCAGGCGTGGCCGCCGCAGCGAACTGGTAAGCCGGGGGGCTCCTGGTAAGCGTCGCCCGCCGAGATGTCCGTGCTAGCTTCACGATGATCGCTGTTCATGCTCCGGTCATCGGCCATTCACCGGGAAGCCCTTCGTTGAACGCACTCGCTGCCGCCCAGATCTCCCTCTCGCCCAAGCCGGTCCCTGCCCCAAGTGGCGTCCGCGTGCTGCCGCCCAGGGGCCTCAACACCTCGATCTACCTCGATCTCAACCATTTCTCTCGCCAGACCGCCTGGGCCCACAGCTTCATGCACGCCTATGCGCTGTGGCTCGGGCCGGTGCTCTTAGCTGCGGTCTTCGTCGTGGCCTACGCGCTCGCATGGTGGCGCCGAGCACCGCGGGCAGCGGCACTGCTCGTGCTCGGAGGTATTGGCACCATCGTGGCCCTCGGCTTGAACCAGCTCATCGCTCACGGCGCCGAGGAGCTGCGGCCGTACGCGACGCATCCCCACGTCCTCGTGCTCGTCGCCAAGGCCAACGACTACTCGTTCCCGTCCGACCACTCGGTCGTTGCCGGCGGCTTGACGGCTTCGCTCCTCCTCGTGGTGGGCACCGCCGCGTGGCGGCGAGGGACCGCCCGGCACCTCGCCGGATCGTGGGGAAGGGGTTCGGCCAAGTCGGCGGCGATCTGGGTGCTGGCGGTCGTTAACATCGTGCTCGGCCTCTTCTTGTGCTTCGCCCGTGTCTACGTCGGCGCGCACTACCCAGGCGACGTCGTGGCGGGCTACCTGTTCTCCTCCTTGGTCGTCGTGGTGGTCTCGCTGCTCCGTCCGCTCGCCTTCTGGCTCGCCGACGCGCTCGAACCGACGGTCTTCGGCTTGATCCTGCAGCGGCCAGGCGTCGCCTGAGGCTGCGGCGCCTCTTCTCGGCGCGCCGGCGATCCATTGCGCGTGCATCACCGTACGGCGAGGCCTGACCGTGGGGCGGGCGACGTGGCCACTTCTGCGGGCGGCGCTCGCGCCCACCGCGCCGTCGCGCCAGACGAGTTGCCGCGCCGCCGGCACGCGCCCGAACGTGGCGCGATTGTGACCTAAGCCTCTGTCGGCCAGCGGCTGGCCGGCTTAGCTTGATCGTCGGCCGAAGGCGGGGCCGAGCGTCGGCTGGGCGTACGGTCGATCCCATGTCGACCATCGGTCCCGACGGCGTCAACGCGGTGTCGGCACCAGCCGCAAGGAGCAAGGGTGATGACCTCTCGTGTGAAGCGAGGAGGGGGCGCTGGGATTGGGTCGCGCCGGTTTCACCCCGCGGCGCGACGGCGAGGCCGGGCGGGCTGGCGCACCGGCGGCTACCCGCTCATCGTCGGGGTCGTGGTGGCGATGCCGCTCGCCGTGGCGCCGTCCACGACCCTCGCCACTCATGGAGTTCCGGCGGCCCATCGAGCGACGCTTGGCCCGCACGGCGCTTCCGTCAGCCCGGCAGCGCCGAGAAGGGCTCGGGCGCAGTCGGGCGCCACGGTGACGCGGGGCACCGAGACGCTGTTTCCAAGGAGCACCACGGTGCTGGTCGGAACACCGGACTCAGGTGGGCCGGCGAGTCTGTGGTCCGAGGACGCGAAGACCTATGACGTACGCTCCGTCTATGTCGCGGCGGCGGGGGGCGGGGTGACGGATTGGTACGCGACCGGCAAGATCGCCTCATCGCCGTCCGCGGTGCACGAGATCGCGATGACCTACGTCGGGCAGTTCTCCAAGGCATCGGTCCTCGAGAAGGTGTACCTCTACAACTACGCCGCGCACCGCTGGGAGCTCTTTGACGCCCGAGACGTGGGGAACCAGGACGACACCCAAGTCGTCGTCACTCCGGAGATGGTGCACTCGTATGTCTCTTCGAGCGGCGAGCTGCGGGCGCGCGTGGAGGGATTTCGCGCCGGAGCCCGCTCGCTGGCGGCCTGGCACTTTCAGTCCTGGGCCAACTATCTGAGCTGGCGGGTGAGCTGAGGGCGCTCGGCTCGGCCTCGGAATCAGCCTGCGGCGGCCATCTTGCACTCAGCCGCCGGCAACTCGGGTCATTCGCGGGATCTGGCCGAACTTCCCCGAGCGGAAATCCTTGAACGCCTGGGCGATCTCTTCGGGTCGGTTCATGACGAAGGGGCCACCGAAGACCACCGGCTCGCCGATCGGCACCCCGCTGAAGATCAAGAGCCTTGCCGGCTGGTCCCCGTCGCCCACCGAGATCGAAAGGGTGCTCTGGTTGCCCGGAACGGGATCGGACCAGGCGGTCTGGCCGTGCACGAGCGGCCGGTCGCCGACGCGAGCGCTTCCGGTACACACGTGGGCAAAGGCGCGGTGGGAGGCCGGGAGCAGATAGTCCAAGCTCGCCCCGGGCTCGAGGCTCGCCAACACGCCCTGGAGTGCGACCTCGTTCACGGCGGGGCCGCGGACGCCTTCGAGCGACCCGGAGATGACGTCGATCACGACGCCGGCGCGGCGGATGACCGGGCGCCGCCCGGCGAGAAGGTCTTGGTAGCGGGTCTCGGTCAGCTTGCGTGCCGCGGGCAGATTGACCCACAGCTGGAGGGTGTGCGCGTACTCATCACGATGGGCCAGCTCGCGGTGGATGATGCCGCGGCCAGCGGTCATCCACTGCACATCGCCGCCTTGGAGGGCGCCCGCGTTGCCAAGGTTGTCGCCATGTTCGAGGACACCGTCGAGCACGGTGGTGACCGTTTCGATGCCGCGGTGCGGGTGCCAGTCGAATCCGGGTGTTGAGAACCAGTCCTCAGAGAGCGCGAGGAACGGGTCGGTCTGCCAGGGTGCATCGGGCACGATGATCAATGCCTTGTCGTCGACCTGGGCGTCCGGGCCAAGCCGCTGGCGCGTCGTGACGCGCTCTACGCGACGTGCCACCCACCGCGGTGCTGGTTCCATCGTGCTGCTCCTCGCCGTCGTGGGCATACGCAGCCTATGAGCCGAGCCTGGCGTCCGCGCCGCACGGTAGCAAAGGGCGGGGGCCCGGGAAGCGACCGCTTCGCTAGTCTCGGGACCATGGCTCGCCCAGTTGCCCGGAATCGTCGCGTCGGGCGCGACGAGCTGCTCGCGTTCGTCGCCCCGCGCCACCACGGGATCCTCGTCACCACGCGGCGGGACGGTCGGCCGCAGCTCTCGCCGGTCACGATGGGCCTCGACGGCCAGACGATCGTGGTCTCCACCTATCCCGAGCGCGCCAAGGCCCGCAACGCGAAGCGCAACCCGGCCGCGTCGATCTGCGTGCTGTCCGACGACTTCGGCGGAGAATGGGTCCAAGTCGACGGGCGGATCGAGGTGGTCGAGGGGCCCGAGGCGATCGAGGCGCTGGTTCGCTACTACCGCGCCATCAGCGGCGAGCACCCGGACTGGGAGGAGTACCGGGCGGCGATGGTCGCACAGGGAAAGGTCCTCCTCGCGCTATCGATCGAGGACTGGGGCCCAATCAGTCGGGGTGGCTTTCCTGCCCGCCTGGCGCAAGCGGACTGAACTGCTCCCAGCGCCCGCGAGCCGCCGCGCCGGAATTTCCTGCAACATCGGCGGTTGGGGCCGCCGGTCGTGTCTAGCATGGCCGTGGGCCGTCGCCGCGACGGCGCCGCCGCACGCGGCGCCGGCTCGCGGGAGGTCGTCATGGGCAGCTTCTTCGGACTCCTTGCCGCCGGTCCGGCGTTCTTCTTGAGCGCCTGGATCTTGATGCTGTTCGCCGGCATCGTCAGCCGAGACGTCGGCGTCCATGCCTTCGGCTACCTGAGCGCGATGGTGGCCACCATCGGACTGTGGCTCGTCCTCGCCCCGGCCATCGGCGCCATCGCCCGGGCGACCAAGCGCCGCTGACCCGCCGCGCTCGTCGCCGAGGCGGCGGCGACGCCGTGGGGCGAGCGGGATCGCGCCGACCGCGACATTGCTGCCATTCGCCTCTATCACACGGCATATGACAGGACTTGGATGGAGAGCAGGACGGCGCCGTGTCGCCCGTTGTCGTGTTGGAGAGGGGTGCCGATGCGACCAGGAAGGATTGTCGCCATCGTCCTCGGATCGCTCGCCGTCCTGGTGGCCGCGGCGTTGCTTGCCGCCGGTGGCACGATGGTCTGGGCGCACACGACCCAGCGCAATGCCGCCGGCTACTACATGACCCCGAGCCAGGCGCTGCGCACGTCCGGCTACGCGCTCACGGGTCAGGTCGACCTCGGCGCTCGCTCAGCGGAGAACGACTGGGTCCCCCTGCATCCGCTCGGTACGGTGCGCATCCGGGCCCACGCGCTCGGGACCCGCGCCATCTTCGTGGGCATTGCGCCCCGTGGCGCTGTGGATCGCTTCCTCGCGGGGGTCGCCCGCACGCACGTGACGAGCCTCAACTACGGGCCCTTCAGCACGCGAACCGAACCAATCGGCGGCACGCGGGCCCCGCTCCCGCCGGCGTCGGAGACCTTCTGGGTGGCTTCGGCGCAAGGCCGCGGGGACCAGAGTGTGACCTGGCCGAGCGAGCAGGGCCGCTGGGCGGCCGTCGTCATGAACGCGGACGGGCGCCCCGGTGTCTTGGTCGCCGTTGCGGCGGGTGTGAAGACCGGGGTGCTCCTACCGATCGGCTGGGCCGCGGTGGGCCTCGGGTTCCTCGTCCTCGGCGGGTCGGTCCTCTTGTTGCTCTTCGGCCTCAACCGGCCGCTCACGAGCGTCGAAGCGCCGCCGGGCCCAGCTGAGCCCGGCGAGCGCGCCGGTTTGGCGTGCCCCTATCCGGTGCGCGTCGAAGGGCGGATCGACGCCAACGTGAGCCGGTGGCTGTGGCTCATCAAGTGGTTGCTCGTCGTTCCCCACGTCGTCGTCCTCTCGCTGCTGTGGGTCGCCTCGAGCGTCCTCACGCTCGTGGCGGGGATCGCCGTCTTGTTCACCGGTCGTTACCCACCGGCGATCTTCGACTTCAACGTTGGCGTGATGCGCTGGAGCTGGCGGGTCGCGTTCTACGCGATCGGTGGCTTCGCGACCGATCGCTACCCACCCTTCTCGCTGGCCCCCGACGCGGCCTATCCCGCCGATTTGTCGGTCGAGTATCCCGAGCACCTCTCCCGGGGCCTCGTGCTCGTGAAGTGGTGGCTGCTCGCCCTGCCGCACTACCTCGTGGTGGCGGTCTTCGCCGGGGGATGGGGGCTCGAGGGAAATGGCACGGTCCGGGCGGTCGGCAGCTACGGGCTGATCGGGATCCTCGTCCTCATCGCCGGCGTGATCCTGGCGGTGAAGGGTCGCTACCCGACGAGCATCTTCGACTTCGTGATGGGCATGAACCGCTGGTGCTTGCGTGTGCTTGCCTACGCGGCGCTCATGCGCGATGAGTACCCTCCTTTCCGCCTCGACCTCGGGGGAAGCGACCCCACCGGCGGGGCGCCGCCGCCCCCTGCCCCCGCCTAGCGAACGCGTGCCCGGGGCCCGCGACGCTCGGCGCTCCGCAGATGGCGGTGTAGCCGCCGGCCCACGTCGATCACGACGCTCACGCCGAGCGCGATCGCGAGTGCGAGGAGGAAGCCGACCCAGGGCCGGTGCTCGAAGGCCTTGCCCCCGATCCGGCCGACGAAGAACGCGTAGCTCGCCCACAGCGCGGCGGCGAGCGCCACGGCGGCGGCGAAGCTCCGCCGCCGGTAGCCGACGATCCCGCAGGTGAGCGTGACGGCGGTGCGGCCTCCGGGAATGAAGCGGCAGACGACGATCATCCGCCCTCCGACGCGTGCCAAGGTGTGCTCGGCCCACTCGCGGCGGTGCAGACCCTTTTTGCTCGAGAAGAAGCGCCGCGTGACGGCGGGCGCGTAGTGCCGGCCGAGGAGGTAGGAGAGGTTGTCGCCGAGGAAGGCGCCGAGCGCGGCGAGCGCCACGATCACGGCGATGCGCGGATCCGCGCTGCCGGCGGTCGCCACGCCAAGGGCGATGATCGCCGTCTCGCTCGGCACGATGGGCAAGAGCGCATCGAGGAGCGGCATGGCGAAGGCAAGGACGTAGGAGAGCACCGAATCGAGGTGGAGCGCGGTGAGCTGGCTCATCACGTCGTCCGCTTCGTCGCGGCACACCGGCGCCGGAAGGCACTGGTCGCGAGCGTCACGGCCAGCACCGTCACGATGCCGCCGAGGGTCGCGACCGTCGGCACCTCGACCACCGGTCGCAGCAGCATCTTGAGGCCGATCAACACCAGCAGCACTGCCAGACCCTTGGTGATCTCGCCGACGCGCCCCAGAGCATCGGCGAGCACGAAGTACAGCGAGCGGAGCCCGAGCACGGCGAACGCGTTCGACGTGAAGACGATGTACACCGTCGCCGTGACTCCGAAGATCGCCGGGATCGAGTCGGCGGCGAACACGAGGTCGGTCGCCTCGATGGTGACGAGCGCCACGAGCAGTGTCGTCGCAAGGCGCCGCCTGCCCTCCCGCACGACGAACCGGCCGTTTGCCGGCGCGCTGCTCACCGGGATGAGGTGGCGGAGGCTGCGCATCAGCCATCCGTTCTCGACGTCGATCTCGCCACCGCGGGCGAGGCGAAGACCGGCGAGCACGACGATGACGCCGAAGGGGTAGAAGGCCCAATCGACGTTGCGGACGAAGGCTGCGCCGGCGGCGATGAAGCCGCCGCGGGCCACCAGGGCGCCGACGACGCCCCAATACAGCACGAGGCGCTGGGAGGCCGAGGGGACGCGAAATCCTTGGAGCAACACCGCGAAGGCGACGACGTTGTCGACGCTGAGTGACTTCTCGAGGAGGTAGCCCGAGAAGTACTGGCTGGCAGAGCCCCATCCCCACACCCCGGCGAGGATGACGCCGAACAGGAGCGACACGCCGATCCATACGCCGCTCTCAATGAGCGCCGCGGTTCTCCCGCCCAGGTCGCGCCGGTGATGCACGGTGATGTCGGCGGCGAGCAGGCTTGCCAGGCCGACGACCGTTGCCACCCATCCCCACAGCGGGACGATCACGACGGCGCGCCACCCACAACACAGCGCTGCAGTCCGCCAGCGCTTGCGGTTGCCGGTGCCCGCAACACCAGCACTGCGGGGCGGCCCGGCCCGCCACGATGTGCACCGGCGCGAAGGGTCGGGCACAGCGATCGCTCGGCGCGGGCGGTCGACATCGTGCGGCTCAGCGCGACCTGAGGATCAGCCGGGCGTCCATCGCTGCTCCCTCGGTCCGGTGTGTGGCGGGGGCTTGGCTCACGAGCGATGCAGCGAAGGGGCGAACGACCCCGGCTCTCATGGTGACTCCCGTGCACTGGCGATGCATGGAAGCATTCGGCTGGACGTGCGCTCGAGACCAGAGACGAACGGCCTGCTCGGGGCCGCCATCGTCCCCTTCTCGCTCCAAAGGGCGCGCGTGGCGCGCCCCCGGCTTTCCCGCCCGCTGGCGCCTCGCTCTACAGCTTGCGGCGCTCGAAGCCGATCAGCGCTGCCATCATCACCAGGTAGCACCACACCACGACCAAGACCAGGTAACCCCGCGGCGGCGAGGCGACGAACAAGGGGTCGCCCGACCGACTGCCGCCGAGGCGCGAGGTGATGAACGATCGTGGCTCGAGCACGCACATCCCGCCGCGCCCCACGCCGTCACTCGGCAGGCCGTAGCGGCTGACCTCGTCGATCGTGCCCAGGGCGCCGATCTTGAGGCGGCGCCGAGCGAGCCGACCACCCCCGCCAGCCAGGCGGCACCGAAGGAGGCGACGCTCACAACGCCCGAGGCGATCGCCGACGCCGGGTGCGCACGAGCAGCGGTACGCGCAGCGAGATTGCCTCGCTCGCTGAACAGCTAGAGCGTAGGAAGAGCGGATCGGAGGGGGGCACGAAGCCGCGACCCAGTCGGCGACGCCGAACTCGGCCGCGGCGACGGCGATCAAGTGGGCGAGGAGCACGCCCGCCAGCCCGATCCGCCGCACCGGGCAGGTCGGGACGCTCAATAAGACGCCGGACTCGAGCTCGGTGGGGACCGATGCGAGGCGATCGCCGACGCCGACAGGGCGACGACGAGGCTGAGCATGAACAAGACGAGCGCTTGGGAGATGGCGGCGTGGACCTCGCCCGAGGTGACGCTGGACGAATGGCTGTTGAAGCCCCAGGCGCCCAGTCCGACGAGCAGCACCGTGATCGCCGCAAAGGCGACGATCAGCCGCAGGCGGACCGCCTCGCACTGCGAGGGTGTCTGCGCTGGGCACGACGGTAAGGTCGGGGAACCCTCAGCGCTCGCCGGCGCCGCCATCCTTGGCCCGTCGCCCGAAGCGGCTGAACAGCCCCCGGGCGCTCTGCGCCTCGGCCTTGCACTGGCAGCGCTCGGAGCGCGGGACCCCGGCGAGCACCTGTTCAACGTGGGCGCCGCAGCCCGCCCACGTCTTCTGACCACACCGACGACACGTCACCGCTCGACACATACGGTGGAGGGTATCATGGTGAGTGCTGGCAACGCTCGCCGGAGGGACCGTGCGACCTGCTGGGGGTAGGCGGAGATGGAAATTCCCGATGAGGTCATTGATGACGTGCGGCGGCGGCTCCACCGCGTTGCGGGTCAGGTGAAGGCCATCGAGCGGATGCTCGACGACGGCCGCGAGTGTCGTGACGTCGTCACCCAGGTCTCGGCGGCGACCAAGGCGCTCGAGCAGGTCGGCTTCAAGGTTCTGGCGAGCGGCCTGACGTACTGTGTCGCGAACCCCGAGGCGGCGGCCGCGGACGGTTACTCCCTCGAGGAAGTCCAGAAGATGTTTATGAAGCTCGCCTGAGCTTTGGACCTGGTCGGCGCGCCGCCGGGGCGTTCGGCCCCCCGGCGGCGCGCCGAGGATCACGAGGAGGCGGCGGCAGTGCGCTCGGCGAGCTGGCGGCGCACCGAGTCCATGTCGAGCTCCCGCACCTTGCCGATGAGCTCCTCGAGTGACGCCGAGGGGAGCGCGCCGGGCTGGGCGTAGAGCAAGACGCCGTCCCGGAACGCCATCAGCGTCGGGATCGACATGATCCCGAGGCCGCCGGCGAGCTCCTGCTCGGCCTCGGTGTCCACCTTGGCGAAGACGATGTCCTCGTGCTTTTCCGACGCCGCTTCGAACACAGGAGCGAACATCCGGCACGGGCCGCACCAGCCCGCCCAGAAGTCGACGAGCACGATGCCGCCCGCCTCCACCGTCGATTGAAAATCCGCCTTGCCGATCGCGACCGTTGCCACGTGTCCTCCGCTTCACTCATCCGGGTGCTGGTGCCATAATACCCCGAGGGGTATTAATCCGCGCGCGTTGACGGGACGCCGCGGTCGCCGGCGACCGGACCGGCTGGCTGGTGACGTTCGGCCCTAGCGGGCCGGTCGCGCCAGCTCCCAGGCTGGGCACGTGCGAGAGAACACCACCCCATCCCATGGCGCGCCGCCGCGGGCTCCTGGCGGCGCCTGGTCCGAGCGCCGAGGTGCCCCCGAGCCTTCCCGCCGATGCCTCGGTCCCCGCTTGGTCGGGGGGCGGTCCGAAGCGAGCGGGTGCTAGCGGTGGAGCGCGTCCTCAACGTTGTCCATCGTGAAGCTGATCGCTTTGCGATCACGGTCCGCGGGCATCTGATCGAGGTCGACCAGCCGGTCCAAGACGGCGGGGGCGACCTCGCCGCGACACCCACTGAGCTCTTCGTCGCCTCGCTGGCCAGCTGCGTCGCTTACTACGCCCGCCGCTACCTCGCGCGCCATGAGCTGCCCGAGGAGGGCCTGGCCGTGCGCGCGGGGTACACGATCGTGCCCCGTCCGGCCCGCGTCGGGGAGATCTCGATCGAGATCGAGCTGCCTGCCGGTGTGCCCCCCGATCGCCACGCCGCGCTCTTGGCGGTCGCCTCGCACTGCACGGTGCACAACAGCCTGGAGAGCCCACCGACGGTCAAGATCGAGGTCGCCGTCGAGCCCTGAGCAGCGACCGCCCGCTGCTAGGTTGTTCTCACTGTTGAGATCGTTCGAGGAGGACGAGATGGCCGAGCTGCAGGTCGATGGCGACACCCTCGTCCTGCGGTTGGCGCGCCTCGAGAAGCTCGAGGCGGTGCACGGTGACCTGCGGGCCCCGCGCGCCGCGGTGCGAGCCATCGCGGTCCTCGAGGACGCGCACGCCCCTGCCGACCGCGGGCTCAAGGTCGGTGAGCGCCTCCCGGGCCGGTCAGAGGTCGCCACCGTCCATGCCCAGGGTGAGCGGCTCTTTGCCGCCGTGCATCACGACACGCCGCGTGGCCTGCGGATCGACTTCCAGGGGACCGACTACGACGCCTGGATTGTCGGCTGCGCCGATCCCGAGGCCGTGAAGGCCGCGCTCGAGAGCTCCTGACGGCCCCGGCGCGCTCGCGGCGGGACGGGCGGCCGCTCGCAGCGAGCCGTCACGACACCCGACGCCAGCGCGGGCACGACGACGTCAGGTCGATCCCACCCAGCGCTGGTGTGCCGCCGCCGCGGATCGCCGCCGCGCGGCGGTCGGCGCGTTGCGCCACAGCGCTCGCGGTGGGACCACGAAGTGATCGCCGGATCACGGGGCTGGAGCGAAGCCGGGCGAGGTGCTGAGGAGGCCGCGCGTGGCGCCGAGCCGGTGATGTCGCCGAGCTCCCTGACCAGCTCGCGACGAACGCCAGCGTGATGGGGGCCGCTTCCTGCCGCATGGAACGACCCCGCGGGCAAGCCTCGTGACCAACGATGCGGCGCGAGGGGAGTTGCGCACCGGCGCGCGTCGATTCCTCGCAGGCGGTCATCGGCTTGCGGCTTTCCCGGACCGGTGGTGTTCTGGAGAGGGCGGGGGAGCCGTCCCCGCAACGACCTCGGACGGAGCGGGAGAACGGTGACTGACTCGACGATCATCTACACCTATACCGACGAGGCGCCGGCGCTTGCGACCCATTCGCTGCTGCCGATCATCGAGGCCTTCGCTGCGCGCGCCGGCGTCCGGGTCGAGACGCGCGACATCTCCCTTGCCGGGCGCATCCTCGCGAGCTTCCCCGAGCGCCTCCGCGCAGATCAGCGGGTCGAGGACGCGCTGGCCGAGCTCGGCGCGCTGACCGAGGCCCCCGCCGCGAACATCATCAAGCTCCCCAACATCTCGGCGTCGATCCCACAACTGCGCGCCGCCATCGCCGAGCTGCGCGAGCAGGGCTTCGACCTGCCCGACTACCCCGACGATCCGGCGAATGAGGAGGAGGCCGAGGTCCGCGCCCGCTATGACCGGGTGAAGGGCAGTGCGGTCAATCCCGTGCTCCGCCAGGGCAACTCGGACCGCCGCGCCGCCGCCTCGGTGAAGAACTACGCCCGCGCCCATCCCCACCGCATGGGCGCCTGGACGCCCGACTCGAAGACCAACGTTGCGCACATGGGCGCCGACGACTTCCGTGCGACCGAGCGCTCGGCGGTGGTCGAACGCGACGGCTCGCTGCGGATCGAGCTCGTCGCCGACGACGGCGCCACGACCGTGCTTCGCTCGTCCGTCCCGGTCCGTGCCGGTGAGATCGTGGACGCCGCGGTGCTGCGCGTTGGCGCGCTCCGGGACTTCCTCGCCGAGCAGATCGAGCGGGCGAAGGCCGAAGGGGTGCTGTTCTCGGTGCACCTCAAGGCCACGATGATGAAGGTCTCAGACCCGATCATCTTCGGGCACGCGGTCCGCGCGTTTTTCCCCGAGACCTTCGCTCGCTTCGGCGAGGCGCTGGCAGCTGCCGGGCTGAACCCCAACGACGGCCTCGGCGCGATCTTCGCCGGGCTCGAGCGCCTCGAGCAGGGCGTGGCGATCCTCGCCTCCTTCAAGGCCGAGCTCGCCGACGGTCCGAAGCTCGCGATGGTCGACTCCGACCGGGGCATCACCAACCTGCACGTGCCGAGCGACGTCATCGTCGACGCGTCGATGCCGGCCATGATTCGCAACTCGGGGCACATGTGGGGGCCCGACGGCACCGAGCAGGACACCTTGGCGGTGATCCCCGACAGCAGCTACGCCGACGTCTACCAGGTCGTCATCGATGACTGCCGACGCTATGGGGCGTTCGACCCGGCCACCATGGGATCGGTACCCAATGTCGGGCTGATGGCCCAGGCTGCCGAGGAGTACGGCAGCCACGACAAGACCTTCGAGGTCGCCGCGGCGGGCATTGTGAAGGTCGTGGACGACGCCGGGGCCGCCGTGCTCGAGCAGCCCGTCGCGGCTGGCGACATCTTCCGCATGTGCCAGACCAAGGACGCGGCGGTCAGGGACTGGGTGCGCCTCGCCGTCGAGCGGGCTCGCCTGACCGGCGATCCGGCGGTGTTCTGGCTCGACGAGACCCGGGCGCACGACGCCGCCCTGATCACAAAGGTCCGCGCCGCGCTCGCCGAGCTCGACACCGAGGGTCTCGACATCGAGGTGCTCGCCCCCGCTGCCGCGACGGCGCGCTCGCTCGAGCGGATTCGCCGCGGTGAGAACACGATCTCGGTCACGGGCAACGTCCTTCGCGACTATTTGACCGACCTCTTCCCCATCCTCGAGCTCGGCACGAGCGCCAAGATGCTCTCGATCGTCCCGCTCCTCGCGGGCGGTGGGCTCTTTGAGACCGGCGCAGGTGGCTCGGCCCCCAAGCACGTCCAGCAGCTCGTGAAGGAGAACTACCTGCGCTGGGACAGCCTCGGGGAGTTCTTGGCGCTGGCGGCGAGCCTCGAGTTCTTGGCGCATAAGACCGGCAATGAGAAGGCCCGAGTCCTCGCCGAGGCACTCGACCGGGCGAACGAGCGGTTCCTCGAGCACGATCGCTCCCCGAGCCGCCGCCTCGGCGGCATCGACAACCGGGGGAGCCACTTCTACCTTGCGCTCTACTGGTCCGCGGACGTTGCCTCCCAGCAGGAAGACCCGGGCCTCGCCGAGGCGTTCGCCGGCCTCGCGAAGGCACTCGCCGAGCACGAGCAGACGATCGTCGCCGAGCTGGCGGCGGTGCAGGGCTCGCCGGCCGACCTCGGCGGCTACTACCACCCCGCCCGGGAGCGCGCGGATTCGGTGATGCGCCCCTCGGCCACCTTCAACGCGGATCTGGCGTCGCTCGGATAGGGCCGCGGCCAGCCAGACGCTTCGGTCGCCCGGCGGGCACCACGTCGCGTAGCGCAAAAGAGGAGCACCACATGGAGGACGCTGAGCTTTTGCACAAGATCCACGAGCTCGTGGAGGAGGAGCACGCCCTTGAGCGGGCGCACGTCGGCACCGGGCTCTCTACCCAAGAGCGCGACCGCCTCCATGCGCTCGAGGTGCAGCTCGATCAGTGTTGGGACCTGCTCGCCCAGCGCCGCGCCCGCCGCAAGGCCGGGCTCGATCCCGACGCCGCGGCGCCGCGTGGCGCGGAGGTTGTCGAGCACTTCCTGCAGTAGCGGCGCCATCGCCGCGGTACCGGCTACCGCCGGGCGCGTCGCGCGCCTGGCCGTCGGCGCGCGGTGCGGCGATCGCTTTGGGCGCGATGGCGAAGGGCCGGGCCGCTCGCGCTGTAGCGGCCCGGCCCCGTCGAGGCAATCGCTCGATCGGACCGGCGCGATGCCGACGCAGATACGTACGCCATGACGGCGTAATGGCGGGACATGTGCGCCGCGGCGTCCCTCTTTGGGAGCGATGGTTGCACCATGCGGTACGCCGCGTCGCGCTTGATCGGGTGCTCACGCGCCATGACACGGGCGAACGGCCGCAGCACGGATCCGTCAACGCGAGTGGGGCGAAGGTCCTGAGCTCTGGGGCCCAGCGTCACCTAGGACCATCGACCCGGGGAGTTCGGTCCTCGTCCTGCGTGCTGCGGGAGCGGGTGGAATCGGCTGCGCGCCGTCGCCGTTCTGTTGGGTATCTTCCCTCGAAGACCCGGAAAAGAGCTCCTCAACTCCACCCGCCTGTTGGTCGATAGCTGATGCACCGGAAGGACCGGTTTTCAACGCGAGAAAGGCGGCGGAAATGACCAAGTGGAAGTCGACCGCCAAGCTCTTCGTCGCCGCTGGCGGGCTCTCGGCGCTGGTCGCCGTGCTGTCGGCCATCGGTAAGTGGGGCTAGTAACCACCTTCGGCCCCGGGGCGGATACGCCCCGGGGCCGAACTATCTCGCCCATTCGGTAGCCACCCGTGTCCTCCCGTCTCAACCTCTACATCACCGCCGTGCTCCTCGCCGGCGGCTTTGCGCTTTTCACCGACGCGCGATCTATCCGCGTCCCCGTGATGACGCCCCACCGGGCGGCCATCGTTGGGGTACTCGCCGGGGCGCTCGTCATCGGCGAGCTGCTGCCGATCACGCTGCGGCGCGGCGAGAAAGGCCAGCCCTACTCCCTCTCGGGAAGCGCGGCGATGGCTCTCGTCGTCATGGGACCGCTGTGGCTCGTCGTCCTGGCCCAGGTGAGCGCTGGCCTGATCGATGATCTTCGGAGTCGACGCCCGCCGGCAAAGATCGGCTTCAACGTCTCGCTGTACGCCATCGGGATCACTGCGTCCCGGGCGGTCTACACGGCATTGACAGGCCAGTCGCTGATCGGCTTCAGCCCGCATTTCACCCAATCCTCGATCATTCCCACGTTGATCGCGGCCTTCGCCTATCTCGTCATCAGCGTCGCCATCGTGGCGTTCGTCTCGGCGCTCGCCGACGAGCGACCGATGTTCAGCTATTTCCCGAGCTACCTGCGTGGCGAGCTGCCCACCACGATGACCCTGCTTGCCGTGAGCCCCATCGTCATCGCGGCGCTGGACTTCTCCCTCTACACGCTCCCTCTCACGTTGCTGCCAGTACTGGCGGTCAGCCGTGCACTCGCGGCTGCGAACCGCGAGCTCGAGGCGATGCATGACTCCCTGACCGGGCTGCCGAGCCGCACCCTGCTCTTGGAGCGCGTCGAGAAGGCGCTGCGCGAGCGCGGCGAGCAGGTCGTCGGCCTGTTGTTCATCGACCTTGACCATTTCAAAGAGGTCAACGACGCGATGGGCCACCCCGTGGGCGACGAGCTCCTGCGCCAGATCGGCCAGCGCCTCGCCGGCCTGGTCAGCACCACCGACTTCGCCGCGCGCCTCGGCGGGGACGAGTTCGCGGTGCTCTGTGAAGAGCTCGACGATCCGGCCGGAGCGATCGATCTGGCGCACCGCATCGCCAGTGAGCTCGCCGGGCCGGTCACCTTGCGGGGGGTGAGCCTGCACATCGAAGCGAGCATTGGGGTTGCCCTCGTCCCCCAGCACGCGGACAGCGTCGACGTCCTCTTGCAGCGTGCGGACGTCGCCCTCTACCAGGCCAAGGGCATCGGGCCTGGCTCGGTCGTCGTCTACGACCCGAGCGACGACGACAACTCGATCGAGCGCCTGACGCTGATGGAGCAGCTGCGCAGCGGGATGGAGCGCGAGCTCGTCCTCTACTACCAACCGCAGTGCCGCCTCTCAGACGGCGCGATCGTCGGCGTCGAGGCCCTGGTGCGCTGGCAGCACCCGACGCTCGGCCTGCTCTCCCCGGCGCGCTTCCTCGTCGCCGCCGAGAACACGGGCTTGATGCTTCCGCTCACCCTTCAGGTGCTGCACCAAGCGCTCGAACAGTGGTGCCGCTGGCACGAGGACGGCCTCAACCTCACGGTCTCGGTCAACGTGTCGGCACGCAACCTGCACGCCGAGTTCCTCGCCGAGGTCAAGCACCTCCTCCTGCAGTCCGAGATGCCTGCCAACTGCCTGCTGCTCGAGATCACCGAGAGCTCGGCGGTGCGCGACGTCACCTCCGCGACCGAGGTGATCCACGAGCTGCGCCAGCTCGGCATCGGGATCTCGATCGACGACTTCGGCACTGGCCACTCCTCGCTCGCCCACATCAAGGAGCTGTCGCCGACCGAGGTGAAGATCGACCAGAGCTTCGTTCGGGCCGCGGCGAACAGCCCCCGGGACGAGGCGCTGCTGCGCGCCGCGGTCGACCTCGGCCGCAGCCTCGGCATGCAGGTCGTCGCCGAGGGCGTCGAGACGCCAGACGTGCTGCGCATCGTCGCCAACGTCGGCTGTGACCTCGTCCAGGGCTACCTCGTGCTACCGCCTGCTCCTGCCGATGAATTGGCGGCGTGGTCGCGTCAGCCCCAGACCTGGTCGCGCATTCTCTATCCGCAGCCGGCGGCAAAGGCCGAACTCCAGGAGGCGATCCGGTGATCATCCTCGAATGCTGTCTCGTGGTCCTTGGCCTCGAGGCGCTCGTCTTGCGCGGACGGCTCGCCCGCCTGGCGAACCTTCGGCTGCACCGTTTCTGGCTGGTGTGGTTCGCCCTGCTCGACCAGATCGTCGTGATCTCGATCCTGCCCGGTCGCTGGCACGCCGTTCTGGCGATTGCCAACTACGCCTCCTACGTAGCGGCTGCGGCTTTCGTCATTTTCAACCGAAAGGTGCCCGGTGTCCTGTTCGTCGCCACCGGCGGAGCCCTGAACATGGCCGCCATCCTCGCCAACCACGGGACGATGCCGGCGAGCGCGACGGCGCTCAAGGCCTCGGGATGGCACGCTGCGGCGGGCCACTTTGTCAACTCGGGTGTGGTGAGCCACCCGCGGCTCTCCTTCCTCGGTGACATCTTCGACGTTCCACGCTGGCTGCCCGGCCATGACGTCTTCAGCGTCGGGGACCTCCTCATCGTCCTCGGTATCGCCGTCTTGATCTTCCGCACCTGCACGGCGCCAATCGCGGCCGGGTCGCCCGCAGACGCCGCGCCGGAGGGTGAGGCTGGGGAGGGTGGGCATGGAGCTGGCCTCGCGACCGCCACCGCCGGCACTCCGAGCGCCGGGGCCGCCTGAGCCGCCCCACGCGCCGGGGCCTGTTGGCTTCGCGGAAAGGGGATTTCGGCCTCGCTGCCTGCCTGGCGGGCGGTCGAACATGACGGGGTGCGCTCGTTGCACCTCGCCGCCCCGAGCACGGGACCGCCGGACGCCGCCGGGCTCGAGCGCCGCGAGCTCGTCGTGTCGGGTCTCGTCCAGGGCGTTGGCTTCCGGCCCTTCGTCTGCCGGCTCGCTGCGTCCTTCGACCTCGCCGGGCTGGTGACCAACTGCGCGCTCGGCGCGCGCATCGAGGTCGAGGGGCCGCCCGAGCGCGTGGCGGCCTTCTCCGCGCGCCTTCGCGGCGCCGGCCCGCCACGAGCTGAGATCTCGACCATCACCGAGCACGCCCTCGGCGCGACCGGCGAGCGCGGCTTTGTCGTCCACGCGCATCCCGAAGCTGCTGGCGCGCTCGCTGCCGTGGCGCCGGACGTGCGGATGTGCGAGGCGTGCCAGCGAGAGGTCGACGACCCGGCGGATCGCCGCTACCGCCACGCCTTCGCGAGCTGCACCGACTGCGGACCCCGCTACACCGTGGCGCTCGCTGCACCCTACGAGCGGGTGCATACGACGATGGCCGGCTTCGCCCTGTGTCCTGCCTGCGCAGGCGAGTACGAGGACCCGTCGTCCCGGCGCGCCCGTGCCGAGACGATCGCGTGCCCCGATTGCGGCCCCCGCCTCGAGGTGCGCGTCGAGGAGGCGGTGGCCGCGTTGCGCCAGGGCGCCCTGGCGGTGATCAAGGGCCTAGGCGGCTTCCATCTCGCCTGCGACGCGACCGACGAGGCGGCCGTTCGGCGCGTGCGCGCCCTGAAGCAGCGCCCCGACAAGCCCTTGGCGGTGATGGTGCGCGACCTCGCCGGCGCGCTCGAGCTCTGCGAGCTCGGGCGAGCTGAGCAGGCCCTGCTCAGCTCGCCCGAGGGGCCGATCGTGCTGGCACGCCGCCGCCCCGACGCGCCCCTCGCCGAGGCCATCGCGCCGGGGCTCACCCGCCTCGGGGTCTTGCTCGCCACCTCGCCGCTCCACCACCTCCTGCTCGCTGGCGTGCAGCGGCCGCTCGTGATGACCTCGGCGAACCGCTCCGAGGAGCCGACGGCCTGGCGTGACGCCACCGCTGAACGCCTCGCCAGCGGGACGGCGGTACTGGTCACCCACGACCGGCCGATCGCGGCGCGCGCCGACGACTCGGTGGCGATGGTCGCGCTCGGCCGCGCCCTCGTCCTGCGTCGCAGCCGCGGCTACGTGCCGCGCCCGCTGCGTCTCGCCCGGCCGGTGGCGCAGCCCGTGCTCGGCCTCGGCGGCCACCAGAAGAACACTGTCTGCCTGGTCGCCGGCGACCAGGCGTATTTGTCTGCGCACGTCGGCGACCTCGGAGCACCGGGCGCCGATCGAGAGCTCGCCCATGCGATCGCACAGGTGATCAAGATGGCGGGCGTCGAGCCGACGGCCGTGGCGCACGACCTGCACCCGGAGTACCGCTCGAGCGAGGTCGCCGCCGGTCTCGGCCTGGCCACCGTCGCTGTCCAGCACCACCAGGCGCACCTGTACTCCTGCCTCGCCGAGCACGGCTTCAGCGGCCCGGTGGTCGGCATCGTCGCCGACGGCAACGGCCTCGGCGACGACGGTGGCCTGTGGGGCGGCGAGGTGCTCGTGGCGGACGGGGACGGCGTGCGGCGGGCGGGTCACCTTGCTCCGGTCGCCCAGCCCGGCGGTGAGGCGGCGGTCCGGTTCCCCTGGCGCATGGCGGTCTCCTACCTCTGCGCGCTCGGCGCCCTGGACGCCCTCGAGCACCCACGGCTCGCCAAGCTGGCGCGGGCGGGCGAGACCGACGGCGTCGTCTCGCTGATCCGCGGGGGAGTTGCACCCATGACGACCTCGCTCGGGCGCCTCTTCGACGCCGTCGGGGCGATCGTCGTGGGTCGGGGCGCCACCAGCTACGAGGCGCAGGCGGCGATCGAGCTGGAGGCGCTCGCCGAGGCGACCACGGCACCCGCACTTTGCTGCCCGTGGCGGGAGCAGGGCGCGACGGTCGTGGTGGACACCGCGTCGCTGTTCGGTGCTGTCGTCGAGGCGCTGATCGCCGCACGCCCCGTGGCCGAGGTGGCGGCCGGTTTCCATGCCGGCCTCGCCGCCGGGCTCGGTGACGCGGCGGCTGAGGTGGCGCGCCGCGCCGGGATCGGGACCGTGGCGCTGTCGGGCGGGTGCTTTCAGAACCGGCTGCTCCTCGAGGCGACGTCCCGGCGCCTCGAGGAGCACCACGGCCTTGTCGTGCTGGTCCCCGGGCGGGTGCCCCCCAACGACGGTGGCCTCAGCCTCGGCCAGGCCGTGCTGGCCGCGGCGCGCATCGAGCGAGAGGAGCCCTGACATGTGCCTCGGAATCCCGGCGCGCCTCGTCGAGTTGCCGGTCGGCGAGTCCGCGATCGCCGTCGTCGACCTCGGCGGCGCGCGCCGCGCCGTCAACGTCGCGCTGGTCGCTGACGAGGGCCTTGTGGAGGGCGACTTCCTGCTCATCCACGTCGGGTTCGCGATCGCGAAGATGGAGAGCGACGAGGCTGCGCGCACGATCGCGGACTTGGAGGCGCTGGGCGGCCCGTACCGGGACGAGCTCGAGGCGATGAATCGTGGGAGCTCCCGGTGAGCACGGTCCCGCCGCGCGCCTGTGGCGAGGTCTGCTCCGACGCGGCCGAGGTCGTTATCGTCACCGGCCTCGACGGCGACCAGGCGACCGGGATCGATCCCGCAGGCGTCACGATCTGTTTCGCCGCCGAGCTCGTGGCGCCGCTCGCGCTCGGAGCGCGCGTGCTCGTGCACGCTGGCGCGGCGATCGGCCGGATCGCATGAGCGCGACCGAGCGGGAGGTCGCCGGCCGCCTCGCCACCGAGATCGCCCGCCTGGCCGGCGAGGAGCACGTCCGTTTCATGGAGGTGTGCGGCGGCCACACCCACACGATCTACCGCTACGGCATCCCGAGCCTGCTGCCAGAAAACGTCGAGTTCGTGCACGGGCCGGGGTGCCCGGTCTGCGTCATTCCGATGGGCCGGGTGGACGACGCAATCGCGCTCGCCACCGAGGAGACCGTGACGCTGTGCTGCTTCGGGGACCTGCTCCGGGTTCCGGGCGGCCGCGGCAGCCTGATGGAGGCTCGGGCGGAGGGGGCGGACGTCCGCATCGTCTACTCCCCGCTCGACGCGCTCGCCCTCGCCGAGCGCGAGCCCGACCGTCAGGTGGTCTTCTTGGCGGTCGGTTTCGAGACGACGGCACCGGCCACGGCGCTCACGGTGCTGCGCGCCGCTGCGCGGGGGGTCGCCAACTTCTCGGTGCTGTGCAATCACGTGACGATCGAAGAGCCGCTGCGCGCCCTGCTCGGCGCGCCCGGCGTCGCGCTGGACGGGCTGATCGGGCCGGGCCACGTGGCGGTGGTGACCGGCGCCGCCGCCTTCGGCTTTGTCGCCAAGGAGTTCTCGCTGCCGATCGTGGTCAGCGGCTTTGAGCCCAACGACCTGCTCGAGTCGGTGGCGATGCTGTTGCGCCAGCGCCACTCGGGGCGCTGGCGCGCCGAGAACCAGTACCGGCGGGCGGTCAGCGACGAGGGCAACCTGGCTGCGCAGGCGGTGATGGCACAGGTGTTCACACGCCGAGCGCGGTTCGCGTGGCGCGGCCTCGGCGAGATCGAGCGCTCGGCCTATGGCCTGCGCGAGGAGTTCTCGCGCTTTGACGCCGAACGTCGCTTCGCTGTTCCTGGCATCACCGTGCCCGATCCGCGGGCGTGTCGCTGCGGAGAGGTCCTGCGCGGTGTTCGCAAGCCGTGGCAGTGCGGCGTCTTCGGCACGGCGTGCACGCCCGAGCGGCCCATCGGGACCTGCATGGTCTCGAGCGAGGGCGCGTGCGCTGCCTACTACCACTACGGGCGCCTCGGTGGGCTCAGGCGCGAACCCGCGGTCGGGCGATGAGCGGGCTCGGCGCGAGCGAAGAGGAGATCCTCGCTCGCATCAGCACCCGCCGGGCGGCGCCCGCGCAGCTCACCGATCGCCGCATCACCATGGCCCACGGAGCCGGCGGTCGGGCGAGCGCCGCCCTGGTGGAGGCGCTGTTTTTGCGCGAGCTCGACAACCCCCAGCTCGCCGGACTCGACGACGCTTCGCCCGTGCCGGGCGCCGCCGGCCTCGTGATGACCACCGACGCCTTCGTCGTCCGTCCGCTGCGCTTTCCCGGCGGGGGGATCGGCGAGCTGGCGGTGCACGGCACGGTGAACGACCTTGCCGCCTGCGGCGCTCGACCGCTCGCGCTGAGCGCCGCCTTCGTCTTGGAGGAAGGGCTCGCGACGGCCGAGCTCGCCGAGCAGGTCGGCGCGATGGCGGCGGCGGCTCGCCACTGCGGCGTGCCGATCGTCGCCGGTGACACCAAGGTCGTCGAGCGCGGACGGGCCGAGGGCTGCTACGTCATCACGACGGGGATCGGACGGGTCGAGCTCACGGGCCTCGCGCCGGGGGGGTGCACACAAGGCGATGCGCTGTTGTGCTCGGCGCCGATCGCGGCGCACGGCATCGCCGTCTTGACCGCGCGCCATGAGCTCGCGATCGACGCCCCCATTGTCTCGGACACCCGCTCGCTCTGGCCACTCGTCGAGCCGCTCGTCGACCTCGCCGGCTCAATCCACGCGCTGCGCGACGCGACGCGCGGCGGCGTCGCCACGGTGCTCAACGAGCTTGCGGTCAGCTCGGGCGTCGAGGCGGTCGTCGACGAGGCGGCGCTCCCGGTCCAAGCGGCGGTGCGCGGCGCCTGCGAGCTGCTCGGCATCGATCCGCTCTATGTAGCCAACGAGGGTGTTCTCATCGCCGCGGTCGCCGCCGAGGTCGCCGACGAGGTGCTCGGCCGGTGGCGTGAGGTTCCGGCGGGAGAGCAGGCGGTACGGATCGGCGAAATCGAGCGTCGCCTCGCGCCCGGCAGGGTGCTCGTCGACACCGCGGTCGGTGGCAGGCGGATCCTCGACACGCTCGTCGGGGACCCGCTCCCGCGCATCTGCTGACACACGAAACGCAACGATCGGCTCGCCGGCCCACGTCCTCCCAGTTCAGACCCGTCGAGGGGGGTGTCGCCCCGCGCTGCCCTCGCGGACGCGCAGGGCCGAATGACTCAACTTTGCCGGTCGAGGTGCCGAAAGCCTCTCCGAACACCTCTCGGCCTCCGGACGTTCTCGCCGCGAGGCCGCCCACCTGAGGGGACCACGATGGGCCACAACCCCAAGTACGCCAACGGCAACGGCAACCACGCGGTGCTGGCGGTGCTCGACGCACCGCTCGCGCGGACCGATCTCACGGGCCGCCTCGCGCCGGTCGAGCCGGCGAGCGGTCCCGGGCGCCTCGGGGCACGACGGCCCGCCGCTCCAGTTCGCCGGCGCGGCCTCAAGGCGTGGGCGAACGACCGCAGCATACGGGGGCGCCTGGTCGGCTTGCTGGTCGTCATCTTCGTGCTGTGGCTGACCGGCGTCGGCCTGACCGCCGCCAACCTCTCCTTGGCGAAGTCGACGGCCCACCGCACCGACCACTCGTTCGCGACCTTCCGCGCGTTTCGGGATGCCTACGAGGGCTGGCTGACCGACGACGACCAGTCGAACATGGTCTCGGCCGTTGCCGCGCTGCCGGCCACCGCCGCGAATATCCGGCTCGAGCGCGTCACGGCCGCCCAGGTCACCGCCGGCTATCGCCAGGCCGTGGCGGACCTCGGCCGCACGATGCAACTCGCCGATCCGAGCGATCGTCCCGCCGTGCAACGGCTGATCACGGACCTCGCCGGCTACGACCGCTACACGAGGGTCGTCCTCGCCGACTCGGCGCGATTCGACGCCAAGGGCGCGATCTCCCAGATGACCGTCGGCAACCTGGCGATCTCCAACAAGACCCAGGCGGACTTCAACGCCCTGGACGCGACCCTCAGCGCGGACGTGACCGCCCAGCGCGGGGTCGTCGCCAACCTCGTCTCGACCTCGCTGATCGAGCTGATCGTCCTCGTGCTGTGCGGCATCGTGCTGGCGGTCGTGGCGACCGCCTGGGTCATCGGCTCGATCACCAAGCCCGTCAACGAGCTCGAGGCAACGCTCGCAGCGGTGATGGCCGGCGACCTCGCGGCGCGCGCCGAGGTTGAGTCGACCGACGAGCTCGGCCGCCTCGCCGGGCACCTCAACCAGGCGGTCGCGGCGCAGGAGTCGGCGGCAGCCCAGCTCGCCGTGGCTTCACGGGCCGATGCCGCTGCGGCAGCCGACGCCACCGCGGCCAATGAGGTGCTCGCGGCGGTCAGCGCGCAGGACAGTGCCGAGCAGGCGCTGTGCACGGCGGTCCAGCGCCTGGCCGCGGCCTTCTCGCTGGTCCAGGCGGCAGCGGTGCGATTCGACCCCGATACCAAGCAGCTCGGCGTGCTCGCCGAGGCCGGACGGGGCGCGCTCGGCGAGCGCAGGCTCGCTGACGACGTGCTCATCGCCCAGGCCCTTCGGAGCGGCCGCCCCCAGATCGCCGAGGACCTCTCGGGCGCTGGCGCGCGCGCCCAGGCGGCCCGCCTGGCCGGTGCGGAGGGGGCGGCCTACCTGCCGATCCACCTCGAGGGCCAGCCCTACGGCGTGATCGAGTGTCACTTCGCCGAGCCGCTCGACCAGCGCCGGGCGAGCTGTATGGGCAACCTCGGACAGGGGATCGCGGCCGCCGTCGAGAAGATCGCGGCCCATGCCGCCCAGCTCGCCGCTGAGCAGAGGGTCTGGGCCCAGGTCCAAGAGCTCCTGGCGGCGGTGGACGCGGCGGCCGCGGGCGACCTCACCGCCCTCGTCACGGTCAAGGGCGAGGACGCCATCGGTAAGGTGGGCGAGCGCCTCGCCGCCTTCCTCGTCGACCTGCGCCAGAAGGTCGCCGCACTCGGTGAGATGACCGCCGGCCTCGCCGGCGCGGCCGAGGAACTGTCGGCGACCGCGACGCAGCTCTCGGCGGCTTCCGAAGAGACCTCGAGCCAGGCGAGCCTCGTCTCTGACACTTCGGTCGGGGTGTCGGAGTCCGTCCAGACCGTCGCCGCGGCGGCAGAAGAGCTCACCGCCTCGATCCGCGAGATCGCGAAGAACGCGGCGGAGGCCTCCCACGTCGCGACCCAGGCGGCCGAGGTGGCCGAGACCACCAACGCGACGGTCAACAAGCTCGGGGAGTCCTCGGCCGAGATCGGCAACGTGATCAAGGTGATCACGACGATCGCCCAGCAGACCAACCTCTTGGCACTGAACGCCACGATCGAGGCGGCCCGGGCAGGCGAGGCCGGCAAGGGCTTCGCCGTGGTCGCGAACGAGGTGAAAGACCTGGCGCGCGAGACCGCCACGGCCACCGAGGACATCTCGGCCAAGATCGAGGCGATCCAGGCCGACACGTCGGGGGCGGTGGAGGCGATCAGCCGGATCGCCGAGATCATCGCCAAGATCAACGAGCTCCAGGCGACGATTGCGGCCGCCGTCGAGGAGCAGACGGCGACCACCAATGAGATCGCCCGCTCGGTCGCTCAGGCCGCGTCCGGCTCGAGCGAGATCACCACGGGTATCGCCTCGGTCGCCGAGACCGCTCGCTCGGGTGCCTCGGGTGCCTCGGACACCGAGCGAGCGTCCTCGGAGCTCTCACGGATGGCCGCCAGCCTGCAGAGTCTGCTCGGCGGCTTCCGCTACTGACCGCGAGGCTCCACCTCCGAGCCCCGTGACGTTGCCGGGTCGCGCTGCGGGTGTGGGCCACGCGAGACTTGAGCCGTGCCCGACGCCTTCGCCGCTCGTGTCCTCGCCGCGCGCCGCGCGCGCGGCCCGCTGGTGCTCGGTCTCGATCCCTCCGCGGCGCTCCTGGCGAGCTGGGGGCTCGCCGATGACGCGGCGGGACTCGAGGCCTTCGTCGACGTCGCGCTGGCTGCGGCAGCGGACAGCGTCGGCCTGATCAAGCCGCAGTCCGCCTTCTACGAGCGCCACGGCTGGCGGGGGATGCAGGCGCTCGAGCGCTTGGTCCGCGAGGCCCGCGCGACGGGCTTGCTCGTGATCCTCGACGCGAAGCGCGGCGATATCGGGACCACCAACGCCGCCTATGCGCAGACCTACTTCGGCGAGGGTGCGCCGCTCGCTTGCGACGCGCTGACCCTCAGCCCCTATCTCGGGCTCGGCGCCATGGAGCCGTTCTTTGCCGCCGCCGGGGCCGCGGGCGGCGGCCTGTTCGTGGTCGTGCACTCCTCCAACCCCGAGGGACGCGCGCTGCAGCAGGCAATGAGCGCGACCGGCCGTTCGGTGGCGGCGAGCCTGCTCGAGGAGATCGGCGAGCACAACGCGCGCAGCGCGGGAACGCTCGGGCCGATCGGTGCCGTGGTCGCCGCCGGCGCGCCGCGGGAGTGGGACCTCCCAGCGATGCGAGGGCTCTTCCTCGTGCCCGGGATCGGCGCCCAAGGAGCCACCCCACAAGACGTCGTCTCGACCTTCTCGGCCTGTCCGGGCCGTGCCCTGCCGAGCGCGTCGCGCTCGCTGCTCGCTGCCGGCCCCGACCCCGGACGGATCAGCGCCTCCGCACGCGAGCTGAGCGAGCGCTTCGGCGAGCTGTTGGCCGACTGAGGACCGCCCGGCCCGCCGCGCCGTTTCGGGCGGCGCCGGACGAGCGCGCCAGCCCGTGCCGGCGTGCCGGTCGCCCGAGGCGTGGGGGCGACCCCGTTGCGCGCCGCGCGCGGCCCTAGGCTCGCCGGCGTGATGAAGGTCCGGGCGGACCAGGATGCCTAGCGCCCGGTCGCCGAGGCGAACGGCCGAGCGCGACGCGGCGCCGGCGAAGGCGACGCTTCGGGAGGTCGCGCGCCGTGCTGGTGTGCATGTGGCGACGGCGTCGCGGGCGCTCAACGAACAGACGCGCGTGCTCGTCGCGCCGGCGACCGCTGCGCGCGTGCTACTCGCGGCTCAAGAGCTCGACTACCGCCCGAACCATCTGGCGCGGAGCTTGAAGACCCAGCGATCGTCGACGATCGGGGTCGTCGTTCCGGACCTCACCAATCCGCTGTTCCCTCCGATCGTGCGCGGGATCGAAGATCGCCTCGCCCGTGCGGGTTATGTGGCGCTCGTGGCGAGCACGGACAACGACGACGAGCGCGAGGGCCACGCGCTTCGCGAGATGCAGGCGCGCTATGTGGACGGGCTGATCCTCGCCACCGCCCAACGGGGGCAGTCCGCGATCGTCGAGGCGGCGAGCCAGCAGAGCCCGATCGTCTTGTTGAACCGGGTGCTCGACAACCACCGGCTGCCCTCGGTGTCGGTCGACGATCAGGCCGGGGTGCGCGCTTCGGTCGCGCATCTGATCGAGCTCGGGCACCGTCGCATCGCCTACGTGGCGGGGCCGCAGCGCCTCTCGAGCGGTCACCTCCGCTACCTCGCCTTCGCGCAGGGCATGGCCGCGGCGGGGATGGAGGCTGATCCGGCCCTCGTCGTGTTCGCCGAGGATTTCACCGAGCAGGAGGGCTACCGCTGCGCCGCCGAGCTGCTCGGCCGCCGCCGCCGTTTCAGCGCCGTCCTCGCCGGCAACGACCTGCTCGCCCTTGGCGTCCTGCGCCTGTTCGACGCGCGCGGCATCGCCTGCCCGGCACAGTGCTCTCTCGTCGGCTTCAACGACATGCCCCTCATGGACCGCGTCACGCCCCCGCTCACGACGGTTCATCTTCCCTGCTACGACGCCGGCTTCGAGGCGGCTGCGCTCTTGCTCGAGCGCATCGGGCACCCCGGCGCGCCGCCCGAGGCGCGCCTCTTGCCACCCGAGCTGATCGTCCGCGGCTCGACGGCGCGCCCGCCTGCGCGTCGTCGGTGATCAGCGTTCGGCGTGCGCCCGGCCAGCTCGGGTGCCCCGTGCCCTGAGAGGTGCACGCGGCACCACATCGCGTGTTTAATGTCATCGAACGGTTGGCGGTCGGCCCGGGGGTGGGGACCAGCGGGCGCGGGGGAGGGGGCATCGTGGTCGAGCAGGTGGCGCCATCGCCGTGGCGCGCGCCATGGTGGGAGCGGCGCCGGTGCGCTCACCGGGGCGCGTTCGCCAACGCGCCAGGGCGCTCGACGCGGCGCCGGGCCGTGCGGAAGCGACCCTCGCGTGCTGGGGGGATGCCTGGTCGTGAGCACGTCGTGAACCTGGAGGTCGTGGATGTTCTCAAGTAGGCCCAAGCCCGAGACGATGACGGCGCCGGCCGCTGGTGCATCGGCGCCCTCGCTCGCCCCAGCTGCGCCGCCGCAGGAGGTCCGCCTCTCGCTGTATCGGCGCATGCTCGAGATGCGCGGCTTTGAAAAGCGCGCCTATGACCTGTTCTTGCAGGGGCTGGTCAAAGGGACGAGCCACCTCGGCCTCGGCCAGGAGGCCGTCGCCGCAGCCTTCGGGGAGGCGATGCGCCCGGACGACTACACCTTTGCCACCTACCGGGGCCACAACCACACCCTTGCCCGCGGGGTGCCGATGGTGCCGGTGATGGCCGAGCTGATGGGCCGCGAGACCGGCCTGATGGCCGGCAAGGGCGGCTCGATGCACCTCACCAGCGTCGAGCACGGGATGATGGGCTCCTACGCCATCATCGGCGCGCATCTGACGATCGCCAACGGGGCGGCGTGGTCGGCCAAGGTCCGGGGCACGGACCAGGTGGCCGTGTGCTTCTTCGGGGACGGGACGACCAACATCGGGGCCTTCCACGAAGCCCTCAATCTGGCGGCGGTGTGGAAGCTGCCGGTCGTCTTCGTCTGCGAGAACAACCTCTGGATGGAATACACGCCGATCGGCTCGGTGACCGCCGTCCGCCAGCCCGCCGCCGGACGGGCCGGCGCCTACAACCTCCCGCCGGTGCTCGTGGACGGCAACGACGCCGACGCGATGTACGCGATCGCCACATCCTCGATCGCGCGCGCCCGCGCCGGCGAGGGACCCGCGCTCATCGAGGCCCTCACCTACCGCCACGGCGGTCACTCGCGTGCCGACCCCGCGAAGTATCGGCCCGAGGATGAGGTGCGCCAATGGCTCGAGCGCGACCCGCTCCCGCGCTATCGCTTCCGCCTGGCGGCCGACGGCGTGGCCGCCGAGGCGCTGGACCGCATCGAGGCCGAGGCGCAGGCCACGGTCGACGAGGCGACGGCCCAGGCGCAGGCGAGCGCCGAGCCGCCCGTCGGTCTTGTGGAAAAGGACGTGTTTGCCGACGGAGGTGCGACGTGGCGGAGATGACCTATCGCGACGCGGTGGCGGCCGCGATCGCCCAGGAGATGGAGCGCGACCCGAGCGTCGTCTTCCTTGGCGAGGACGTCGCGGCGGCCGGCGGGGTCTTCAAGGCCACGGTGGGCCTGCTCGACAAGTTCGGCCCCGAGCGCGTCGTCGACACGCCGATCGCCGAGCAGGCGATCCTTGGCGCGGCGATGGGCGCGGCGATGACCGGGCTGCGGCCGATCGCCGAGATCATGTTCTCCGACTTCCTCGCCGTGTGCTGGGACCTCGTGGCGAACGAGATCGCGAAGACCCGGTACATGACGAACGGCCAGGTCTCCTTGCCGCTCGTCATCCGCACCGGCAACGGGGGAGGGGTGCGCTTTGGCGCCCAGCACTCCCAGTCGGTCGAGAACTGGGCGATGATGATCCCGGGGATCAAGGTCGTCGCCCCATCCACGCCGCGCGACGTCATCGGCCTGCTGGCCGCAGCGGTCCGCGACCCCGACCCGGTGCTGTTCTTCGAGCAGAAGTCGCTCTATGCGACCAAAGGCGAGGTCGAAGAGGGCGAGATCGTCGACGAGCTCGGGCGGGCGACCGTGGTGCGCGAGGGTCGGGACGTGACGATCGTGGCGCTCGCGGCGATGGTGCCGCGGGCGCAAGCGGCCGCCGAGCTGCTGGCCGCCGAGGGCATCGATGCCGCCGTGATCGACCTGCGCTCGCTCGTCCCGCTTGACGTCACCACGATCGCCAACTCCGTCGTCGCAACGGGCCACCTCGTGACCGTCGAGGAGAACCCGCGGCTGTGCGGCTGGGGGGCCGAGGTCGCCTCGATCGTCGCCGAGGAGTGCATCTTCGACCTCGACGGCCCGATCGTCCGGGTGACCACTCCGCATGTGCCGCTCCCGGCCGCCGAGGCGCTCGAGGACGCCGCGATGCCCTCGCCGGAGCGCATCGTCGCGGGCGTCCGCCACTCGCTCGCCTAATGAGAGGCCGTGGTGCCGTCCGCGCGCTCGCCTGAGTGGCTCGGGACCTGCTCGCCGGCGACGACCGGCACCTCCAGCCGGTTCGTCGCCGGGGCGAGCGGGCAGGCCCACCGCGGGTCGTAGGCGCACGAGGGGTTGTAGGCGAAGTTCAGGTCGATCACGAGCGTCGCGTCCCCTGAGCGAGGATCGAAGCTGCCGCCGAGATCGGCGCCCTTCACGGTGTCGATCAGGTACCGGCCTCCGCCGTAGCTTCGCGGGCCTGGGTCGCGAAAGGGGATGAACAGCCCGCCGCCGTAGCCGTTCAGCCACCAGGCGGCGAGAGAGCCGTGGCCAGAGAGCACGACGGTTCCGGCGAGCTCGAAGCTGACGAGCCCGTCGGTCCCGGTCATGACCTGCCAGTGCTGTGGTTGCCCAGCCGCCTCGAGCCGGCAGCAAAAGCGCAGGGCCGGGTCGTAGGGCGCGTACTCGAGCCCGCAAAAGCCTGGCCGGCGATCGGCGGGGATCGGGCTCTCGGGATGCTGGGCGAACAGCTCGTCGCGCCCCGCGCGCCAGCGGGCGTGGCCCTCAGCAGGCGAGGAGGCGGAGCGGACGCTTGCGTACAGGGCGGCGACCTGGCGGCGCCAGTCCAACAGGGCGAGCGACAACCAGGCCCCCTTTCGCCCCGCAGGCTAGCGAGGACGCTGCACGGACCGCGCTAGGTTGCGCGGATGGGCGGGCTCCACGATCTCTCGGCGCTCGAGCAGGCGGCGGCGATGCGTCGCGGTGAGCTCCGGCCGCTCGAGCTGGTCGAGCACTACCTCGCTCGCATCGAGCGCCTCGACGCGACCCTCGGCGCCTTCGTCACCGTGACCGCCGAGCGGGCCCGAGAGGCGGCGCAGCGTGCCGAGCGGCGGCTCGCCGAGGCCGATCCGCCGCCGCTGTGCGGGGTCACGACCGCCATCAAGGACCTCAACGGGCTGGCCGGCGTGGCGACGAGCTTTGGGACCGCAGCTTTCCCGGCGATCGTCGCCCCGGTGAGCGACCACGTGGCCGCCCGCGTTGAAGGCGACGGCCTGGTCGTGCTGGGCAAGACCAACACGCCGGAGTTCGGCCTGCCCTGCTACACCGAGCCGGACGTGGCACTCCCCGCCCGCTGTCCCTTCGACCTCGGCCGCTCGGCGGGCGGCTCGAGCGGTGGCGCCGCGGCGGCCGTCGCCGGCGGTCTCGTGGCGCTCGCCCACGGCAGCGACGGCGCCGGATCCATCCGCATCCCCGCCAGTGCCTGCGGCCTCGTCGGCTTGAAGCCGAGCCGCGGCCGCGTCAGTGCCGGGCCGCGCGCCGCGGACCCGTTCGGCCTCGTCGTGCACGGTCCGATCGCGCGCACCGTCGCCGACGCGGCGGCGCTGCTCGACGCCATGGCCGGCCCGATGCCCGGCGACCCGTTCTGGGCGCCGCCGCCGCCGGGCGGGGAGACCTTCCTCGAGGCCCTGGCGCACCCTCCCGCCCGCCTGCACATCGGTGTCAGCGCCGAGCCCGTGATCATCGACACCGCCGTCGATCCGCGCTGCCTCGCGGCGCTCGAGGCGACGGTCGAGCTCTTGGAGTCCCTCGGCCACCGGGTCAGTCCGGCGCCGCGGCCCTTCTCGCGAGCGCTCACCGAGCAGTTCGAGACGTTATGGGCCGTCGGCGCGGCCGCCATCCCGGTGCCCGCGGACGCTGCGGCACGCCTCCGCCCGCTCACCCAGTGGCTGCGCCGCCGGGGCGAGCCGGTGCTGGCGACGGCGGCACTCGCTGCCCTGGGCGCGCTCCAGGACGCGGCCCGCGAGGCGGTGATCGCCACGTCGGCCTTCGATGCGGTGCTCACGCCGACCCTCGCCCAGCTCCCCGCGCCGGTGGGCGCACTGCGCGACGACGACGACCCTGCCGCGGACTTCGCGGCGCAAAAGCGCTTCACACCCTTCACCGCTCCCGCCAACCTCACTGGTCAGCCGGCGATCAGCCTCCCTTTGTGCTGGAGCGCCGACGGGCTGCCGATCGGCGTGCAGCTCGTCGGCCGCCCGGCGGGAGAGGCGGCGCTCTTGCAGCTCGCTGGCGAGCTTGAGGCGGCCAGGCCGTGGCGCGACCGTCAGCCCGCGTGCTGGTGAGCTAGCCCTCGCTCGCCCGCCGGAGGAACACGAACGCGTCGATCGCGTCGCGAGGGCCCTCGTCGGTCGCGACGCGCCGCGTCCGCCGCTCGACCCGCAGCGGGGCGAGGTCGGCCATGTCCGCCAGGTCGGCGAGGACGTCGTCGGGGGTGAAGAGCACCTCGGGGTCCTGGGGGCCGCCGACGCCGTGCTCGAGGTTGGTGGTGTCGTGGCCCACCACCAACAGCGCGCCGCCGGGCGCAAGGGCCTCGGCGCCGGCGCGCACGACGCGGCGCCGCTCGAGCGCGGGGAGCTGCACGTAGAAGAGGATCACGAGGTCGTAGGGGGCGCCCGGGTAGGGCGTCTCGAGCACGTCGGTCTCGACGAAGCGCACCGACAGCCCGCGTCGTTCGGCGAGCGCCCTGCCCTTTTCCAAGGCCGCCGCGGCGAAGTCGATCGCGGTGACCTCCCAGCCCTGCTCGGCCAGCCATAGCGCGTTGCGACCCTCCCCGCAGGCGACGTCGAGCGCGCGCCCTGGTGGCCAGCTCGCGACCTCGTCGGCGAGGAACTGGTTCGGTCCGGCGCTCCAGACGAGCTCGCTGCCGGCGTAGCGGCGATTCCACTCTTCGCGATTCATCTGGCGGAAGCTAGTGGGTCCGACGCCCGTGAGGGCGCCAGTGGGCCCCGTCTCCTGGGGCCGCGCCGACCCGATCGCCCCGCGGGCCGGAGGGTGGGCGGGGCATCGGAGCGGTGGTGATCGGGAGCGCGGCGCATATCTTGCCCGAGAAGGAAAGACCACTTGGCGAGCGGGTACGTGACGTTTCCGGCCCGATCGTGCGGGGGAAATCCGCCGGTAGCGATGCCCGCTGTTTCCTCAAAGGAGGGATCCGATGAACAACCTGAACAACAACAACCGTAACAACAATGCAAATAACAACAACAATCTGAGCAACAACAACCTCAACAACAACTAGCGGCGAGCGTCGTCGCCGCACGGCGATTTGCTCGCTCGCCACGCTGCGCCGAGTTGATCGCTGCAGCGACGTGCAGCAACAGTCGCAGTGTTGCGCGGACCGCCTCTTCGGTTCGCTTGATTGAGATGGCCTCGGCCGAGCCGTTCCCTTGCTCGGCCGAGGCCATCTCGCGCGCCGCTGCTTGGGGCCCCTCGTGGTCGGCGAGGTGACGGGGCACCGCCGGCGGTCGCCTACAGTGACCCGGGGCGCCGGGAAGACGGGTCGGCACGTTCATCCGTCGCGACCGGAGGCCCAAGGTGAGCTGCAGCCGATGACGACCGCCCTCGAGGGCGCGGTGTTCTTGGTCGGCGCCGCCGGGAGCCTCGCGGCGAGCTGGCTGCTCGTGTCCCGGCTCGAGCGCGTGGGCCAGCGCCACCACCTCTCCGATGCGCTGATCGGCCTACTGGCCGCGTTGGCCGGCGACGGTCCGGAGATCACCTCGGCGGTGACCGCGCTCGCGCACCACGAGCACGAGATCGGCGCCGGCGTGGTGCTCGGCTCGAACGTCTTTAACCTCGCCGCCCTCCTCGGCCTTGGCGCCGTCGTCGCCGGCATGATCACGCTGCATCGACGGGTGATCGTGCTCTCGGGCGCCGTCGCGCTGGCCGTGGCCGCGACCTGTGTCGGTGCGGTCGCCGGTGGCCTCGGCGCGCCGTGGGCGCTCGCTGTTGCGCTCGTGCTCGTCGTGCCCTATGGGCTCGTGCTCGCGCAGCGCCCCGAGCGCCTGGCGCGCGGGCGCGGCGTGCCGGTGCTGCGCCAGGCGCTCGCTCAAGCCGTCGCCGAGGAGGCGCTCGAGGTGGAAGCGGCGCTGGTCCCACCGGGCCGGACGCGCCACGACCTCGTCGTGGCGCTTGGTGCCCTTGGGGTCGTCATCGTGGCCTCGAGCGCGATGGAGCGCGCCGCTGCCGCGCTCGGCCAACGCTGGTCGCTCCCGGGGATCCTCGTCGGCGGCGTCATCCTCGCGGCGGTGACGAGCATCCCCAACGCGGTCGCTGCCGTCTACCTCGCGCTCCGCCAGCGTGGCGCGGCGGTCCTCAGTACGGCCCTCAACAGCAACACCGTCAACGCGGTGGCGGGACTGCTCGTTCCCGGCGTGATCGCCGGAGTCGCCCGCGGCGGCGCGGCGCGCTATGTGGCGTGGTGGTACCTGGCCCTCACACTCGTGGGCCTCGTCTCTTGCGCGCTGGCACCTGGACTGAGCCGGGCGCGAGGGGCAGCGATCATCGTCTTGTATGTCGTCTTCGTCGCCTCGCTGGTGCTCGTCGCGTCGCCGGGCGACTTCGTCGTCGGTGCCCTGTCCGGGCCGCTCGTTGCCGGCGCCCTGGTGCTGGCGGTGCTCGCCCGGCGCGCGCGAGCACGCGCTCGGTCGAGCGCCGCGTAAACGCAAAGGACGCGGGCCTCGGCGCGCCGCGATCGGGATGCAGCGCCGGCGCGCCGATCAGGGCGGCACCGCTATGCGACCGCACCGACCTCGGCAGCTCACGGCTCGCGCGCGCCGCAAGGACCAGGCCGGCCGCCCTCGGGCACATACCGGGGCGCTGCTGGCGCTTGGCCGGCGCTCGCGCCACTCCTCGTCGCGCCGAGAGGCTGGCGCGGTTGGTGCGCGCCGTGGTCGAGCCCGCGATCGTCGCGTCCCGTCAGTCGGCGACCGCGGGGTCGACGGGCCCCGCCGGCTGCGAGGGCGATGCCGCGCCTTCCGCCGACCGCTGGCGAGCTGGGCGACGCTGCGCTCGCGCCCCGCCCGCACCCCTGAGGGCACAGCTACCTGCGGGGATGGTCTCGAGCCCGCTTGGTAACATCGCACACCTGCATCTCGACAAGGAGCGGGCCGTGGGGCTGTTGAACCCGACATGCGCCACGGGCGCGAGACCAGCGCGATGACGCTCGATGTGCTGGGCGTCGGCAACGCGATCGTCGACGTCTTCGCCGAGCACGACGCGGCGTTGGCCGAGCAGTTCGGCCTCGAGCACGGCACGATGAACCTCGTCGACGACGCGACCTCGACGGCGCTCACGACCTGGGCGGGATGGTCGAGGGGCGCGTCGGGCGGCTCGGTGGCGAACACGACCGTCGGCGTCGTCTCCCTGGGCGGCTCCGCGGGCTTCGTCGGCCGCGTGGCTCCCGATGCGGTGGGGGACCTGTTCACCGAGGATCTGCGCCGCACGGGGGTGGCCTTTCAGCCCTACCGGCGGTCCTCGAGCCGCGAGCCGGCGGAGCTCGTGACCGGGCGCTGCCTCGTGCTCGTCGGACCGGACGGCGAGCGAACGATGGCGACCTACCTCGGCGCCGCCAACCTCATCGAGCCCGAGGACCTCGAGCCGGCACAGTTCGCCGCCGCCAAGGTCGTCTACCTCGAGGGCTACCTCTCGGACGCGCCCTTTGGCCATGAGGTGCTGCGGCTCGCGAGCAACCTCGCGGCCGAGCACGGCGCCGCGCTCGCGCTCAGCCTTTCGGACCCCTTCTGCGTCGAGCGCCACCGCGAGCTCTTCCTCGAGCTCGCAGGTCGCGCGGACCTGGTCTTCTGCAACTCCGACGAGGCACAGCTCCTCACCGGTGAGCAGGAGCTCGAGGGCTGTCTGGCCGCGCTCAGCGAGCTGCCGGGCACCGCCGTGGTCACGCGCGGCGCGAACGGCGCGCACGTGCTGAGCGAGGCGGGGCAGGTCCATGTCCCCGCCCAGATTGTGGAGCGCGTCGTCGACACGACCGGCGCCGGTGACCTGTACGCCGCCGGCTTCCTCTATGGCTACACCCACGGTCGCGACCTCGTGAGCTGTGCCCGCCTCGGGGCGGTCGCAGCAGGCGAGATCGTCAGCCAGCTCGGCGCCCGGCCGCTCCGGCCGCTCGCTGAGCGCCAAACGGACGCCGAATTGATCAGCACGACCAAAGGACGATGACCTGATGAGCAACCCTGACGTCCTCCGTCCCGGCGACTTCGAGGTGAAGGACCTTGCGCTCGCCAGCTTCGGGCGCAAGGAGATCGAGCTCGCCGAGCACGAAATGCCCGGGCTGATGGCGCTGCGGCGCGAGTACGCGGACGAGCAGCCGCTCGCCGGCGCGCGCATCACGGGCTCGCTGCACATGACGATCCAGACGGCAGTGCTGATCGAGACGCTGGTCGCGCTCGGTGCCAAGGTGCGTTGGGCGTCGTGCAACATCTTCTCGACCCAAGACCATGCGGCCGCGGCCATCGCCGTGGGCCCGGGGACGCCCGAGGCGCCGCGTGGCGTACCGGTGTTCGCCTGGAAGGGCGAGACCCTCGAGGAGTACTGGGACTGCACCCACAAGGCGCTGTCGTGGCCAGAGGGCGGTCCCAACATGATCCTCGACGACGGCGGGGACGCCACCTTGCTCGTCCACCGCGGGCTCGCCTTCGAGCGGTCCGGATCGCTGCCTGACCCCGAGCTCGCCGAGTCGACCGAGGAGAAGATCCTGCTCTCGCTGATCGCCCGGGTGCTGTCGGAGAACAGCCAGCACTTCAGCACGCTCGCTCGTGAGATCCGAGGGGTCACCGAGGAGACGACGACCGGTGTGCACCGCCTGTATCAGATGCACCAGCAAGAGAGCCTGCTGTTTCCCGCCATCAACGTCAACGACTCGGTCACCAAGTCCAAGTTCGACAACCGCTACGGCTGCCGCCACAGCCTGATCGACGGCATCAACCGTGCCACCGACGTCCTGATCGGCGGCAAGGTCGCAGTCGTCTGCGGCTACGGGGACGTGGGCAAGGGCTGCGCGGAGTCGCTGCGGGGCCAGGGCGCCCGGGTGATCATCACCGAGATCGACCCCATCTGCGCGCTCCAGGCGGCGATGGACGGCTACCAGGTCACCACGCTCGAGGACGTCGTCGCCACCGCCGACATCTTCGTCACCGCCACGGGCAACCGCGACGTGATCACCGCCGAGCACCTCGCCCAGATGAAGCACCAGGCGATCGTGGGCAACATCGGGCATTTCGACAACGAGATCGACATGGCCGGTCTCGCCGCGATCCCGGGCGTCGAACGCGTGAACATCAAGCCCCAGGTGGACGAGTGGCGCTTTGCTGACGGCCACGCCGTGATCATCTTGTCCGAGGGGCGGCTCTTGAACCTCGGCAACGCCACGGGACATCCGAGCTTTGTGATGTCGAACTCCTTCTCGAACCAGGTGATCGCGCAGATCGAGCTGTTCTCGCGCGGCGAGGCGTACGACAAGGCGGTCTACACGCTGCCCAAGCACCTCGACGAGAAGGTGGCGCGCCTGCACCTCGACGCGCTCGGCGTGAAGCTGACCACGCTCACCAAGGTGCAGGCCGACTATCTCGGCCTCCCGGTCGAGGGCCCCTACAAGCCCGACCACTACCGCTACTAGCGGCGGGCCGTCCGCGCGAGATGGGCCCCCGCAGCAGCCCCCACGGCGAGGTCATCGTGACCTTGCGCTGTCCGGACCGCGTCGGCATTGTGCGCGCCGTGGCGGGCTTTCTCGCGGACCGCGACGTCAACATCCTCGAGAGCCAGCAGTTCGCCGACCCCTCGACGGACCAGTTCTTCATGCGGGTGCAGGCGGGCCTGCCGAACGGACTGGCGGTCGGAGCGCTGCGCGAGGAGTTCAGCGAGCTCGCCGCGCGCTTTGAGATGGCCGCCGCCGTCCACGACGCGCGCGTCCGCCCGCGGGTGGTGATCCTCGTCAGCCGGCTCGGTCACTGCCTGAACGACCTGCTCTACCGCCAGCGGGTGGGGGCGCTCGTTGCCGACTTCGTTGCCGTGGTGTCCAATCACCCGGATTTCGAAGACCTCGCCCGCTCCTACGGCGTCCCCTTCGTCCACTTGCCGGTCTCGCCGCAGACCAAGGCCGCCCAGGAGGAAAGGCTGCGCTCGCTCGTCGACGAGCTCGGTGCCGACCTGGTCCTGCTCGCGCGCTACATGCAGATTCTCTCTCCGCCGACGGTGGAGCACCTCGAGGGGCGGGCGATCAACATCCACCACTCGTTCCTCCCGAGCTTCAAGGGCGCCCGGCCCTACCAGCAGGCCTATGACCGTGGCGTCAAGCTCATCGGTGCCACTGCGCACTACGTGACGTCCGAGCTCGACGAGGGGCCCATCATCGAGCAAGAGGTGGCACGGGTCGACCACAACCAGACGCCGGACGAGCTGGCGGCGGTCGGCCGCGACATCGAGTGCGTCGCCCTGGCGCGCGCCGCGCGCTGGCACCTCGAGCACCGCGTCATGCTGAACGGCAAGAAGACGGTGGTGTTCCCTTAGCCACCGCGAGCTAGTGCGACGCCGACGCCCGGCGCAGGTCGTGGGCGGCGTTGATGAGCGCCAGGTGCGACAGGCCCTGTGGCGTGTTCCCGAGCATCTCGCGGGTGCGCGGGTCGATCTGCTCGGAGAGCAGGCCGAGCTCGCTCGTCAGCGCGACCGCCTGGTCCATCCACTCGCGCGCCCGATCGAGCTGACCGGTGAAGACCAGGGCGTCGGCGACCCAGAAGCTGCAGGCGATAAACGCGCCCTCTTCGGAGGGCATCCCGCTGTAGCGGTAGATGCACGGCCCGTCGCCGAGCTCGCGGATCACCGCCTCGATCGTCGCGGCCAGCCGCGCGCCGCGGTCGAAGCCCGTCCGTCCGGCCAGCAGCACCGCCGCGTCCAGCTCGTCGGTGCCGGCGTAGAAGCTGTAGGCGCGGTGCTTGTCCGACCAGCAGTGCTCCTCGACGAAGCGGCGGATCAGCCGGGCCTCCCCGCGCCAGCGGTCGGCGTGCTCGACGGGAAGCTGGCCCAGCTCGGCAAGGCTGACGGCTCGGTCGAGCGCGACCCAGCAGCCGATCTTTGAGATCGTGTAGTGCTCGAGGTCGCCGAGCTCCCAGATCCCCGAGTCCTTGGACATCCACTGGTCGCAGCACTGGTCCGCGAGCCCCGACATCAGCTCGCGGGTATCTCCATCGAGGTAGTGGCCGGCCCGCACGTAGCGCAAGATCGTGTCGAACAGATCGCCGTAGACGCCGAGCTGGCGCTGGCCGGAGGCCGAATTGCCCGAGCGGACCGGAGCGCTGGCCCGGTACCCGGGGGCGTCGAGCTCCTCCTGCTCGTCGGCGACGCTGCCGTCAAGGCTGTAGAAGACGTGCAGCTGCGGTGCGGTGCGCCCGAGCGCATGGAGCAGCCACGCCGTACAGGCCTGAACCTCTTCGGAGAGCTGCAGACCGATCAGCGCGTCCAGGGTGAACGAGGAGTCACGTACCCACGCGTAGCGATAGTCCCAGTTCTTCGGCCCGCCGATGCGCTCGGGCAGCGATGTCGTGGCCGCTGCCGCGATCGCCCCGCTCTTTTCGTTGGCGAGCACCTTGAGCGCGAGCGCGGAGCGCACCACCGCGTCGCGATGTGGCCCGTCGTAGCCGATCTGGCTGACCCAGCGCCGCCAGCCTTCGACCGTGCGATCGATGCGGTCGTGGATGCTCGAAGCGTCAGGGACGAACGTCGGCTCGTCGTCGCTCGCCACCGCGGCGATCAGGCCACGGGTCCCCGCCTTGCCGCCGATCCTGCCACGTGCATAGCCATGACCGACCTCGAGGGAGGTTGCGCCCTCGAGCACGAGCGCGATCGTCTGGTCGCCGAGATGGGCGATCGGGACGTCGCCGTGCGCAGCGAACCAGGGCCGTGCGCTGGCGAAGCGGTCTCCTGGCTCGAAGCGCCACTCGAAGTCGACGTGGCCCTGCAGCACCTCGACGCGGCGCGCGAGCTCAGTCCATGGCAGCGGGCCGGAGATCCCGGTGTTGAGCGCGTCGGTGACCAAGGCGGTGCCGTGCTCGCCGCGGTAGGTCACCTGCAAGACGTTGGTGTCTTTGACGTACGCGCGCTCGAGCTCGAAGTCGCCGATCGGAGCGAGCGAGAAGAACCCGCCCGTTGCCGGGTCCAAGATGGCAGCGCACGCCGGTGGCGAGTCGAGGGCGGGGATGGGCCACCAGTCGACGCGCCCGTCGCCAGCCACCAGTGCGACGCAGCGGCCGTCCCCGAGAACGCCATAGCTCGCGATCGGCGCGTAGCCCTCGGTGCGCGAGTACGGATCGTTGCGTGTTGGCGTCGTCATCCCTCCCATTGCACGCGGACCGCGCCGTGCCGCGACAACATTGGACTACCCGCGTGCACCTGCATCGAAACGGTCGCCGCGCCGCGGGCGCGCCGCTGCCGATGCTCTTCGTGCCAAGTGGTACATGTACGCGGCCAAGTACCATGTCGCCATGCCAGCTCGTGGCACCCCGCGGCCCACTCATGGCGCCGGGAACGGTCGCGGCCGGCAGGCGGCGGCGCGCGAGGTGGTCGCGCGGGAGGCGGGACAGCGGGCGCCGTGGGGCTCAATCTCTCGCGGCCAGGTGATCGACGCGGCCATCGACGCGCTCGCGCGCGGGACCTACGAGCAGATGACGATTCGCAGCCTGGCCGCTGACCTCGGCGTGGCGCCGATGTCGCTCTACCGGCACGTGCGTGACAAAGACGACCTGTTGGACGAGGTGGTCGACCGCCTGCTCGCGGGGATCTGGCGTCCCCGTGCGGCGAAGTCGGACTGGAGGGCCTACCTCTCGGAGGCCGCCGAGCGGCTGCGGTCGTTCCTCGTGGGCCAGCCGGCGGCGCTGTACGTCTTTCTGCGCCACCCGGTCGTCTCACCGGCGGCGAGCGAGCGCAGGGAGACCTTGATCGCCGTCCTCACCGCCGCAGGATTTCGCGACGACGAGGCGGAGAGCGCGTACGCCACCGTGCACACCTACACCATCGGCTTCGCGGCGCTCGAGGCGTCCCGGGCGGCGTGGGTCCCCAATGAGCGCGTCTCGGGAGCCCTCGCCGACAAGCTCGCGAGCTACACCTCGCCGGCGCAGTTCAGCGAGGGTATCGGCTATCTCCTCGACGCCGTCGAGGTCCGTCGCGGGCACCCGCGGCCACGCCGCAGGCAGCCGGCGCGATCGCGCAAGGCACCGTGACCCCGCCCTCGGCCACGCCGTTCGGTCATCTCGCGTGCGATGTCGTTCCTCGGCGATGACCCCTTCGCCGTCTCGGCAGAGCTGAGGGACCCGACCCGGCGCCTGCGCGGGCAGCTCGTGTCGCCGGTGACCGTCTGGACGACGAATTCCAGCTCCTCGGGCGACGTCGGCCTGACGGTCGCTTCGGTGCTCGTCGTCGAGGGCGACGAGCCGGCGGTGCTCGGGCTGATCGGCCCGCTGAGCGACTTCTTCGAGGCGCTCGAGGAGAGTGGCCGCTTTGTCGTGCACGTGCTCGGCGCGCGCGATCGCCGCCTCGCCGAGCTATTTGCCGGAGCGCTTCCCGAGCCCGAGCCCTTCACCGTGGCTGGCGCGACGCCGAGCCCGTTCGGCCCGCGTCTCTCCGGGGTCTCGACGGTGGCGGGCTGCGCAGTCCTCGAGGTGATCGAGGTTGGCTACTCGCGCCTCGTGCGGGGAGCGATCCGGGCGCTCGAGGTATCCGATGCGCCCGGGGCGCCGCTGTCGTACTACCGCGGCCGCTATGGCACCGTTGCCGAGCCTTGACGTCGAAGGCCCGCGGTTGGTCTTGCTAGCGTCCAGGCGTGCCGAACCGAGATGCTCCTGTGCGTACCACCAGCACGTCGAGCGCGGGCAGCTGAGCCGTGGAGCTCCCGCCGTTTCGGATCGAGCAGTACTTCGCCCGTCACGAGTTCAACACCCAGCACCTGCTGTCGGCGAGCGACTGCGAGCCGCTCGGCGTCGGCGAGCTCGTGCAGCTCGAGCCCGACGCGGCCGAGCGGCTGCTCGCGCTGCGCTGCGGCTACAGCGAGCCGGCTGGCAGCGGCGAGCTGCGTGAGGCGATCGCCGCGCTCTATCACGGCCTCTCCGCCGAGCAGATCGTCGTGACGACGTGTGCCGAGGAGGCGATCTTCCTCGTCTTGCACGCCGTACTCGGTCCGGGGGACCACGCGATCGTGGCGACCCCGTGCTATGAGTCCGCCCTGCAGCTGGCGCGCAGCACCGGTGCTGAGGTGAGCGAGTGGCGCCGCCGCTTCGAGGACGGCTGGGCGCACGACCTCGAGGCCCTCGCCGGCCTGCTGCGCCCGCAGACCAAGCTCGTCTACCTCAACGAGCCGCACAATCCGACGGGCACCTTGATCGACCAATGGAGCTTTCAGCGCCTGGTCGAGCGGTGCATCGAGCACGAGGTGCTCATCTTCTCCGACGAGGTCTACCGCGGCCTCGAGCACAACCCGGCAGACCGCCTCCCGGCGATCTGCGAGCTGTCGCCGTCATCGGTGTCGTTGGGGTCGGTCACCAAGAGCCTCGGGCTGGCGGGGCTGCGCACCGGCTGGATCGCCACGACCGATGCCGCCCTGCGCCAGCGCGTGGTCGACCTCAAGTACTACACGACCATCTGTGCGAGCTCGCCGAGCGAGCAGCTCACGGCGCTCGCACTGCGCCACGCACCCGAGCTGATCGCGCGCAACCTCGAGCTCATCAACGACAACGTGATGCTCGTCGAGGAGTTCTTCGCCGAGCACCCTGATCGCTTCGAGTGGGTGCGACCGACGGCCGGCGCCATCGGCTTTCCCCGCGTGCACGGCATCGCGGACGTCGAGCGGTGGTGCGAGGGCCTCGCCGCGGCCGGCGTGCTGGTCCTTCCCGGATCGGTCTACGACGAGCCCCGCCATGTTCGCATGGGCTTCGGGCGCGCCGGGGTGCAGGACGCGCTTGCCGTGCTCGGCGCGCAGCTGGAGGACCTTGACGCTGAGGGCTAGAGCACCGCTTCTCCTCCCCTTCGACGTTGACGAGCCCGAGGAGCGATGCGGCGGCCTAATGGATTAGTGCTCGAGGCACGACACCCCACCAGCCGTCCAACTCCTCACCGCCTGGCGCGGCACGATCTAGCCATAGAGCTCGAGGCTCGGGCGCTTCAGTGTTCACCGCCGGGTGGTTCGGAGACCAGCCTCCCACCGGGGGCTGTTCCGCTCCCATTAGGCGAGCGGGTGGCGCTCGAGGAACCGGGCGAAGCCAGGGTGCAGCTCGAGTGCGCCCATCTCGCCGGCGCCGAACCAGGCGACGTCGCTCACCTCGCCGTTCGGCACGGGGGTGAACGCTGTCGAGGTCACGGCGAGGACGGTGGAGAAGGTCCAGCCGCCGCCGCAGTCCTCGACCACGACCTGGTCGACGCGGTAGTCCGGGAGCGGGCCGATCTCCTCGAGCGCCTCGCGGTGCGCGGCGCGGAGCGCGTCCTCGCCGGAGACCCGTGCCCCGCCGGGCACGCTCCAGGTCCCGCCCTCGTGGACCCACGAGGAGCGCTGGATGAGCAGGTAGCGCCGGGTGCCGGCGCGGGCGTCGGTTCCCAAGAGCAGGCCAGCGGCCCCGGCGGCGCCCCAGTGCACGTGGCCGGCGCCGCAGTGCAGCCAGCGGTCGAAGGGCTGGTGCGCAACCATCGCAGGCAAGCTAGCGATCTGAGCGCCGTCTCAGGCCTCGTCGTCATAGTCGGCGCCACGGGCCGGCGGGGGCTCGATGCCGACGCGGTGCATCGAGGCCTCCATCGCCGCGATCACCCGCTCGATGACCGCCACGCGGGCGTAGTGCTTGCTCTCGGCGGCCACCACGTGCCAGGGCGCCACCTCGTGGTCGGTGCGCTCCAGCATCTCCTCGATCGCGCGCTCGTACTCGGGTCGCTTGGCGCGGTTTCGCCAATCCTCCTCGGTGAGCTTCCAGTTGCGCAGCGGATCGTCGCGTCGGCGCTCGAAGCGGGCGAGCTGCTCGGGCGCCGAGATGTGGAGGAAGAACTTGACGAGGCACAGCTGCTCGGCGGCGAGCGAGCGCTCGAAGTCGACGATCTCGCCGTACGCGCGTCGCCATTGCGGCTCGCTCGCCAGCTGCTCGACCCGCTCGACGAGGACGCGGCCATACCAGCTGCGGTCGTAGATCGACATCTCGCCCCAGCCGGGCAGGTTCGGGCCGAACCGCCAGAGGAAGTGGTGGCGGCGGCCTTCCTCGTCGGGTGCCGCGTACTGGCGCACGGTGACGTGGCGGGGATCGAGGCTGGCGACGAGGCGCTTGATCGCGCCTCCCTTGCCCGCCGCGTCCCAACCCTCGAAGACCACGCACAGCGGCGGCGCGAGCCGGGCGCCGATCAGGCCGGCACCGATGAGGCGGAGGTGGAGCAGCCGCCGTTGCAGCGCCGCCAGGCGCTGCTCGCTCTCGGGGCGCGCGAGGCGCCGGGTGAGGTCGACGGCATCGAGGCGACCCATCAAGATCATTCAAGTCCCTTCCGGCGCTCGGCGCCCGGACTGCGCAGCGCGGTGCGAGCTGGCAGGCTCTGTGGTGCGCGAGCCCAAGGAGGGTCTGGATGATCGAAGCCCGAGAGCTGACCAAGCGCTATGGCGCCAAGGTGGCGGTCGACGAGCTGAGCTTCGACGTGCGCCCCGGGGTCGTCACGGGGTTCCTCGGGCCGAACGGGTCGGGCAAGTCGACGACGATGCGGATGATCATGGGCCTCGACGCCCCCGACGCCGGCAGCGTGTCGGTGAACGGCCAGCGCTACCACGACCTCGCCTGGCCGCTGCGCGAGGTGGGCGCCCTGCTCGAGGCGCGGGCGATCCATCCCGGGCGCAGCGCCCGGGCGCACCTGCGGATGCTGGCGGAGACCAACAAGATCCCGCCGCAGCGCATCGAGGAGGTCCTCGAGCTCGTCGGGCTGAGCGAGGTCGCCGGGCGACGGGCGGGCAAGTTCTCCCTCGGCATGGGCCAGCGCCTCGGCATCGCCGCGGCCCTGCTCGGGGACCCGGGCGTGCTGCTGTTCGACGAGCCGGTCAACGGCCTCGATCCCGACGGCATCCGCTGGGTGCGCAACTTGTTGAAGAGCCTGGCGCGCGACGGTCGCACCGTGTTCGTCTCGAGCCATCTGATGAGCGAGATGGCGCTCACTGCCGATGAGGTCATCGTGATCGGCAAGGGCCGCCTGATCACCCAGCAGCGCATCGACGAGCTCGTGACGATGAGCGCCCAGCGCTACGTGAGCGTGCGGTCGCCGGCGATCGACCGCCTCGCTGCCGCGCTCATGGCGCGCGGCGCGACGCTCCAGCGCGAGGAGGATGGCTCGATCGCCGTGCGGGGGCTGGAGGCGTCCGAGATCGGCGAGATCGCGGCCAACGGGGGGTTCGTGCTGCACGAGCTCGCCCCGCACACCGCCTCGCTCGAGGAGGCCTACATGGAGCTCACCGACGAGAGCGTCGAGTACCGGGGCGCCATCGGCACGGGAGCCGAGCGCCGATGAGCCAGGTTGAGGTCGCTCCCACGGTGCCGCCGGCACAGACGACGGGTCGCTATGGCTTGTCGGGACTGCTGCGCTCGGAGTGGACCAAGCTGTTGACGGTGCGCTCGACGACCTGGTCGCTCGGGCTCGTCCTCGTGCTCGGGGTCGGCCTCGGGGCGCTCGCCACCGCCGAGACGCGGGCGCACTGGGCGGACATGTCCTTCGTCGAGCGCCTCACCTTCGACGCCACGCGCCAGAGCCTGGTCGGGGTGTTCTTCGCCCAGCTGGTGATCGGGGTGCTCGGGGTGCTCGTGATGAGCGCCGAGTACGGGACCGGCACCATCCGGGCGAGCCTGGCGGCGGCGCCGCGCCGGCCGCTGCTCTTGGCCGCCAAGTCGCTCGTCTTCGCGGCGGTGTCCCTCGTCGTCTCCGAGGTCGTCGCCTTCGTGGCCTACTTCCTCGGACAGGCGCTGCTCAGCGCGCCCGCCCCGCACACCACGCTGTCGAGCCCCGGGGCTCTGCGGGCCGTGGTCGGCAGCGGCGTCTACCTCTGCCTGCTCGGCCTGATCGGCTTGGGCCTCGCCACGATCATCCGTCACACCGCCGGCGCCATCGGCGCGTTCGTCGGCATCTTGCTCGTGCTGCCGCTGATCATCGCGCCGCTGCCGCACTCGATCTCTGATCGAATCGAGCGCTACCTGCCGGCCAACATCGGCACCTCGGTCGTCTCGGCGCACGCTGGCGGGCTGTCCTTGTCGCCGTGGGCCGGTATCGCAGTGCTGTGCGCGTATGCGGCGGCGGCGCTCGTGATCGGCGGCATCGTGCTCGTGCGCAGCGACGCTTGAGGATGAGGATCAGCGCGCCGGGAGCTCCACACCCTCGAGGGCGAGGAGCGCCCGCTTCATCGCCACCCCACCGCCGTAGCCACCGATGCCGCCGTCGGCGGCGATGACGCGGTGGCAGGGGAGCACGATCGGGATCGGGTTGGCGCCATTGGCCTGCCCGACGGCGCGAAACGCGCTGGGGCGCCCGACGATCTCGGCGAGCTCGCGGTAGCTGACGGTCTCGCCAAAGGGGATCGACCCGAGCGCGGTCCACACCGCGCGCTGGAATGGGGTGCCGCCGAGGCGGAAGGGGACCGAAAAGCCGCGGCGGTGGCCGGCGAAGTACTCGCCGAGCTCGGCGGCGGCGGTCGCGGCGGGGCCGTCGAGCGGCTCGGGCCCGGGCGCGCCGCGCGGGCCCGCCAGGACGCCCGGCCCAGTGCCGGGGAGCCAGATCCTGGTCACGGCCTCGGTATCGGCCTCGAGGACGATCGGGCCGATCGGGCTCTCGACGGTCGCGACGCTGCACTCGGTCAGCTCAGCGGGAGGGGACAATCGCCGCATCTGCGGGCTCCTTTGTGGTGATTGGACGACGCTGTGGCGACCTCGAGGCCGCCAGCCAGAGGTGGACGAGGGCGTGCGCGCGCCAGGGCCGCCAGCGCTCGGCGCGCTCGGCGAGCGCGGCCGGCCGGGCGTCGAGCCCGAGCGCGCTCGCGCCGCGGCGTGCGGCGACATCGCTCGCCAAGAAGGCGTCGGGATCGGCGCCGACGCGCATCGCGAGGTAGTGCGCGCTCCACGGGCCGAGCCCGAAGATCGCCTCCGCCTGACGGCAAAGGCGCGCCGGGCTCGCCCCCGGTCCGAGGTCGAGCGCGCCGCTCGCCACGGCCTCGCCGACCGCTCGCAGGGTGCGCACCCGGGACGCCGGCATCGCCGGTGGGTCGTCATCGAGCTGGGCGAGCAGCTCCAAGGGGGTCGGAAAGCACGCGGTGACGGTGCCGAGCGGTCGCGTCAGCGTCGCGCCGGCGCGCAGGACGTGGGCGAGCAGGCGCCGGGCGTGGGTGAGGGAGACCTGCTGGCCGAGCACGGCCCGCACCGCCAGCTCAAAGCCGTCGGCCGCACCGGGGACCCGCAGGCCCGGCGCGGCGGCGACCGAGGCGGCGAGCGCGGGGTCCGCCGCGAGACGGGCGTCGATCGCCACCGGGTCGGCGTCGAGGTTGTAGAGGTGGCGCACCCGGGCGATCGCGGCCGTCAGGTCCCGGAGATCGCCGAGATGGAAGACTGCCCGCGCGTGGCCCGGCCCCGGGGCGATCTCGACGACAGCCTCGCCCCGGGGCAACACCAGGCTGCGCCGGTACCACTCGCCCTCACGCGCTTCGAGGCCAGGCACGGCTCGTGCGGCCAAGAAGTCGCTCAGCGTTCCGACCGCCAAGGGGGCGCGCGCCGCCAGGCGGACGCTGATGGCGGGGGGCCGTGCCGCGTCGTTGGCCGGGCCGCGGCGGGCCAGGGCGCGCAGTGCTGTCGGGGTGCGCCCGAAGACGGCCTGGATCGTCTCGTTGAACTGGCGGACGCTCGAGAAGCCGGCGGCGAACGCCGCATCGCCCACCGAAAGCGGTGTCGTCTCGAGCAGGATGCGAGCCGTCTGGGCCCGCTGGGCGCGGGCGAGCGCGGCAGCCCCGGTGCCGAGCGCGGCGAGCAGCACGCGGTGGAGCTGGCGCTCGCTGTAGCCGAGCTGACGGGCGAGCCCGGCGACACCGTCCCGGTCGACGACGCCGTCTTGGATCATGCGCATCGCCCGCGCCGCCACCTCCGCGCGCCCGAGCCACGCGGGGGAGCCGGGCACGGCATCGGGCCGGCAGCGCAGGCAGGCGCGATAGCCGCGGTGCTGCGCGGCGGCCGGCGTCGGGAAGAACTCGACCACCTCGCGCCGCGGCGTGCGGGCCGGGCAGCTCGGGCGGCAGTAGATGCCGGTGGTGCGCACGGCGGTCACGAACCAGCCGTCAAAGCGCGGATCGCGTCCGAGCAGCGTCTGGTAGCACCGCTCGTGGTCGAGGTCGAGCACCCGGCCATGGTCGCGCCGTCAAGCCGGCGGCTCTGGCGGATTTCGGACACGGTGGCGAGGGCGCGGGACCGCTGCGGGGTAGAGGCGGACCATGGTGCTCGCCCGCGCCCGGCAACGCGAGGCTCCCCGGGCCGGCGCTCCGGCGGCCCCGGCGACGATGCGCCGGGAGGTGGGCTTCCTCGGACTGCTGTTCGTCTCGGTCGGCTCGATCATCGGATCGGGCTGGCTGCTCGGGGCGCTCGGCGCCTCGGAGCAGGCCGGCCCCGCCTCGGTGATCTCCTGGGGGCTCGGGGCGGTGGTCGTGGTGCTGCTGGCGCTCGTCTACGCCGAGCTGGGGGCCGCCTACCCGCTGGCGGGCGGGACGCTGCGCTACCCGCACTTCGCTTTCGGCTCGACCGCCGGCTTCACGGCGGGATGGCTTGCCTGGATCGGCAGCGTGACCCTTGCGCCCATCGAGGTGGAGGCGGCGCTGCAGTACCTGACCGGGATCAGCTGGCTGTCGTTCCTCACCCATGCCACGGGCGGCACCGCCGTGCTCACGGGGCCCGGCTACGGCGTCGCCGTCGCCCTGCTTGCCCTCTTCACGGTGGTGAACGCCATCGGGGTGCGCCACTTTGCCCGCACCAACGTCGGAACGGTGTGGTGGAAGCTGGCCATCCCGGCGCTCACGGTCGGCGCGCTGTTCGCGCACGGGCTGCACTGGTCGAACCTGCACGCCGGGGGCGGCTTCGCCCCCTTTGGCGCCCGCGGCGTCCTCGCTGCCTTGCCCGCCGGGGTGGTCTTCGCCTACCAGGGCTTCGAGCAGGCGGTGCAGCTCGGCGCGGAAGCCAAGCGGCCCGAGCGCCATCTGGCGCCCGCCGTGATCGGGGCGGTGGCGATTGGCGTCGTCCTCTACTTGTTGCTCGAGCTCGTCTTCATCGGCTCGCTGTCGCCGGCCGCCCTGGTGCATGGCTGGGCGAACCCGATCGGCAAGGGGACCTTCGGGCCCTTTGCCAGCATCGCCACGCGGCTCGGGATGGGCTGGCTTGCCGCGGTCCTCTACGTCGACGCCTTCGTCTCTCCCGCCGGGACGGGGCTCGTCTACACCGGCACGAGCTCACGGGTGCTCTTCGCCCTCGGCGAGCACCGCTACCTGCCCGACCGCTTCGTCCGCCTCGACCGCCGCGGCGTCCCGCTCGTTGCGCTCCTCGCCAGCTTCGCCGTCGGCCTGCTCTTGTTGCTGCCCTTCCCAGGCTGGCAGGAGCTCGTCGGCTTCATCACCTCGGCCACGGCACTCATGTACGCGCTGGCGCCGCTCTCCTTCGCGGCGTTGCGACGCCAGGACCCCGACCGGCCGCGACCGTTCCGACTCCCCGCCGAGCGCGTCTTCGGGCCGGTGTCCTTCGTCGCCGCCAACCTCATCTTCTACTGGGCAGGGTGGCCCACCGACTGGCGGCTGCTGGCGGCGATCGCGATCGGCGTCCTCTTCGCCACGGCCTCGGCGGCGACGCGCCGGCGCGCGGCGCGGCCGCCGCTCGATCTGCACACGGGTTGGTGGGTGCCGCCCTGGCTGGCGGGCATGGGGGCGATCTCCTACCTCGGCCAGTTCGGCGGCCGGCACTTGCTGCCGTTCTGGTGGGACCTCGGCGTCGTGGCCGCCTTCTCCCTCGGCGTGTACGCCGCGGCGCTCGCCACGCGGCGCAGCGGCGCGGCCGTGCGGGCCGAGCTCGACGCCCTGCGGGCTGAGGGGCCCGAGCTCAGCTGAGCTCGGCGACGAGCCCCGGCGCCTCGACCCAAAGCGCTGCGGCGACCTCGGCCGAAAGGTGCACCGAGGCGCCCCCGACGATCCGCAGCTCGAGGACGCCGCCCACCCCGAGCGACGTGACGACCTCGACGAGCTGGCCCGGCACCAGGCCGGCGTCGTAGAGGAAGGTGAGCAGGCTGGGCGCCTCGTGCTCGGCGAGCTCGGAGATCCGGGCGATGCGCGCCGTGCGGCCCACCTCGAGTGAGGAGAGCGGCGCGAGGGCGCGGGCCGGTGCGGCGCTGCCGGGGATGACGTTGCCGTGCGGGCAGGTTGTCGGGCCGCCGAGGCGGTGGTGGAGGCGCTCGAGGACCGTGTCGGAGATCGCGGCGGCGAGCTGGTGCGCCTCGTGGTCGGCGGTCACCCAGTCAAAGCCGAGCACCTCGGTCAGCCACACCTCGAGGACGCGGTGACGCCGCACGATGTCGCTCGCCACCTGCTCACCGAGCGCGGTCAGGCGCACCCGGTGGGTCGCGTCGATGCTCGCCAGGCCGTCGCGCTGCAGGCGGCGCAGCGCTTCGCTGGCGCTCGGCGGACTGACGCCGAGCCACTCGGCGAGCTTGCCGGGCCGGACCTCCTCGCCCTCGTGCTCGAGGTAGAAGGCGGCCTCGAGGTAGCGTCCCGCTGCGCCGGCCTGCTCTCTGTCACCGCGCGCCACGGGCCCCAACCGTAGCGAGCACCGTTCCGCCCCGGCGGCGACGCCGGCGGGCGGCTAGGAAAGAGCCATGGAACTGGTGCGGACGGCGGACGAGCTGGCGGTGCGCACCGCCGCGGCGCGCGGGCGCGGCGAGGTCGTGGGCCTCGTGCCGACCATGGGCGCGCTGCACGACGGGCATGCCAGCTTGATCGCAACGGCGTGCGCGCAGTGCGGGTTCGTCGTCGTCAGCATCTTCGTCAACCCGCTGCAGTTCGGCCCCAACGAGGACTTCGCGCACTATCCCCGCCGCCTCGAGGCCGACCTCGAGCGCGCCGGCGAGGCGGGAGCCGACCTCGTCTTTGCCCCTGGCGTCGAGGAGCTCTATCCCGAGCCGGTGCATGTCACCGTGCACGTCGGCGAGCCCGCCGACATCCTCGAGGGAGCCCTGCGCCCGGGGCACTTCGACGGCGTCGCGACGGTGTTGACGCGCCTGTTCAACCTGGTGGGGCCGGCACGCGCCTACTTCGGGGAGAAGGACTACCAGCAGCTCGTCATCGTCCGGGACCTCGTGCGCGAGCTGCGCCTGCCGGCCGAGATCGTCAACTGCCCGACGCTTCGAGAAGCCGACGGCCTGGCGCGCTCGAGTCGCAACGCCTACCTCGCGCCGACCGAGCGTGCGGTCGCCCCGGTGCTGCATCGCGCCCTCGTCGCGGGTGCCAGTGCGATCGCGCAAGGCGAGCGCGACGCCGCCGCGGTGCGCCGGGCGATGCGCGCGGTGGCCGAGGCGGAGCAGGGGGTGCGCGTCGACTACCTCGAGGTGGCCGACCCCGAGCGCCTCAGGACCCTCGCGCGGGTCGACGGGCCGGTCCGTCTCCTCGGTGCGTTGCGGATCGGCGCCGTCCGACTGATCGACAACCTGGCCGCCGCGCCTGGAGTGAACCCCTAGGCGGCCTGTTCGATCGGGGGGAGCGTCGCCTCGGCGGCCGCCGCGAGCTCGCCAGCCAGGCGGTCGAGGACCTCGTGGGCGGCGGTGGCGTAGGCGAAGCCGCGGCCGCGCTGGCGCAAGCGACGGCGCGGCGTGGGCCGGAGCCCGAGCTCGAGGCGGGAGCGCACGTAGGGGTTGAGGTCGAGCTCGACGGGCACGCCGGTGCGCGCCCCGGGGAGCGTGAGCACGCCGCGCACCACGCGATAGGCGGGGTCGTCGATCGCCAGCTCCTCGCACAGCTCGAGCGTCGCACCGCCATCGCCGCGCACCCGGGCGGGGAGGTCGAGCCCCGCGACCGCGGCGCTTGCCAGCGCGCTCGTCGTCGCTGCCTGCCAGCGGATCTGTCCTTCGAGCTCTGCCATCGTCTCGTCGCTCCTTCCAGGACCAAAGGCGGCCTGCGCAATTGAGTGTGGCGCGACCTCGACTATCTGTCCAACAGCTAGAGGAGATGAGACTGATCTACTAAGCAGATCCAACGGCTACGGGCCGTTGAGCACCTCGGGGAGCTGGGCGTCGATCTCGCCGTCTGGCCGGCGGTCCTGCAGCAAGGGCACGGCACTGCCCTTGGCGGCGAACGCCGCCTGCCAGGCGGAGGCCTGCCAGTCCGTCGAGGTGGGCTCGGCGAAGCCGACGCCGCGAGCCGCCGCTTCGTGCGTCGCGGAGCGGTTCTGGCGGTCCGCCCGCGCCCCTTTGCGGTCCTCCGAGCGCATCCACTGGAGGTAGACGGGGAGGAAGGCGCCGACGCTGACGAACTCGGTCGAGACCCACAACAGCGCTCCGCCGGCGTGCGTGCTCGCCAGGGTGTACATGGGGGCGACGCTCTTCGCGTCGGCGAGGATGGCCACGCCGAGGAAGGCCTCGACCCCGCCGCCGATCAAGATGTTCATCAAGCGGAAGCCGTGGCTCATCTTCCAGTGCAGGATCGGGTCGATCCCCACCATCGGCCACCAATACAGCGTGGCGCCGAACAAGAAGATGAGGTTGATCAGGTCCATCAGCGCCATGTGCTGCATCGCGTAGGCGAGGAGCGGGGTCAAGAAGAACGCGAACATCGCCCCGAAGTACAAGAAGAAGACCGTGACGGGGTGGCTCAGCGCGGCGAAGGGCCCGCTGCGCAAGATGCGCAGCCAGCGCTCTTTGGTCCCCCGGCGCGCCGTCTGCAACAGCAGCGTCGAGGGCGCCCCGAGGGCGAGCAGTGGTGGGGCGACGACCATCAACAACAGGTGCTGGATGATGTGGGCTTGGAAGTAGGTCCCGGCGTAGATCGCGACCGACGAGCAGAGCGCGACGTCGACCGCGAACAGCCCGGTGGCGAACGACGCCGTCCGCCAGCCGCTCCAGCCGCGCCCGCGCGCGGCGAGGGACCACTCGGCACGCACGTACCACGAGGCGATGGCGATCGTCGCCGCCAAGACACAGAGGGGGAACGCGCTGAGGTCGAAGTGGGTGAAGGTGTGGCCGAGGGTGAAGTCCAGCCTCGGCATCGTCATCTGGGGCATCGTGACTCCGCGGGCAGCGCCGCCAGAACGAGGGCGTGGCGCCCCCTCGAGGCTAGCGAGACCGGCGGGACGCGGCACATCGAGGCGCGCACGGGTACTCGGTCGCCGGGACCCGGGCCGGATCGGGTAGGAATGACGGCCGAGACGGCGGAGGGAGCGAGATGAGCGACATCGGGCGAGACGCGGCGCCGCTGGCGAGCGCGCTCGGCAGGGTCGGGGTGTGGCTGTTCGGCGCCGCGTTCGACGCCGATCCTGCCGGGGTGGCCTCACGCCTCGAGCACCTCGGCTACGGGGCGCTGTGGGTCGGCGGCGGCAACACCAAGCCCAGCGCCTTCGCCCGGATCGGGGCCGCCCTGGCGGGCTCGTCCTCGCTCGTCCTTGCGACGGGGATCACCAGCATCTGGGCGTGGGAGCCCGCCGAGCTCGCCCGGCAGGCCCGATCGATCGAGCTCGGCCACCCGGGCCGCTTCCTCCTCGGCCTCGGCGTCAGCCATGCGCCGCTGGTCGAGCACCTCGGGCTGCGCTACGAGCGCCCGTACTCGGCGATGGAGCGCTTCTTGGGCGACCTCGCGACGGCGACCGCCGCCGAGCACGGGCCGCCCGTGCCGCTCGTGCTCGCCGCGCTCGGTGACAAGATGCTGGCACTGTCGGGGCAAGAGAGCGCCGGGGCGCACCCCTACTTCGTCCCGGTCGAGCACACGCGCCACGCCCGGGCGGTGCTCGGCCCGGACCCGCTGCTCGCGCCCGAGCTGGCGGTGGTCGCCGAGACCGACCCGTCGGCCGCGCGCGCCGTCGCCCGGCAGTACATGGAGCGCTATCTCAGCCTGCCCAACTACGCCGGCAACCTGTCGCGCCTCGGTTACTCAGATGAGGACCTCGCCGGCGGCGGCAGCGACCGCCTCGTGGACGCCATCGTCGCCTGGGGCTCGCCGAGCGACATCGCGGCGCGGGTGCGTGCGCACCTCGACGCCGGGGCCGACCACGTCTGCATCCAGCCCCTCGCCGCGGGCGGGGCGGTCGACTACGCGGCGCTCGAGACGCTGGCGCCGCTGCTCGTTGCGGCGCGCTGAGCTCGGCCATGGGAACCAAGACGACGAGCCGGCTCGCCGACGGGCGCGAGCTGATCTACTTCACTTCCGGCCAAACACCAGCCGACGCCCCGGCCGACCGGCGGGACCTTCCTCCGGCGGGCGCCACCTCCGAGCTGCGCTACGACCCGCTTCTTGACACCTGGGTGATCTACGCCGCGCACCGCCAGCACCGCAGCTACCTGCCGGCGACCGAGGATTGCCCGCTGTGCCCGAGCCGTGACGGCAAGGAGACGGAGATCCCGGCACCCTCCTATGAGGTGGTGGTCTTCGAGAACCGCTTCCCCTCACTCGCCGGCAGCGGCGAGCGTCCCGGGCCGGCCGAGGTTCGCGACCGCCTCTTCAGCGCGCGCGGCTCGGCCGGACGCTGCGAGGTGGTGTGCTTCAGCGACGACCACGACGGCACCTTTGCCACCTTGAGTGAGGCCCGCGTCGGCCTCGTCCTCGAGGCGCTGATCGACCGCACCACCGAGCTCGGCTGCCGCGGGGACGTCGAGCAGGTCTTCTGCTTCGAGAACCGGGGGCGGGAGATCGGGGTCACCCAGAGCCATCCCCACGGCCAGATCTATGCTTACCCCTTCGTCACCCAGCGCACGGCGCGCGCGCTCGAGGCCGCCCGCCGCTATGCGCGCGTGCACCACGCCAACTACTACGACGACCTCGTCGCCGCCGAGGTGTCGGACGGGTCGCGAGTCGTCGCCGAGACCGAGCACTTCGTCGCCTTCGTCCCCTATGCGGCGCGCTGGCCCTACGAGGTGCACTGCTACCCAAGGCACAGGGTCCCCGAGCTCGCCGCGCTGGGCGCCGACGCGCTCGCCGAGCTCCCGAGCCTGCTGCTCGACCTGCACGGGCGTTTCGCCCGACTCTTCAGCGAGCCGGCGCCCTACATCGCGGGGTGGCACCAGGCACCGGTGCGCGAAGGTCGGGAGCACTTCGCCTGCCACCTCGAGCTGTTCACCTTCCGTCGCGACGAGGGCAAGCTCAAGTACCTGGCAGGCTCGGAGTCCGGCATGGACGCCTTCGCGAGTGACGTCATCCCCGAAGCGGCGGCATCGAGGCTGCGCGAGGTCGCGGCCGCCGGGAAAGGCAGGCAAGGGTGAAGGTGCTCGTCACCGGCGGCGCCGGCTACATCGGCTCGGTGACCGCCGCCCGGCTGATCGAGGCGGGACACTGCGTGACCGTGCTCGACGACTTGTCGACCGGGCACGAGGACGCGGTCCCTGCCGGCGCCCGCTTCGTGCGCGGTCGCGTCCACGATGCCGCCGAGCTGCTCGGTGCAGAGCTGTCGAGCTTCGACGGCGCCGTGCACCTCGCGGCGGCCTCGCTGGTCGCCGAGTCGGTCGAGAACCCCGGCAAGTACCAGGAGAACAACGTGGTGGGGAGCGATCGCCTCATCGACGCGCTCGCCCGGGCCGGGGTCGGACGCATCGTCTTCTCCTCGACCGCCGCCGTCTACGGCGAGCCCGAGCGCGTGCCGATCGACGAGGACGCCCCGTGTCGGCCGGTCAACCCCTACGGTGAGTCCAAGCTGGCGATCGACCGCCTACTCGACGACATCGCCGTGCGCTCCGGGCTGGCGACGGTGAGCTTGCGCTACTTCAACGTGGCGGGCGCCTACGCCGGCCTGGGCGAACGGCACCGCCAAGAGAGTCATCTCATCCCGATTGCCCTGCAGGCGGCGCTCGGCCAGCGCGAGGAGATGGTGATCTTCGGCGAGGACTATCCGACGCCCGACGGCACCTGCGTCCGTGACTACATCCACGTCGCCGACATCGCCGCCGCACACCTCCTCGCGCTCGAGCACGCCCGAGCGGGCGCGCACCTGATCTGCAACCTCGGCAATGGGAGCGGCTATTCGGTGCGCGAGGTGCTCGCCACCGTGGAGCAGGTGACCGAGCGGGCGCTCAAGGTGCGCGTCGCCGGGCGACGTGCGGGGGATCCGGCGGTGCTCGTCGCCTCGGCAACGCGGGCGCGGCGCGAGCTCGGCTGGGCCCCCGAGCGCCCGGAGCTCTCGGTGATGGTGGCCGATGCGTGGGAGCTCGTCGCCGCGGGTGGTGACCGGTGAGCGCCGCCGGCACCGAGGCGCTCGGCGCCGAGTTCGTCACGCGCTATGGGCGCGAGGCCGCGGTGGTCTGCGCCGCGCCAGGCCGGGTGAACCTGATCGGGGAGTACACCGATCTCAACGAGGGCTTCGTGCTACCGATCGCGATCCCCCAGGTGACCCACACCCTCGCCGCGCCGCGCCCCGACCGGGTGCTGCGCGTCGCGTCGCTCGATCGCCGCGACGATCCGGCAATCTCGATCGACCTCGACCGGCCAGAAGCGCCCGTCGCCGGCTGGGCGGCCTACCCCGCCGCCGTCGCCCGGGCTCTCGACGACGCGGGCCATCGCGTCGCCGGCGCGGACGTGCTCGTCTCGAGCGAGGTGCCGACGGGGGCAGGGCTCTCGTCCTCGGCGGCACTCGAGTGCGCCGTCGCCCTGGCGCTGTGCGCGCTGTCCGGCGTGGAGCTCGCGCCGATGGCGATCGCCGAGATCGCCCAGCGCGCCGAGAACCGCTATGTCGGTGTCCCCTGCGGGATCATGGACCAGGCGGCCTCGATGTGCGCGATCGCCGATCACGCGCTCTTGCTCGACACCCGCACGCTCGCGATCCGCCAACTGCCCTTCGACGTGCACGGGGCCGGGCTCGGCCTGCTCGTCGTCGACACCCGGGTCAAGCACGCGCTCGGCGACTCCGCCTATGGCGACCGGCGGACGGCGTGCGCGCGCGCCGCGGCGGCGCTCGGGGTCGGGGCGCTGCGCGACGTCGAGGTGGGCGAGGTGGCGGCGGCGCTCGAGGAGATCGCGGCGAAGGCCGGCGAGGAGGTGATGCGGCGCGCCCGGCACGTCCTGTCCGAGCAGGCGCGCGTCCTTCAGACGGCCGAGCTGCTCGATGCGGGCCAGATCGCGGAGATCGGCCAGGTGCTCATCGCCGGGCACGCCTCGTTGCGCGACGACTTCGAGGTCTCCTGCGCGGAGCTCGATCTCGTGGTCAAGGCCGCTGTGGCCTCGGGCGCCCTCGGGGCACGGATGACCGGCGCCGGCTTTGGCGGGTCGGCCATCGTTCTCGCGGCCGCCACGCGCCTGTCGGAGATCGCGCAAGAGATCGCGGCGCGCTTTTCCGCCGCTGGCTACGGGGCGCCGCTGTGCTTCTCGGCGAGCGCGTCGGCGGGCGCCCGTCGCGAGCGCTGAGGCCGCCGCTCGCCCGAGCGGCCGGCTAGAAGACCCGCGTGTAGGTGAGCACGCCGATCAGCACGATCGCGATCCCAAGGATCGGGACGATCGCGCCGATGGCCATGCGCCCGGCGAGTCGGGCGAAGCCGAGCGCCACCAAGATGGCACCGACGGCGATCGCCGTGATGCCGGCGACGTGATGCTTGTTCGTGGCGGCGATCAACTGGCCGCTCACTGCGAGCTCGTGCATCGCTCCTCCATGACTGTCACACCTCGCCGGGGCGATCCGGGCAGCGAGATGCTACTCAGGCACATCCGCGCGTGCCGAGGTGGCGGGGTTGCCGAGCCCGTGGCGCTCCAGCATGGCGCGCACGACCTCGAGGCTGCGGCGGGAGAAGCGCACCGGATCGCCGACGGGGTCTCGCCAGAGCGCGAAGGCGTTGATGACCTCGGGGGTGCGCGGCGAGAACGACTCGATCACGAGCGGGCCGTCGTAGCCGATCGTGGCGAGGGCGGCGAAGACGTCGTCGAAGCGGACGTTCGCGGTGCCGATGACGCCGCGGTCGGACTCTGAGATGTGGACGTAGCCGAGCCGCTCGCCCGCCGCCAGCAGCGGGGCCGAAAAGCCCCGCTCTTCGATGTTGGCGTGGTAGGTGTCGAAATGGGCGACGACGTTCGGCTCGCCGATGCGGTCGATGAGGCCGAGCACCTGATCCATGGTCGTCGCTAGGTAGCTCTCGTAGCGGTTGATGTTCTCGATGCCGAGCTGCATGCCGAGCGCGTCGGCATGCCGCGCCACGCGGCGCAGCACCTCGGCGACGCACTCGAGCTCGTCGGGCCGGGGCGGCGCACCGGTGCGCGCCCCGAGGTGGGTGTAGACGCCACCGGTCAGGATCGGCGCACCGAGCGCTGCGGCGACCTCGAGCGCGCCCCCGAGGAATGCCTCGGCGGCCTCGGGGGCTGCCGGCAGGTGCGCGTTGGCGGGCAGGCCGAGCCCGCACGTGCAGCCGATGCCGTGCTCGGCGAGCAGCGCGCGCGTGTGGTCGACGTCGACCACCTCAGGATCGGCGAGCGCGAGCTCGACGAAGTCGTAGCCGAGCGCCGCGGCGCCGGCGATCGTCGCCTCGGCTTCCGTCTTGGACCATCCTCCCGCCCAGATCAGCGCGTGCGTCCCGATCTTCACGTTTCTCCCCCTCGCTCCTCGCGGTGGCCGCCAGGGCGCACCCTAGGCCACCGCGTGCCGGTGGCGTCTCGGTGCGGAGCTCGGCGACCGATCGCTCCGGCCCGGACCTCACGTGCGCGTTGCGAGGTGCGTCTCGCCAAGCGAGGGCACGCGAGTGACGCGGGCGTGGTGGCGGGCCAGGGCGTGTGCGAAGCGCACGGCGTCGCGCGGCGCGCACGCGCCCGGGTCGTTGTTGAAGTAGGCGTAGACGTCGCCGCTCGGGTACTGCGCGCCGAGCGCCGCCGCCCACTGCTCGAGGGCGCGGGGCGCGTAGCACGGCCGGGGACGGCCGGTTCCGGCGTGGAAGCGCACGTAGCCGAACGACGCGGTGCGCCACTTCGGCGTGGCGCGATCAGGGGCGTCCGCCTGGCACAGGGCGGCGTCGAACTCGCCGAGCAGCTCGGCGGTCTGCTCGCTGAACCACGACGCGTGGCGGAACTCGACCGCGACGCGCACCTGGCGCGGGAAGGCGGCGAGCGTCGCGCGCAGCGCGGGGAGATCAGCTGCCAGGTTGGGGGGGAGCTGCAAGAGGACCGGGCCGAGCTTGTCCCCAAGGGACCGACAGCGCTCGACGAGCCGGGCGACCGGCTCGGCGGGCTCGCGGAGGCGCTTGATGTGGGTGAGGAAGCGGCTCGCCTTCACGGCGACGACGAAGTCCTCGGGGGTGCGCTCGGCCCAGGCAGCAAAGACCGAGGCGGAGGGGAGGCGGTAGAAGGCGTTGTTCACCTCCACGGTCGAAAAGCGGGCCGCATAGTGCTCGAGCCAGCGCGCCTTCGCGAGGCCAGCTGGGTAGAACGCGGGACGCCAGTCGTCGTATTGCCAACCCGAGGTGCCGACAAAGAACGTCACGGCCGCCGCCTTACCCCCGGCCGAGGGGTCACGGCACCGCCAGGGGTCGGGAACGGGGCGGCGCAGAGCACACATCGCAGCGCTGCGCGCACCGGACTTCCTGCCCGATGGCGGCCCCGACCTCGCCGCGCACGGGGCAGCGGCCACACGCTGCCCCCGGTCGGGGGCGACGATCCACGCCCCGGCCGTGTCGCGCGCGGGTCGCGAGCGACGCGACCGCCTGCTCGATCGGCTCGTCGGCGACCTCGTCGCGATGCGCGCGGCCCTCGGGCGCCCGTGCGCAGGCGCCCGAGGGCGGGGGCGTCAGATCCGCTCGAGCGTTCCGCCGTCGAAGAGGGGCTGGATGTCATGGTGCGCACGGTCCTCGCGAAGCTCTTCCTCGCTCGGTGCCGGAGTGCCCGAGAAGAAGCCCTCCGCGGCGCGCACGATGTCGGGGAGGATCCGCCAGTCGCTCGAGGTGATGAGGAAGAGCTCGCTCCGTCCGAGCACGAAGCGCACGGCGTGATCGAGAGGTTCGGTCTCGGTGATCGGCTCATACCAGCTGAGCCGTCGCTCGCCCTCGGCCGGCGCGCTCGGGAAGCGCCGCCGCGCCGCCGCCTTGATCGCCTGCAGGGCGACGCGGCGCTCGGTGCAGGTCGCGACCAGGGCCTCGACGTCGGCGCGATAGCCCGGGTCGCTCAGTAAGGCGCCGTTGTAGGGGAACAGGACCGAGTCGAAGTCGAAGCGCTCGAGGCTGCGCAGGTGCATGCCGGGGATGCGCAGGCCGTGGCCGGTGACGCCGATGAAGCGCGTCAGGCCCTCCTCCCTGGCGCGCTGGAGCGCCTCGACGGCGCCGCCCTTGGCGAAGGCCTGCTCCCACTCGTCTTCCTCGACGAGGTTGTGCAGCTGGATCAGATCGACCTGGTCGACCTGGAGCCGCTCGAGGGAGCGCTCGAGGCTGGCGCGCGCGGCGTCGCCGCTGCGGTCCCCGGTCTTGGTGGCGAGGAAGAACTTGGAGCGATGCTCGCCCATCCACGGACCCATGCGCAGCTCGGCCTCGCCGTAGCTGGCGGCCGTATCGAGGTGGTTGATGCCGGCCTTGAGGATGATCTCCAAGACGGCGTCGGCCTCGTCCTGGGTGACGCTGCCGAGCCCGGCGGCGCCGAAGATCACGCGGGTGCTGTCATGGCCAGTGCGGCCAAATGATGAGGTGGCGAGCATGGGAGCAGCGTACCGGCACCGGGGCCGGCCGCTACGGTTTTGCGGTGAGCGACATCTCGATCAGCAACGGACCGAGCAGCACGGTGCTGCCCCCGGCGCCGGCGGAGTGGCAGGCCGCGCTCGTGTCGGCGCTCGCCCTCGCGGGGGCCGATCGGCGGCGTGCCCTCGCTGCGATCGCCCGCGAGCACCCGAGCTACCTCGAGGTTTGGGCCTGGCTCGCCGAAGGGGCCGCCGACGACGTCGAGGCCTATGCCTACGCCCGCGTCGGCTACCACCGCGGCCTCGACCAGCTGCGGGCGGCGGGCTGGCGCGGCACGGGCTACGTACGCTGGCGGGACGAGGAGAACCAGGGCTTCCTTCGGGCGCTCGAGCAGCTTCGCGCCGCCGCTGAGTCGATCGGCGAGCACGTCGAGGCGGACCGCTGCGCGCGGTTCTTGCACCAGCTCGACCCCGCGTGGGAGGGCATCGGCTGAGCCCGGCCGAGCCGGTCTCAGGTCCTCAACGCTCGAGCAGGCGGCGCGCCTCTTCGGCCTCGATCTCGGCGAGCTGGGCCACCCGGGTCGCGTGCCGACCCCCGTCGAAGGCGGTCGCCAAGAAGACGTCGAGGATGTCCAGCGCGAGCTCGGTGGCGAGCAGGCGGGCGCCGAAGGCGAGGACGTTGGCGTCGTTGTGCTTGCGGGCGAAGCGGGCGGTGTACTCGTCGTGGCACAGCGCCGCGCGCACGCCGAAGACCTTGTTCGCGGCGATGGCCTCGCCCTGCCCGCTGCCGCCGATGACGATGCCGCGCTCAGCGCCGCGCGCGGCGACCTTGCGGCCCACCGCGGCGCAGATCGGGGGGTAATCGACCGGTTCGGTGCTGTCGGTCCCGAGATCGTCGACATCGTGGCCCGCTTCGCGCAGGTGCGCGACCACCGCGCCCTTCAAGACGAAGCCAGCGTGGTCGGAACCGATCGCGATGCGCACGGACCTACGCTAGCGGCGTGCCTTTCACGGGTCGTTCCCAGGAGATGATCGCCCCCGAGCGCGCGCTTGGCGGGCGAGAGGAGCCGATCATGCGGCCAGGGCGCCACGTCGTGCTCGGGACGCCGATCGGTCCGCCCTTCCCTGAGCGCGTTGAGCTCGCGTATTTCGCGCTGGGGTGCTTTTGGGGAGCCGAGCGCCGGTTCTGGCAGGTGCCCGGCGTCTTCACGACGGCAGCCGGCTACTCGGGGGGCTACACGCCCAACCCCACCTACGAAGAGGTCTGCTCGGGCAAGACCGGCCACGCCGAGGTCGTGCTCGTCGCCTTCGACCCGGGGGCGGTGAGCTACCAGCGCCTCCTCGGCGTCTTTTTCGAGAGCCACGACCCGACCCAGTACCTGCGCCAGGGCAACGACATCGGGACCCAGTACCGCTCGGCGATCTTTGGGCGCGACGACGCCCAGCGCCAAGCCGCCGCCGAGGTGGCCGAGGCCTATGGCGGACAGCTCGCCGCCGCGGGCTTCGGACCGCTGTGCACCGAGATCGCGTCGGCCGGCCCCTTCTACTACGCCGAGGACTACCACCAGCAGTACCTGGCGAAGAACCGTGACGGCTACTGCGGCCTTGGCGGCACCGGGGTGAGCTGCCCGGTCGGGCTGTTCTCCTAGCGCGTCCCCTCGGCGCTCTTGACCCCTCCAAGTCGGGTTGTTAACGTCCACATCCCGTTGAGCGAACGTTCGCTCACGGGGGCAAGGCGGGGGAGGTGAGCCGTGGCGCGCCGCTACGTGTCGCTGAAAGAGGTCGCGAGTCGCGCCGGGGTCAGCTTCCAGACCGCGAGCAAGGTCTTGAACGGCGGCAGCGTGCGCGTGGCGCCGGACACCGCCGCGCGCATCGCCGCGGCGGCCCGCGAGCTCGGCTACTCGCCGAACAGCGTGGCGCGCAGCCTGGTGCGCCGCTCGACGATGACGATCGGCCTCGTCGCCGGCAGCCTGCACGACCCGGCCCTCGCCGAGTTCGTCCTCGGTGCGGAGCTGGCGGCGCGCCAGCACGGCCTCTCGGTGCTCGTGTCGAACCTCACCGACAGCGCGCAGGAGGGCGCCGATGTCGTCGAGGCGCTGATCGAGCGCCGGGTCGACGGCATCATCGCCGCGGCACCCCAGCTAGAGGAGGACGTCCAGGTTGCCGACTTACTGCGGCGATTCGTCCCCGCGGTCAGCCTGCACCACGTCGAAGGAGGTGGAGTACCCCTCGTCGGCTCGAGCCACCGCGAGGTGGCGGTGCTGGCGCTGCGCCATCTGCTCGAGCTCGGCTGCCGACGGATCGCGACGGTCGCCGGGCCGACCGGTCGGCGCGTCGTGCGGAGCCGGTTGCGCGGGGCGGCCGAGGTGATCGCCACCTCCGGTAGCGAGGTCGACGCGGGGATCGCCGAGGCCGACTGGACCCCTGGCGGCGCCGCGCGGGCGGCCACCGAGCTCATCGCGCGGGAGCCCGGGATCGATGCGGTGTTCGTCCACAGCGACTTGATGGCGGTCGGCGTGCTCGACGCGCTGCACCGACTCGGCCGGCGGGTTCCCGACGACGTCGCCGTCGTCTCCTGCGACGACCTCGCCTTCGCCGCCTATCTCCGGCCATCGCTCAGCACCATCCGCCTGCCGTTTCTCGATACCGGCGCGGCCGCCGTCGAGCTGTTGCTGCGCCGCGTGGGGGGCGAGCCCGTTCCCGCCGACCCGGTGCTGTTGCCGGTCGAGCTCGTGCGGCGGGACTCCTCGGCGCGCCTGCTCGCGATCCGGCCTTCACGGAAGGAATGCCCATGACCACCGTCTCCATCGATCTCCGCCGGCCGCTCGGCGAGCTGGACCGCCGGGTCTTCGGCGGCTTCGTCGAGCACCTCGGGCGCTGCATCTACGGGGGCCTGTATGAG
>JAJZBI010000042.1 GCA_021798985.1 Actinomycetes bacterium
CGGGGGCTTTGGCGCGCCCGCACGACGTCACCCACTCCGAGACACCGCGCCGGAGTTCCTGCTCGATCGTGTCGCCCTACGGGCGCCACAGCCTTGACAAGGGGCGCTCCTTCATAGATGACAGACGGTCAAGGCCGGGCCGCCGCAGCCATCGGGGCCAAAGGCTCTGGAGCGGTTGGGAGCGCGCGCCTACGGCGCGGCGACGGAAGCGGCGTCCTCGCCCCAGCGCACCGCCACGCCGTAGCGGTCCAGGCGGAGACGGGAAGCGCCAGTCGGTCCGAGCAGGTCGACCTCGAGCGGATCGGGTGACCAGTTGGCGGCGATCGTCACCTCCTGCTCGCCAGCGAGGATTTGGGAGACGAGGACGCGGGGATCGGCGACGCGCACCGGGCGGGCAACGCCGGCGAACTCGGCGAGCGCCGAGTACAACCGCCAGGTGTCCTCGGGATTGGCACCCGGCGTCATCGCCGCGAAGTGCTCGATCGGATAGGTGCACAACAGCGTGGACCCGTCGCCGATCGCCTTGGACACAAGGGCGGGGCGGCCGTGTCCGTCCCGGGCGATCACCCTGGCGTCGGTCACCTCGACCGGCAGGTGGGACCGGGCGCTCGGGCTGCCCGCGACGCGAAAGGACAGGCGCTCGCCCGCTGAAAGGTCCCCGAGCGGCTCGACCAGCTCAAAGGTCACCTCGTCGTCCTCGATGGGGTCGACGAGGCCGTAGCGCAGGCGGTGTTGCACGCCGAAGAGTTCGTGCAGCCAGGTCAACCACGGCCCGCGTTGCTCGTTCGTCGAGCCGGCGAAGTACGAGAGGTAGACGACCGCCCCCTGCGTGGCGAGCGATCCGAGACGGCGGAGCCCGGGCCCGGTCAGCGCTTTGATCGACGGGGCGAGGTAGAGGCGCGCGTCGCCGCGAAGGCCGTCGTACTCGCGAGCGACAGCGACGTTGAGGTCGGCCTCGCGACAAGCGAGGAAGGCCTGGAAGAGATTCGCGCGTTGATCAGTACGCGCCGGGTCGCTCGAAAAGGGAAACGCGCGCTCGAGGTGCTCGGGCACGACCAAGGCGACGTCTGCCGGGGGCCGAGACCAGCCCGTCTCGGCAAGCCGGGCGACGAGGCGGGAGAACGCCGCCAGCTCGCCGAGCGCGGGTTTGGGGGCGCCGCGGGCGTCGGTCAGGCCGAAGTGGAGCTCAAAGGGGTGGTGCCGATAGGGATCCTCGTCGAACAGGTCGTCGAAGTCGCAGTTGTTCCAGGCGATCCAGCCGGTTGCGCCCGCCACAAGGCTCGAGTGCAGCACCTGGCGGTAGTAGGCCGCGCCGTGGTCGTCGGCGCAAAAGTCCGAGGAGAGACCGAACTCCTCGAGCACGACCGGGCGATCGAAGCTGCCCGAGAGCTCGCAGGAAAAGGCTGAGGCGAGGAACTCACGCAGCGGGTCGGACTCCATCGGATAGACGTGGGGCCCGACGAAGTCGACGATCGGCGCAAGGGCGCGAAGTGAATAACCGTTGTCGCGGCCGCTGATTTCGATACCCCACGCACCGTCGCCGAGGGAAACGGGCTGGAGCGCCCCGGCGGAGCGAACCGCCTGCACCATGATCCTCGCCCAGGCGGTGATCTCCTCGCTCGTCCCCGGGCCGCCGTACAAGGGCATCTCGTTCGAGATCAGCCAGCCGGCGATCACGTCGCTTTGGCCAAAGCGCGCCGCCACCTCGGCGGCGAACCACGCCTGGTCGGCAACCAAGGTCACGTCCCGGTACAGATCTCGGCCGCCGCGCCAGGACGGATCCCAGTTCTCCCCGGACATGTGGCCGACGATGAAGGTCGGGATCGTCTGCATCCCGAGCGCGCGATGCGCCTCCAAGAAGTCCGCGAACCGCTCCAGCACGACCGCATCGAGCTCGCCACGGCGCGGCACGAAATCCGGCCAGTAGCAAAAGGAGCGGGTGACGTTGCAGCCGTGCCGCGCCAGCACGGCCAGCTCTTCGCGGACCAGCGCCGCGTCGTAGCGGCTCCACATCCTCGGTCCGCCACCACGGGACCAGAAGTTGACGCCAATCCACGGGCGCTCGCGACGCTGCGCGCTCATCGCTGCCTCCTCGCTGCGACCGTAGCGCCCGGGGGCCGAACGTGACGGCTAGTTCACGCCGAGGCGCTCGAGCACGGTGAAGAGCCGGCGCTCCTCGGTCTCGTAGGCCATCGTGTGGCCGAGGAAAGGCTGCACCACGAGCTCGCGGTCGTCGACCTCGAGCCGAGAGAAGGCTCCAAAGATCGTGCTCGGAGGACAAATGTCGTCCCAGAGGCTGACCGTGACGACCACCGGACAGGAGATCCGCGGGGCAAGGTTCGCCGCGTCGAAATAGGAGAGGGTCTTGAACGCCTGGTCGTGCAGGTCCGGACGCCGCCGCAACAACTTTGGCAGCTCGGGATAGGGATCGGCCGTGGCGACCTCGACCGCACGGGGGAAGTCGCACAAGAACGGGATGTCTGCCCAGGCAAAGCGGGCACGGGGCGAAAGGGCCGCGGCGGCCAGTGTGAGGCCACCGCCCTGGCTGACCCCCGTGAAGGCGATGCGCTCCGCATCGACCTCAGCGAAGCCGCACAGCACCTCCGCCGCGCGGACCGCGTCGCCGTAGACCGTCCGATAGTAGTAGTGCTCGGGGTCCTCCAGGCCCTGGACGAGCCAGCCGCCGCCGAATGCGGCCTCGGTGGAGATGCCCGGACTGTCCCCGCCCTGGCCACGACAGTCCATCGAGAGCACCGCGATGCCCTGGGCGGCGAGCGTATACAGCTCGAGCGGGCGGGCGCCGCGACCCGAATAGCCGTGGTAGGAGACGACTCCGGGGAACGGTCCCTCGCCCTCGGGACGCAGGTACCACCCCTTGACCTGCCCCCCGCCGAAACCCTCGAAGGTCACCGAGAAGGTCGAAACGCGCGCCAGGCGCGCTTCGCTGGCGCGCAGCTCGGTGTCGAGCGGCGCGCTCAAGGCCTCATCGACGACGCGCTTCCAGAAGGCGTCGAGGTCGGCGGGGGGCTCGGTACTCGGAACGTAGCGGCGCAGTTCTGCAAGCGAGAGGTCAATGCTCGGCACGGTCACACCTCCGGTCGGGCGGGGCGGGGGGCGTCGGGGGCCGGGGGCCGGCACCAGATTCCCTCTACGTCTCCGCGCAGCTCCATCGGGCCAGCAGCGTAGGGGACCAGCACCGTCGCGCCGCGGCGCAGCGGCAACGGGCGCCCGGGGAACTCGCCAGCAAGCTCGCCGACACCGTCCACGACCACGAGGACGCCGAACCCGGCGATGCGGTCGCTCGCCGAGCCGAGGAGGTGCTCGGCCCGAAAGAAGGGGTCCGCAGCGCCCGGCAGCACGGCGCCGTGCTGGCCGAGGCCCGGGCCGAGGAGATGGCTCAGGCGCTCGAGGCTCCACGCCGCGCGGTCGACGCAGCCAAGCGCGACATCGAAGCCAAGACCGAGGTCACCGCCTTGGAAGCGCCCCTGCTCGAGCATGACCGAGAAGTCGGTGGGCTCCTGCAGCTCGACGAGCAAGATCCCGGCACCGATCGCGTGCGGGACGCCGGCGGGGACGAGCACGGCGCTCCCCGGCTGCACGGCGATCGGATGCAGTGCTTCGAGCATCCGGTCCACGTCCTGGCGGGAGACCCAGTCACCGAGCTCGTCGCGGGCGACCTCTCGACGGAACGTCAGGTAGACCTCTGCGCCGGGCTCGGCCTCGAGCACGAGCCATGCCTCGGTCTTGCCGTGGGCGCAGCCCAGGTGCGCTTGGGCAAAGCTGCGGTCGGGATGGCAGTGCACGACGAGCCGTTCGGCGGAGTCGAGCAGTTTGACGAGGAGGAAGGGGTCCGCTCCGAAGGCGGCGACGTGATCGGGTCCAAGGAACGCCTCTGGCTCGGCCTCGATGGCGTCCTTCAACGTCGTGCCGTCCTCGAGCACCGAGAGACCGCTCGGCGCCTGGCCCCACCGGGCCGTCACCGAGGCGATCCAGTCCTCCGGCTCCGGACTGCCTTGCGCGTCGAGCCCACGGAATCGCGCGCCCCGCCCGCCGCCCGGGTAGGCCTGTGACGGCTGGTTCGGCCCGAGCAGCATCGGCGTGTCGATCCTCATCGCTCCGCCCCGCCGCGGCTGATGCGCAGGCAGCTCATCCCAGCTCCTTCCGACGATTGTGGGCGACCCCCCTAGCCCAGCTGAGCATACGGGCGTCCCGGCACCGGCGTTTTGAAGCGTTCCGGTCCCCGGGAACGGCCGACCTCGCACCCGGGGTGGGCCGCGGGCCAGTACCCTTCTCGCGCGTGGCAAGCGGGGAACCTCCGGTGCGACAGCGCCCGCCCCGCCCCGCGCACCGGCGCCGCCGGCGCCCGGCCAGCGAGTTCCTCGGCCTTGGCCTCGTCGCGACCGTTCTGGTGTCGCTCGGCGTCGGGAGCGCCGTGCTCAGCGGGGCCATCTCGGCCTCGCCTCCCCCGCCCAGCTCGCTCGGTCCTTCGAGCGGGAGCCACCACCGGGCTCGAGCGCCGCGAACGCCGTTGACCAGTACCACGAGCACCAGCTTGGTCACGACGACGACGATCCCCCCGACGAGCACCACGGTTGCGCCGAGCACGTCAACGCCGCCGAGCACGACCCTGCCTCCAAGCACGACCGCTCCGAGCACGACCCTTCCGCCGACGACGGCGCCGCCGAGCACGACCGCGCGGAGCACGACCCTTCCGCCGACGACGGCGCCGCCGAGCACGACCGCGCGGAGCACGACCGCGCCGAGCACGACCCTTGCGCCGTCCACGACGACGATGTCGAGCACGACGCTGCCGCCGACCACCACGACCCTCCCGCCGACCAGCGCGCCGCCGACCCAGCCCGCGGGGGTGTGGGTGGAGGTGCTGAACGGCAGCGGCGTCGAGCACCAGGCGGGCTCGGCCGCAGCCGCCCTGCACGATGACGGATTCGCCGTCAACGGCACGGGCAACGCTGCGGACTTCCAGCACAGCGTGAGCGTCATTGCCTACCCGCCCGGCGCTGCGGTCGCCGCCGAGACGCTCGCGCACTACGTCCTCGGCGATGTCACCCTGGAGCAGGTCGCGACGCTGCCTGCCGGCGTGGTCGACCTCGTCACCGGCGCCAGCTACGAAGGCATCGCCCAGTCCTGAGCCCCGCCGTCGCCGCCGCGAGCAGAATGGAGGCCATGTTGCGCATCGGAACCCTCGGAGCGGCGCGCATCACGCCAGCCGCCCTCCTCGCGCCGGCGGCAGACCTCGACCGCGTCGACGTGGTCGCCGTCGCCGCGCGCGAGCACAGCCGGGCCGTCGCCTTCGCTCAGGTCCATGGGATTGCGAAGGCGTACGGGAGCTACGACGAGCTGCTTGCCGACGAGCAGATCGACGCCGTCTACAACCCGCTCCCCAACTCGGCCCACGGTGAGCTCTCGATGCGAGCGCTGCGCGCAGGAAAACACGTGCTGTGCGAAAAACCCCTCGCGCTCAACGCGCGCGAGGCGAGGACAATGGTCGACCTCGCGAACGAGCTCGGCCTCGTGCTCATGGAGGCGTTCCACTGGCGCTACCATCCCGCCGCAGCGCGCTGCATCGAGATCGCGAAGCGGCTTGGCCGCCTCGAGCGTGGCGAGAGCGCCTTCATGGGGCGGGTCACCGACGAGGGGGACATCCGCTTCCAGCTCGCCTTGGGCGGCGGCGCGACGATGGACCTCGGCTGCTACTGCATCCACGCGCTGCGCGTGGTGAGCGGCGAAGAGCCAGAGGTCGACTCGGCGGCGGCTCTCGAGCGGCCGAGTGGCGTCGACCTCACCATGGACGCGGAGCTCCGCTTTCCCTCCGGGCTCGAGGCGAGGATCCGCTGCAGCTTCGACGGCCCGGATCGGCCGGTCTGGTACCTCGTGCTCGAGGGCAGCGAGGGCAGGATGCGCATGGAGAACCCGTTCCTCCCCCACCGCGGCAACCGGCTCACCGCCGAGTTCTCCGACGGCACGAGCATCGACGAGGAGCTCACTCGTCGCTCGAGCTACCACTACCAGCTCGAGGCGTTCGAGCAGGCCGTGCGCGGAGAGAAGGCCCCGCTCACGGGCGGGAGCGACGCCGTCGCCAACATGGCGGTGATCGACGCCGTCTACGCGACATCAGGACTCGGGCTCCGCTGACCGGCTCGACCGGGGCGCTCTGACCTCGAAAGGCCCAGCGAGCGCTCAATGCCCAGGCGGCGCCCCCTGCCAGGGCCCCGGCTCATCGGCGAGGTCGGGCTCGTCCTCGGGCGAGGCCACCGCCCCGCCGAGGGGTGGGGCCGGCCACGGGCCGGCCACCGAGGTCTGGCTGCCAAGCTCGCGATCGAGCGGCTCGCCCGGCGGGATCACGCCGCGCGGTCGTCCCGGCCAGCGGCTCCCGCCCCGCCGGCGCATGAACGCTGCGGCGAGCAAGGCGACAACGACCACGTAGTACAGGCCGCGCACCGCCTCGTAGTCGCGACCGTGGTGGTGGAAGATGGCGCCGGCAGCCACCAAGAGGACGAGGCCACCGATACGGAGCAGTCGCAGCCGGGGGTTGCGCCGCCCAAAGCCGATCCCGAACACGCCGCCTATTCTCGCTGATAGCCTCGAGAATTGCGAGTGAAACTGCAGGAAAGGGCGCCTCAGCGGGCAGCGAATCGGGAGGCAACATGGCGGATCCCCACGCAGGAGAACGCGACCACCGGCTCGACGAAGACACTCCCCCTCCGGCCGAGGCTCCACCCGTTCCCGCCCAAGCGGCTCGGCTTGAGGCCGAACATGAGGCTCCCGTCACCGCCTCGCGGGCAGGACGGCTATGGGTGGCGGTCATCGGGGCCATCATCGTGCTCGCCCTCGTCCTCGTCTTCATCTTGCAGAACCTCAAGACGACAAGCGTCCAGTTCTTTTCACTGCATTGGCGCATTCCCCTCGGCATCGACTTGCTCTTTGCTGCGATCCTCGGCGGCCTGGTGGTCTTTTTCATCGGCGCGGTTCGGATCCTCCAGCTTCGCCGCCTCGCCCGCCGTCGTCATCGCGCGCTACAGCGCGCGGCCGACGAAGCGATGGAGCCCCGACAAGAGGGTGCCGCGCCTCGAGGCGCCTCGCGGCAGTAGCGGCGAGGCGATACGAACCCGGCCCGATGGGGCAAGGGTTGGCACGTGGATCGACTCGCTCCATCCCGGACCGCCGCGGCTCGGGTGCGTACCTGGCGCCGGCTCGACACGGTCGCGCGCGAGTGGGTAGGCGTGCTCGCGTGCGGCGCATCAGCAGGGACAATCGTTGCCTTCGCCAGCTTCGACCGTTTGGCGGTATTCGTTCCCGTCGCGGTCGCCAGCATCGCCCTCGTGTTGAGCGCCGCAGAGCTCACGTGGCCGGCGATCCCCCGCGACGACCTTTTGGCGCACGCTGGCCGACGCCGGCCCACCGCCCAGCGTGGACGCTGTCGCACCCGCAGCGGCGAGGCGTTTCGCCACCCTCGGGCCTTCGGCGCCCCAAAGGCGCGCGGCGAGACGGGCTGTTGCCCGCAACCAAGGCGGCCGATTCACGGCCGCAGCTGTTGGAGGCACCGCTAGGCAGGCTCGCGCACGGTCATGGGGGGTCAGCGGGACCCGGGCCGACGCCGCCGCTCGGTCGGCTGCCTGGGCGATCGGGGCCACCGCCGTCGCGCGGCGCACCCCCGCTTGGTTGCGCTGCCAGGGCGTGGGGGCGCCAACGGGGCGACGCGCCCTCGCCAGCGCGGCACCGCTCGCACAAGGTGGCTCCGGGGGGAGGGCTCGAACCTCCATTCTGGGATCCAAAGGACTAGCCGACCTGTGGCGCCCGTCGCACGGTGACGCACGTAGTCGCAATTTGTCCTGGTAGCGGGCCCGAGCGCACTGAGTCATGAGACGGTCTGCGACACGGTGGGACGCGGCGCGACGCGATTGTTGGGACCGTTCGAGCCTCGAAGCCCTGCCACGGGATAGGCAGCGACCGCACGCCTACGCCGCAGACCGCGCCGGTTCGGGCGCGAGATTGCGACGTCGGATACGCGGCCAGCGACGTCATTCTGGGCGACCACGTCGCCGGCAACTCGCGATTGCGGATCTGCGATCGCGTTATGCGCCCGCTCGCGCGCTGCGCCTGCGTACTCCGCCGTACCCGAGCCGTCGATCTGGTTGCTGACGAAGACTGCATTCGTTGGCGTTCTGCTCGTGTGTTCTGTGCTCTCCGTCGATCCTCGTGCACGCGGAGCGACGTGGTGGTCGTCGGATCGCGCACTTCGGGGAAGGGGTCAGCCCTGCTTGACTCCCAGTAGGGATAAATCTAGGGTGACTATGACCCTAGATAACTGGAGGCAAAGGTGATCGAGTTCCACCTCGACACACGGTCGGGCGTCGCTCCCTACCAGCAAGTCGTCCAACAGGTCCGCCACGCGCTCCGGCTCGGACTCCTTCAGGTCGACGAGCAGCTGCCAACCGTGAAGGAGGTCGTGAAGGCCATCGCCATCAACCCGAACACGGTGCTCAAGGCCTACAAGGAGCTCGAGCACCAAGGGCTCGTCGCCGCTCGTCCTGGGATTGGCACCTTCGTCATCAAGACGCTCTCCGACGACTCCCTGCCGGCGCACGGACCGCTCCGCCAGAGCCTGCAGCGCTGGCTCGAACGAGCCCGTGGAGCCGGGCTCGACGAGGAGAGCATCGAGGCGCTCTTTCGCGACGTGCTGCGGTCCTCGTCGGTCGAAGGCGACGCGTGACCGCCGCCCTGGAAGCCCACAGCCTCGGTAAGCGCTACGGCAACAAGTGGGCGCTCGCGGACTGCTCCCTTTCCATCCCGGCGGGAAGGGTCGTCGGCCTGGTCGGCCCGAACGGCGCCGGCAAGAGCACCCTTCTCCAACTCGCGGTCGGCCTCCTTCGACCTGATGTGGGCTCGATCGCCCTGTTCGGTGAGCAGCCGGGTTCAAGTCCCGAGCAGCTGGCTCGTGTCGGATTCGTCGGCCAGGACACGCCGACCTATGGGGGATGGTCGATCCGCGACCACCTCTGGTTCGGCGCCCAGATGAACCCGGGCTGGGACCAGGTGCTCGCCGAGGGGCGCATCGCCGAGCTCGGGCTCGACCCTCGCCAGAAGGCGCGCCAGCTGTCGGGCGGCCAACGGGCCCAGCTGGCGCTCACCCTGGCCGTGGCGAAGCGCCCCGAGCTGCTCCTCCTCGACGAGCCGGTCGCGGCGCTCGACCCGCTCGCCCGGCGCGAGTTCCTCCAGGGACTCATGGAGGTCGTGGCGGACCAGCGGGCGAGCGTGATCTTGTCCTCGCACCTCGTCTCGGACCTCGAACGGGTCTGTGACTACCTCGTCGTCCTCGTCGACTCCCGGGTGCGGGTCGCCGGCGAGATCGACGAGCTCGTCGCGTCCCACTACCGGCTCTCCGGCCCCCGACGTGAGCGAGGTGGCCTGCCGGGCAACGTCGAGGTGCTCGACGAGCGCCATACCGACCGGCAGAGCACCCTCGTCGTCCGGACCGACGGCCAGGTCCTCGATCCGTCCTGGACCGTCGAGCAGCTCGGCCTCGAGGACCTCGTGCTCGCCTACATGACCCATGCCGTCGGCGAGGACCGGCGGCCCAGGTTGGAGGTTCGAGCGTGATCCGGGTGGCCGTTCGCCAGTTCCGCACCGAGGCGATCGTCGGCGTCACGCTGCTCGTCGCGACGGCGATCGTGCTGGTGATCACGGGAGCGCATCTGCACCACGTCTACGACGCCTTCGAGCACCAGTGCAGGGCGGCGCGTGATTGCGCCAACGCGTCGAACCCAGTGCAGAACGTCGACAAGTCGCTCCAGGGCGTGATGCCGATCGTCGTCCTCGTGACGCCCGCACTCCTCGGGCTCTTCTTCGGGGCACCCCTCATCGCTCGGGAGCTCGAGAACGGTACCTACCGGCTGGCGTGGACCCAGAGCATCACCCGGAAGCGCTGGATCGCGGTGAAGCTCGGCCTCGTCGGGCTCTTCTCGATGGCCGTCGCCGGTCTCCTCACCTGGATGGTGGACTGGTGGGCACATCCGCTCCTGGCTGCGAACGGGGATCGCTTCGGGCTGGCCCTGTTTGGCATCCAGGGTGTCGCACCGATCGGCTATGCGGCCTTCGCCCTCGCGCTCGGCGTGGCAGCGGGCGTCCTGCTCCGCCACACCGTCGCCGCCATGGTCGTCACGGGCGTCGGGTTCGGCGCCGCGCGTCTGGTGGTTACCTACTTGGTGCGCCCGAACCTCGCCTCGCCGGTGCGCAAGCTCCTCCCGCTTTCGGCCGGATCGGGTCCTTCCATCGGCTTCACGAACGCCGGTGGTGGCAACGTCATCTTCGGCCCGCCCCAAGTGAGCGTTCCGAACGGATGGGTGTACTCGACGACGTTGGTCGACAAGGCGGGACATGCGCCGACGGCCCAGTACGTGGCCCACGCCTGTCCGGTGATCGGCCGGGCGGCCCACCAGCTCGCGGCTTCGGGCGGCCGGCCGGGCGCAGGTCCGAGCGGGGCGCAGATCCAGGCTTGCATCGCCAAGCTGTCGACGAGCATCCACACGCTCGTCACCTACCAGCCAGCGAGCCGCTTCTGGCCGTTCCAGCTGGCCGAGATGGGGATCTTCATCGTGGCGGCCCTCGCGCTGTGCGGGTGCTCGTACTGGTGGCTCCGGCGCCGGTACGCGTGACGACGCGCGTTCGTCTCGACATCGCTCGGGCCGGTCGGATCGCCTCCCGGGCTGCGGGGGTCACGCCGCTGGCGTTCGTCGCACAGAACGACGCCTGCCGACGGTGCCCTCCGGCACGCCGAGTCGGCGTTCCGGAGAGATTGCTGGAACTACTCCTTTGGACGGAAGCCCGCACAGAATGACCGGTGACTCGGCGCGTCGACGTCGAGGGCGCAGCGCGCTTCTGGAGCAGTTGAGTCCGAGCGACGCCCGCTCGCTCGCGGCCGTCAGGCAGCGACGGTTACCGTCAGGAGCTGCGGCTTGCTGTGCTCCTCCGGAACTGGCTCTCCGTCGGCGAGCAGCCCGGCGATATGAACCTCGATTGCCTCGACGGCTCGCACTTGGCACTCCTCCAGCGTCGACCCGCGCGTGAAGCAGCCTGGAAGCGCTGGCACCGATACGGCAAACCCACCGTCCTCGTCCGGCTCGACGACGATGGTGTAGCTTCGCATGGGCTTCATCCTCTCACAGGACCGCTCGGAACTCGTCCGCCGTGATCCCAGCCTGGGCGAGGATCGAGCGGACAAGTCCCGGTCCGAACGTCTCGCCGGGATGCATCGGCACCGTCACGCGCCCGCCTCGGTTCGGGATGCTTTAGCTGGACGTGGGAGCCTCGCTGGGCAACCACGACCCAACCCAGACGCTCGAGCGCTCGTACGACCTCTCGACCAGTCACGCGCGGCAGCGGTGGCATCGTCAAGAAGGTAGACGGCGGGTGTTACGGCGACGACCGACCGACGCAGGAGCTGCCGACTCTCGACGGCGGTCGCGCCGATTGGACGTTCTGGGCGCGTTCGCGGGAGCCGGCGGTGGATGTGCATCCGCCCCGACTCGGCAATATCGCACATCGCATCGAGCACACAATCTCGCGCCAGATTGTCCGCCGCCGGCCCGCCGGCTCACCAAGATCGATCGTTCTGCGTGTCGATCAGACGGACGCTTCAGTCCTCGTCGGAGCGTCGGCGAGCGACGTACTGCTGGAAACCCGGGATGGAGAAGGCGAGCAACCCGTGTTCGGGCGCATGGATAATACCCTTGCGGATTAGCGCGTCCCGGGTCGGCGACACCGCCGAGAGTTGGCGGGAAAGCGCCCGAGCGATGCCGCCGGAGCGCACGCGATCTCCCTCGGCCTCCATCAGATCTGACATGGCGAACAGATACTTCCGCTCGGTCTCCGTGGCACCCTCGAATCGAGCCCCGTAGATCCCCGCTTCGATCTGCCGCCGCGCAATGGGCTCGGCCGCTTCTACGTCCGCGAGGACGATCGTCTCGTTGCGATCGGCTCGAGATGCCGCCTCCCAGGCCTCGAAGGCGAAGAGCTGAAGGAAATACGGATACCCAGCAGCGGCCGTGACGACCTTGGCTAGCGCGTCTTCGTCCCAGCGGACGCCTTCGGCGGCGGCCGGCTCGAGCACCGCAGCTCGCGCTTCCTGGTCATGGAGGTTGTCCGTCGGTTCGTAGCGGAACCGCTCGGTGTAGGTCGCGGCCTTGGCGATGTAGGAGGGCAAGTGGGGTAGCCCGGCGCCGATGAAGGCGAAGGGAAGCCGGTCGCGCAGTTCCTGGGCAACGTGTACCAGGGCTCCAAGGCTCGCGAGTGACACGGCCTGGAGCTCATCAACGATCAACGCCACGCCGAGGCCGTCCTCCCGAGCGGCCTCCGCCAGTCTGGCGAGCACCCTGGCCAGGTCTTCGTAGGCTGGCGCAGGTCTACCGCTGCCGACGTTGGCGCCATTACCAAGCACCTGCAGGCCGCCACCGCGCCGCAGCAACTGGTTTACGCGTCGTGTCAGCTTCGCGCCAGGACGCAGCTGGTCTGCGAAACGGTCGGCGGCGGCACCGAGCGCTGCGTCGACTGCCAACCCTCGGCGCAGCTCGAGATATGGCGCGTACCAACCGGCGCGAGCGAGGCGCTCGGCGACCTCCTTCAAGAGGACGGTCTTGCCGACGCCGCGCAACCCCACGTAGATGAGACTGTTGACTGAGTAACCGGACTCGAGCTGACTCCGTACGCTCTCCGCGAGCGCGAGTTGGTCGGATCGTCCGACGAGAGCGCGGGGCCGATCGCCCGCTCCGGGCGTGTAGGGGTTCGGCCGAATACTGGTTCCTCTTGCCATACTCACTCAGGTATAGCGCATCCATATACTATAGGATCTATATATGGGGCCGTACGGCGTTGTCTGGCGGGCTGGCGGTCACAAGAAGCAACGCCTTCCCCGACTCGGCGCTCACGGGCACCCAGGGGACACGCGGTGCTCGTTCCGCCTGAGCTGGTGTCCCGCACCTGGTCGCTCCCCACGGCGCTCCGGCCGCTCGACGCCACCGCCGAACGTCGGCCCGCGGCAATTGTTGGGACTGGAATCCTCTTGCCGAATCTTGCTGCTTCATACGGCTCTGATCTGGGGCGCTCGCTCCGGGGGGAGGGCTCGAACCTCCATTCTGGGATCCAAAGTCCCATGTCCTGCCATTGGACGACCCCGGATTGCGGTCCGGCGCGCGCGGCGCCGGTGCCCGTTGGAGCGTACCCGCGCGCGCCCGCGCGCCGGAGAGGGGCGCCGGAGTCGCTCGGCGGAACGCCAGGCCGCAGAAATCCACTAGCCTCTCCGGCGCCATGGGTTCATTGATCAAGAAGCGCCGGAAGCGGATGCGCAAGAAGAAGCACAAGAAGATGCTGAAGCGCACGCGCTGGCAGCGCCGCACCAAGTAGCTACCCAGGCCGCACGACGGAGGCGCCCCGCAACGGGCGCCAAACAAGTCAGCTGACGCGGTCTGGTTCGCGCGCCGCGCCTCGGCGCGCCTAGCTCAATAGGCCGCCACAGCTCGGCACACCTCGACGACGGCACGGCGCCCTTCGGCCGCCACCGCCGCGACGAGCGCGGCCGCAGCCCGTTCGGCGCGCGCCGTCGCGCACTCGAGGAACCAGCTCGCCCCGCTGCCGGCAAGGACCGGTGCGCTGCCCGTCGCATCGGCGATCAGGGCCCGCCACCACGCGAGCTCCGGGGCCACGCAGATGGCGGCCGCCTCGAGATCGTTCGGGCCGCGCGCCCCTCCTGGCCCGAGCTCGTCGAATGCCTGGTAGACGAGGGCCGTCGCAACCGCGAGCGGCGGCGTGCAGATGACGAAACTCGCCTCCTCGAACTCCAGCGGCTCGAGGACTTCGCCGATCCCGCGCACGAGCGCCCGCCCCCCATGGACGCAGAAAGGCACGTCAGCCCCGAGCGAAGCAGCCGCGAGGGGGTCGTCGACGCCCGCCCAGCGCAGGACGGCCGCGGCGTCCGACGAGCCCCCGCCGAGCCCAGCGCCGGCGGGGATGCGCTTGGTCAACGCGACGACCGCCCGTCGGCCCACGAGCGCCAGGGCCTTACTGACGAGGTTGGAGGGCCCCGAGGGCACGGTGGCGATCGCCTCGTCGGGACCGGGCGCCGGGGCTCCGGACCAACGGACGGCGTCGAGGACTTCAACGAGGCCGTCTTCGCGGTCGCCTTCGCCCAATGCCAGGACGCGGATCTCGTCCGCGAGGTCGAGGCTCACCATCTCGGTCTCGAGGAGGTGGTAGCCGTCGGCGCGCCGGCCGACGACGCGCAGCGTTCGCGTCAGTTTGGCTGGGGCGGACCCGCTCCATCTCTCAGCACGATGGTTCGTTGGCACCCGGCTAGCTTGCCCCAAGCGAAGATGTCGAGCTCCTCGGCGCGGCTGCTCGGGGCGACGCCAGCGCAGGCGAACGCCTCCTCAGTGACGAGCCCGGCGAGCGAGCGGCGCAGCATCTTGCGGCGCCCGCCGAAGCCTGCGCGCAGCAGTTGGTCGATGTCGCCATAGCTCGCCACTTCCGGATCGACCGCTGGCGCGCCTCGACGCTCGATGGCGACGAGCACCGAAGCGACGTGCGGGCGCGGGTGGAACACCTCGGGGGCGACCTTGCCGGCGAGCCGGGCGGTTGCGAAGTAGGCGACGCGGACCGAAACGGCCCCGTAGTCCTTGCCTCCCGGTCCCGCAGCGAGTCGTTCGCCCGCCTCGCGCTGGACCATCACGAGCATTCGCTCGATGCAGGGGAAGCGCTCAAGCAGCTGGATCACGAGCGGAATCGCGACGTTGTAGGGCAGGTTCGCCACCAGCGTCCACGGTCCCCCGGGCAAAACCGTCGCAAAGTCACAGGTCATGGCATCCGCGTGCACGAGCCGCACCGAGCTCGGAAGCGTCTCGCGCAGCACCTCGACGAGCCGTCGATCGATCTCGATGGCGGTGACGGCCGCGCCCGTGGCAGCAAGCGCCAAGGTGAGCGAGCCGAGCCCAGCCCCAATCTCAACCACCCGGTCCCCGGGGCCGATCCTGGCCAGTCGGGCGATCCGCTCGACCGTGTTGGGGTCGCCGACGAAGTGTTGACCGAGCGACTTGGTGGGTCCGAGCCCGTGCTCGTCGAGCAAGCGGCGGATGTCGCTGTGGCTGAGGCGGTCGCCGCTGGCGCTCATGGTGCCGCGGCCAGCGCGAACGCCCGGGTCGCGTTGGTCGTCGTGCGGCGGGCGACCTCGTCGACTGGCACGCCCAGCAGCTCGGCGAGGAACGCGCCGACCACCGTCACCCGCGCCGGCTCGTTAGCAGTCCCGCGGTGCGGGACCGGGGCGAGAAAGGGCGCGTCGGTCTCGATCAGCACCCGCTCGGGCGGACAGATCCGGGCCGCCGCGCGCACGTCCTCGGCGTTTTTGAAGGTGACGATCCCGCTGAACGAGACCCAGGCGCCAAGAGCGAGGCAGGATTCGGCCTCGCCCGGCCCGCCGGTGAAGCAGTGGATGACAACGCGCGGCACCTGCGCTTCCTGCAGGATCGCCACCGTGTCGTCCCACGCGTCGCGCGTGTGCACGACGAGCGTCAAGTCGAGCTCCGCCGCAAGCGCCGCCTGTTCGGCGAAGACTGCCCGCTGCACCGGACGCGGCGAAAGGTCGTAGTGGTAGTCGAGGCCGCACTCGCCGATTCCCACCAGACTGCCGGGCGGTCGTCCGGTGCTCTTGGGGGCCGGTGCGCTCTTTCTCGCAAGCGCGACGAGCGGCGCCGCCCCGTCGCTCGCTTCATGGGGATGCAGGCCGACGGTCGCCCACAGCGCGAGCGGGAGCTCCCCGCTGCGACGCGCCAGCGCCAGTGCCGCGAGCGAGGAGGCCTCGTTGGTACCGATGCAGATCGCCCGCGCCACGCCAAAAGAAGCGGCGCGCTCGGCGATCGCTTCGATCTCGGTCGCCGCACCGAGGAACTCTCCTTGGAGGTGGCAGTGGCTGTCGGTCCAGGCGGGCGCGCCCGCCCGTCCGGGCTCGCTCACCGGCCAGCGTCGCCAGCGGCGCGCTCGGGATTGCGCCGGCGCGGGAAAAGCGGCTCGCCCTTCTCGACGGCAAGGCCGCCGGGATAGCCACCCCAGGTGAGGTCGGCGGCACGCGCTGGGGCGTCAACGTCGCCCGAAAGGCCGAGGCGAGCCCAGATGCGCGCCGAGGACTGTGGCAGGGCTGGTGAGGCGAGGATCGCCACGAGGCGCAGCACCTCGAGGGCATCGCCGAGCACCCCCTCGACCGCCGGCCCCGGCGGCTGCTTCCACGGCTCTTCGGTCTCGAGCTCCGCGTTCGCCTCGCGGATCATGCGCCAGGTCGCCTCGAGCGCCTCGTGCGGTGCGCTGCGCCCCCAGGCCGCCTTGGCGGCCGCCACGCACTCGGCGGCGACGCTGGCCACCCGGTTGCCCGGCCCCGCCGGGCGAGGAGCCGGGCCGATCCCGCCGCACTTTGAGGCGACAACCGTGGCGACGCGCGAGAGCAAGTTGCCAAGGTTGTTCGCGAGGTCGGCGTTGTAGCGGCCCACGAGGGCCTCGTAGGAGAACTCGCCATCGGCGCCAAGGCTGACCTCTCGCAGCAGGTGGTAGCGCAGCGGGTCGCTGCCGACGTCCTCGGCGAGGGCGACCGGATCGATCTGGTTGGCGCGCGACTTCGACATCTTCTCGCCGCCGACGAGCAAGAAGCCGTGCACCATCACCTCGCTCGGTGGGGCGATGCCCGCCGCCATGCACATCGCGGGCCACCACACACAGTGGAAGCGCAAGATGTCCTTGCCGACGAGGTGGTGCACGCTGGGCCACCAAGCGGCGAAGCGCTCGTCGTCGGTGCCGTAGCCGGCCGCCGTGCAGTAGTTGATCAGCGCGTCATACCAGACGTAGACGACGTGCTTTGGGTCCCACGGCACCGGGATGCCCCACTCGATCGAGGTGCGCGAGATCGAGATGTCCTCGAGCCCCTGGCGGATGAAACTGAGCGCCTCGTTCCGCCGGGTCTCGGGGCGGACTGCGTGGGGAGCCTTCTCGTACCACTCGAGCAGGGCGTCTTGAAAGCGCGAGAGCGCGAAGAAGTAGTTCTCCTCCACCAGCCACTCGACGGGCCGGCCGTGCACCTTGCAGGTGTGCTCGGGGCCGAGCTCGGCCTCGGCGTAATAGGCCTCGCAGGCGACGCAGTACCAGCCCGAGTACGTCCCCTTGTAGATGTGCCCGTTGTCGTAGATCGCCTGGATGAAGCGCTGCACGGCGACGTGGTGGCGCTCCTCGGTGGTGCGAATGAAGTCGTCGTAGCGCACCTCGAGGGCCGCCCAGGCCGAGCGGAACGCCTCGCTCGTGCGATCGGCCCACACCAGCGGATCGAGTCCTTGCCCTTCGGCCGCCCGCTGCACCTTTAGACCGTGCTCGTCGGTGCCGGTGAGTGAGAAGACCTCGTCGCCAGCCAGTCGGTGCCAGCGCGCCAACGCATCGGCCGTCACGACCGTGTAGGCGGTGCCGAGATGGGGCCGATCGTTGACGTAAAAGATCGGCGTCGTCTGGAAGTAGCGGGACCCCACGTCTTCAGCGTACCGGCGCATCCCCACCCCCCTCAGACGCCGCCTCCTCCCGTGCGGCGGTGCCAGCCAACGACGCGTCATAGGCGGTGCGGCGCGGCAGCGACAAGCAGATCTCAAGCGCGCTGGCGGCGTCCTTGCGCCGCAGCCCTGCCGCGATCAGGCGGCCGGCGAGGTCGCGCAGATCCTCGGGCGAGCGCTCGGCACCGGCCAACGCCGGTGGCGCCGCATCGAGGACGAGCACGTACTCGCCGCGGGCGGCGTGATCGCCGGACCAGCGCTCCGCCTCCGCGAGGGTGCCCCGCCACGTCTCTTCGAAGCGCTTGGTGAGCTCGCGCGCCACCGCGACGCGGCGGTCCCCGCCGCAGCGCGCCGCCAGCTCTGACAGCGTGGCCGTGAGCCGCTGCGGTGACTCGTAGCACACCGTGGGCTCCTCGGCCCGGGCGAGGCGCTCGAGCGCGGCGCGTCGCTCGGTGCCCTTTCGCGCGAGGAATCCCTCGAAACGGAAGCGCCGCGTGTCAAAGCCGCTGACCACGAGCGCCGCGAGCAGCGCCGAGGGTCCCGGCACCGCCTGCACCACCACGTCGGCCGCCGCCGCAGCGGCAACGAGGCGGGCCCCGGGGTCGGAGACGAGCGGCGTCCCGGCGTCGGAGACCAACGCGACCGTTCCCCCGCCGGTGAGGACGGCGAGCAGCTCGTCCACGCGAGCCGCCTCGTTGTGCTCGTGCAGCGAGACGAGCCGGTGCGCTCGCACGCCACTTGCCTGCAAGAGCACGCCGGTGTGCCGGGTGTCCTCACACGCGACGACGTCGGCCTCACCAAGAGTCGCCCTGGCGCGAGGCGAAAGGTCGCCGAGGTTGCCGATCGGGGTGGCGACAACGACGAGGCGCCCGGCGCCGCTCACTCCTCGATCTCGAGCTTGTCGCCAGGCCGGAGGCGCCAGCGGTCGAACGCGCCCGCCTCGGCCTGCAAGATCGCATAGGCGCGGCGGCGCGGGAGTCCGACCCGATTGGGCGGCATCCGACACGTCGAGACCACGATGAGGTCGACGTCGAGATAGGCGATGTCGAGCGCGCTGCGCGCTCCGAAGGTGTGGGTGCTGCGCCGAGCAGTGACCAGCAACGCACCCACGCCCTGCTCGCGCCGGAGCACCCGGCGCCGCCACCTCCCTGGGAGCCCGACCTCCAAGCTGGCGAGCACCTCGCCCTGCCGAAGCAGCCAGGCCACGCGCACCTCCATCAGCTCGACTGGCGACGAGGACGACGACAACCTAGTTCGGCCCGCGCGCGACGCGCTGACGCTTGCGGAATCGGCCCGCGCTTGAGCGGCTAGCATCTCCCCCGTGTCGAAGCGAACCTCCAAGCGCAAGCTGTCCTGCAAGAAGAAGGCCAACCACGGCAAGAAGCCGAACTGCGGGCGAGGCTGAGCCAACGCTGCTGGGCCGACGCCGCTGCGCCGAGCGCGCAGAAGCGAAGCGTTGGCCCACATTTGGATACGACCGCTTCGCTGACCGACGAGCAATTCCCGAGGTACTGAGAAACAGGGTGCCGAGCGGGGATTGACCGGCCGAGGTCATCCGTGCTGCCCTCCGAGAGCGTCTCAGTACCCCGCGGGCGTCGCGACCCACCATCTCCGACCACCTGGGCGGCCCCCCGGGGGTCCTGCACGCCGCTCATGCCGGCCGATCACGGACGCAAGGCGCCCACGAGCCACCTTTGGCGCGGCGCGGCTCACCGCGCGTCGGACTGGCCGAGGACCGCGAAGCCGATCGGCGCTGTACCAACGCTCTGAAGTGCCCTTTCTTGACGAAGCGGCCCGTCTCACCCGTTGAAGCGGAACTCCCCCGCCATCTTCCGCGACCAGCCCGCCGATCGCGGATATGCCGCCTGCCCAGGACTTTCGTTGACCCTGGTGACCAGCCGGGACCGCTACCGTCCGCCCCGCTGAGGACCTATTGAGGACTGATTGAGGACCGCGACCCTCGGGCGGCGCCATGGGCAGGGCCCCGATCGACGTCGTCGGGACGGCGTCGCGAGGCCTGCGGGCGCCGGCGCCCCGCTGGGCCGAGCATCCCGGCTGCAGCCGTACCGGCGGCGCTTAGGTGGAATGCCGCTGGCCGGAGTCGTGGACGCCCCGTATCGCGATCGGCGCGTCGAGGCTGTCCGACAAGCGCCGCAGGTCCTCGATGTCGCTCGTGACCGCCGCCGCCCCGTATCGGGCACCGGTGAGGACTACGTGCGCGTCCACGACATCGGAAGTGCCGGCCCGCCCGAGCAGGGCGCCGACGTCGTGGGCCTCGGCCGGCCCGAAGCCCGCGACCTTGCAGCCGCGCAGGAGGCGACGAGCTGGACCTGGCGGGGCGGCCGGGAGGCCCGAGCGACCACCGGCGCGGTGGTCAGCGGCACGACACCCGCCTCGAGGCGAGCCCGGTGGTCAGCCCACACCGCGCGGTCGTTGCGCTCCGCAGCGACGAGCAGACCGGTGTCGTAGACGACGCTCACGCCGAGCCACTCGGGACCTCGGCCGACACCCGCCGGCGGGCCGCCGCCATCTCGGCGTCGCTGAGCTCGCCGTGCTCGGCCTCCCACTCCGCCACCGCCGCCAGGCCGTCGCGCACCAGCAGCGCCCGTCGAGCGGCCGCCGTCATCCACGCCGACACACTCACCCCTTCGGCGGCAGCCTCAGCAACGACGCGCTCATGGACATCGCGGTCCATGGTGATCGCCACCTTGGGAGCAGGACGACCTCGAGGCATGGCACAAGCTCTGCTACCACGGTAGGAGGATCGCGCGCTGCCAACACCGGACACGGGTGCCCGGGCCGCCGCTGACGCCAACACGGCAGGTCACCTTCTCGCACAACGGTCGTCGTTCGGTGCGACCAGGTGCTAGCCGCTCTGGTCGCCGGCCGACGCCAGATCGCCGACTCGGCGCTGCTCGGCGATCACCGAGATCTGGAAGGTCCACCGTCGTTCGGTGCGCTGTGTCCTACGAATCGTGATTCAATCGACACGATGGCCAGAGCGATCTCCGTCAGGCTCGACGA
>JAJZBI010000017.1 GCA_021798985.1 Actinomycetes bacterium
GCGCTGGGCCGGAACCGGGAGCGTCCCCTCGTGAAACCACCGGTAGGCGGTGAACTTGCTCACGCCTACGTGGTCGGCCCAGTCGGAGAGGTTCATGGTTCCAGCATAGAACACACGTACGCCTACTAGGGACTAGTCAACATGGAGCTGTCATTAGCCCTAGCGATCCCGCGCCGCATCCCCCCGAGCGCGCGTCGCGTGCCGTCGCGCCTTCCCGCCGCTGCGAACCGCGCGTCGCGGCGAGAACCGCACGATTCAGATTCAATGGCACCGGGCCCGTGGTGCGGTGGAGCGCTCCGCGACGTCTCGCAAGCGCACCGGCAAGGGCAACTCGCCACGGACCGTCGCGCTTTCACCCCTTCGTTGCCAACCGTTGTCGCTTTCAGGTATTGCCTGGCACGCGCAATGAGCGCTATCAAGGGCGGGTGGCAACGCAGCGGAGGCGCCGGCGTCCCGCGGGCGCTCTGTTCAGCAGCTCCACACATCCTGGTTAGGGAATGATGACTGAACAAATCTTCCATCTGTCCCCGGTGACGGCGTCGGTCGTCAATCTCAACACCCCCGATCACTACCTGCACTGGGGTTTCATCCTGATCTCGGTCGCGAACTTTCTCGTGATCGTGGCGATGCTCGTCCTGTTCGCCCTGGCGCTCGGAGTGCCCTTTTTCATCGGCCGGCACCACAAGGACCTCCCCCCCAAGGCGAGGGCCCAGCATCTCGACACGGAGCTCCCCGCCGAAGTGGACGAAGCCGGTGGGCGGCCGGCGTGGACGACCCGCGCTCGCCGCTTGTGGCTGCGGCGCCTCCCTCCCGACAAGCTGCTGCCCGACACCCAGCCGGCCTACGTCGCCTCTTGGATCTACGTCTTTGGCGTGCTCACGCTCGCCGGCCTCGTCATCGCCATCGTGTCGGGTATGGTGCTCGCGCTCGAGGGCCCCATCTGGTGGCACACGAGCAGCGTCGGACTCTTCGTCAACTCCCTACACCTGTGGAGCGTCGAGTGCTTCATGGGGTTCATGGCCATTCACCTGTGGGGCAAATACTGGATGGCCGCCTGGCGGGGGGGACGCGCCCTCACCTGGATGACGGGCGTCGTCGCCTTTCTCGTCGCAATCTTCGAGGCCTTTACCGGCTATCTGTCCCAGACGAACTTCGACTCCCAGTGGATCGCCTTTGAGTCCAAGGACGCGATGAATGGCTCGGGAATCGGGGCGTTCCTCAACACGATGAACTTCGGCCAGGCGCTGATGCTGCACATCGTCTTCGTCCCGGTCGTGCTCGTGCTCATCGTCGGGGTGCACATCATCTTCGTGCGCCTGCGCGGCGTCGTGCACCCGATCGACGCAGACGAGGCGCACCTCGCGCCAGAAGGTGGTGCGCAGCTGTTGACCGGTCCGTCGAATGGCCTCGAGGACGCTCTCGAGGCGACCACGCCCAACTCGGCACCGACGACCCGACCGGTCGCACGATGAGCGCGCCGAGCGCACGGGTCGCTCCCCGCCGGAGCGAGCGCAACGTCGTCGCCTGGAACGGGCCGCTGCGCCGCTATGACATCTTGAAGGAGGCGACCGTCGCGCTGGTCGTTGTGACCATCCTCGTCGTTGTCCTCGCGGTCCTCTTCGCTTCTCCTGACGAACCGCCGGTGACGCTCCAGGCGTGGGCGAAGGCCCAGCCGAGGGGCTTCACCGCGATCGCCCTCAGCGAGCTCGACGGAACGAGCACGTCGGCCAACTACGGGCCGCCCTATAACCACCACAACGGTTCGGTCCAGTACCTCTGGGGCGTCTCGATCCAGCGGGCCTTTGGGGTGACCGACCCGATCAAGCCCGCAGAGTCCTTCGTGCTCCGTCCGCTCGAGACCGTGGGTGGTAAGCCGCAGTTGACCCGCGCCCTTCACCGCTACAACCAGGCCACCACGGCACAGCAGCTGTCCTGGGACCACCGCTACGGCCAGGTACTCGCCCGCGCGAAGGTGATCAATGGGAGCCTCGTCGTCCCGCCCGCCAACGACGGCCCGGTTCCTGAGATGTTGAGCGCCTTTCTCGCCATGACACGCGCCGGCGGCCTAGACGCCCAACTCGTTGAGCACGCGTCGTTCTATGGAACGAACTACACCAAGCCGATCTTGTTCCTCGGCGACTCTGCGACCGCGCAGGACAACAGCTATTGGAACAAGCTCGTCACCGCCGAGCACCTCCAGGGTTCTCAGTGGGGGATGATGAACGAGACCGGCTCGTGGCCCGGTCAGCCGTGGCTGTGGCTCTACACCATGTGGTACCAGGTGGGACCGATGTCGAGCTCGTCCAACGGGGACCTCGAGGTCGTCGCCATCATGACGGTGTGCTCGATCGGGCTGCTCTTCGTTCCCTTCATCCCCGGGCTGCGTGACCTGCCCCGCAAGCTTCCGGTCCATCGCTTGATCTGGCGGAACTACTACCGCTCCTACCCCAAGCGTCCCGCGGGCGCGACACGCCAAGAACCCCGTTGAGGCGATCGCGGCGAGGCTCCGGCGCGCCGTGACGGCGAATGCACTGGTCGGACCTCGCCGAGCGACGCACGCGGCCGGCTCGTGTTCTTGGCGAGACGCCCTTCCCCGGTGCGGCAATGGCGCTGCCGCGCCCCTGCTCGCGCCGGCGCCGCCCCGTCTCGCCAGGTGATGCTCGGCGCTTGCCCCGGGACGCGTGCAGGCAAAGAAGCGCTGCGGTCGTTCTCGTCCAGCGGGCCGATCGCCCCGTGAGCTGGTCTGGCGCTTCTCAGGGATCGAAGCGTCGGCGCACCCCGGTGCCGCCGCGCTGAGCGGGAAGTGGACCGTCGAGTGGCCGGTAGTTGAGGCCGAGCTCGTCGAAGCGACCGAGCTGGTGCGAAAGGCGCCCCATGAACTCGCCGAGCTCGCGCCCGGGCGCCGACCAGGCGACCTCGGCGAGCGCGCACAGCCGCGGCAGCGCCATGTACTCGACGTGGCGGGTGTCGGGCAGGTACTCCCGCCACAGCGTGAGCTGGGTGCCGAGCACGTGGCGCGCCTGCTCTGGCGCGAGCGCCTCGGGCACCGGCTCGTAGCCATAGACGTCCTCGAGCGTGTTCAGCCGGCCGATGGCGAGCGGCTCATCGGGCCGCTCGGACTGGTAGTGGTCGAAATAGCAGGGACGCTCGGGGCACATCACGACGTCGAAGCCCTCCGAGGCGGCGACGATGCCGCCCTGCTCGCCGCGCCACGACATGACCGTCGCGCCCTTTGGCAGCTCGCCACCTTCGAGGATCTCGTCCCAGCCGACCGGCACTCGACCCGCCGCGAGCAGGTGCGTCGCGAGCTGGCGCGTGAACCAGTTCTGCAGGCCATCGACCGAAACCCCGAGCGCGGCGGCGCGCCGCTGCATCGCCGGGGTACTGCGCCACTCGGTCCGCGGGCACTCGTCGCCACCGAGGTGCACGTAGCGTGAGGGGAAGACGTCGATGACCTCGTCCCAGATGTCCTTGCAGAACTGCACCGTCCCGGTTTCGAGGTTCAACACGTGCGGGTTCACGCCCCAGCGCTCCCAGACCTCAAGCGGCCCGACGTTGCCGAGCTCGGGGTACGCGGCGATGGCCGCCTGGGCATGGCCCGGCAGGTCGATCTCGGGCACAATCGTCACGTTGCGCGCCGCTGCGTAGGCGACGAGCGAGCGCAGCTGGGACTGCGCGTAGTAGCCGCCGTGCGGCGTGCCGTCATAGACGTCCGCGAAGGCCTTGTCCCGCTGGTGCCCGACGCGGGTCTGGGCGCGCCAGGCACCGATCTCGACGAGGCGCGGGTAGCGACTGGAGGCAAAGCGCCAGCCCTGGTCGTCGTTCAGGTGCAGGTGGAAGACGTTCAGCTTGTGCATCGCCAACACGTCGACGAAGCGGTAGAGGAAGTCCAGCGGCGCGAAGTGCCGGGAGACGTCCAACATGGCGCCCCGCCAGGAAAAGCGCGGCTCGTCCTCGATCTCGACCTCGGGGACGGCCCAGGTCTCGCGCCGCGGGCCGGGGCTGTAGATACCGGCCGGCAGGAGCTGGCGCAGGCTCTGGATACCGTTCAACAGGCCGCGCGGCCCGGGCGAGGAGAGCTCGATGCCCTCGGGACGGACGCGAAGGACATAGCGCTCCGAGGCGGGGTCGGAATCCTCGTCCACGAGACGGATGCTCGCCTCCTCGCCGCCCGGCGCCAGCCACAGGCCGGTCGCCGGCGCCAACAGGGCGCGCAGCAGCGATGCCGCCGCGCCCGCTCCGGGGCCCGAGCCCGACACGGTGGTGGTGGCATCGAGGACGAACCGTCCTCCTCCACGACCCAGGCGGGTGGGACGGGGTAGCACGGCGACGTCGTCCATGGCCACCGAGCCTATGCGCAGCCCGTGATTGACGCCACAAGTGGTCTAGACTACTCTCCAGATTGGTCCATACCACTCCCGCAGGCAGGGCTGCCCCGGCGGCGAGTTGGGGGGCGTCGGCCGCCCGGCCGACATTGCGATTAGGGAGGGAACACCGTGAAGATGCGACGCTTGGCACCGCTCTGCGCGGCCGGCCTCGGCCTCGCCGGGCTGCTCGCAGGTACGGCGCCAACCGCCTCGGCGAGCGGCACGACGCTCACCATCTGGCTGATGACGGGCGAGATCTCGCCGAACGTCTACAACGCCGTGAACAAGGCCTTCGAGGCCCAACACCCCGGCGTCAAGGTGAACGTCGAGATCCAGCAGTGGTCCGGCATCACCACCAAGATCGACACCGCCCTGGCGAGCAGCAACCCGCCGGACGCGCTCGAGATCGGCAACACCGATGTCCCCGAGTACGCCGCATCGGGTGGGCTCGTGGACCTCACCTCGGTGGAGAAGCAGGTGAAGGTCAAGGGCAAGTGGTTCGGAGGCCTCCAGGCCCCCGCCGAGGTCAAGGGCCACGTCTATGCCATCCCGCTGCTCGCCGGCGACCGCGTCGTCGTCTACAACGAGCAGATGTTCAAGCACGCCGGCATCACCTCGACGCCGACCACCGTCGACCAGCTGATCGCGGACGGGAAGAAGATCGCCAAGGTCTTCAAGAGCCGCAAGAACTTCTCGGCGCTCTACTTCCCGGGCCAGTACTGGTACGCGGCGCTGCCGATGATCTGGGACCACGGCGGCAACATCGCCACCTACAAGAACGGCAAGTGGGTCGCCCAGCTCACCACCAAGGCGAGCCTGGCGGGTCTGCAGGAGTTCAAGACGGTCCAGAACACCTTGTCGTCGGTCCCCTCGCGCACCGTCAACACCAACCTGCCCGACCAGGACGCGGTCTTCGCGCACGGCAACGCCGCGATGATCATCGCCGGCAGCTGGGAGCCCGGGGTGATCGAGTCGGACAACAAGGGGCTCACCGGGCACCTCGGCGAGTTCCCCTTCCCGAGCTACCAGGGCGGCATCGCGCCGGTCTTCCTCGGCGGGTCCGACATCGCCGTGGCGAAGAACAGCCCGAACCAAAAGCTCGCCGAGGACTGGGTGAAGTTGATGACCAACAACACCTTCCAGGCGCTCATGTACCGCAAGGACAACCTGATCCCGAACAACACGAGCCTGATCGGCCTGGCGCACAACAGCGCGCTCATGAAGCCGTACCTGCAGGCGGCGGGCAACAGCCAGGGCACGCCATCCAGTCCGGGATGGGCGATCGTCGAGGGCGGGAACGAGATCACCAACTTGTTCCAGAGTGTGGCGACCGCCAAGTCGAACGCCGACATCCGGGCCATCGCCGCCAAGGCCGACGCCTACTTCAACACCGTCCTCAACGAGACGCCCTAGTTCCCAGCGTCTGAGCACCAAGAGAAAGAGGGGTTCACGATGATCGCCGCCGAGCCAGGGGCTGGCACCACCGCTCCTGCTCGGCGGCGGTCTCGCGTCGCCGGGCCGGCGCCGCTGAAGCGGCTGCACGCCCGGGTCGAGTGGCTGCCCTACTGGCTGCTCACCCCTTCGATCGTGCTCATCGTGGTCCTGCTCGGCTATCCCCTCGTCCGCCTCGTCGAGACCTCCTTCCAGGAGTACGGGCTCTTCCAGCTCTTCAGCCACACGACGAAGTGGAACGGCGTCGCCAACTACCAAGCGATCCTGGCGAGCGGGTCCTTTTGGGACTCGGTGCTGCGCACCCTCGTGTTCACCGCCGCCTGCGTCGGCTTGACGATGCTCGTCGGCATGGGCGTGGCCGTGCTGCTGATCCGGCTGAACAAGGTGGTGCGCACCGCCATCTCGATCGCCATGGTGCTGGCCTGGGCCATGCCGCCGATCAGCGCCGCCATCGTCTGGCAGTGGCTCTTCGCCAACCAGTGGGGCGTCGTTGACTGGCTGCTGACCGCCTTGCACCTCGGCCACCTCGACAACTTGGACTGGACAGGCACCAGCCCCTTCCGCGCCTTTTGCGTCATCACGATGATGATCGTCTGGCAGGCGGTGCCCTTCGTCGCCCTCAGCCTGTACGCCGGGCTCACCCAGGTGCCCACCGAGCTGTACGAGGCCGCCCGCGTCGACGGCGCATCGGCCTGGCGGGTCTTCTCCAAGGTCACGGTCCCGCTGATCACTCCGATCATCGGCCTGTTGACGATCTTGTCGCTGATCTGGGACTTCAACGTCTTCACCCAGATCTGGGTGCTCACCCAGGGCGGCCCGAACGGTGGCACCGAGACGATCGGGGTGTGGTCCTATGTCGAGGCCTTCACCGGCAGCCAGTTCGGCCTCGGCGCGGCGGCCTCGGTCGTCGCCATGGCGCTCGTCGCCGTGATGTCCTTCTACTACGTCCGCAGCCTCGTGCGGACCGGGGAGGTGCGATGAGCGCGGCCGCACCGGTGATGACCGATCGCGTCCTCACCCCGAGCGTCAAGCTCCGCCGCCCGAAGCGGCACTGGACGCGCCGCCAGCTGCTCAGCTCGGCGGTGCTCAACACGATCGGGATCGTCTTTTTCGTCCTGACGCTCTTCCCCGTCTATTGGATGGTGCTCACGGCGTTCAAGCCGCAGGGCGACGTCTTGTCCTCCACCCCCGACTTCTCGCCGCTTCACCTCACCCTCGGTGGCTTCGCCGACGCGATCCACCAGAGCCCCTTCTTTTGGGACTACGTCGCCAACACGGCGATCGTCTCGGTCGCCACGGTGGCGATCTCGCTCGCGGTGGGCCTGCTCGCCGCGCTCGCGCTGGCGCGCTTCAACTTCCGCGGGCGCAAGCTCTACCTGGTCGTGCTGCTCGCGATCCAAGCGGTCCCCCAGACCGCGCTCGTCATTCCGCTCTTTTTCACCCTGCAGCGCCTGCACCAGCTGAACCAGCTGAGCGGGCTGACCGCCACCTACGTCGTGTTCGACCTGCCGTTCGCGATCTGGATGCTGCGTGGCTTTGTCCAAAGCGTGCCGCGCGACATCGAGGAGGCCGCCATGGTCGACGGCTGCGGCCGCATGGCGGCGTTCCGCCGCGTGCTGCTTCCCCTGATCGCTCCCGGTATGGTGGCGACGTCGATCTTCGCCTTCATCCAGGCCTGGAACCAGTACCTGTTCGCGTACGTGTTCATGCAGCAGAACGACAAGTACACCTTGACCGTGTGGCTGCAGACGTTCTCGACGAACCGGGGCACGGACTACAGCGGGCTGATGGCGGGCTCGGTGCTCTACACGCTCCCGGTCGTCGTCTTGTTCATCCTCGTCCAGCGCAAGGTCGTGAGCGGCCTCGCCTCGGGCGCGGTGAAGGGATGAGGCGACGGTGAGCGGCGCGCGTCGACCGGCGCCAAGGAGGTGCTCGTGGCGGGACCGCTGAGCAGCGGTGGAGACCCGGTGGCCCTTGGCCGCGAGCCCTCGCGGGTCCCCAAGTACTACCGGCTCAAGCAAGACCTCCTCAAGCAGCTCGCCGCCCTCGACCCCGGCCAGGCGCTGCCCTCCGAGCGGCTGCTCGCCGCGCAGTACGGGACGTCGCGCACGACGGTGCGCCAGGCGTTCCACGAGCTCGTGGTCGAGGGGCGCCTCGAGCGCGTGCACGGCAGCGGCACCTATGCGACCCCGCCGAAGGTGGCCCAGCGGCTGCAGCTCACGAGCTACACCGAGGACATGTTGGCCCAGGGGCTCGAGCCGAGCTCCCGCCTGCTCGAGATCGGCACCGTGCGGGCGGACGACTTCCTCGCCGAGAAGCTGGCGATCGCCCCGGGCGCCACGGTGCTGCGCGTCGAGCGGCTGCGCATGGCCAACGGCGAGCCCCGCGCCATCGAGACCAGCCATCTGCCTGCCGCCCGCTTCCCCCGGCTGCGCCAGCATCTCCTGCGCATCGGCTCGCTCTACGCGGCGCTCGCCGAGGTCTACGACGTGCACCTCGACGCTGCCGAGGAGACGATCGAGACCGTACCGGCTCGCCCCGAGGAGGCGGCGATCCTCGAGAGCGACGTCGGGCTGCCGATGCTGATGCTCTCGCGGCACAGCTTCGACGCCAAGGGCGAGCCCGTCGAGTGGGTCCGCAGCGTCTACCGCGGCGACCGCTACAAGTTCGTCACCTGGCTCCGCCGCCCCGGGGGCCCGGACGCCGCCGGCCCCGACGCCGCGGGGCCAGACTCGGCCGACCCCCGTCTGGCTGGTCCCCACCCCCCAGGAACGGCGCGGCGATGACCGCCATCTCGAGCGAGGACGAAGGGACGAGGCCTCGGCGCGACACCAATGCGGCGTCGCCGCCCCCGCCCGCTCCGCCGCCAGCGATCGTCCTGAGCGGGCTGAAGGTGGTCACGGCCAACGAGGTCATCGAGGACGGCTTCGTGCGCCTCGCAGGCGGCCGGATCACCGAGGTCGGCGCCGGGGCTCTTCCGCCCTCTGGCAGCGAGCAGCGGCACCACCTGGCGGGCCACAGCGTCCTTCCCGGGCTGATCGACCTGCACGTGCACGGCGGGGGCGGCGGCACCTACACCGACGGCGATGCCGCCCAGGTGGAGCGCGCCGTCACCTACCACCGCCGGGCCGGCACCACGACGACGCTCGCCTCGTTGGTGACCGCCCCGGTGCCGCAGCTCCTCGGCGCGCTCGAGGGCCTCGCCGCCCTCACCGAGCACGGCACGATCGCCGGGGTGCACCTCGAGGGGCCCTTCCTCGCCCCGAGCCACTGCGGGGCACAAGATCCCCACTCGCTCCTCGAGCCGGACGTCGCCGTGCTCGACGAGCTGCTTGACGCCGGGCGGGGGACGGTCCGCATGGTGACGATCGCGCCCGAGCTCCCCGGCGCGATCGGCCTCATCGAGGCGTGCCGTGCGGCGGGGGTCGTCGCCGCCATCGGCCACTCGAACGCCACCTACGCCGAGGCGAGCGCGGCGATCGACGCCGGCGCGACCGTCGCCACCCACCTCGGCAACGCGATGCGCACGATCCACCAGCGCGACCCGGGCATCGTCGTCGCCGCGCTGGAGCGCCCCGAGGTCACCTGCGAGCTGATCGCCGACGGCCACCACCTGAACGCCGCCGTCATCCGCCTCTTCGCCCGCGCCGCGATCGGTGGCGTCGCCCTCGTCACCGACGCGATCAGCGCGGCCGGTGCCCCCGACGGCCGCTACCGCCTCGGCCCGCTCGTCGTCGAGGTCTCGGGCGCCCACGCCTACCTCGAGGGGACCCGCACCATCGCCGGCAGCACCCTCACCACCGGCGCCGCCGTCGCCTACTGCGTGCGCGAGGCCGGCCTCGGCCTCCTCGAGGTCGCCCGCGCCGCGGCGCTCGCGCCCGCCGGCGTCCTTGGCATCGCCGATCGCGTCGGCTCGATCGCCCCCGGCAAGCAGGCGGACCTCGTCGTCCTCGACGAGGCGCTGGCGATCCGAGCCGTCATCTGCTCCGGGGTGCTCGCGGTGGGAACGCTCGGCTGATCCGCGCCGGCCCTCAGGCCGACGGGCGCGCCGCGGCGCCATGGAGGGCCGCAATGGCGCGGCGGACGCCACCATTGGCCGCCGCCAGTGCTTGGCGCGCTTGGTCGGCCCGCACGCCCGCCAGCGCCATCACGAGCGCCGTCGGCAGCTCGCCGCCGGCCTCGGCAAGGCGCGCCGCCGCCTCGGCCTCGGGAAGGCCGGCAGCCGAGGCCATGATGGCCACGCAGCGCTGGCGAAGCTTCTCGTTCGCCGCCTCAACGTGGACCATGTAGTGCGAATAGGCGCGCCCGAGGCGCACCATCACCGTCGTCGACAACGCGTTGAGGACGAGCTTGGTCGCCGTGCCGGCCTTCAGCCGGGTCGACCCGGTGATCACCTCGGGCCCGGTCTCGGGCGCGATCACGACCTCGGCCAGCGCGCCGAGCGGCGCCGCCGGGTTGCAGGTCAACAGCACCCGCGCCGCCCCGCGCGCACCGGCGGCCTCGAGCGCGCCAACGACATAGGGCGTCGTGCCGCTGGCGCTGACCCCGAGGGCGACGTCGCCCGAGCCAAGGGCGGCAGCAGCCAGCGCTCCGGCGGCGACGTCGTCCTCGGCGCTCTCGTCGGCGCCGAGCAGGCCCCCGCTCGCGCCCGCCAGATGGGCGAGCACCATCTCCTCGCCGACGCCAAAGGTCGGCCCGAGCTCCACTACGTCCAAGAGGGCGAGGCGTCCCGAGGTCCCAGCCCCAAAGACGTGCAGCCGGCCGCCGCTGCCGAGGCGGGGGACGATCAGCTCGGCGGCCCGCTCGATGGCATCGAGCTGCGCCGCGACCGCGTCCGGCACGCTCCGCTCCTCGGCGAGCAGCACCTCGATGATCTCGCGGCTCGAGCGCAGGTCGAGATCCGCGGTGGCGGCGTTGACCCCCTCGGTCGGCACGAGCATGCCACAGGGTATCGAGCCCCCGAGCAGGGATTCAGCCGATCAGGCCTCGCGCAGGGCGCGGTGGGCCGCCACCGCCTCCCACACCGCGCCGGCCACCGCCTCGGGACAGCGCGGCCCTTCTGGCCCAGCGGCGGCGACGACCGCCCAGTCCTTCCCCTCGGCCATCGCCGCGTAGGCGGCCGCGCAGGCGGCGAGGAAGCGGTGGTCAGACTCGTAGTGGTCCTCTGCCGGGCGGTCCCCGGACGCGCGGGCCGAGAGCCGGGCGAGGGCGAGGTCCAAGGGCAGGTCCAACAAGACGTTGAGGTCGGGCCGCGGCAGGCCGAAGACGTCGAACTCGACCCGGGCGAGGAACTCGACGATGGCGGCTCGCCGCTCACCTGCGGCCCGGGCGGCCTGGTAGGCGAGGTTGGAGGCGACGTAGCGGTCGGCGACCACGAGGTCACAGCTCGCCATCGCCTCCAAGAGCGCGGCCCGGCCCTCCAAGCGGTCACCGGCGAAGAGCAGGCCGACCAGTCGCGGGTCGTTCGCCCGGCCGAGCTCGCCGGCGAGCAGCGCCTCGATCGCTGCGGCGAAGACGCCGCGCCCATAGCGGGGGTAGGAGACGAGCGCCACCGACAGGCCATGGGCGCGGGCGCGCTCGACCAACAGGGCGCTCTGGGTGTGCTTGCCGGCGCCGTCGATGCCTTCGATGGCGACGAGCATCGCTCGATCCTACGCACCCGGCGGGCGCGGGCCCGCCGCTCCCTCGAGCCACGAGCCCAAGGCGGCGCGGTCGCCCCCAGGAGCTGGCCGGGCCCGAGGCGCGCCGCCGATTGGTCTTTTGTTCGCGCCGCGTGCTTTGCTCCTCAACGGCGAGGCGCGCGTTGCCCGGGGGGCATGCCTCGAAGGGGGACCATGGGCTACGTCTTCGACCTCGGCCATGACCACGGCCGCGCCCCGCGCCAGCTAAAGGCGCTGCTCGGCGGCAAGGGAGCGAACCTCGCCGAGATGACCTCGGTGCTCGGCCTGCCGGTCCCGCCCGGCTTCACCATCTCGACCGCCGCGTGTCGCGCCTATCTCGCCGAGGGCTGGCCGGACGGCCTGAGCGAGGAGATCGCCGAGCACCTCGCCACCTTGGAGCGAGCGATCGGGCGCCGTCTCGGGGCGGCGAGCGACCCGCTGCTCGTCTCGGTGCGCTCGGGCGCCGCCCAGTCGATGCCGGGGATGATGGACACCGTCTTGAACCTCGGGCTCCACGACGCGTCGGTGCGCGGCCTCGCGACCGCACATCGCGACGAGCGCTTCGCGCTGGACTCGTTCCGCCGGCTGCTGCAGATGTATGGCCACATCGTCCTCGGCGTGCCCGATCGCGTCTTCGAGCGCGACGTCGCCGCAGCCAAAGCACGGCTCGGCGTCCGCTCGGACGCCGAGCTGGCCCCTGGCGCGCTCAGCGAGCTGATCGCCGGGCACCAGGCCCACATCGAGCGGGCCACCGGCGAGCCGTTCCCCGCCGATCCCGGCGTGCAGCTGCGCAAGGCGATCGAGGCGGTGTTCTCCTCTTGGGAGGGCGAGCGCGCCCGCGCCTATCGCGAGCGCGAGCAGATCCCCCACGACGGGGGCACGGCCGTCACCGTCCAGGCGATGGTCTTTGGCAACCGCGACGCCAACAGCGGCACCGGGGTCGCCTTCACCCGCGATCCGGCGACGGGCGAGAATCGCCCCTACGGCGACGTGCTGTGGAACGCCCAGGGCGACGACGTCGTCGCCGGCATCCGCCATCCCCTGCCCCTCGAGGAACTCGCCGGCAAAGCACCCCAGCTGCACGTCGAGCTGATGGGGATCCTCGGCCGCCTCGAGGCCCACTACCGCGACCTGTGCGACGTCGAGTTCACGATCGAGCAGGGCCGGCTGTTCGTCTTGCAGACCCGCGTCGGCAAGCGCACGGGTCGGGCGGCGCTGCGCATGGCGGTCGAGATGGTCGACGACCCGGCGATCGCGCTCAGCCGCGCCGAGGCGATCCAGCGGGTGAACGCCGACCAGATCGACGGCGTGCTGCACCCCCAGTTCGCCGAGCGCGACGTCGTGGTCGCCACGCGCGGGCTCGGCGCCTCCCCGGGCGCGGCCGTCGGCGCGCTCTGCCTCAGCCCCGAGCGCGCCGTCGAGGCGGCCGCCGCGGGCACCGCCGTGATCTTGGTGCGCGACGAGACCTCTCCCGAAGACGTCGCCGGGATGCTCGCCGCGGCGGGCATCTTGACCCGACGCGGCGGCCTGGTCTCCCACGCCGCCGTGGTCGCCCGGGGCTGGGGCAAGCCGGCGGTCGTCGGCGCCGAGCGGGTCGAGATCGGCGAGGCGATGATCCGGATCGGCGACGCGACCGTGCATGAGGGCGAGCTGCTCTCGATCGACGGCGCGACCGGCGTCGTCGTCCTCGGCGCCGTTGCCCTGGCGGCGGCCGAGCCGCCCGAGGCCCTGGCGACTTTGTGCGCGTGGGCCGATCAGATCCGTGCCGGGCACCTCGAGGTCCGGGCGAACGCCGACAACGGCGCCGACGCGGCGCTCGCCCGCTCGCTCGGCGCCGAGGGGATCGGCCTGTGCCGCACCGAGCACATGTTCCTTGACCCCGACCGCCTCCCGGTCGTACGCAAGATGATCCTCGCCGATAGCGAGGAGGAAGAAGCCGCCGCCTTGGACGAGCTGCGCGAGGTGCAGCGCGCCGATTTCGCCGCGATCTTGGAGGCGATGGACGGCCTGCCGGTCACGGTCCGGCTCCTCGACCCTCCCCTGCACGAGTTCCTGCCCGACGTGGCCTCGCTCGACTTGAAGGCGGCGATCGAGGGGCTGAGCGCCGAGGAGGAGCGCCTGCTCGAGGCGGCGCGGACCTGGAAGGAGCAGAACCCGATGCTCGGCACGCGTGGCGTGCGCCTCGGCGTCGTCAAGCCCGGGCTGTACGCGATGCAGGTCCGGGCGCTCCTCGATGCGGCCGAGGAGCGCCGGGCGGCCGGCGGGCGCCCGATCGTTGAGGTGATGATCCCCCTCACCGTGACCGGCGAGGAGCTCGCCCTCGCCCGCTCGTGGGTCGAAGACGCCATCGCCGAGCATCCCGGCGGGCAGCTCGAGGTCGCGATCGGCACGATGGTGGAGACGCCGCGGGCCGCCTTGAAGGCCGACGAGCTGGCGGCGCGCGCCGACTTCTTCTCCTTTGGCACCAACGACCTCACCCAGATGACCTTCGGCTTCAGCCGCGACGACGTCGAGGCGCGGATGATGTCGCTGTACCTCGAGCGCGGGCTGATCCCGGCGAACCCGTTCCACACGATCGACCAGGACGCCATCGGCGAGCTGATCCGCCTCGCTGCGACGCGCGGCCGGGCGGTCAACGCCGCGCTCAAGCTCGGCGTGTGCGGCGAACACGGTGGCGATCCCGCCTCGATCGACTTCTTCTACCGCGCCGGGCTGGACTACGTGAGCTGCTCGCCCTACCGGGTGCCGATCGCCCGCCTGGCGGCAGCCCAGGCGGTGCTCGCCACACCGGCGCCGTGACGCTGCGCCCGAGCCGCAGCGAGCTCGCCGCGGCCGCCGGCCGCAGCGTCGACGACGTCATCGCACCCGGTCTCGACGTGCTGTTCTGCGGCATCAACCCGGGCCTGTACTCCGCCGCCGTCGGCCATCACTTCGCCCGGCCGGGGAACCGCTTTTGGAAGGCGCTGTTCGCGTCGGGGCTGACGGACCGGCTGGTCGCGCCCCAAGACGAGCGCGACCTGCTCGACTTTGGGATCGGGATCACCAACCTCGTCGCCCGGGCGAGCGCCATGGCCCACGAGCTCGGGCGCGACGAGCTCGTCGCGGGCGGCCAGGCGCTCCTCGCCAAGCTCGAGCGCTACGCGCCGCAGCGGCTCGCCGTGCTCGGCATCGGGGCGTTCAAGGTCGCCTTCGGCCGCCCCAGGGCCCGCCTCGGGCGCCAGGCCGAGCCGCTCGGCGGCGTGGAGACCTTCGTCCTGGCGAACCCGAGCGGCGCCCAGGCCCGCTACCAGCTCGAGGATCTGGCGGCGGCCTTCGCTGCGCTGCGCCAGCCCTGAATCTGCCACCTCGTTGCGCTGAGCATGCGGTGTTGCCCCCAGAGCCGGCGAATTCGCCCGCATAGGCCCGCGCGCCGCGGCTGGCCGGTCGCTCGTTTTTCGACGCGTCTCGCCGGGTAGGCAAGGCACGGGTCGCGCGGCGAGGTGTTCGCCCCCGGCGCGAGCCCCTCGCCCCAACCTCGAGCCGCGGGGCGGGTCCGGGAACGCCCCGGGGGAGGACGGTGCGATGCGCGTGATGGCGGCGACACACAGGTCGGAAAGAGGAGCGGTCTTCGTCGGGTTGTCGTCATGATCGGCCGTCGCAAGCTCGCCCCGGCCCCCACCGTGGCCGACCTCGTCGACCTGCTGAGCGACCTCGGCGGCTCGCCGGGCGACATCGCCCACCGCCTGAGCGCCCTCGGGGTGCGCGGGGTGCCGACCGACGTCAACCAGTGCGCCATCGCCGTCTACCTGAACGCCGTGGTCGGGGCCGACCGCCACGTCCACAGCCTGAGCGTCTGGAACGACCGCGTCCGGGTCACCTTTGGCCGGATCCTCACGCAATCGTGCGATGTGCCGCTATCGTCGTGTCTGCAGGAGTTCATCGATCGCTTCGACGCCAGGAGCTACCCCGAGCTGGTGCGGAGCGTCGACCGCAACGAGCACACGGCACACTGAGCCCCCGGCGCCTGCGCCGAGGTGAAGCGAGGTGACGATGGCGATGCCGTCCAAGGACCCCCGCAGCAACGACGCTTCCGAGCGGCGCCACGAACGCGACCCGCTCGCCGAGGCCGCTTCGGCGGACCTCGCCGAGGAACGGCCGCTCACCGATGAAGAGACCGAGGAGACGACCCTCGAGATCCCGATGGAGCGCCAGCTCCAGGCGTCCGAGGCCGACCTCGTCGAGCAGGCCCAGCCGGCGCCGCTCGACGAGGAGGACTGGCGCTGACGCCCTGGGACACGAGCTGATCCGCGGGCGACGACCCGTTAGCAAAGGCTGATCGGCCCGCGCGAGCCACCATCCCCGCGCCACGGCGCACGACGCGCCGAACCCGGCGCCGATACACCGGGCCGTGGCACCGCCCGTCCCAGCCATGCCCCGCGCGCCGCGGTCAGGGCGCGCAAGACTGACCAGATGCGCCTGGCCCGAGCGGTGGTGATCGGCGCGCTCGTGCTGGCGGCGAGCTCGTCGGCCTCGGCGAGCGCCAGCGCGGCGCTCCCGGCCCGCTCGCCGATCTCCCACGTCATCGAGATCATGCTCGAGAACCACACCTTCGACGACCTGTTCGCGCACTTCCCCGGGGCGCGCGGCGTCGGATTGGGAACCACCCTGCCCTCTCCGAGTCCTGGCGGCCCGGCGGTCGCGCCGCTGTCCGCCGGAGCGAACCAAGGTGAGGTGCAGGCGGGGCTCAACAACAGCCGGGCGGCCGAGCTCGCGATGATGGACCGCCGCGGCGCTCATTTCGCGATGGATGGCTACACCCGCTACCCGGGCGAGGGGCTGTCGGCCATCACCACCTTCGGCGCATCGGTGGCGCCCAATCTGTGGTCACTCGCCCGCTCGTTCGAGCTCGCCGACGCCAACTTCCAAAGCGTCATCGGCCCCTCGCTCCCCAACACCTTGGCGGCCGTGAGCGGGACCAACGACGGCTGGACGTCCAACGCCGAGCCGCCGGCGGGGCTCGCCTGGCGCAGCATCTTCGACGAGCTCTCGGCCAAGCACCTCCGCTCGGCCTTCTACTCAGGCGTCCCGGCGTGGGTCTACGCCAACACGGTGTGGCAGAAGGTCCTCGCGCCGCACCAGCGCGTCGCGCCGCTCTCGGCGCTGTACCGGGCGCTCGGCACCGGCCAGCTGCCGGCCTTCTCCTTCGTGCGCCCCGGCGTCGGCTACAGCGAGGAGCCGCCCGAGGACATCGGCGAAGGCGACGCCTGGCTGGGCCAGCTGGTGCACGCGATCGGCCACAGCCCGGCGTGGTCCTCGACGGCGGTCTTCATCACCTACGACGAGGGCGGCGGCTTTTGGGACGGCGTGTCGCCGCCACCCTCGTCGGGATACGGGACGCGCACGCCGATGGTGATCGTCTCCCCCTACGCGCGCCGCGGCGTCTTCCACGAGATGACCACCAACCTCTCGGTGCTCTCCTACCTCGATGCGCTCTTCCACCTCGCACCGCTCAGCCCCCTGCAGGCCCGCCAGAACGACCTCGCCCGGGCCTTTGACGTCCACCAGCACCCGCTCGCGATGCCGCGTCTGCCCGTCGTGCCGGCGCGAACCGTGGCCTTTTTCGGCGCAAGCCCGCTGAGCGACCCGCCGGCGGAGATGCCCGGCCGGCCCTTCCATCTCCTTGTCGTCGAGCAATCCCCGGCGCTTTCGCCCGTGGCGTCCTCGACCGTGCTGCACCTCTCGCTCACCGCCCCGCCCGGCCTCGCCGTGCCGGCGAGCTTCCCGCGCCGGCTGGCCTTGCACGACGGGCGGGGCGAGCTCTCCGCCGTCTTGTTCCGTCCTGGCTACTACCGCCTGACGGCAAGCGCGCCAGGGGTGCTCGGCGACCTCACCTTGGACGTGGGGGTGGGGCCGAACACGCCCTGACGCGCCGGCACGGCTGATGGTGCTAGGCGGGGCGCTGCTCCTCGCTCTCGAGGGTGACGGCGACGGCGTGGACGACCGAGGCGATGCGGATGGCGTCGTGCACCTGCTCGCGCGAGACGTCGTGCTCGCGCACCGTCGCCTCATGCGCCGCCAGGCAGTCGCCGCAGCCGTTGATGGCGCTCACCGCGAGGCACCAGAACTCGAAGTCGGCGGCATCGACGCCGCCATGGGTCCCGATCACCTGCATGCGCAGCCGGGCGGGGAGGTCGTCGTAGCCGGTGGTGCCGGCCGCCGCGATCAGGTGCTTCGCGCGGTAGTAGATGTTGTTCATCGCCATCACGGCGGCGGCGGCCTTGGCAGCCTCGAGCGCCTCGGGCGAAAGGTGCGCCTTGGCCTCCTCCTCGAGCTCGAGGCGCGTGCGCTCATGGCGCGAGGCGATGGCCGTGGCGACCACGGTCCCCCACAGCCGCTGCTCGGGAAGGGGGGAGACGGCGATCGTCGAGTCCAGGTTCAGCTTGATGTCCTTGGCATAGCTCGGCATCGCCTCCTTCAGCGCGGCGAGGCTCACGAGGCGGCGCCCGTCATCAGCGATGTGACGTCCAAGGTGGCCGCGCCCTTGCGCCAGTTGCAGGCGCACAGCTCGTCGGTCTGCAGGGCGTCGAGGACCCGCAGGACCTCCTCGACGTTGCGGCCCACCGAGCCGGCCGTCACCATCACGAACTGGATGACGCCGTCGGGGTCGACGATGAAAGTCGCCCGGTCGGCGACGCCGTCGGCGTTCAGCACCCCGAGGGCGCTCACGAGCTCGCGGTTGAGGTCGGACAGCATCGGGAAGGGGATGGTGCGCAGGTCCTCGTGCTGGCGACGCCACGCGTAGTGCACGAACTCGTTGTCGACCGAGCCACCGAGCACCTGCGCGTCGCGGTCGGCGAACTGCTCGTTCAGCCGACCGAACTCGGCGATCTCGGTCGGGCAGACAAAGGTGAAGTCCTTCGGCCAGAAGAAGACCACGCGCCACTTGCCGGCATAGGAGTCCGAGTCGATCGTCGTGAAGAAGTCCTCGGGCTGGTTGGCCTTGACGGCCGTCAGGTCACCGGGGACGAGGGCGGTGAGGGAGAACTCGGGGAAGCGGTCACCGATACCGAGCATGGGGGTTCCTCCTTGGACGCGATGGACGGGCTCATGTTGGCGCCCCGTGGCAGATGAAGCAAAGTAAGCAAAGCGCCAGTTGCTATAGACTAGCTTTATGGCGGAGCCATCGATCGTCCAGCTGCGCACCTTCGTCGCCGTGGCGCGCGAGCGGCACTTCGGCATCGCGGCGGCCGTCCTTGGCGTTACCCAGCCGGCGGTCTCGGCCACCTTGCGGACCTTAGAGGAGCACCTTGGCGGGCGCCTCGTCGAGCGCAACGCCAAGGGTGTGCTGCTCACACCGCTCGGGAGCGCCTTGTTGCCCCGCGCCGAGCAGGTGCTCGGCTGCCTCGATGAGCTCGTGAGCGACGCCCGGCGGGCCGGCCGGCCCCTGTGCGGCCCGCTGCGGCTCGGCGTGATCCCCACCGCCGCGCCCTACCTCTTGCCGACCCTGCTCGCCGCGCTGGCCACCGAGTTCCCCGAGCTCTCCCCCGAGATCACCGAGGCACAGACCAGATCGCTGCTCGACGCGCTCGGCGAGGGAACCTGCGACGTCGCCCTCTTGGCGCTGCCGACCGGGCGGGCGGACGTGGTCGAGCTGCCGCTGTTCTGGGAGGAGTTCTTGCTCCTCGTGAGCGGCCAGAGCGAACTCGCCAACCGCCGCGACCTGCCCCTGTCTGCGCTCGCCGAACTCGACGTCTTGCTCCTCGAAGAGGGACACTGCCTACGCGACCAGGCGGTCGACGTCTGCCGCCAGGCGGGCGCCTCAGGGCGCACGGCTCGAGCCGGATCCCTCACCACCCTCGCCCAGCTCGTCGCGGCCGGCATGGGGTCGACCCTGCTCCCGGCATCGGCCGTTCCCGTGGAGGTGCGCGGCCAGCTCGCGACGGCCCGCTTCGCCAGCTCGCCACGGCCCGGCCGCCACCTCGGCCTCGTGCACCGGGCAACGAGCACCCGCGCCGACGAGTTCGCCACCATCGCGTCGGCGCTTCGGCGTGCGCTCGCCGCCGCCGGCCTGCCCGTCGAGGTCGCGCCCGCCGAGGTCGCGCCGGTCGAGGTGGCGCCGGTCGAGGTGGCCGCTGGGCGAAGTTAGGAGGCGAGCGCCCGGCGGCGGTGCGCCTCCAAGGCGGCGACGACGGTCGACACCCACTCGGCCGGGGACCAACGCTCGAGGTTTGCGGACCGGGCCAGCTCGAGCTCCAAGGGCACGAGCGCGCCCTGCTGGACCGCCTGCAGCGAACCGCATCGCTCGGCGAACATCAAGACCTCACCGGCGAGGTAGGCGCGCGCCCGGCGCCATTCACCGGCGCGCCCCCGCAGGCTCGAGCGCTGCTCACCGGCACGCAGCAGCTGTGCCGCGCTGCCGTGCGCCAACAGGTTGGTCCACACCCAGACCGGGCGCTGCTGGCGCCGTGGACCGCACTCGGCAAGCTCGCCCAACAAGAACGCCTCGCACTCCTCGCTCAGCTGCCGAGCCTCGCGGGCGTCGTGGCGTCTGCTCGGCGGCGACTCAATTGGGCGAAGCCACGTCGGCCACCGCATCCGGACCACTCCCCTCTCCTGCCATGCGCTCGTGCCCAAAGGCCGGGTGCGCGGCCATACAGGCCGCGAGCGCCAGCGAATGGGCGATCGACTCACTGAGCGTGGCGCCCGACGCCCGTGCCAGCTCCGCGGCCGCGAGGCAGTGCCGCACGGCCGCCGCGTCGCCGCCGAGCAGGCGCCCACCCCACGATTGCACGATTCGTGTTAAGAGTCGGGAGTCAGGCATCTGCACCACCTCGCTCTCGATTTCACGCTACGGCGCTCACTCGGGCCGCCGAGAGGGCCCAAGGTCCCAAGGCGACGCGCCAATGGTCGGATCGGACCGGGCGTACGCGAAACGGCGCCGCGCGCCTTTACAGAGGTGGGCGACCAGCGCCCCTCGGCGACGCCGAGCACGCGATCGGAGCGGTCATGGCACAGTGGTGGAGATCTCGTCGGTACCAAGCGCTCGCCGTGAGCGCCCTCGTGCTCGCGGCCGGCGGGGCACTCGTCTCGAGCGCCCACGCCGCCAGCACCCCGGCGGCGACCAGCTCGAGCGGCGCCACGATCACGGTCAACGCGACCGGCAAGGTGCTCGGGACGCCCGACACCTTGAACCTGACGATGGGCGTCTCGACGACCGCCGCGAGCGCGAGCGCCGCCCTCGAGCGCAACAATGCAGCGATGGCCAAGTTGCAGGCGACTTTGACCAGTGCCGGCGTCGCCAGCGCCGCGATGCAGACGGCGAACCTCTCGCTCAGCCCCAACACCAACGCGAAGGGCCAGATCATCAACTACGAGGCGGACGACACCCTGGCCGTCACGCTGACCGACCTCAAAAAGGCCGGCGCGGTCATCGACGCCGCCAGCACGGCAGCCGAAAACGCGGCGCGCATCGAAGGCATCTCCTTCTCGATCGCCCACAGCGCCGGCCTGCTCGGAGCGGCGCGTCGCCAAGCGATGGCGAACGCCACGTCGGCGGCGACCACGCTCGCCGCGGCGGCAAGCGAGCACCTCGGTCGCGTCCTCAAGATCGACGAGCAGAGCACTCAGCTGCCGAGCCCGCCGCTCGCCGACGCCGCCGGTACCGCCCGCTCGGTGCCGCTCCAGCCCGGCACGACGCCCGTCAGCGTGCAGCTGCAGGTCGTGTTCGCCCTCGCACCATGAGCGAGATCGACCCGGGATCGCTGCAGGGGTTGCTCGAGGGCGGGCCGAGCGCCTCGGCGGCCTCGCTCGAGCAGGTGGTCTCCCGCCGCGACCGCCACGCCCGGCGCCGGATGCGCTCGCTCGCGGTGCTCGCGCTGGCCGTGGCGCTCGGGGTGGCCGGCGGCGTCGTCGGCCGCCTCGACTCTGGCACGGTTCCGGCCGCGGCGGCCCGCTCCGAGCGCCTGGCGCCGGCGATGACGGCGCCTCGGGCGGCGGCCAGCGCGGCCAGCGCGGCCAGCGGCTTCGCGCTGTCCAAGGCGACCCTCGCCCGCCCCCCGGCGCCACGCGCGGCGCCGGGCTGTGCCGGGCCGGCCTGCGGGCTCGGGCCGCTGCGCTTGCACCGCGCACAGCGCGGGCCGATCAGCGTGCGGGTCTTCCTTGCGCCACGGGCCGCCCTGACGTGGCGCGAGCGCGGCGGTAGTTGCCGGGTCCGGGGCGCCGTCGTCGCCGAGTGGTCCGACGCCGGGGCCGCCAGCACCACCGTGGTGCCGCTCGCCTCGCACGGCGGTGCGCTGCGCGCCGTGGCGCTCGGCCGGCTGAGCGTCGATCCCAGCGGTGAGGCCGAGACCGTCCTCGTCGAGACCGGCCCACGCGTCGTCGCGGTGGCCGTGCGCTTTTCGGACGGCTCGCTGCGGCGCGCCCGGCCCGCCGACGGCCTGAGCGCCCTATCGAGCCCGGCACCGCTCGGCGGAGCGCTCCGCCTCAGCCTGCAAGGCGCCGACGGGCCGCTCGGCACCGTGCGCCTCACCGGGTCCCCTCGGGTCCTGCTCGACTCGAGCTGTCGGGGCGGCGTGGGGTCGTGACCGGACCCAAGGGCCCCGGCGCCGTCGTCATCCCGCTGCGGCGACCGGGCAGCAGCGAGGAGCCCGAGGGCCTGAGCGCGTCCTTCGTGGCGCTGTATCGCGAGCACTACCCCCGGGTGGTGCGGGCCCTCGAGCTCTCCGGCGCCCGCGCCGGGGCCGCCGAGGACCTCGCCCAGGAGGCCTTCGCCCGGACGCTCGCGCACTGGCGGCGCGTCCGCAACGGCGCGAACCCGCCGGGCTACGTCTTCAAGACCGCCTTTCGGCTCGCCGCGGTGCGCCGCCGCCGTGACGCCCGCCCCCCGATCAGCCTCTTAGCGCCGAGCGGTGACGCCGGCGCCGAGGCGACGACACGGGTCGCCCTGGAGCGGGCGCTCGCCGCCATGCCCCCAGCCCGGCGCCGCTGTGCGGTGCTGTGCCTCATCGTCGGCCTCACCCCCCGCGACGCCGCGGTGGCCCTGACGCTCGCCCCCTCGACGGTGCGCAAGCAGCTCGAGCGGGCGCGCGCAGACCTGCGCCGGGCGCTCGCGGTCGGCGAGGACGGTGGCGACCCCGACGGCGAGCTCGCTCCGAGCTCGTGAGGGACCCGGCGCGACCTCGTCGGTCTGCCGACGCGATCTTCTTTCGCCAGGCGGCACTCTCTTGGACCACCGCCTGGCTACGCTGGCGCCAGCGGACGGTTCACTCACCGTTCAGCTTGGCGAGAAACCCTGGAGCCATGACCCGAAGCACCGGCGCCGCCGCGCGCCCGCAGGCGATCCGAGAACGACGGACCCTTGTCTCCTCGGGCGGAGCGCTTCATGCTTGACGTCGAGACCGACGAGCAGACCCGCCCGGCGCGTGGGGCCCGGGCCCACGGAAGACGGCCGCCGAGCCGCCGCCAGCGGCGCCGGGCGCGGCGCGCCACGCGGCGCTTTTGGTTCGGTCGCCATCCCGTCGCCACCGGCTTGTTGGTGGTCCTCGTCGGCCTGACCCCGGTTTGGTACTCGCTCGGCTCGGCACTCACCAACCCCACCTTCGGGGTCAGCCTCGCCGGCCGCTTCGCCGAATGGACCCGCGAGCACGGTGGGGCGCGCATCGTCGTGTGGGCCGAGAACGAGTGGTACTCGCACCACCCACCCAAGGTCGGCGGATCGGTGCCCAAGGGCACCGCGCTCGCGCCGAGCAAGTCCGCGAGCGCACCGAGCCTTGCCGTCCCCAAGGGCACCAAGGCCCCGAGCGCGCCCAGGGGCATCACGCCGCTCCCCACCCCGGCACCGCTCAAGCCCTTCGCCTCGCCGGCGCTTGCCGGAGAGGGGACCTGGCACCCGGTCGGCCGCCTCGTCAACGGGGTCCCGGCAATCTACGAGGCCTTCCTTCGCCCCGACGCCGTGCACACGAGCTACCTCGCCGGGGTGGCCTGGATGGACACCAAGCTGTTGTCGGCGCGGCTGTACTCGGGCAGCTTCATCCCCGGCGGCGGCCCCTACCCCTTCACCGCCCCGATCGAGCCGGCCCAGGCGCGCACCCTCGTCGCCGCCTTCAACGCCGGCTTTTTGATGGACAACGCCGAGGGCGGCTACTACACGGACCACAAGATCATCGACCCGCTGAAGGCCGGTGGAGCGTCCTTTGTCATCTATAAGAACGGCGACGCCACGATCGGTGCCTGGGGCAAAGACGTCCACATGACGCCGAACGTCGTCTCGGTCCGCCAGAACCTGGTGCTGCTCGTCGACCACGGCAAGCCCGTGCCCGGGCTGAACGCCAACGACACGACCGTGTGGGGCTACACCCTCAACAACGCCGTCTACGTCTGGCGGTCGGGCATCGGCGAGACGGCGAACGGCGCCCTCGTCTACGTGGCGGGGCCGTTCCTCAACATCACCGACCTCGCCAACCTGCTCGTGCGGGCGGGGGCGGTGCGGGGGATGGAGCTTGACATCAACACCGACTGGGTGAACTTCGCGACCTTCCGTCCCCCGACGGCGAACGGGCTGGCGGCCACGACGAATGGGACGGATCTGCTCTCGAACATGTCGGCCTCCCCGGCTCGCTACTTCGATCCAGCCTGGGCGCGAGACTTCTTCACGATGTCGGCGAGAACCGGCCACTGAGCCCCGAACCTGTGTCCACCGTGCGAGCGAGCCGCCACGGCGCGGCGCTGGTCGACGGTCCGCCCGCTCCGCCGAGCGCGGCGCCGGCCGTCCCGGCGACGGGGCGCCCCACCACGACCATGCGGGCGCTGATCAGCGCCATGCGGCCGCGCCAGTGGCCAAAGAACGTGCTCGTCTTCGCCGCGCCGGTCGCCGCCGGGCGCCTCGACAGCACCGCCGTCGTGGGCCGGACCGTTGCCGCCACGGTGCTGTTCCTCCTCGCCTCGGCGGCCACCTACCTCGTGAACGACGTGGTGGACGCGCCAGCGGACCGCCGGCACCCCGTCAAGGCGGCGCGTCCGGTCGCCGCGGGGACGTTGTCGCCGCGCACGGCGCTCAAGGCGAGCATCGTGGCAGCCGCCGTCGCCTTCGGCGGCGCCTTTGCGATCGACGCCTCGCTCGGCGCGATCCTGCTCGCGTATGTCGCCATCACGCTCGCCTACAGCCTGGCGCTGAAGCGGGTGCCCTACCTCGAGCTGGCGTGCGTCGCCTCGGGCTTCGTCCTCCGGGCGGTCGCCGGCGGCGCCGCCGCGCGCCTCGTGATCTCGCCGTGGTTCCTCGCCGTCGCCTCGGCCGGGGCCTTGCTCATCGTCACGGGAAAGCGCACCGCCGAGCTCAACGAGCTCGGCGCCAAGGGCGCGGCGCACCGCCCCGTGCTGTCCACCTACCGGGCGCCGGCGCTGCGCGCCATCCGCTGGGCGGCGCTCAGCCTCGCCGCCAGCAGCTACGGGCTGTGGGCCTTCGATCGCGCCGCCCACCTCGATCCCGGCGCGCGCGACCTCGACGATGCCCTCTTGCGCCTCTCGGTCCTGCCCTTTGTGATCGCCGCCGTGCTCGTGGAGCGGGCGCTCGAGCGCGGCGAGGGCGCCGCCCCCGAAGAGCTGGTGCTGCACCGTTGGTGGCTGCAGCTGCTCGGCGCGGCCTGCCTCGGCCTCATCATCGCCGCGATCTACTCGTGAGCCCACCGCCGTCAGGTGGCCGCGAGGCGCCGACCGAGCCCGAGCCGGTCCTCGTCTCGGGCTTCGGACGGGCGAGCGCCAGCGCGGCCGTCACGACGCTGGTGCGCTCCCCCGACCACCTCGACGAGCTGATCGCGCGCAGGGCGGCGAGCGGCGGGCGGGCGCTCGCCCGCGGCCTCGGGCGCGCCTACGGCGACGCCGCCCAGTGCGCCGGAGGGCTCGTCTTCGACTGCCGGGGTCTCGACCAGGTCCTCGAGCTGGACGCGACACGCGGCGTGGTCCGCGTCGAGGCGGGCTGCTCGCTGCGGGCGCTGCTCGCGGCGATCGTGCCGGCCGGCTGGTTCTTGCCGGTGACGCCCGGGACGGCCGAGGTGACCATCGGCGGCGCGATCGCCGCCGACGTGCACGGCAAGAACCACCACCGCGACGGCACCTTCTCGGCCTTCGTCGACGAGCTCGTCCTGCACACCCCGGTCGGTCGGCGCACGCTCAGCCCGGCCGACTCGCCCGAGCCGTTCTTTGCGACCGTGGCGGGGATGGGCCTCACGGGCGTCATCTCGCAGGCCACGCTGCGCCTGGCGCCGATCACGACCTCCAAGATGGTCGTCGAGACGCGCCGCGGGGCCGACCTCGATCAGACGATGGAGATCCTCGAGCGCGCCGATGCGAGCCACCACTACTCGGTCGCCTGGGTCGACGGCGTCGCGCGCGGCCGCTGTTTCGGGCGCTCGGTGATCACCCTCGGCGAGCACGCTGGCATCGAGGACCTCCCGGCGCACCAGCGCACGGATCCGCTCGCCCCGGCACGCGCCCGGTGCCTTCCCGTGCCCCCCGGACTGCCCCGGCTCATCAGCGCGCCGCTGATCCACGCCTTCAACGCGACCTACTTCCGGCGCGCCCCGCGCCGGGCGACGCGCGAGGTGCTCGCCTACCCCCCCTACTTCTACCCCCTCGACGCCCTGGCCGATTGGAACCGGCTCTATGGGCGCCGCGGCTTCCTGCAGTACCAGTACGTGGTGCCCGACGAACGCGCCGACGTCGTCCGGCTGGTCTTCGAACGCCTGATCGCGGCGGGCCAGCACCCGAGCCTCGTGGTCTTGAAGCGCTTCGGAGCCGCCGGGCCCGCCCCGCTCTCCTTCCCCCGGCCGGGCTGGACCGTGGCGATCGACCTCCTCGCAGGGACCGAGGACTTGGCAGCGACGCTCGACCGCGTGGACGAGCTCGTGGCCAGCGCGGGCGGGCGCGTCTACTTCGCCAAGGACGGCCGGCTGCGACCCGAGCTGGTCGCCGCCATGTATCCCGAGCTCGGCCGCTGGCAGGCGGCTCGGGCCGAGCTCGATCCCGACGGGCTGTTCGTCTCCGACCTGGCGCGGCGCCTCCACCTGGTGGCGCCGGAGCCTCGATTCGCTCCGGGAGGGCGCGATGAATGACACGACCGGCATGCCGGCCTCGGCCGTGGTCCTTGGCGGTGACTCCGAGCTCGCCGCCGCCGTGCTCGCCAAGCTGGCCAAGCGACGCCTCGAGCGCGTGGTGCTGGCGGGGCGCAACGAGGAGGCGCTGGCGCGGCGCGGCGCCGAGCTCTCGGCGCTCGGCGTGAAGGACGTGCGCACCGTCCACTTCGACGCGACCGACCACGAGCGCCACGACGGCCTCGCCAGCGAGCTCGCGAGCGAGCTCGGGGACATCGACCTCGTCCTCGTGGCGACTGGGGCGCTCGGCCGCACCGGGAGCGACGAGCTGACCGGTGCCGAGGTGGCGCGCTCGATCGACACGAACTTCACGGGGCCGGCGGCGGCGCTCGTTGGCTTCGCGCGCGTGCTGCGCCGCCAGGGCCACGGCACGCTGGCCGTCTTCTCCTCGGTGGCCGCGGTGCGCGTCCGGCGGGCCAACTTCGTCTACGGCAGCGCCAAGGCCGGTCTCGACGGCTTCTGCCAAGGCCTGCAGGACGAGCTCGCGCACGCCCGCGCAGGCGTCCGCCTGATGATCATCCGCCCCGGCTTCGTCCACACCAAGATGACCGCAGGGATGGCGCCCCAGCCCTTTGCCACCGAGGCCGACGTCGTCGCCGACGCGGTGGTGCGGGGCCTCGAGACGAGCGCCGAGCTGGTCGTCGTCCCGGCCGCGCTCGGGCCGCTCTCGGTGCTGATGCGCCTCGTGCCCCGCGCCCTTTGGCGGCGGCTGCCGAGCTGAGCGGCTAGCTGCGGCGGCGCTCGGGCGCATCGGGGGCGAAGCGCCGGACCCCGATCAGCGCCCCGATGAAGACGACGGCCGTGGCGATGAAGAGCGCGAACTCGGCGGTCGAGAGGTGCTGCTGGTTGGCGAGGACGAACAGCAGCTTCCGGATCGCCGCGATCAGCCCGATGATGATGAACGGCTCGGGCTGCAAGGTGTGCGAGCGCAGCGAGAGCACCACGGTATGGACGACCTCGACAAGGATCAGGACGAGGAGGACCTCGTCCAAAAAGCCGGTGGCACGCGTCGCGAGCGGCCCGTGGGAGCGGAAGGCGTCGACGACCGCGCCCACCAGCAGCACGAGGCTGAGCGCCAAAAGCGCACCGCCGACGAACATCGTGACGATGTCTTGGATGTGCTCGAGGAAGCCGATCGCCACCTTGAACTGCTTGGGCTCCTCGACCGGTGCAGCCTCGCGCTGGGGGGCTCCGGCCGGGATCGCCTCAACGGGCTCCATGTGGCTCGCTCCCCCGCTCGCACGCTGCCCGGTTCGGGCGCGTGTCCGGTTCATGGTGCATGCGCCATGCTAGCTGGCGCGCCTCGCCCGGCTGGGACGCAGCTGGGGCTCAGGATCGCCTGCCCTTCGCTACCGCTTGGCGGGTGAGCCTTGGGCCATGTCGAGCGCCGAGGCGACACCGGCGCGCGCTCGCCGGTGCGGATCGCCCGCCGGAGGCGCCTCGCCCGCCACGCTGGCCGGCGGAGGGCCCCCTCGCGCGCTTCGGTCTCGGGTTTGGCGCCGTGCTGGCGACCGTGATCGAGGGCGAGAGCCGCAGGGCGCTCGCCGCCCCGGGGGCGGGGTGCTCACGGCGCTCGGCCGGCTGGCGGGCGGTTGCGGTGCCTACCTGACGCTCGTGATCGTGCTCTTGGCCGGGCGCCTGTCCTGGCCCGAGCGCGCCGTCGGCCAGCACGGCCTGGCCAGGTGGCGCCGCCGCGCCGCGCCGTGGGCCTTTGGTGCGCTCTGCGCCCACGTCGTGCCCGTCGTCCTCGGCGACGCCGCGCCCGAAAGGGCCGGCCCCTCGCCCAGCTGTGGGGCCTCCTCACCTCCCACCCCGACGTGCACGAGCGCGACGTGGACCTGTGCGGCCCCGAGGGCTTCAGCCACGCGCTGGTCCGCTCGCTCGCCGCGGCGGGCGTCGACACGGACCGCATCCATCGCGAGGACTTCTCGTTCTGATGGCGCCGACGGCGTGGTGCGCTGGGCCGAAGACGGTGCGGACGCGATGCGGCGCGCGCCGGTCGTCCTCCTCGCCTCGGCTGCCGGCCTGGTCGGTGTGCTCGGCTTTCGCGCCAAGAGCGCCGCGCCCGCCCTTGGCGGCTCGAGCGCGGCCCTCGGCCTTGGAACGGGAACGGCCTGCGGCGCGCCGGCCTCGGCTTCCGGTCGAAGCGGTGCGACGGCCTCGGGGCGATCGCGTGCGCCAAGGGCGACCAGCGCGCCGGTGACGACGCTGCCGACCACCACGATCGCGCCGGCCCTGCCGCCGACCAGCACGGCGCCGACGACCACGGTGCCGGCGAGCGCGAGCGCGACGGGAGAGCTCGAGATACTGTCCGTCTCGGTGATGGTCTCGGTCGGCAAGCTCACCCACATCGACATCGCCACGCTGGACGACGGAGGCAACTTCCGCTCCCAGGCGATCGACGAGCAGGCGATCCCGATCCTTGAGCAAGAAGCGCTGCAAGCCCAGAGCGCCAACGTCCAAGCGATCGCCGGGGCGAGCAACCCGAGCGCCGGCTTCGCCCAGTCGCTCCAGTCCGCGCTCTCCACGGCTGGACGGTGAGGGACCAAGCGACGGCGCCGGGCGAGCCGCTGAGCACAGGCGCCCCACGGCCGAGCTGGCACCACAGCGAAGCCGTGATGGGCACGATCGTCACCTTCGACGCCTACGGCGAGCTCGCCGGCGACGCCCGCAGCCGCGCCCGGGCACTCGCGCGCGCCCGCGCCGGGCTGCAGCGCGCCGACGCCCTGTTCAGCACGTACAAGCCCGACAGCCCGATCAACCAGCTGCGCCGTGGCGAGATCGACGAGGCGGCCCTCCCCGAGCCAATGGGGTCGGTGCTCGAGCGCTGCCGGGAGCTGCGCGAGCTGTCAGCGGGTTGGTTCGACCCTTGGCGCGTGCCCGGTGGCGTCGATCCGACGGGCTACGTGAAGGGATGGGCCGCCGAGCAGGCCCTGGCGGTCCTCGCCACGATCGCCCCCTGCGTGATCGTCAACGCCGCGGGAGACCTCGTGGTCAGCGCGGCACTGCCGGACGGCCACCCCGTGCGGGCGGGCATCGTCGACCCGGCCAACCCGCACCAGATCCTGGTCATCGCCGAGGTCACCGCCGCGCTCGCCACCTCGGGCACCGCCGAGCGGGGAGCGCACCTGTTCGACCCCTTCGCTGGTCGCGCCCAGGTCAAAGCGGCATCCGCAAGCGTCTGTGGTGCCGACCTCGGGACCGCGGACGCGCTCGCCACCGCCCTCGCCGTCGCCGGTCGCCAGGGCCTCGCGATCATCGAGCAGATCCCGGGCTACGAGGCGCTCGTCATCGAAGAGGACGGCCACCAACTCGTGACCTCGGGGTTTCCCCGGGTCGCCTGACGCGCCGGCGCGCTTCATGTTCCAGCAAGGTTCGCCGCCTAGCCTTGCTCGCATGGGGCACTTTGCACCGGGCGCGGCGCGTCCCAACGCGACCTTGCCTTCTGAGGACGACGCCGCCCGGAGAGCGCGCGCGCGAGGCGCTGCCGGCGTCGAGGCCAACGCTCGCCTGACCGGCATGACGGCGGTCGCGCTGCTCGTGCTGCTGGCGGCCGAAGGGCTCACGATCCTGCGTATCTGGCCGCTGCTCAGCGTGCACGTCTTCATCGGCATGCTGCTCGTGCCACCGGTGCTGTTGAAGATCGGTTCCACCTTCTACCGCTTCGCCCGCTACTACAGCGGCCACCCTGCCTACCGACGCAAAGGCCCGCCGCCCGCACTCTTGCGGCTGCTTGGTCCCGTGGTCGTGCTGCTCAGCGTCAGCGTGCTCGCCACGGGGATCTGGCTGCTCTTTGCCAGCCCATCCCTGCGCTCGACCGTGCTGTTCTTGCACAAGGCGAGCTTCGTCTTGTGGTTCATCGCCATGACGGTGCACGTGCTCGGCCACATCGTCGAGACCACCCGCCTCGCCCCCCGCGACTTCTACGCGCGGACGCGCCGGCAGGTACGGGGGGCGGGGCTGCGCCAGTGGACGCTTGCCGCGGCCCTCGCCGTCGGCTTCCTGCTCGGCTCGCTGCTCATCAACCGGGCGGCCACCTACCGCAACGCGGTCAACCCGCCGCACCCGGCCGCAGCGCTCGGCGTCAAGGGGCGCTGAGGCGACCCGCGGGCCTCAAGGATCGAGCGGGCGCGCCGGCTCGGCGAGGCCCAGCTCGAAGCGACGCTCGAGCTCTTTCGCGTCGAGCAGCCCGGCCTGGGAGCCGAGGCTGTGCACGACGCTTGCTGCGTTGATGGCACCGAGCGCCAACGCGTCCGCGAGGTCCCGGCCACGGGCGAGCGCCGCCACACAGGTCGCCGAGAAGGCGTCACCGGCCCCGGTGCGATCGAGCGGCGGCACCGGGTCGGCCAGCGCCGGCGAGAACAGCAGGCGCTTGCCGTCTGAGGCATACGCGCCAGCAGGTCCGTCGGTGACGATCACGATCGCCGGCCCGAGCGCGTGCAGCGCTGCCACGAGTTCGGCGACCTTGCGGCTCGCCACGCCCGAGATCCTCGCGGCTTCCTCACGGTTGCAGCACAGCACCTGCGTGCGCCGGTAGAGGCGGGAAAGGCGCGCCGCGCCGAGGGCGAGCTGGAAGGTGCCGGGGGAGAAGGCGAGCTGCACCCCCCCTTGGGCCTCGAGGTAGCCGGCCAGTTCGTCGTGGTAGGCGAGGGCGTGCTCGCCGACCGAGCTCAGATAGCACCACCGCGGCGCATCGCGCCCGCCGGGGGGGAGCGCGCGGTAGGTGTAGGGCTGGTGGTGCACGAGGATCGTCCGGTCCTCGCCGTGCCACAGCACGAAGTTGCGGTTGGTGGGCAACCCCTCTTCGACCTGGACAAAGCGGATGTCGACCCCGACGGCGGCGAGCGAGGAGCGCAGCGAGCGGCCGACGTCGTCGTCACCGACGACGCTCAACAGGGCGGTCGCGCACCCGAGCCGCGCGCTGCAGACCGCCGCGTTGGCCGCGTTGCCGCCCGCGGGAACAGTCTCGGCGGGCTCGAAGGGCACCTTGCCGCCAAAGGGCAGGACGAGGCGACGGCACCCCCCGTCCACGCCCTCGAGCACCTCGGCCTGCAAGAGACGGAGGAAGACGTCGGTCCCGGCGTCGCCGATGGCCATGACCTCGATCGGATCGGGCGTCGAGCCGGCAGGCCGATGAGCTTGCATGCGGTGCTCCCTTCCCTTCGGCTTCAGGCCCATCGAAGCGGTCCGGGCGAGGGCGCGCCTAGGGCAACTCCGCCCTCTCGACGCGAAGAAGGTCCCAACTCGACGGGTGCCCGCCCCCCGACGCCCCGCACCAGGGGCCGTCGGTGTTCCGCCCGCGGCGCTGCCCCAGCTCGAACGCGCCGCGGAGTACTTTCCTCAAGGGAGCGGTGGAGCTGCGGAGCACTCGTGCTGCGAGGCGTGAACGTCACCGATCGGGTCAACCAATGGGTCGCCGAACGCCGAGACCGATCGGTGTCGGCTCTCCGCCCTGGTGAATCTCCGGCATCGCGCTCTGCCCCGGGGGGCCGCGACGAGATCAGGCCGGAACGATCTCGACGAGGTCCTCGCGGCCGGCCAGGTCGCAAGTGCTCCGGGGAGAGCGCCGGGCGCATCAGCGTGGGCGGTCGCTGCGACCAGGAGGTCCATCACCCGCGATCGTGGTTGCGACCCGAAGCGACCACGGCTGCGGCAAGTTGTCCATCGCTGGTGGCGACAGGTGCGCGCGCTCCGGTCGCCGACGTTGCCAATGTGGACGTCAGCGCCCGGACATGCCAGGAGCGCCCGGCCTCGGAATCTGCGAGGCGCGAGCGCTCCTGTAGTTGTCCGCCAAGTCCGATAACAGCACCGGCGTGCGCATCTGGGGCCGCAACTGGCCTCTGCCGCTGCAGGCGCTCCTTGCGGAGCCGACTGCCCGAATGACTGTGCGTCACCAGCGCGGGCCGCTGCGTACGACTCGCGAGGGTGAACCGGCCCTCACCGGACCAGGCGGCTGGGTCCGTCCCGACGGGGCGCTTTCCTCACCTCCTTATGGAGTCCTAATGACAGTATGCGCCGTTTGCCCGCAATTTGGGAGGGGTTCAGGCCTGCCGTGCCCGCTCGAGCGCCTCGAGCAGGCGCAGCCACACCTCGGCGACCGTCGGATAGCTCGGCACCGCGTGCCACAGCGCCGACACCGGAACCCGGGCCAGCACCGCGACGGTGGCGGCATGCACCAGCTCGGCCGTGCCCGCTCCGACGAAGGTCGCCCCAAGGAGCGTGTCGGTGCTGGCGTCGATGACGAGCTTTGCCCGACCCCGGTAGTTCTCAGCGAGCAGGTAGGTGCCCGCCAGGGCAGCGAGGTCGTGCTCGACCACCTCGACGGCGACCCCCCGGCGGCGCGCCTCGGCCTCGGTCTCGCCGACGGCGGCGAGGGGAGGCGACGTGAAGGTGACCTGGGGCACGGCACGGGCATCCGCGAGGTCCCGATGGGCCCCGAACTCGCCGAGGTCGAGCGGCTCGCCGGCTGAACGGGCGGCAATGACCCGACCGCAGATGCGCGCCTGGTACTTGCCCATGTGGGTGAGCTGGGCGCGTCCGCAGACGTCACCCACCGCGTAGAGCCAGCTGCCGTCGACGCCGATGACGCTGAGGTCGTCGTTGACCGCGATCGGCCCCGAGGCGGCCAGGCCGAAGTGCTCGAGACCGAGGTCCTCGCTGTTTGGCTGCCGACCCGCCGCCACGACGAGCTCGTCGGCGCGCACGGCTCCGCCCGAGGCGAGCTCGACCACCACTTCGCCCCCGTGCCGCCAGCCCTCACCGGCGGTGTTGACCTCCTCCCGCTGCACGCGCACCACGCGCTCGCCGAGGCGGACGCCGACGCCGCGCTCGACGAGCGCCTCGGCAACGAGCGCTGCGGCGAAAGGCTCGCTGCGCGCCAACAGGCGCTCGCCCTGCTCCAGGATTGTCACCTGCGCCCCGAGGCCAGCGAGCCACGTCGCTGCTTCACAGGCGACGACGCCGCCGCCGAGGATCGCGACCCGGCGGGGGATCTCGTGGCAGTTCGTCACGTCGCGGGACGTCCACGGCCGGGCCGGCTCCAGCCCCTCGATCGGCGGCAGGAAGGGCCGGCTGCCGGTGTCGAGAACGACCGCATGACGGGCGGCGAGGCGCCGCTCGTCACCTTGCGCGCCACGGACCGCCACGAGCCGTTCGCCGACGAGGCGCCCGCGGCCGCGCACCACGGCGATGCCTGCCCCCTCGGCCCAGCCCACCTGGGAGGCGTCATCGTGGTGGTTGACCATGCGGTCGCGCCGCTCGAGCACCGCCGCGACGTCGATCTCCGCCGGACTGAGCTCGCGCAGCGCGGCGACCTCGTCGAAGAGCTCGACGGGGCGCAGCAGGGCCTTGCTCGGCATGCACGCCCAGTAGGAGCACTCCCCGCCGACGAGCTCCTGCTCCACGATCACCGCGCAAAGGCCCGAGAACTGGGTGGCGTACTGGGCGGCATTCTCGCCCGGCGGCCCGCCGCCGATCACGACAACGTCGTACTCCTCGACTTCGTGCTCATTGGTGGTCATGACCCGCCCGCCTCCCCGTCTGCTCGTGAAGCCACCCGTCGCGGCGGCGCCCGGTTGGTGAGCCGACACGACCTTAAAGAGCCCACCGCCCGCCCGCTACGGGCACCAGGGTGTTCGGGGCCAGCGAAGTTCCATCGCAGCCTCGGCGTGGCCACAGTGCGTGCTCAGCTCACGACCCCAAGGTGGCGGGCATGGCCTCTCCTGTTCCTCCGAGCGACCGGCGGGCCGGCGCGTTCGCGCAGCTGCGCGGCGCGACCCGATGGACGCTGTTCGGCGCCACCGTGGCGACCGCCACCTTCGCCGGCCTCGCCGCCCACGACCTGCCCGGCCGCCGCGGAACCTCGAGCACGCCGCCCTCGAGCACCTCGACGGCCACCGCTCCGAGCATTGCCTCGCCGCCAAGCGGGGTCTCGGGCACGAGCGGTGGCTCAAGGACAAGCGGGGCGCAGCCCGTCGGCGCGCCCATAGCGACCACCCAGCCACCCGTCGCCGTCTCGGGAGGCTCGGCGCCATGACCAGCGAGACGATCGCCGTGCGTCATGGCCGGGCTCTTGGCACTGAGGTCACCCTGGCAACGACTGCGGTCGATCCCGAGGCGTGCTGGCGCCTGCTCAGCACGGAGCTCGCCGCCATCGACCTCGCCTGCAGCCGCTTTCGCCCCGACTCTGAGGTGCGCGCCCTGCAAGGGGCGGGGGGCCGGGCGCTCGTGGTCTCACCGGGCTGCGCCGAGGCCATTGAGGTCGCGCTCGAGGTGGCGCAACGCACGGGCGGCCTCGTCGACCCGACCGTCGGGGAGCTGCTCGTCCGTCTCGGCTACGACCGCGACTTCGACGCCCTCGCCGCCGATTGCGACGAGCCCGTTCCGGCCTGCGCTCCGGCGATCGGCTGGTGGAGCGTGGAGGTCAACCGCCGTGCGGGCACGGTGCGCGTGCCGCCAGGCGTCCTGCTCGACCTGGGAGCCACCGCCAAGGCCCTCGCCGCTGATCGCGCGGCGGCCCGCCTCGCCCGCCGAAGCGGCGCCGGTGTCCTCGTCAGCCTCGGCGGCGACGTCGCCGTGGCCGGCGAGCCCCCAGCATCGGGGTGGCCGATCGGTATCGCCTGGATCTCGGGTGCGCCGGCATCCGAGGTGCGCCAGTGCGTCGCCCTTCGACACGGCGGCCTGGCGAGCTCGAGCGGACCAGCGCGTGCCTGGCGACGCGCCGGACAGACCCAGCACCACATCGTCGACCCGAGGACCGGCCACAGCGTCGCCTCGCGCTGGCGGCTCGCCAGCGTGGTCGCGCCCAGCTGCGTCGAGGCGAACGCCTGGGCGACGGCAGCGATCGTCGCCTCTTCGGAGGCGCCAGAACGCCTCGAGGCGACCGGCCTGGCGGCGCGCCTCGAGGCCTTCGACGGCACCGTCGTGCACCTCGGCGCCTGGCCGGTGCCGTCTCAGCCCGCGGTGCCGGGCCCATGACCGCCGCGATCTCCTCCCAGTCGCTGTGGTATCTCGCCCGCGGCAGCGGCGTGGTGATGCTCGTCATGTTGAGCGCCACCGTCGTGCTCGGGATCGCGACGGCACAACGCGCCGCCGCGCCGTCCTGGCCGCGCTTTGCCGTGGCCGAGCTGCACCGCCGGATCGCGCTGATGAGCGTCCTCTTCCTTGGACTGCACGTGGCGACGTCGGTGATCGACCCGTACGCGGGGATCGGCTGGCTGAGCACCGTCGCGCCCTTCACCTCCTCCTATCGCCCAATTTGGCTCGGGCTCGGCACCCTCTCGCTCGACGTGGTCTTCGTCGTTCTCGCCTCGAGCCTGCTGCGGCGACGGATCGGCGAGCGCACCTGGCGCGTCCTGCACTGGCTCGCCTACGCCAGCTGGCCGGTCGCGCTCGTGCACGCCGTCGGCACCGGCACCGACGTGCGTCTCGGCTGGTTCCAGCTGATCGTTGCGCTGAGCGTCGGCGCCGTGGCGACGGCCGGCGCCTGGCGCCTGGTCCACGCCGACCGAGCGCGCCGCGGCGCCCGGCTCCTCATCGCCGGCGGCGCCGGCCTGGTGCTCCTCGTCGGGATCGCCTGGGCCCGCTCGGGGCCGCTGCGGCCGAGCCCATTGTCGGGCCAGGCCGTCCCAGCAGGCGCGCCGGCCGCCGGGGCCCACCGCGCCAGGCCCTCGAGCACCGCGGCGCCCACGTCCCGTGGAGGCGAACACCGCGAGCCAGCCGAGGCGGGTGAATCTGCGATCGCGGGGGCCGATGATGGCAACTGACGCGCTTCTCCGCCGACCGCTGCGCGTCGCCCGGCTGCTCTCCGTGGAGGTGCCCGCTGCACCGATTGGCCTCGCCGAGCACCTCGAGCGGCACGGGCCGCTGCGCGTCGCTCCTCGGCGGGCGGGCGCCGAGCAGCTGGCGCTGCTCGATGAGATCGGGCGCTCAGGGCTCACCGGGCGCGGCGGTGGCGGCTTTCCGACCGCGGCCAAGCTCACCATGATCCGCCAGGCGGGCGGCGCTCGCCTGCTCATCGTCAATGCCACCGAGGGCGAGCCGGCGAGCGCCAAGGACAAGACGCTGCTCACCTACGCACCACATCTCGTCCTCGACGGCGCCGAGGTGGTCGCCGGCCTGATCGGGGCCACTCGAGCGCTCGTCGCCCTCGACGAGCGCGACGCGCCACGCCGGGCCGCGTTGCGCGTGGCGCTCGGCGAGCGGGCCGCGCGCCATGGCGTGCGCGTCGAGATCGGTGCCGTCGCCGTGCCGCCGGGCTACGTGCACGGTGAGGAGTCCGCCCTTTCGAACTTCGTCCTCACCGGGGTGGCGCTCCCCTTCTTTCGGCCCGACAAGTCCAAACCGCTGCAGCGACGTCGCCAGCGCACGCTCGTGCAGAACGCCGAGACGCTGGCGCACGTGGCGCTCATCGCCCGCCACGGCGCCGCCTGGTTCGCGACCGCCGGCGACAAGGGCGCGAGCGGGAGCACCCTCGTCACCTTGTCCGGCTCGCTCGCGCATCCCGGCGTCTTCGAGGTCGCCCTCGGCCACCCGCTCGGCGACGTGGTTGGCCTCGGCGCACCGACCGAGGCGCTCCAGGCGGTGCTCGTCGGCGGCTACGGCGGCAGCTGGGTCGGACCGGGCGCGCTCGGCGCCCCCTACAGCAAGGCCGGACTGGGACCGCACGGCGCCGCGCCGGGGGCCGGGGTCCTCCTCGCCCTCGGCGAGCGGCACTGCGGGATCGCCGAGAGCGCCCGCCTCGCCGCCTATCTCGCCCGACAGGGGGCCGGCCAGTGCGGCCCGTGCGTCTTCGGACTGCCCGCCCTCGCCGAGGATCTCGGCCGGCTCGCCCGCGGCGACGCCGACGCGGGCACGCTCGAGCGTCTCGAGCGCCGCCTCGCCACGATCGCCGGGCGCGGCGGCTGTGGCCATCCCGACGGCGCCGTGCGCATGGTGAAGAGCGCCCTCTCGGTCTTTTGCGAAGACGTCGCCCGCCACCGCGCCGGCCAGCCCTGCCCGTGGGCCTCGGCTCCGAGTCTGCTTGCGCCCGCGGCCCTGGAGGGCCCTGGCGGTGGGCGATGACGCGGCGCGCCCTGCGGCTGCGGATCGACCCGGTTGCCTGTGACGGCTACGGCTACTGCGCCGAGCTGCTGCCCGAGCTCGTCGAGCTCGACGAGTGGGGCTATCCGATCGTCTCGGACCCGGTGGTGCCCACCGCGCTCGAGGCGCTCGCCCGGCGCTGCGCGACCGCCTGCCCGCGCAACGCCGTGCTGCTCGAGGCGCCCGCCCCACCACTGCCCGCGGGGCGCCCCGGCGCGCGGTGACGGCCCGGGTCGAGCACGCGGTGGCGCGCGGCGCCCGGACGGGTAAGGGGTCGCGGTGGGCTTCGCCGACTTCACTCGCCTCGTCGATCCGCCGCTGTACGTGCTGACCGTCGCCGGGGCGCACGAGAACAGCGGCTGTCTGATCGGCTTCGCCAGCCAGGTCAGCATCTTCCCGCCCCGCTTTCTCGCCTGCGTGTCAGAGGTCAACCACACCGCCAAGCTCACCGCGGACGCCGAGGTGCTCGCACTGCACCTGCTCGGCGCCGACCAGAAGGCCCTGGCTGCCCACTTCGGCGAGCTGACCGGTGACGAGGTGGACAAGTTCGCCGGCGTCGCGTGGCATCCCGGCCCCTTCGGAGCCCCCATCCTCGAGGCGGCGCGCGCGGTCTTCGAGGGGCGGGTCCTCGAGCGCCACCGCTTCGGCGACCATGTCGGACACCTCCTCGAGCCGCTCGACGCCAGCGCCAGCGCCGCGCAGTCCCCCGGCGAGCAGCTGCGTCTGAACGACGCGGTGGACCTCGATGCCGGGCACCCCCCCGAAGAGGCGCTCGATCACCCGGCCGGCGGCTCCCGAGGCGCCCGGTAGGTCCCGGCACGAGCTCGAGCCCACCGACTCCCCCAACGCGCCCGCGGACCCCCACCGGCCGAGCGGCGGCAGTGCTCGGAGTCACCGTGGCTCCATCAACGCCGCGATCGTCCAAAGACCGTGCGGGCCTTGGACGGGGTGCCCGAGGCGAGCAAGCCGGGCCCCGTCGACGCCACCAAGATCTCGCGGATCGTCGTGATCCACCGATCCCGCGAGCCGCCGGGGGACCCTCAAGCTCGGCGGTCCATCAGCGCGAAGACCCCCCAGCCGAGGTATTCGCGGGTGTACCTCGCGTAGCGGGCGGGCTCGGTCGCAAGCTCGCTGCGCACCTGCTCGGCGAGCTCGTCGTCACCACTCGCATCGAGCCAGCGGCGCAGGTTCAGCCACTGCGCTGCCTGGTAGCGGTCCCAGCTGTCCTGGTCCGCCAGCACCATCTCCACGACGTCGCAGCCAAGCGTGCCGAACTGCTCGATCAAGGCCGGCAGCGCACGGAGGTCCGCAAGCTCAGCGACCTGACACGCTTCGACGGTCGCCCGGTCCGGCGGCTGGCGCCGCCAGTAGGGCTCACCGATCAGCATCAATCCGCCGTCGTGAAGGTTCCGGCGGAGCAAATCGACCGTGCCGGCCACGCCGCCGCCGATCCAGGTGGCACCAACGCACGCGGCCACGTCGACCGGGACGTCGGCGACGTAGCCGGTGGCATCACCATGGATGAACGCGACGCGATCGGCGACGCCGAGCTCGCGGGCGCGGGAGCGGGCGCGGTCGGTGAACACGATGCTGAGGTCCACCCCCGTCCCGACGATGCGATGATCCCGCGCCCAGGTGCAAAGCATCTCTCCCGAGCCGCTGCCGAGGTCGAGCACCGTGGCCCCTGCGGCGAGGTCCAGCGCCTCGCCCAGCGTGGCGAGCTTCAGCGCACTGAACGGGTTGTGGATACGGTGACTGCTCTCACGGATCGTGAAGATGCGTGGGATGTCCATCGCGCTTCAGCGTCGCCGCCGGCCAGCATCGAGGCAAGCCTTTCTCGAGCCCGCGATCCACGCCACGCCGGCAGCCGGGATGACCTAGGACCATCGCCGCAGCATCCCGCTGGCGAAGTCCTGGCCAAGACGGCCGGCGGTTGTGGCCCATCAGCGCCGTAGGTGCGCTCAGGGTCTCGCGCACTCGAGAGTGATCGGCAGGTCGGCCGACGAGGTGCCGATGCGCAAGCGAAACGGCCCCTCGAGGGGCACGTAGCGGCCGGTGCGGTAGCGGCGGAGTTGCTCCCGAGCGATCGACACCTGCGCGAGCGCCGTCTCGCCGGGCGCCACCTCGATCGTGCAGAACGCCTTCAGCTCGAGCACCGGGCGGTCCGGCTCGCCGCTCTCGAGGTAGCACTGGAGCACCGCACGGCCCGCGGGTCCGGCGGTGTTGGTCACCGGGACGCGGACGCGATAGCCGGTCTCGTCGCGCGTTGCGGTCGCTTCGCCGAGGGTGAAGCTCGAGTACGACAGGCCGAAGCCGAAGGGAAAGAGCACGGGCAGCGCAGCATCTCCCGGCATGGCGCGATAGCCGAGACGGAACCCCTCCCCATAGCGCACCGTGCCGCCCGAGCCGGGGAAGAACGGGTCGCTCGGAACGTCTCGTTGACGAGCGAAGAAGGTGGTCGGCAGCCGGCCCGAGAAGTTCTCCGCTCCGCACAACAGCCCGGCGAGCGCCGCTCCGGCCTCCTGGCCGGGAAACCACGCCTGGACGACCGCGGCGACCTCGTCCAGCCACGGCATAGTCACCGGTGCCCCGGTGTTGAGGACGACGACCGTCCGCGGGTTGGCGCGCGCCACGGCGCTGATCAGCGCGTCCTGGTCGCCGGGGAGGCCGAGGCTCGGGCGGTCCCGACCCTCGCGCTCATAGCCGTGCGGGCTGCCCACGACCACGACGGCACACTCGCAGCTCGCCGCGGTGCGCGCCGCCTGTTCGATGAGGTCGCCGGGATCGGGCGCGACGAGGGCGAGCTGGAGGCGGATGACGCCGGGGGTCGCATGGGGCGAGAACTCGATGCGCAGGGGGACCGGCCGACCGGCGCCCAGGACGACCGGCGCCCGCACCTCCTCGCCGCTCAGTTCGAAGCTCGGCTCGGCGGGGACCGGCGGGTCGCACTCGAGGACAACCTCGTCATCGATGAGGACCCGGGCATGCCCGCTCGCCTGCAGGACGAGCTGGTGCTGGCCCTGCGTGGCGGGTGAGAGCTCGGCGTCCACCACGACCTCGACCTCGCCGTTGGCGCTGCCCGGCACGACCTCGCCGAGCCAGAGCAGCTGGAGGCTGCGAGCCTGCTCCTCGCCGATCAACGCGCCGTGCGCCCGGCGGTGTTGGTAGCGGACGCGGGCGCCCTCGACGCCTTCGAAGGCGAGCTCGGGCGGCCCGAGGGGAGCGGGCCAGGCGGCGAGGGTGCTGCCGCGGGACAAGGCGATGCGGCTCGCCGGACCGAGCGCGTCAGCGAGCGCGGGGAGCAGCGGACTCACGTGCTCGGGGTTGACCTGCGCGCTGCCACCGCCGTGGTACTGCAGGCGGTCGGCGAGCGGGCCGATCAACGCCACGCTGGCGCCTTGGGCGAGCGGCAAGGCCTGCTCGTTCTTCAACAGCACCATCGAGGCGCTCGCCGCACGGCGGATCAGCTTTCTGGTCGATTCGACCGGCGCGATCGGCCGGCGGGCTTGGCGGGCGCCGAGACCGGTGCGCGCCGCCAGGCGCGCCACGCGGGCCGCCGCGCGCGCGACATCGGCCGGAGCGACCTCGCTCGTTCGAAGCGCCGCCACGAGCGCCTCGCCGCGATAGCGGGGCGGTCCCGGCATCTCGAGGTCGAGCCCCGCGACGAGGGCGTCGGTGGTCGAGTGGGTGGCGAACCAGTCCGACATCACCACGCCGTCAAAGCCCCACTCCTCGCGCAGCACCTGGTGCAAGAGCACCGGGTGCTCGGAGCAGTAGGTACCCTCGAGACGGTTGTAGGCCGCCATCACCGACCACACCCCAGCCGCCACGGCGCGCTCGAAGGGCAGGAGGTAGAGCTCGCGCAGCACCGCCTCGTCCACCTCGACCGAGATCGACATCCGCTCGAACTCGCCGTCGTTGCAGACAAAGTGCTTGATGCAAGCGCCGACACCCTCTTGCTGCAGCCCATCGATGTAGGCGACGGCGAGCTGTGCGGTGAGCTCGGGGTCCTCGGAGAAGCACTCGAAGTGGCGCCCCCCAAGTGGATGGCGGTGCAGGTTCACGGTGGGAGCGAGCAGCACCTGCGCCCCAGCGCGGCGCGTCTCGACGCCGAGCGCCGAGCCAACCGCGTGCACCAGCTCGTGGTCGAAGGTCGCACCGAGCGCGCTCGCGCAGGGAAAGCACGCGGAGCGCCCGCCAACAAAGCTGTCGCCACGCGCGCCGTTCGGCCCGTCGGTGACGACGAGATCGGTCCCAGCAACAGGGATGGGCACCCGCCACAGATCCCGACCGGCGCACATCGCGACCTGGTCAACGAGCGGCAGCTGCCCCACCGCGTCGTCGCGGTGGGGCAGCTCTTGTCCCGCTTGGCTGGAGTCCATGCCACCACCTTCCTTGTGCCGCCGCGACCCTAGGCGCCACGGCGCCGAGCGGCCGGCCAGAGGCCAAGATGGAACCCGAGCGAGGAGGACGCGAGATGCGAGCAGCGCTATACCGCAAGGTGGGCAAGGCGAGCGAGGTCCTTGCCGTCGAGGAGGTGCCCACGCCCGAGCCTGGCCCCGGTGAGGTGCGGGTGCGGATCAGCGCGTCGGGGGTGAACCCGACGGACTGGAAGACGCGATCGGGCGCGACCGGAGCCGATCCCGACGGCTTCCAGATTCCCCACCAAGACGGCGCTGGGGTGATCGACGCGCTCGGCGCGGGGGTGAGCGACCGCCACGTGGGCGAGCGCGTGTGGTGCTACCTGGCGGCCTTCGAGAACCGCTACGGGACCGCGGCGCAGTACTGCGTGCTGCCGGCCGAGCGCACCGTGGTGCTCCCCGATGGGGCGAGCGACGAGCTCGGCGCGTCGCTCGGCGTACCGGCGGTGACGGCCGCGCACTGCCTCGGCGGGGACCGCGGCGCGCTGGCGGGCGCCACGGTGCTGGTGGCCGGAGGGGCCGGCGCCGTCGGGCACTTCGCGATCGAGCTCGCAACGCACGCCGGGGCTCGCGTCGTCGCGACCGTCAGCTCGAAGGAGAAGGCCGAGCTCGCCCGGGCGGCGGGCGCCGACCTCGTCGTCAACTACCGCGACGACGACGTGGCCGAGAAGATCCGGCGCTTCAGCGGGCACGTCGACCGCGTCGTCGAGGTCGCCTTCGGCGCCAATCTCGCGCTCGACCTGGCGCTCAGCGCACCAGGCACGGAGATCGTCGTCTACGCCGCAGAAGCCGAGGACCCCCGCCTTCCGGTCCGCCAGCTGATGACGGCCAACGTGCGCGTCCGCTTCGTCTTGCTCTACCGGGTGCCCGGCGCCGAGCTCGCCGCGGCCGTCCGCTTCGTGGACGACGCGCTGCATCTCGGCGCCCTGAGCGCTCTCCCGCTCCACCGCTATCGCCTCGAGCAGGTCGCCGACGCGCAGGATGCCGTCGCCAATGGCGCGCTCGGCAAGGTCCTCGTGCTACCGGGCTGACCGGCAGCGCAGGCAGCAAGCGCTTCGGACCGCTGCCCGGCCACGACCTCTGAGGGCGCCCGCTTCAGGGGCTGCTGGCCAAGGCGGCACCACCGGCCGACGTCCTCCGCCGAGCTCGCGATCAGCAGGAGCCCGGCGACACCGGCCAGACGGTGGCGGCTCCTCCTCGCATGGGAAACGGCGTCGGCCACCACCGGTGGGCAGCGGGCCGCACGATGCGGCACAGCGGGCCGGCAGCCGGCTCAGAGGGAGAACCAGACGACCTTGCCGCCGAGCTCGGGCTCGACGCCCCACGCGCTCGCCAGCTCGTTCACGATCCGCAGGCCGCGCCCCCGCTCGGCGTCGGCTCGGGGGGCCATCACCGAGGGCATCCGTTCGCTCGCGTCCCGCACCTCGATCCGGATCTGCGGCCTGAGCTGGACGCGCACCTCAAAGGGCCCGGATGCATAGCGAACGGCGTTGCTGGCGAGCTCGGAGACGAGCAGCTCGGCGGTTTCGCGCTGGCGCGCATCGGGAATCAGTGCTCCGACGAAGCGCCGCGCCGAACGGACCGCGCGCGGGATCGGCTCGAACACCGCGGCCGCCTCTCGCCGGGTCGTGCCGGCGCTCGCCTCGCCCTGGGGCATCCCCACGCAAGGGTGCAGGTCGCTCATGGCCGAAAGCTCACGCCGGGAAACCGGCGGATGTCAACGACCATTGACGGGTAAGAGTACCGACCATGGAGACATACGGCAAGGAACTCGAGGAGTATCGCGCTGCTCCCGCCTCCTTGGCGCAGGCTGCGCCGCAGTCGGTGGACGCCGGCGACGGATCGGGACCCGATACGTCGGTCACGCTCGCGATCAACGCCTTGCAGGACTCGCTCGAAGAGAGCGCCCGGCGCGAGGCCGCACTCAGCCGCCAGCTCGACGCCATGAAGCGGGCACGCCGAGCGGGGCGGGAGTGGCGAGAAGTCCTGGCGAATGATGCCAATATGCATGCCGTCACGGTGGTCGGAGAGATCGCCCGCCGCCTCGGCGAGAGCGGGGCCTCGTTCCGACGGACGTTGGCCCTGGCGCTCGTGCGCGAGGGCGACGGCCTGAGCGAGATCGCCCGGCGTTTTGGCATCTCTCGCCAGCGCGTCTTCAACTTGGTGCGGGCGAGCGACGGGGGCTCCTTGCGACAACGTTGAGACGAGCCTGCCAGCGCGCGGCGTGCTCGAGGCGGCGGCGGAGCTGATCGGCCGTCGCCTCGCGCACGCTCGTGAGCCCGGCCAGCCGGTTCAGCTCGGCGTTCACCTCGGCGTGCGAGCGCCCGGTGCTCCGGGCGATCGCCCGGGCCACCTCGAGGTTGGCCCGACGCAGCTCGACCTTGGCCTCCGCCCGGCCATAGGGCTCATCCTCCTCGGTCGTTTTGCCACCAAGCGGCGGGGGGCTCGGAAGGTCCAGCACCAATGACGGGTCGTCATCGGCCGCGGCGATTTCGTCGTCCTCGGTCTCGTCCTCAGGCAAGGTGGCGTCGGTCGCGACCGCGGAGATGACCGAGAACAGCGAGAGCTGCTCGTCGGCGAGCTCGGCCTCGCCGGTCGCCTCGGCGAGCGGGCCACCCGGTGCGCTCGCGAGCTCCTCCGCCGCGCGCCGGGCCCGCAGGCAGTGGCGCCGTCGCTCGGCGACCTGGGCGGCCGCCCGGCGCAGGCGCGCGTCGTCGGGGATGTAGAGATAGGCGGGCTGGCGACCGATTCCCGGCGTCCAGCGGACGAATCGCCCCACGGCCTGGCGGAAGAACAGCTCCGTGGTGGTCGTCGTCGCAAAGACGCCGACCCGCAACCGCGGGAGGTCGACGCCTTCAGAGACCATGCGGACCGCCACCAGCCAGGGCTCGTCGCTGTCGGCGAAGCGGGCGATGCGCGCCGAGGCGAGGGGGTCGTCTGAGGTGGCGACCACGGCGGTGGTGCGAAAGCGGCGGCGAAGCAGCTCGGCGATGCCGCGCGCGTGTTCCTGGTCGGCAGCGATCACGAGCCCGGCCGCGTCGTGCTGGTGCGCGCGGATCTCACTCAGCTTGTCGTGCGCGGCGCCGAGCACCTCGGGGAGCCACTCCCCCTCGAGGGAGATAGCCGTGCGCAGCCGCTGGTTCGCCCGGGATGTGGCGAGGGGGTCGTCGAAGCTCGCCGCGTGCAGCGACCCGTCGGGGGCTTGCCATTCCATGTAGCCGTTGGTGCGGGGGAAATAGATCGGCCGGACGACCCGGCGATCGCTCAAGGCCTCGCCGTAGTCGTACTCGAAGTCGGGGCGAGCCTCCTCGTCGTCGTAGTTGATGAAGGGGATCGCGACGGTGTCGGAGCGAAAGGGCGTGCCCGACAGCGACAGGCGGCGGGCGGCGGGGCTGAACGCGCTGCGCAACGCGGTACCCCAGGCGCGGTCGTCGCCGGCGTGGTGGACCTCGTCGAGGACGACAAAGGCGTCCCGTGCGACTCGAGACAGGGCTCGGGCCTGGGTGGCGACTTGCTGGTACGTGGTGACGATGCCGTGCATGTCTGGCGCGACCTGCCGGGCGCCGGGGGCCCAGTTGGTCTCGAGGTGCAAGTCGAGCGCGGCGGCAGCGCGAGCCCACTGGCGCTTCAGGTGCGCCGTCGGGACCACGACGATCAGCCGGCGCGCCTCGCCCCGCGCCAGCACCAGGCGCGCGGCAGCCAGGGCGAAGGTGGTCTTTCCCGCCCCCGGTGTGGCGACGGCGAGGAAGTCGGGGGGCGTCGCCGCACCGAAACGTTCGAGAGCGAGCTTCTGCCAGGGTCGGAGCCGGATCGATCGAGGCATGTGCAAGGGGCCGGGAGCACACCTCGGGGTGGCTCGCCGGGAGGACCGAAGGTAGCAAACCGCAGCGCGTGGCGAGTCCGCGTCGCCGTGGTCGTCAGGCCGGTGCGGAGGTCGAATGTGGGGCGTCGAGCGATTGCGGCGCACCCTCAAGGGCTAGCTCGAACCACATGCGTACGCCGTCGCCAGCAGGCTCGACCGCCCAGCGCTGCGCGAGGGCCGCCACCACGCGCAGGCCGCGGGCCACCGCGTCTTGGGTCGTCGGATCGCTCGGGCGGGTCGCCGTCGCCGAGGGATCGAGGATGGTCACCCGCACGCCGGAACTCGTCTGATCGATCGCCACGGTGAACTCCTGCGCGCTGCGGCGGATCACCATGGTGGCGAGTTCGGAGACCAACAGCTCGGCCACCCCCGCCACGTCCCCGCCCGGCCCGAGCTCGTCACGGACGAAGCGGCGGGCCGCCCTCGCTGAGGATGGATGGGGCGGAAACGAACGGGGCCACGGTGACGCCTTGCGGGCGTCGGTGGCGCCGGCCGCGTCACCGGCTCCCGGGCCCATCTGCTCTTCCTACTACGCCGCCGGGTGCGCGGTCTGTCATCTTGGTCCCAAATTCCCGATCGGGCACATCATCGGCTCGAGGAGGTACGCATGGCGAACCGATGCGCCGACCGACACGAAGCGTCGCATATCGTGCAAGCAGGCCATGCGTCGACACCTCACCACCGCCAACCCCGAAGGGCTCGCCCCCCACGACCACGCCATCTGGTGCGGGTCGTCACCAGCAGACCTCGCGGCGCTCGCCGCGTCGGTCTTCGCGAGCGCGCGCCGGCGCAACGACAAGATGCTCTACCTCGCCGAGGACCCGGACCCTTCTGACCTCTTCGGGCTCGATGACGCGGCGGGCCTCGTGGCGTGCGGCGCGCTCGTCTGCGAGCGCCCCGAGCACCTCTATCCGCTCGGTGACTTCGACGTCGACGTCCTCGAGCGCCTCGTCATGGCCGCGCTCGAGGACGCGCTCGCCGCCGGCTATGGGGGCCTGTGCGTGGTCGCCGACAACACCAGCCTCGCCGGACACGATGCGGCGAGCAGACAGCGCTGGCTCGCCTGGGAGCGGCGAGCGGACTCGCTCCAGGCGCGCCATGCGATCACCGGGGTCTGCTACTTCGACCGCTCCGCGCTCGACGCCGAGCACCTCGCGGCCATCGCGACCCTGCACCCCGTGCTCCCCGAGTCGGTTCCCGGCCCCGCCTTCCGCCTCTTCAGCGACGGCGCAGTGCTGCGGGCCGTGGGCTCGCTCGACGGCTGGTCGGCTCCGCTCTTGGCCCGGCTGTTGGACCTCGCCCCCCTCGACGCGCAGGCCATCGCGCTCGATGAGGCGGACTTCGTCGACCACCGAGCGCTCGAGGCGATCGAGGCTCGTGGCGAGGCGATCACGGTGGCCGGCCTGCGCCCTCCGCTGCGACGCGTGATCGACGTGCTCGGCCTGCACTTTTCGCACCTCCGCCTCGCCTTCGGCTCCGCCACGGCGCCCGGCGTCTAGCCGGCGGGCGCCCACGGCCCGCCGGCGCGGGGCGCTCAGATGCTGGCCCGTGCCCCTCAGGAGGCGGACCGGGCGGCCTGTGCGGCCTCGGCGTCGGTGAGCGCCTTGACGAGCTGCAGCTTGGTCATCTTCGTCCGGCCCTGGACATCCCGCTCGGCGGCGAGCGCCAACAGCTCGGCGCGGCTCATGCCGCTGAAGGTCTGCTGCTCGGCGCGCGCCGGAGCGTCGCGGCGGCGAGCCGGGCGCTCAGATGCGGGGCGCGCGCCGCGAGCGCGCGCGACGGAGGCCTCGAGCGCGGCGACCAGGTCGAGCACGTTGGCCTGCGGCTCGGCCTCGGCGGGCGCCGCCGGCCGTCCGGCCCGCTTGGCCTCGACGAGGGCGAGGACCCGCTCGCGGTAGGTGTCGTGGTAGCGGCTCGGGTCCCATGTGGTGCTCATCGAGCCGATGAGCTGGCCGGCCATCTCGAGCTCGCGCTCGGTGAAGTCCCAGGTGAGTGCGAGGTCCGGGAGCACCGAGCGCGCCGGGCGGATCTCGTCGGCGAACGCCAGGGTCTCGAGAATCAGTGCCCGCTCGTTCGGGCGGACGGCGACCAGGTACTGCTTGTCGCGCATGACGAAGGTGGCGATGCCGACCTTGGCCTCGCGCGCCATCGCCTCGCACAAGAGCCCATAGGCCTTCTCTGCTGAGGCGTTGCGCGGCGCAAGGTAGTAGGTCTTTTGGAAATAGACGGGGTCGATCTCTTTGAGCTCGACGAAGTCGGTGACGTCGATCAGCTCGCTGCGCCCCGGTGCCAGCTCGCGCAGCTCGCCGTCCTCGATCACGACGTAGTCGCCGCCCTCGACGGCGAATCCGCGCACGATGTCCTCGCCTGAGAGCTCCTCGCCGGTCACCTCGTCAACCTTGCGGTAGCGCACGCGGTGCGTGGTCCCCTTGTGGAGCTGGTTGAATCGGATCGACCGGTCCTGGCTCGCGCTGTAGAGCGCGACCGGCACGCTCACGAGACCGAAGCTCAGATAGCCGGTCCACATGGCCTGCGGCATCGCCATACCCCCTCAAGAGCGCCGTCTCCCTGCCGATTTGGGTACGGCGCGTGCAGTCAGGCTACCAAGCCCGGCAGGTACCGTTGCTCTGCCCAGCCGGGCACTTCTTGATCCCCGTGCGCGGGACTCATTGGTGGGGATCTTCGTGCGCGTGGCCCTCGAGCATCATCGCGACGCTCTCGAGCGCATCGGCGATCTCGAGGTAGCCGTCTGCGAGGCGTCGCGCCCCGTCGGCCTGGGCGCGAAAGCTCGCCAGCGCTTCGCTGGCGTCTGCCATGCCCGCCATCGCCGCATCCATCTCCACGAGTGCCACGTCCTCGGTCATCTTGCGCCGTGCCCGGATCGCGGCGGTCAAGCTGGCCGCGAGCAGGGCCCGATCCAGCGGAGGAAGGGCCATCATCCAGGCTGGCGGCTTTGGGGAGGAAGGTTCGGTCACGAGGTACCTGCCTGTGAGCGCCGGAGAGCTGCAGGCTAACGCCGTGACCCGGCGCCGCCGCAAAGGGCGAGGATCACCGACCGCCGCGCACCAGCGCAGCACAATGTGCCCACCCGATCCGAGGAGCCAATGGGTGAGCCGCCGACGACGACCGCGTGCGTCCGATCTCGAACAACTGCGCGCCGAGCTCGACGCCAAGTACGTGCGGGTGCCGCGCTGGAACGGGCTGTCGCCTGGCGATGTCGTCCGCGTGCGCGGCGAGCGCGGCGCCCGCTTCGTCTTCCGCTGCCACGTGACCAACCGTGCCAACGACGCCCGCTGGGTCGAGCTCGACGAGCTCGCGACCGCCGGCAGCGACGAGGGTGCGCAGCATGTGATCCGTCGGCAGCGAGCGCTGCCCGAAGAGCGCGTCGTCGCCCTGGCGCGTCCACGCCGGCGCCGCGCCCGTACGCCCCAGGGCGAACAAGGGCGGCTCGATCTCGGCATCGCGGAGCTCGGCGCGCCCGAGGCGTGACGGCCAGCAGGTCTGCGCTTCGCACAATGTTGCATGCCATGAAAAGATGTAGGCTCTGCAGCCATGGAGATGGCACCGCTCGGTGAGGCCCAGGAGGGTCGCCGCGAACGAAAAAAGCGCGCCACGCGGCTCGCGTTGCGCTTCGCGGCGCTCGAGCTGACCTCGGAGCGAGGCTTTGCCAAGGTCACGGTCGAGGACATTGCCGACGCCGTCGACGTCTCGGTGCGGACCTTTTTCAACTACTTCTCTTCCAAGGAAGAGGCGCTCGTCGGCGAGGACCCGGCGCTGACCGCCCGACTGCGCGCCGAGGTCGTCGATCTGCCCACCTCGCTCTCGCCGCTCGAGGCGGTCGAGGCGGCGCTCGTCGGCTGGCTGCGCGCGGCGCATGAGGACCTCGAGTCGAGCGGCGCCGACCACCACGCCTGGAAGCAGCGCTTCTCGGCCGTGCGCGAGCAGCCCGAGGTGCGCGCGGCGTGGGCCAAGCACGTGGCGGGGATCGAGCGCACGCTCACCGACGCGCTGGTCGAGCGCCTCGGCGGCGACGAGACGCTCCGGCCCTATGCGGCCGCCGTCGCGGCGACCGCCCTCGCGCTCTTGCGGGCCGTCGGCACCTTCTGGGGCGGACAGGGCGGCATCGCCGTCCTCATAGAGCAGACCAAGAAGGGCTTCTGCCTGCTACGCCGCGGCCTTCCCCTCGACCTCGCCGACGACCTTTCCCTGCCCGCCGACGGCCCGCGCGCCGAAGCGGGCGACCATCACCGATCCGATGATAGGAGCACGCGTGGCTGAGCCAACGCCGACCCAACCCGAGGCTGGGACCGCGACCACTTTCAACCTTCCGCACCGGCGCGTGATGGTCATCATCGGCGCCTTGATGCTCGGGATGCTGCTGGCCGCGCTCGACCAGACGATCGTCTCGACCGCCCTGCCGACCATCGTCGCCGACCTCCATGGCGGCTCGCACATCGCCTGGGTCGTCACCGCCTACCTGCTCGCCGCGACGGTGTCGACGCCGCTGTGGGGCAAGCTCGGCGACCAGTACGGGCGCAAGGGCTTCTTCCAAGCCTCGATCCTGCTGTTCTTGGTGGGATCGATCTTCTCGGGCCTTTCGACCAGCATGGTGATGCTCATCGTCTGCCGCGCCATCCAAGGCCTTGGCGGCGGCGGCTTGATGGTGGGTGCGCAAGCCATCGTCGGCGACATCATCCCGCCCCGAGACCGCGGTCGCTACCAGGGCCTGTTCGGCGCCGTCTTCGGCGTGGCGAGCGTCGTCGGCCCGGTCCTTGGCGGCGTGCTCGTCGACGACCTCTCGTGGCGCTGGATCTTCTACGTCAACATCCCCCTCGGCGCCGTTGCGCTCCTCGTGATCGCGAGCCGCGTCCCAGGCCACCTCCGCCGGGTCCACCACGACATCGACTACCTCGGCATCGTGCTCCTCAGCCTCGGTGCGGCGGCCCTCGTGCTGCTCACGAGCCTCGGCGGCACGACCTACGCGTGGTCCTCGTCCCCGATCCTCGCGATGGCAGTGAGCGGCGTCGTGCTGCTCGTGGCCTTTGCGCTCGTCGAGCGCCGGGCCAAGGAGCCGGTGCTCCCGCTGCACCTGTTCGCCAACCGGGCCTTCTCCGCCTCGAGCACCGTCGGTTTCATCGTTGGCTTCGCGATGTTCGGCGCGATCACCTTCCTGCCGTTGTTCTACCAAGACGTGTTGGGCGCGAACCCCACGAACTCCGGGCTGCGGCTGCTCCCGCTGATGGCCGGCATGCTCTTGTTGTCGATCGTCTCGGGGCAGATCATTTCCAAGACCGGGAAGTACCGCGCGTTCCCGATCGTGGGTACCGCCATCATCGCCCTCGGGCTCTGGCTGCTCTCGCTCGTCACCCCGAGCACCCCGGCGATCGTGCAGTACCTCTACCTCGTGGTCCTCGGCATTGGCCTCGGTTCAGTGATGCAGGTGCTCGTCCTCGTGGCCCAGAACGCCGTCCCCCAGCATGAGCTCGGCGTCGCGACGTCCGGGGCGAGCTTCTTCCGTTCGATCGGCGGCTCCTTCGGCGCCGCGATCTTCGGCGCCATCTTCTCCAACGTGCTCGTCGGCAAGCTAGCGAGCGCACTGCACGGCGCGCACCTGCCGGCGGGGGTCACCGGCTCGGGCGTCTCCCCGGCGTTGCTCTCCAAGTTGCCTGCGCCGATCCGCGCTGGATACGAGTCCGCCTTTGCGAGCTCGGTCCAAGAAGTCTTCCTCATCGCCGTGCCGATCGCGGCGCTCGCCTTCGTCGTGTCCTTCGTGCTCCCACGGGTCGAGTTCCGGCGGGCAAACGTGCCGCCGCCGTCCTCGGCACCGACGCCGACCGCTGGGCAAACAAAGGCGAGCAGCGCCGTCGCCGCGAGCGGCCTCGAGCACTGAGCCACGAGCACCACCCGAGCGCATCGGCCGCCTTCAGCTGGAAACGCGCGCTCAGCTACTCGCGAAGGCGCCGGCCGAGCCGTTTCGGGTGCCCCATTGGGCAGGAAATGTGACGACCGCGCTGGAGCGAGGGCCGACGCGCAACCCCCTGGCCAGCGCGCCGCTCGGCCTCGCATCCCCGTGGCGCACACGAATTGCCGGCATCGCGGCGCCACAACGGGGGCAAGAACCGGTCGTGAGCGCGAGCTTTACCGCTATATTGCTCGACAGATCGGGGAACCTCGCCATGCACCCGGGTCGCAAGGGGCATGTCGTGGGCAACAGCGGAACGCAGTTGGACGAGGCGGTCGTGATCCGCCTCGCCGGCGAGCTGGATGCCGGGCAACCGGGCGCCTCCGACATCTTGCTGCGCGCCGTCGAGGGCGGCGCGAGCCGCCTCATCGTCGACATGATCGACGTGTCGTTCATCGACTCCTCGGTGGTGCTCGCCCTGCTGCTCGCCGAGCGCGCGACGAGAGCAGCCGGTGGCGGGCTGCGGCTCGTGTTCACCCACCACGTCATCAGCCGCGTCATCGAGATCTGTGGGCTGACGGCCATGCTTCCGCAGTACCCGACGGTCGAGGCCGCCCGCCGCGGCGCCCTGCGCTCGGGCGCGCTCGACGGTCCTGACGACGAGGAGGCGGGCCCGCCCCGATGAGCGACGATCCTCTCGAGCGCCGGCTGAGGCTCGACAACGACTTGTCGAGCGTCACGAGGGGTCGGCACTTCGTTCGCGACGTGCTGGTCGAATGGCAGCTCGCTGCCTTGGTGGAAGACGCGGAGCTCGCCACCAGCGAGCTCGTCGCCAACGCCGTGCGCCACGCGGGAACCGATCTCGTGCTGTCGATCCGCGCCGACACCGCGATTCTCATCACGATCGAGGACGGCCGCCCCGAGCTGCCGCGGCCGCTCGGTGTCGGCGCGGCGTCCCTCGTCGACCACGGGCGCGGGCTGCACATCGTCGCCGCGATCAGCCACGACTGGGGGATCCGCCCCACCCCGCATGGCAAGGCCATCTGGTTCGCCCTGGCCCGCCCCACCAGCGACGGCATGGGCCACGACGCCGACATCGTCGTGATGCATCCCGAGCTGGGGGCATCCGGCCCGACCAGCACCGGGCCATCTCCGAGCCGCAGGGATCCCGCACCGCCGGACAGGCCGGGCGAACGCTCCGAAACGGCGAGCTGAACGAGCGCGCAGGTCGAGCGCGCCCGCACGCCGTTCGGGGACCGGCGCGGACCCGAGGCGCGGGGCGATCCCCGCGCCGGAGGCGGCGTCGGTACGCTACGGTCCGTGGGGCTCACTCGCCGAAGGACCGGTTCGCGCGCGCGCCCAGCGAGATCGCTGCGCCACCGACGCGGGGCGCGCTCGGTCGCGCTCGTCGCCCTCGGCGCGACCCTCGCCCTGGCGGCGGGCGCCACCTCGGCCGCCGCTGCCCGCCGAGCCCCGGCGCGCACCAAAAGGGCCGCGCCGCTGCGCGTCATCGCCGTCTCGCCCCGCCAGGGCGCCGCTGGCGTCGGCGGCAGGGCACCGATCTCGATCACCTTCTCGGCGGCGATCTCGCCGCGCTCGCCCCTGCCGAGCATCAACCCGCAGATTCCCGGGAGCTGGCACCGGAGCGGTGACCGCCTCACCTTCGTGCCCGACGAGCCCTTCGTGCCGCTCAGCCAGGTGACCGTGAGCGTGCCCGGCGGACGCAAGGGCCTGGTTGCCAAGGACGGCCAGCGGCTGGCGCGACGCTTCGCCGACAACTTCAGCGTCGAGAACGGCTCGATCTTCCGCCTCCAACAGCTGCTCAGCCTGCTGGACTACTCCCCGCTCGCTTGGGCGCCCGCCAGCCCCCCCATCGCCCCGAGCGACACGGCGGCCCAGCTCGCGGCGCTGTACTCGGCGCCAAAGGGCGCGTTCCACTGGCGCAACGCCGGCTGGCCGAGCCGCCTGGTCGCGCTCTGGCGGCCCGGTGCCTACAACGTCTTCACCCGAGGCCTCGTGATGTCCTTCCAGGCCGACCACGGCCTCGACGTCACGGGCAACCCTTCCGGTGGGCTGTGGAACGACCTCGTCCAGTCCCTGGCGAACGGCATCGTCAACACCGGTGGCTACAACTACGCCATCGCCAACAAGACCCAGCCCCAGTCGCTCACGATCTGGCACGACGGCTCGGTCGTGCTGCACGCCCCGGCGAACACGGGGATCCCCCAGTCCCCGACCCCCTCGGGAACCTTCCCGGTCTACGCGCGCTATCGCAACGAGATCATGCACGGAACGAACCCGGACGGCAGCCACTATGCCGATCCGGTGCAGTACGTCGCCTACTTCTATGACGGTGACGCGGTCCACTACTTCCCCCGAGCGGACTACGGGGTCCCCCAGAGCCTCGGCTGCGTCGAGCTGGCACTGCCCGAGGCTGCCGCCGCTTGGCCCTATCTCGCCTATGGGACGCTCGTGACGGTCGTGAATTGAGCCGCTCCCGTCGCCGGCGCGCCACCTACCGCGCCCATCGCGCGCGTCGCGGCCCGGGCCTGGCCAAGATCGCCGCCGCGCTCGCCGTCGTCATCGTCGCCTTCGTCATCGCCTGGGGCGCGACGGCACTGCTCTCCACGCCGCCGTCGCCGAGCGTGCACGCCGCCATGGCGACCGAGCACACCGTCCCCGGCACCGCCCTCGCGCTGCAGCCGGCCTACGGGGCCGAGGAGGCCGTTGCGCTGCAAGGTAGCGGCACGATCGCCAGCGCCGGCCCGGAGCGCCCCTCCCCGATCGCCAGCCTCACCAAGATGATGTCGGCGCTCGTGATCTTGCGGGACCACCCGCTCCGGCCCGGCGAGAGCGGTCCGGATATCCCCATCACGGCCGCAGACGTCACCACCTACCGCCAAGAGCTCGCCCAGAGCGACTCAGTCGTCGCCGTGCGCGCCGGCGAGCAGCTGAGCGAGCTGCAGGCGCTCGAGGGGGCGCTGATCCCCTCAGGGGACAACATCATCCAGCTGCTCGCTAGCTGGGACGCGGGAAGCACGAGCGCCTTCGTGGGCAAGATGAACGCCCTCGCCCACACCCTCGGCCTTGCCCACACTCACTACGCCGGACCGAGCGGGGTCAATCCCGCCACCGTCTCGACGGCAACCGACCAGCTCCGCCTCGCGCAGCTGGCGATGGCCAACCCGGTGTTCCGCCACATCGTCGCCATGGCCCAGGTGACCTTGCCGGTCGCTGGCGTCGTCTACAACGTGAACGGCGACCTCGGGACCGACGGCATTGACGGCGTCAAGACGGGATGGGTGCCCCAGGGCGGTGGCTGCTTCGTCTTCTCGGCCACCACCCACCTCGATGGCGCGGCGCGCTCGATCGTCGGGGCGATCATCGGTGTGCAAGGCGGCACCCCGATCCCGACGGCGCTCGCCACCGCCAAGGCACTCGTGCTCTCCAGCAAAAAGGTCCTCACGACGGTGCGCATCCCGGCCGGCATGACGGTCGCGACCATCAGCGCGCCCTACGCCCACGCGATCAGGGTGGTCACCGCCTCGTCGGTGACCCTGACCGCCTGGCGGGGCGCGACGATCCACTACGTCCTCCACGCGCGCCGCTTCGCCAGCGGCTCGATCGGCGCCGGCGCTCCGGCGGGAACCCTCGAGGTCGACCTTGCCGGTGCGCAGCGCTCGCTGCCGCTGCGCACCACCGCATCGATGCCAGGACCAACCTTCACCTGGCGGTTGATGCACCCCTGAGTCCGGGCTCGTGACGCCAAGCCAGCACGGGCGGGCCATGATCCCCCGCACTGGCCACCCATGCCCCGATTAGCCTCCGACCAATGCAGCACTGGCTCGGGCGCGTCCATCCCTCGTGGTCGAGCCGCAACTTCGACCTGATCCTCGCGGCGCGGCTCGCCATGAGCATGGGGCGCGCGCTGGCGGGGGTGGCAACACCCATCTACCTTGCGCTGCAAGGCTTCAGCGCCGTTGAACTGGCGGAGTACGTGATGACCGTGGCCTTCGCCTCGGCCATCCTCTCCGCCGCCATCGGCTTGGTCTCCGACCAGATCGGGCGGCGGATCTTCCTCATCGTCATCCCCATATTCGCCGCGGTGGCCGGTGTCGTGTTCGCCTTCAGCGACGCCACCCCGCTGCTGTTCGCGATGGGGGCGCTCGGCAGCTACGGGCGCGGGGCGGGAGCCGGTGCCGGGGCGGTCGGGCCGTACCAGCCGGCCGAATCGGCCTTTGTGACCGACGAGGTCCTGCCCCAGCATCGCAATGCCGCCTTCGGCAGGCTGGCGTTCAGCTCATCGCTCGGCGCCACCGCCGGCGGTCTGCTCGCCCTCCTCGTCCACGAGACCCGGGCGCACGGGGCAGCGGCGATGCATGCCTACGAGCCGGTATTCCTCGCCACCGCCGCCGTCTCGTTGTGCTCGGGCCTGCTCGCGCTCGGCCTCAGCGAGCCGAGGCGCCAGGTCGAGCACCGGATCGAGCAGCACCACGGTGACACAAGCGCCGCTCCGGCCCCTCGGCGCCTCAAGATCGCCTTGCCCCGGCGTTCGTGGTGGCTGCTCTCGCGGCTTTGGGTGACCAACACCATGAACGGGATCGCGGTCGGAATGTTCGGCCCCTTCGTCTCGTACTGGCTCTTTCGCCGGTTCGGTGCCGGTCCCGACAAGGTCGGGGTGCTGTTCGCCGTGATCAACGCCACGACCACGGCATCTGCCTTGTCGGCAGCGAGCCTTGCCCGTCGCTACGGCCTCGTGCGCACGATCACGGTCGTGCGCAGCTTCCAGGCCGTGCTCCTCGTCCCCATGGTGCTGTCGCCGAGCTTTGCCATCGCCGGCGCCGTCTATTTGATCCGGATGATCGTCCAGCGCATCGGACTGCCGCTGCGCCAGTCCTACGCCATCGCGCTCGCCGACCCCGCTGAGCGCAGCTCGGTGGTCGCGCTCTCCAACCTGCCGAGCCAGCTCGCGATGGCGGGAAGCCCGATGCTGACCGGTTACCTGATGGACGAGGTGAGCCTCGCTGCCCCCTTCGAGATCTCGGCCGTCTTCCAGTTCGTGAACGCCGTCAGCTTCTGGTGGTTCTTCCACCGTCTTCCACCCGAGGAAGAGCGCGCCCCGGCCCCGCCCGAGCAGATCACCGTCCGGGCGAGCGCCGAGGAGTAGCAATCCTCCCACCGCCTCGGAGCGTTCGGTAATCAAGGGCACACCACGCCACACCGTGCGGTCGCGTGGATCGAGGCGATGGGACCCCTCGCTCGTGCCCGGTGTGGCTGATGGCTCCGATGGAGGCGTCCAGCACTGCCGGGGGCACGCGAGGCCACGAGGCGATCGGGCATGCCGGGCTGTTCGCTGGGCGTCGCCTGGTGCCGTGCTCGAGTCGAGCACCACTTGTGCCCCATCGCCCCGGACGGACGGAGCGCTGCGCCCCGGGCGCGCTCCGCCCCACCGAGGGTGGTGCCGCCAGCTTGACGGCGGGGCCGTCGGCCGTTGCCACGGGCCAGGTGGCCCCCTCTCGCTGGGCCCTTCGGCCCCTTTGCGCGACGCGCCCTGGCCAGCAGGATCTCTCACGACCGGTGTGACGAGGAGGTTCGATGTTCGAGCTCGCTTTCCTGACCGCCCACGAAATCCTCGACTCGCGTGCTCGACCGACCCTGTCGGTCACCGTGGCCCTCGCCGGCGGCCGCCCCGTCCGCGCCGGGGTCCCCGCCGGCGCCTCGACGGGCAGCCGTGAGGCAGCCGAGCGCCGGGACGGCGATGCCTCCCGCTTCACTGGCCAAGGGGTCCTCGGTGTCGTCGAGGCGGTGCGCGGGGAGATCTCGGCGGCCCTGTTGGGTCGCCGCTTTGCCGACCAGGGAGAAATCGACCGGGCGCTCGTCGAGCTCGACGGCACGCACGACAAGCACCGCCTCGGGGCAAACGCCATCGTGGGCGTCTCCATGGCCGTCGCCCGGGCGCTCGCCGAGCAGACAGCACAGCCCTTGTGGCGCTCGCTCAACCCGCGCGGGGTCCCGGCGCGCCTTCCCGTTCCGCACTTCAACGTCGTGAACGGTGGGGCGCACGCCGCCAACGCGCTCGACTTCCAGGAGTTCATGCTCGCCCCGCTCGGCGCGCCGAGCCTGGCCGAGGCGGTGCGCGCTGGAGCTGAGATCTACGCCCGGCTGCGCAACGAGCTCGCGGCCAAGGGGCACACCGTCGGCCTCGGCGATGAGGGCGGGTTCGCCCCGGAGCTCACCAGTCCCGAGGAGGTCTGCCGGCTGCTCGTCGGCGCGATCGAGGCCGCCGGCTACCGACCCGGGCGTGACGGCGTGGCGCTCGCGCTCGACCCCGCCGCCAGCGAGCTCTATCGCGATGGCCGCTACCACCTGGCCGGTGAGGCGCTCACGAGCGACGAGCTCATCGAGCGCTATGGCGAGCTTGTCGCCGCCTTTCCGATCTGGAGCCTCGAGGACGGTCTCGCCGAGTCCGACTGGGCGGGATGGCGCCAGCTCGCCGACCGCCTCGGCGATCAGATCCAGCTGGTCGGCGACGACATCTTGGTGACCAACCCGGCGATCATCACGGAGGCGATCGAACAAAAGATCGCCAACGCCGCGCTGATCAAGCTGAACCAGATCGGCACGGTCAGCGAGACGCTGGAGGCGATGCGGCTGTGCCGGCAGGGCGGATGGGCCCAGATGGTGTCCCATCGCTCAGGTGAGACCGAGGACTCCTTCATCGCCGATCTCGCGGTCGGGAGCGGGTGCGGGCAGCTGAAGAGCGGCGCACCCGCCCGCGGAGAGCGCGTCGCGAAGTACAACCGGCTGATCGAGATCGAAGCCGACCATGCGCTCGGCTACGGCGCGCGGTAGTGCCGGCGATGGGGATCGACCACGACGCCGCCGCCCGCTACGTCCTCGGGCGCCAGGGCGCGAGCGGCGGCTATAGCTTCTACCGCACGCCCGAGTGGGGCATCGACGAGCCGAACGCCCCGGACACGGGCGCGGCGCTCAGCGCGCTCAGGCGGCTCGGCATCGCAGCGCCGCGACGTGATGCCACCGTCGCCTACCTGCGTGCGCTGCAAGACGACGGCGGCGGCTTCCCGACGCCCATTATCGGGCGCGCCGTCCTCAACGGCCTCGCGGCACTCGACGCGACGCCGCTCAGGACGGCGAAGGCCTGGGCCCGGGCGGTGTGCGACCAGGCGCTCGGAGCGCACGACGGCGCGACGCGCGCGGCGCTGGCGGCGGCGCGACGCGGCCTTGAGATCCTGGGTGCCTGCGCCTTGTCGCCCACCGAGCACGACCGCCGCGCCGTCGTCGCGCTGCTCGACCGGCTCGCCGCACCCGGTGGCGGCTGGACGACCCCGCTCGCGGACCTCGAGTCGACCGCCGATGCCGTGGCCATCGGCCTCGAGGTGGGCGTTCCGGTGCTCGAGGCGGCACGGTCCTTGCTCGAGGCATGCGAGCACCCGCGCCTCGGCTTCCGAGCGACGCCTTCCTCGTCGAGCGCGCCGGTGCATACCCTGCGCGGTGGTGCGTGGCTTGCGGCTCAGCTCGGAGTCGCGCCGCGCTTTCTCGAGGCACTGATCGACAACGTGGTCGCGCTCCAGCGGCCGAGTGGGGGATTTGGTCGCAACCACGGGGCACTGGCGACGCTGCAGGACACCAGCTGCGCGCTCGAGGTGGTCGAGCTCACCGGCGCGCTGGCGACAGCGCGCTGAATCGAGTCGCCGTCGCAGCGGGGATCGGATCGGGCAACGCAACGAGCAGCGGCATCGCGAGCACCAGCGTCGCTTGCTCGACGTGGTCCGCTCCCGCACCGAGGCCGTGAGCAACCTCGGTCGCGCGTGGCGAACTGTGACGCATCGTTGTCATGTGCTGTGCAAGCTCCTCGAGCGATCGAAGGGTCCTTGAGATCGCGAACGACCGCCTGGTGGCACGCAGGGGTCTTGTGATCCTCGGCCGAGGCCTTCGGCCTTGAGGACCCGGCGCCGCCGATGCGCGACCTCGCGTGCGGCACTTCGCCGGCCTCTACGACGTGGCGCTCGCCCACGACAGCGCGGGGACGCCGTCAGCAACGACGTGGACGCCGACCATCGATTACTGATCATGGCAATTTCACGCTGTTGCGCAGCATCGGCCTCACGTAGCTCATGAGCCAGACCGGGGTGTTCGCCGGCGCGGCCGGCTTCGCCACCAACAGCTGCCGGGCTTGTTCACCGTCTCCTGCGTGAGGAGGACTCGACCATGACGAGCGGCAGGTTCGACGTGGAAGTGTGTGTGCGCTTGGGCAGCTCTCGACAGGCTCGCGCATCTTGTTCAGCGTGGTGAACACACAACGACGCGCCCCCGCCCCAAGTCATCGAGCGCGCCGCCGGGGGGCATTGTTGACGAACGCGATGCGTGATCTTGACGAATCGCCTCCCTCGCCGCAGATCACGCAGCCGCCAGCGGGGCCAGACAGCGCGTTCTGGCCCGTCAGAGCGCGTGCGGGTCGTGGGGGTCGTTGCGCGCCCTCAGGCGCGGAACGCACGGACGTCGTCGAGGACGACGAGCGCGTCGTCGAGCAGATCGCGATTCTGCTCGACGAACCGGGCGAGGTTGGCCGGCGTCTCGACGATCACCACCGAGAGCGGGGTCCCGTCGCTGAAGAGATGCTGGCGGTGCAGGACGCCCGATCGCCCTTGGCCCTCCACCGCCTCAAGCAGCGTCGCTCCGGCAAGTCGCGCCCTTCTCGCCCGGGCCATGAGCTCGATGGCGAGGGAATGGTGGTGGACGTGGTCGCGCGGACCGATCATCACCGTGAGCCGCTGCATCGGGCTCGCTGCACCGCCCATCAGCTCAGCCGCCCGCCGTCGTCGACACGACCGACGCGCGATACCGGGCTCGAGCGAGCGCTCCATCTGCTTGAGCACTCTAGTGCTCGGACCTAGGCACGGGCGGCTTGCTTGACCCCGATCGCACCCGGGTGTACAAGGACCTTGCGGCGACAAGGAGGCGGGGTGGCACGTGGCAGGCCGGCGACGCGGCTCCTCATCTTCCTCTCCGAAGACGATCGGGTCGGACACCGCGAGGTCGCGGAGCTGCTCCTTGAGCGCGCGCACGAGCGCGGCCTCGCCGGCGCGACGGTGTGGCGCGGGATCGAGGGGTTCGGAGCGACGGGGTACCTCCGTGCGACTCGTTTGCCCGACCTCGCCCGCGGGCTCCCGCTCGTGGTGGAGGTGATCGATGACGAGGCGGCCGTCGACGCCTTCCTCCCGGTCGTGCGCGAGCTCGCCCGAGGAGCGCTCGTGACGACCGAAGCGGTGATGGTCACGCCTGCCGACGCGCCGTCTGCTTAGCCGCCGCATCGGCGGCCGGGGTCGTGCGTCAGGTCCGCGTGGGCGACTCGATCCGGCTGGTGGCGACCTCGTGCACCTCGAGGCGCGCCCCCTCGCGCAACGCCGGGTAGCGGCGCGCCAAACTGACCGCCGCGTTGCGGTCGGGCGCCTCAGCCCCACTGCGAACCGAACACCGCCGCCACCGCGGCCGGTGCGTTCATCGCGTGCGCGCAACGAGGCGGCGCGATCGCTTGGCGCACGTGGCCCGCGCCGGGCCGCCCAGCGCTGTTGCACGCGCGTCAGTCGGCGAAGGGCCACAAGGGCCGCAGCTCAAGTCTCCGATCGCCGCCACAAGGTGCTTGGAGGCGACCTCGATCGCCTCGTCGAGCTCCGCGTGCTCGAGCACGTCGTAGCCGGCGATGTGTTCCTTGATCTCAGCGAACGGAGCGTCGGTGATCAAGGGCTCCTGGTTCCGCCGCCGCACGGTGGCGGCATCGCTCACCGGACGCAGTCGGTTGCCTTCGATGCGCACGCCACGCCCGTCCATTTCGGCGACCCAGGCCTTGGCAGCCGGCCCATCTGGGCGCGCTGCTCGTCGCTCAGCACGACGCCCTCGCTGAGGCAGACCAGCATCCAATAGCGCCTCGTGGCCCCTGCTTTGTGTCGATGCTGTTCTCAAGCTGCCCCAGGCGCGCGGCACGGCCGCGCCTTACCCCGAGTCCGGCCGACGCCGGCCATTGCGCACGGAGGTGCCGGGGAACTAGCCGCTGTCCTGTCCGCGACCACCTCGCCGCCACAAAGCCGCCCCGCGCGTCGCGTGCGCGGCGCTCGGCTCGCGAGGGCACCCGCTTCGCCTGATCTCTGCCGTAGGCGTCGGATTCCCCCATCTGGGTCCTCACTGGTTCCATCCGCGGCGCTCGCCGGGATCAGATGACGCAACGACACGACGAAGCGGCGTGCCGAGGGCTCGCCCCGCCGTCCTCGGAGATCGCCGACCCGCACCGGCTCGGCAGCTGGCTGTCGGGGCGCCCTTGGGCGGCAGTCACCGTCGAGCTGCCGCGGACCAGACGGCTGTGGGCTGACGTGCTGGGTCGGCCCGTTGCCGGCGACCTCCGGCTGGTGGCGCCAGACCGACGAGTGATGCTGGCGGCCGTCACCGCCGGATCGGCTTCCGCCTGCTCCCCCGCCATGTCTGCCACCCGGCGCTCGATCAGGGACTTGTGCGCGAGGTGGGCGCCGTCGGCGTGGCGCTGGCGGGCGAGCCGTGGTTCGCCTCGATGCGGCCGGGCAGCGGCCCGAGAGCGGCGCACCTCGAGGGCGTGCTCGACGCCCTGAGCGACGGCACTGCACCGGCATAGTCACAAGCCCTCGCCTCGTCGACCAAGACGGGGGCGACCATGGGCGTGTTCCCGTCGGCGTCACCGGTCGGCTCGCCGCTGCGCTCGGGACGCCCCACCGGCAGCAGCGATCTCAGCGGTGCTCGGCGGTCGGGACGCCCAGGAGTCCACACGCCAGCTCCACACGCCAGCATCACGAGAGGGCGACCGTGCGACCCGATGGGTCGAGGCCGCCTCGTGGCGCTCAGGTCGTCGGAGCGGTGACCGGCTGATCGTGCCGCGGCCCTAACACCGGCTGTGTCCCGTCGGCGCACGCCGCGGCAGCGAGCCGGCGCGCTCGAGCGAGCCGGGAGGCGATCCTCACGCCCAGAAGAGCTCGGCCATGTCCTCGACGTTGGCGGGATGCCGCAGCTTGGAGATCGCACGCGCCTCGATCTGGCGAACCCGTTCACGGGTGAGATTGAAGTGCGCGCCGACTTCCTCGAGGGTTCTCGGCTCACCTCGGTCGAGGCCGAAGCGCAAGCGCAGGACGTCGCGCTCTCGCTCGTCGAGCTGCTCCAGCACGCGCGCCACAACGCCCGGTAGCAGCGCCACCGCCGCCGACTCGAACGGCGAGGGCGCAAGGCGGTCCTCGACGAGGTCACCGAGCTCGGCGTCGCCGTCCTCCCGCAGCGGCTCGGAGAGCGAGAGGGGTTGGGCGCGGATGCGCAGGATCTCCTCCACCTTGTCTTGCGACAGGCCGAGCTCTGCTGCGAGCTCGGCCCGCGTCGCCGAGCGACCCAACCGTCCGTGCAGGCGCCCCTGCGCGCCCTGCAGCGCAGAGACGAGGTCCGCGGCATGAACCGGCAGGCGGATCGTCCGTGACGAGTTCGCGATCCCGCGCGACACCGCCTGGCGGATCCACCAGGTTGCGTAGGTGGAGAACTTGAAGCCCTTGCGCCAGTCGAACTTCTCGACGGCGTGGATCAGCCCGAGGTTTCCCTCTTGGATGAGGTCGAGCAGAGGGAGCCCTGACGCCTGGTACTTCTTCGCGATGTGCACAACGAGGCGGAGGTTCGACTGCACGAAGGTCCGCTCTGCGTCATCGCCAGCCTTGATCGCGCGCCGAAGCGCCCGACGCCGCTCGGCAGACGGCGCGCCGCTGCCTGCGGCGAGATCCAGCTTCGCCTGGGCGCGCTCCTCGATGGCGCGGGCGAGGCGAGCTTCGTCCTCCTTGGAGAGCAGCGGGTACTGCCCGATCTCATGGAGGTAGCGGCGGACGAGGTCCTCCTCCTCCCGGTCCGGGCGGCCCTTGGTCACCATGGCTGCAACCCGATGACGGCGCCATGCCCCCGACGCGCGTCAATGGCGCGCCGCGCGCTCATGCACGCTCCCAGTCGCCGTCGAGCGGCTCTGCGTCGATCAGACCGGACCGGTGTCGATCGCAGGCTTCGACGACGTAGAGGTCACGACCGGCGTGCAAGCTTCCCGACCACGTCGCATCGCGAGCGCACTGGTGGCGCCCTTCCGGCGAGTCGACCACACGCTGACATCGACGGCTGGCGCGGCTCGCACCACCGGTCGTGGTCACGTCTCAGCCGAGCGTACGGTCCGTTCGCGCCGGTGCTCGAGCGCGCCAAGGCGATGCTGCAGCTTCTCGGGTTCGGCCGCGTCTCGCGGGCCGATGCGCGCCGCGAGGGCGTCGAGCCGTCCGAGCGCTCGGTCGATCAGCTCGGGCCGGTCGGCCTCGCTGGTCGAGTGCAGGTCACGACGAAACGCCGCGAGCGCGTTACGCGAACGTCGCGTCCCCGGGCGCGAGGCGATCGCCTTCAAGGACAGCCCTTCTGCGCGCAGCGCCGGGGCGTCCTGGCTGTTGCGCCGCGGGCGGGCCGGACGATCGTCCGAACCGCCCTCGCGGCGACCTCTTGTGAGTTCGGGTCTTCCGTTCCTAGGCAGGCCGGACCGCGCTCGCCTGGAGCCCCTTGGGCCCCTGCGTCGTCTCAAACTGCACGCGCTGACCCTCTTCGAGGTTCTTGTATCCCGTGCCCTCGATCGCACTGTGGTGGACGAATACGTCCGCACCGCCATCGTCCTGGGTGATGAAGCCGAAGCCCTTTTCGGAGCTGAACCACTTCACGGTGCCTGTCGCCACTGTTCTTCCTCTCGCGCGCAACACATCTCGCCGAGAACCAAGGTGATCGACGGCCGGGGTCGGTGTGCGCAGAACCGCCGACCCACTCAAGGGTCATTCTACCTCTCCTCTGGCACATCCCGCCGCCGACGGGCGGACAGCACGTCGGCATCGGGCCAACGCACCTCGACGACAAGGGAGAGCTTCTCAAGGATGGCGATGAGGCGAGCCGTCGAGTCCCACTCGTGACGGCCCACGCCGTGGCGAGCAAGACGCGGGAGCGAGTGGTGGAGGTTGTGCCAGTTCTCGCCGAATGACACCACGGCGAGGGCCGCCAAGTTGCGCGCCTGGTCGCTGCGACGAGTGCGGAACGGTCGGGTGCCCCACAGGTGGCACGCGGAGTTGACGGCGAAGGTCGCCTGCTGCAGGACGAAGACCCGCACGAGACCGCCCCAGAGCAAGCCGCCGAGCATCCCCGCCGCGCTGCCGCTGATCGCAAAGCCAAGCAGCGCAGGGAGTGCGAACGACGCGAGGCAAAAGAGGGGGAAGAGCCGATCGAGGACCACGAGGTCGCGATCGGCCAGCAGATCGGGGATCCAACGCTCTCGTGCTTCGGGTTGCGGACGGAACAGCCATCCCAGATGCGCGTGGAGCGCGCCGCGCAGCTGGCCGATGAGGGACCGGCCGGACAGGTGCGGCGAGTGCGGATCACCTTCGACGTCGGTGTACGCGTGGTGACGACGATGATTCGCCGACCAGCCGAGCACGCCGCCCTCGAGCGCGAGCGAGCCTGCGACGACGAGCACGATCTTGGTCAGCCGCCGGGCACGGAAGGCACGATGGGTGCACATGCGGTGAAATCCCGCGGTGAGGCCGTGACCTGTGACGAGGTAGAGCACGACCGCAACGGCGAGGTTGGCGACGCTGGCCTGGTCTCGAAAGAGCATCAGCGCCGCGACGGCCGTGCCGAGCAGCGGGCCGAAGACGACGACCGCGGTGATCGCCTGATGGGCCCGCGAGGTCTGTGGCGCTCGAGCGTCCTGGTCTGGCGGCCGACTCGCGGCCTCGGTCACCGAGATGCGCGGCGGAGCGGAAACGTCGCTGACTTGGGCGCTCGCGAGCTCAGGTCGGCAGGCGTCGATCGCCGCGGACAGGCCGCGGTTCGAAGAAGTGGGCGACACGGTCAACTCCGCCGTCAGGGTGCGGGACACCACCTTGCTGGGGAGCGACGCACCCAGTGAGCACTCCGGTTATCCGGAAGATCCGGACTGCGTCGCTGCAGCGGAGGGGTGGCGACCGTGGCGCGGCCACCCGCCGGTCAACATCGTCGGCGGTCGCTCGAGCCACCGCAGCGGCTCGAGGACAGCGTCAGCGTACTCCCAAACGGGGCAGACGACCGGGCGGGTCGACGCGTCGCGCGGTCGAGACGGGGTGATTCGAGCATGCGCCGGCGCACCGAGCCCGGCGGCCGCGGCGTGGCGATCCGCTGGAGTGCGGGGTCATCCCAGCTCGACCAGGTGCGCCCGAGGGTGCGCCGGGAGTCCGCGGGTCAGGCGCGCGCACATGGGCAAGATGGCATCCATGATCGCCATCGGTTCGCTCCTCGTGCTCGTGGCCACTTCGCTCGCCGTGACGCGCGTCGCCACCCTGGTGCTCGTCGCGACGGGCCTATCCCGGACGGTCGCCCGTTTCCAGGCCCGCTCCGCACTGTCGGGAGCCGGCTTCACGACCTCAGAATCCGAGCAAGTCGTCGGCCACCCGCTGCGGCGACGCGTGATCATGGTGCTGATGTTGATCGGCAACGTCGGCCTCGTCGCATCCGCGGGAACGCTCATCTTGGGCTTCAACCACGGCACCGTCGGACGCCTCGGCATCACCGCCGGAGAGCTCGTGGTCGGCCTGTTCGTTCTGGTCTTTCTCTCACGAAACCGCTGGGTGGACCGGCGGCTCACCCGCTTGATCTTGCGCATCCTGCGCCGCTACAGCCGGGTGATGCGCCGTGACCTCGCCACCTTGGTCGACCTAGGTGGCCATCACGCGGTCTGCGAGCTCTTCGTGCGAGAGGGCGACTGGCTCGCCGGGCGGACCCTCGGCTCCGCACGTCTGGATGAGGAAGGGGTCGTCGTGCTCGGGGTGCAGCGCCCGGGCAAGGAGTACCAGGCGACGCCGCCAGCGTCGACGACGGTCGATGCCGGCATCACGCTGATCGTCCACGGGCACCTCGAGGTCATCGAAGCACTCGACGGGCGCCGCGGCGGTCCAGATGGCGACGCGCAGCACGAATCGCACGCCAGGCGGTACCGACTCGAGGGGGCTGGCTCAGCGTCTTGAGCCCTGCCGATCACCGTTCAGGCCCTCGCTGTTTGCGCTGAGCTCCACCGCACCCGCTGGTCCTGGCCGCGCACATCCGAGCGGCACGAGACGATGCGTCGATCGTGCGACTCCGGCGGAACGCGCCGACGCACAGGGGGGCTATCGGCCTCCACGCGCACCATCACGGAGATGACGGTGACCTGTCGTCGCCAGGTAGGCGGCGGTGCACGAACCCTGCAAAGTCGCAGCACAAGTCCTACTCCTTGGAGCGGGTGCGCCCGGGTCCAACCGACGGCGACCCCAGTCAACCATCAAAGAACCCTTCGGGAGTTAGAACCACGGCTCCCGGCGATCGAGCGCTCCCGCGATGCTGGGTAGAGATGATGCTGGGTAGAGATTCAGCGGCACCGTTACGTCTGGCGGCAGAACGACGAACCAAGTGCGGCGTCCTCGCCCGAGCCAGCGTTCCGCTCTCCGTGGCCACCCTGGGGTGCTCGTCCACGATGCGTGGCCGTGGCAGTCAGTCGATCAGTCGATCAAAAAGCACCGGGCGGTCGTGTGCCACGCTGGCAAGCCTCTCCACTCCGGTCCTCCCATCCGCGATGCGAGGTGTCGAAAAGCGGCCGGAGCCGGTCGAGATGCTGCCGGTCTCGTTTGCGCAGGAGCGCCGACGTCCCGAGGGGGTCGACGAGCACGCTGAGGAGGAGTGCGACATCCTGCCAATCCCGCTCCGCGTTCCCCGCACCGGGGAGAGCCATTCGGTGCCGTCTGGGCGAACCCGGAGGTTCGCGACGATCGATGTCCTCGGTGGGGCGGATCCGCGCTGCGCTGTGCTCGACGGCAAGGACGAACAGCTTCTGGGCGCCGACGAGGATCCACGCCTCGGTGGTCTCCTCAGCCAGGGCGAACCAGGTTGCCCACCCGTCCTCGGCGGCCGGGGTAGCTGGGCTCGACGGTCACGACGGGCTTGAGTTCGACTTGATCGGCCGCGCAGCCGATGCGAGCAGCTCACCAGCAAGGTGGCGCTGGCGGGCGTCGACGGAGCTGAGCAAGTCCGCCAGGGCGACGGCGGGAGAGACCTCACGAGGACCGGGGCGGAGGTCCTCGGCAATCTCGTCGGTGATGGCCATGAACACCAGCTGCCCGTCGGCCTCGTAGTCCCCGAGCACCGCATCGAGGTCGGACTGGTTCAAGTAGAAGACCCGATCCGCACCGACGCCGACGCAGGCCCGGCGGCACGCACCGAGGAAACCCCTGGTCGGGGCCGCCCACCTCGCGTGCCGCGCCGACCCGTGGAGCGGACGACGGGACTCGAACCCGCGACCCTCACCTTGGCAAGGTGATGCTCTACCAACTGAGCCACGTCCGCGTGTGGGCTCAGTGTACCAAGGCCGGACCGGCGCGCAGCAAGCCGCTCAGCGCCCGGTGTGACCGAAGCCTCCATCCCCGCGATGGCTGTCGGGGAGCTCGTCGGTCGCGATGAACTCCGCAGTCGCCACCGGCGACAGCACGAGCTGAGCGATCCGATCACCCCGACGGACCTGGTAGTCGGTGACCGGATCGGTATTGATCAGGAGCACCTTCAGCTCCCCGCGATAACCAGAGTCGATCAACCCGGGCGTGTTCAAGCAGGTCACGCCGTGCTTCGCGGCGAGCCCTGAGCGCGGCATCACCAGTCCCGCGTAGCCCTCGGGCAGCGCCACCGCCACCCCCGTCGGCACGATCGCCCGGCCCCCGCCGGCACTGAGCAGGACGTCCTCGCTCGCGCACAAATCTGCCCCGGCATCGCCCGGCCGGGCGTAGCTCGGGATCGCGGCAGCCGGAGCGAGCAAGCGGATGGCGATGTCGGGCACGGCCCGCACGCTACCTGCTCCTTTGCTTCCCGAGCCGGTTGCGGGACCGTTACGATCACTTGATGCTCGCCTGGATGGATCTTGAGATGACGGGCCTCGACCCGAGCCGCCACGTGATCGTCGAGATCGCAACGCTGATCACCGACGACAACCTCGAGATCGTCGCTGAGGGGCCCGACCTCGTCGTCTCGGCGACCGACGCCCAGCTCCAAGAGATGGACGACGTGGTCCGCAAGATGCACACCGACTCCGGGCTGCTCGAGGAGATCCAGCACTCCACCTTGAGCCTGGAGGAGGCCGGCAAGGTGACCCTCGAGTTCCTCCGGGCGCACCTGAACGGCCAGCGGGTGCCGCTGTGCGGCAACTCCATCGGGGTCGACCGCCGCTTCTTGCGCCATCAACTTCCCGAGATCGATGAGTACCTGCACTACCGAAGCGTTGACGTCTCCACGGTGAAAGAGCTGTGCCGCCGGTGGTATCCGGCGATCTACGGCAAGGCCCCGAAGAAGCAGGGCAGCCACCGCGCCCTCGAGGACATCCGCGAGAGCGTCGCCGAGCTCGCCTACTACAAGCAAGAGCTGTTCTGTCCGCTCCGCCTCGAACCGAGTCCCCCGGCGAACTAGGGCCGGCGGCATCGGCGCGAGGAGTCGACGCCTCGAGCGGGCAGACTCGACAGGTGAGCTTGACGGCGCGCCGCGATGTTCCGAGCATCTGCAAGGGTGCGGCCGCCCTGTTTGCCAGCACGGCCGTGCTCGCCGGCCTGGCCGGCGCGCCGAGCCGGGCCGCCGGCGCGGCCTCGAGCGGCGGCAGCTGGACGACCTATGGCGGCGCCATGAGCCGCGACTCCATCCAGCCGGTCGGGCCGGCGCTGCACCCGCTGCACCTCGCCTGGCGCTTCGGGCGCCTCGACGGCGCGATCTACGGCGAGCCGCTGATCTTCGACCGCCGCGTCTACGTCGCGACCGAGAACGACACCGTCGACGCGCTCTCCGTGCGGACTGGCCGGCTCGCCTGGCAGCGCCATCTCGGCGCGCCGGTGCCCGCCTCGGGGCTGCCGTGCGGCGACATCACCCCGAGCGTCGGGGTCACCTCGACGATGGTGATCGACCCGGCACGCCACGAGCTGTTCGTCTCGGCCGCCGTAGACGTGGATGGTCAGTACCGCCACGAGGTCCTCGCGCTCTCCACGGCGACGGGCGAGATCCGCTGGCGCCGGGACGTCGACCGTTCCTGGTGGGACCGTCCCGCACAGCTCCAGCGGGCCGCGCTCGCGCTCAGCGACGGCCGCGTGATTGTCGGTTTTGGCGGCAACTACGGCGACTGTGCTCAGTACCGCGGCACCGTCTTGGCCGTCCCGGAGTCCGGCGGCGGCCGCATCCTCAGCTACGTCGTTCCCACTTCCCGAGAAGGCGCCGTGTGGGCACCGTCTGGGATCTCAGTGAGGCCGAGTGGCGACCTCTACGTCGCCACCGGCAACGGGGCGTCGACCTCGGCCTCGCACTACGACGAGGGCGACAGCGTGATCGAGCTCTCGCCGACCCTGGCGCGCCTCGGGGTCTTCGCGCCACACCGCTGGCTCGCGGACAACGAGCGCGACGGCGACTTGGGATCGGCGGCGCCGATGCTGCTCGGCGACCGGCGCGCCCTGATCGTCGGCAAGGAGGCCACCGGCTACTTGCTCGACCCGTCCCGTCTCGGCGGCATCGGTGGCGAGATGGCCCGCGCCCCGGTCTGCTTCTCCCAGGGCGGGGATGCCTGGCGTCCCCCGCTCGCCTATGTCGCCTGCCCGGGGGGATCGCTGACGGCGGTGCGCGTCGGCGCGCGGTCGCTGCGGGTCGCCTGGCGCGGCCCGCCCGGGACGAGCGGTTCCCCGACGCTCGCCGGAGGGCTGGTCTTCGAGGTGAGCGACGGCACCTTGCGCGGGCTCGCCCCGAGCACGGGCAAGCTCGTCGTCACGATGCCCGCCATCGCCACCGAGCATTTCGCCGCACCGAGCGCCGGGGAGGGGCTCCTCGTCGTCGGCGGAACAGACGCCGTCGAGGCCTTCGTGGGCCCGCGCGGCGTCCGAGCGTGAGCCAAGGGCACCACACGGCGCGCTCGCGTGCAATCATCGGGCGATGTCCGAGGTGTCCCAGGGGCCGAGCGAGTCGCTCGCGACGATCGCCGTCGCGGTCGTCGACGACCACCAGATGGTCGCTGAGGGCCTCGCCAGCCTCCTTGCCGGCGAGATGGACCTCGACGTCGTCGGCACGGCCGCCAACGTCGCAGCGACCATGGCGCTCGTCGAGGCGCGCCGTCCCGATGTCTTGCTCCTCGACTACCGCCTCCCCGACGGCGACGGCGTCATGGCGGCGAGCGAGGTGCTGCGCCGCTGGCCCGACACCAAGGTGGTGATGATCTCGGCGTTGCGCGACGAGGAACTCCTCGGCCGGGCGCTCGCCGTCGGCTGCTCGGGCTTCGTGCCCAAAGATCGCGGCCGCGCCGAGGTCGTCGCCGCCATCCGAGCGGCCCGCCGGGGCGAGACCTTCGTGCCCAAGGCGATGATCTCCGCCTTGTTCGGCCGGCTCCGGCCGAACAACGCCGGGGGGCGCAACGAGCTCACCAAGCGCGAGCGCGAGGTGCTCGGACTGCTCGCCAAGGGGCGGTCGACCGCCGCCATGAGCGAGGACCTGCACCTGTCCGAACACACGGTGCGCAACCACGTCCGCAACATCTTGGCCAAGCTCGGGGCCCACTCCAAGCTCGAAGCGGTCGCGCTCGCCGCTCGCGAGGGGCTGGTGAGCCTCGAGCAGCCCTACGCCTAGCGCCGCGTCAGTCCGAAAGGCGCGGGATCCAGGCGCGCACCTCGGTCCCGATGCCAAGGCGCGAGTCGATCGCCACCCAGCCCCGGACCGCGCGGGCGCGCTCGGCCATCAAGGCGAGGCCGAGATGGCCGGGGAGCTCGGCGATCTGGTCGGTGTCGAAGCCGACGCCGTCGTCGCTCACGACGAGCTCGAGGCCGTCGTGCCACTCGGTGACGGTGACGGCGATGCGGCTCGCCTTGGCGTGTCGGTGGGCGTTGACGAGCGCCTCACGGGCGATCCGGAAGAGCACCGTCGCCTCGGCGCGGCTCGGCAGGCTGCTGAGGGCACTGTCGAGGTGCACGCTCGGCCCGTCGAAGCCCTGGTAGCGGCGCTCGAGCTCGCGCAGGGAGTCCATCAGGCCGCCGAAGGCCAGCGCTGGGGGATGGAGCTCGAAGAGCAGGTGCCGGAGCTGCTCGATCGCGCCGTGCGCGCTGCGCGCTGCCTCCTCGGCGAGCGCCAGCGTCGCCTCGTCGCGCACCCGCGAGCTGAGCAGCTCGAGCTGGATCGCCGTCGCGATCATCGACTGGAGCACCTCGTCGTGGACCTCGCCGGCGATCCGGAAGCGCTCTTGCTCTTGCACGGCCAAGAGATGCCCGGCGAGCTCGTCGCCACCGTGGCGCTGGTGGACGCGCTCTGAAAGAGCGGAGCTGGGCTGGCTGTTGCTCTTCACTCGTCTCTCCCGGCTGGCATGGTCCCGGCGTGCCGAGCGGGGCGTCATGCTCCAGTCGACATCCCGATCATCGGCGCCGGGCCGGGCGCGCTTGAACGGCGGCTCAGCCGCCGGGAGTGGCGCCGGCGGACCGGACCGGGCCGACGCGCAGCCAGGTCACCGCCGGGTTGGCGCAGCCGAGGAAGTGCCCACCGCCCACCAGCTGGGCCGTGGTGTCCCCCGGGGCGTAGACGCGAAGGGCGCGCACGGCCGTCGGCCGGCAGGTGGCCTTGGGGAAGTTCAGCGCATCGATCACGACGAGCGTGGCGGTCGCGTCCGCTCCGGGCGACAAGGTGACGACGGCGGGACTGGTCGTCGTCTGGCGAGCCGCCGCCGCGCCAACCTCGCTCGGCGCGCTTGCCGTAACGCCCGAGACCCCGGGGTAGCCGTAGAGCACGCAGGCGCTCGTGGAGGTGTTCGTGAACTCGAGAGGGAAGATGAAGCTGCCCGCAGCGCCCTGCCCGGGCCCGAGCTTGACGGTGAGCTCGCCGCTCGTGCAGCCCTCCGTCCCCCCGTTGGTCGGCAGCGAGCTCGCCGAGGCGGGGGTCGTTGTGCTGGTCGAGGTACTGCTCGAGGTGCTGCTCGAGGTGCTGCTTGGTGGCGTCGTGGAGCTGGTTGCGGCGCTGCTCGAGGGCGAGGCGGCCGCCGAGGTGTTCGCCGGGGCGCTGGCGGGCTTGGTGCTGCCGCAAGCGGCAAGGAGGCCGGCAACGGCCACGAGGCCGATACCGACGAGGAATCGTCGCAAGCACATGGGCGGGTCAGTCTTGCACGCTGACCGCCGCCCGCGACGTCGTGACCGCTCGGCGTGGCCAGGCACGCACGGCACCGTCCAGCCACACCCGCACCCGCTCACCGGCGACCACGCCGGGGTCGCCGAGCGTGCGGGCGACGAGTGGCGCCGCGTTCTCCGTCTCCAGGCGTACGCGGACCAGCGCGTCGTGGCCGTGGTAGTCGAGACGCTCGACCACCGCCGCGAGGCTCTCCTGTGGCGCCGAGGGGTCCGATACGGCGACGAGACGGAGCTGTTCGGGCCGCACCAGCACCTCGACCAGCTCCCCGTCGCCGAGCACGCCGGGCGCGCCGCACGGTGCCGCGCCGAGCACGGTCGTCACCTCGCCGGCGCGTGCGCGACCCTCGAGGACGTTGGCCTCCCCGAGGAAGCAGGCGAGCTCGACGTCGGCGGGCGCCCCGTACAGCGCTCTCGGCGTCGCGCACTGGGCGACGACGCCCCGGCGCAGCACGGCGACAACATCGGCGAGCGACAGCGCCTCGTCCTGGTCGTGGGTGACGAGAAGCACCGTGGAGCCCGCCTCGCGCAAGATCCGGCCGACCTCCTCGCGCACCGCGGCGCGCAGGTTCGGGTCGAGCGAGGAGAAGGGCTCGTCGAGGAGCACGAGCGCCGGCCGGATCGCGAGCGCCCGGGCCAGCGCAACGCGCTGCTGCTGGCCACCGGAGAGCTGGTGCGGCATCCGGCGGCCGTAGGGGGCCATCCCGACCAGCTCGAGCAGGGCGGCCGCCTCGAGGCGGCGCCGTCGCGGCAACCCGAAAGCGACGTTGGCCTCGACGCTCAGGTGCGGGAAGAGCGCGGCCTCCTGGGGCACGAAGCCGACCCGGCGATCCTCGGGGGCGACCCGCTGCCCGGGCGCCTCGACCACGCGGCCGCCGATCGCCACCGATCCGGCGTCGGGACGCTCGAACCCGGCGATCAGGCGGAGCAAGGTGGTCTTGCCGCTGCCCGAGGCGCCGAGCAGTGCGGCAAAGGCGCCCGACGCGACCGTCAGATCGACACCGTCCAGCACCAGCTGGGAACCGAAGTGTTTGCGCAGGCCAGACAGCGCCAGCCCGGGCGGCGCGGCGCTCACGCCACGGCCCCGCTCGCCAGCTGCCGCCGGGCGAGGCGGTCGAAGTAGCGGCCGAGCGCCACACTCGGCAGCGCGGCGAGGCCCACCATGACCAGCGCGAAGGGCGCGGCCTGGGCGTAGGAGAGGTTCTGCTGGTAGGACCAGAACTGGGTCGACAGCGTCTCCACGCCCGTTGGCCGGAGCACCAAGGTCGCGGTGAGTTCGGTCACCACGGACAAGAACACGAGGCAGAAGCCCGCCGCGAGGCCGGGAGCAACGAGCGGCAGGGTGACCCGCCTGAACACCGAGCGCTGGCGCACCCCGAGCGAGCGCGCCACCTCCTCAAAGCGGCGCGGCGCCTGGGCGAGCGAGGTCCTCACCCCGACCAGGGCCAGGGGGAAGAACAGCAACGCGTAGGCGAAGATCAGCAGCGGGGCGCTCTGGTAGCCGAAGCCGCCGCCATAGCGCAGGCTCGCCGTCGACAGCGCGAGCGCCACCACCAGGCCGGGGACCGCCAACACGAGGTAGGTGCTCCGCTCGAGCAGGAGCGCGAGAACCCCCTGATAGCGCACCGACAACAGCGCCACCGGCGACGCCAGCACGACGGCGAGCGCCCCCGCCGCCACCCCGTACCCCGCGGTCTGCGCCGTCGCCGAGGCAAGCGACACCCCGGCGAGCGGTGCGGTGGTCGCCTGGGCCATCCAGTAGCCACACGTCGCCACGGGAACGCCGATCGCGCCGGCGACGAGGCCGGTCGCGCCGACGAGCGCGATCGGGCGCAGACGGCCGAGGCGGTGTCGCTGTGGGGGGTGCCGCGGCGCTCGGGTGCGCTCGGCGCCACGACGGCCCCGGCTGGCGAGCTCGCCGGCGACGAGCACGATGCTCAAGGCGACGAGCACGAGCGACAGCGCCGCGGCGCCGTTCAGGTCGAAGGCCACCTGCAGCTCGGTGAAGATCTCAGTGGTGAAGGTCTGGTAGCCGAGCATCTCGAAGGCGCCGTACTCGGCGAGGATGACGAGAGCGCACAACAGCGCTCCCCCCAAGACGGCGATGCGTGCCTGCGCGAGCGTGACGCGCAGGAAGGTGCGCCAGGGTCCATAGCCAAGGCTGCGCGCCACCTCCTCTTCGGCAGGGTCTCCGTTGCGCAAACTGGCGGCGACGGGCAAGTAGACGAGCGGGTAGACCGCGAGGCTCATTACCAACAGCGCGCCCCAAAAGCCCGAGATCGCCCCGCTCAAGGAGGACCAGCCGAAGCTGACCACGAAGTCTGGGATCGCCAGCGGCACAACGAAGGCCACGGCGAAGAAGCGACGAAAGGGGAGGTCGGTGCGCTCGACGAGGAAAGCTGCTCCGGTCCCGAGCACCACGCAGGCGGCGACGGCCGCCACGGTCAGCCGGGCGGTGTTCCACAACAGCTCGGCAGTGAAGGCGCGGAACACCAATGCGCCGACGTCGCGTGCGGAGGCCGCCTCGAGCAGCAAGAAGACGAGCGGGCCGGCGAGGACGACGCAGACGGCGAGCGCCAGGGCGAACAGGAGCGGAGGGACCTTGCCCGCCGACGTCGCGCGCGCCGCCACCCGCGCGGGGCGCGCCGCGCGCGGCGAGGCGACTCGGGTATCGAGCGCCACGGCTAGAGCAGGCCCGCCTGCTCGAGCAGCTGCACGGCGCGGTGGCCATCGCCCAGCTCGGCGATCGAGATCGGGTCGGGACGCAGCGAGGCGAGCGGGGCCTCACCGGTCGGAGCCGGAACGCCTTTGGCCAAGGGGTACTCAAAGCTGTCGGAGCGGTCGATGATCGACTGTCCAGCCCGGCTGACGAGGAACGCGACGAAGCGCTCCGCGGCCCGACGATGCGGCGAGGCGGCGAGCACGCCGGCACCGGAGACGTCCAGCACGTAGCCGGGATCCCGGGGGGCGAACTCGGCGATCCTCGCGTGCATGTTGCGGGCGCCGATCTGGGCCCGCAAGCGGTACCAGTAGTACTGGTTGATCACCCCGAGGGCGACGAGCCCGCGGTTGACGTCGTTGGTCACCGTCTCGTTGTCGGGGTAGAGGTGCCCAGCGGCGTTCGCCTTCATCCCCTCGAGCCACGAGCGCGTCCTCGCGGTGCCATCGCGCGCCGCGACAGCCGTGATGATCGGTTGGAAGTCGGTCTCGCCGGGGGCCAGCGCGAGCTCGCGGCGATAGCGGGCGGTGCCGAGCGCGAGCACCGAGCGAGGCAGCTGCGTCGCGCGGATCAGCGCGGGGTTGTAGACGATCACGCTCACCCGTGCCGTTACTCCCACCCAGTCGCCCCGCGGCGAGCCGAAGCGGGCCGGAGTCGCCGAGCGGATCGCCTTCGGCAGGCGCGCCAAGAGCCCGTGGCCCTGGAGGGACTCGAGCGCGGGAGAGTTCTCGGTGAAGACGACATCGGCCGGAGAGCGCGATCCCTCGGCCTCGATCTCATTGACGAGGGCGCCCTCGTCCTCGCTGCGTACCGCCACCGTGATGCCCGTGCGCCGGGTGAACGCCCTCACGAGGGCGTCGGTCGTCTGCACGTGCTGGCCGTTGTAGAGCGTGATCGTCACGGCGTGCGCGCGCGCACTTGCTGAAGGCGCTGCCGTCGCAACACCGACGAGCCCGATCGAGCCCGCCAGGCCGAGCGCCCACAGCGAGGCGATGGAGCGGCGCATCACGCGCCCCCGAGAGGCCCGGCCGCCCCTGGCGAGGCGCCACCGGGCGCGTCTAGGCCGGGCTCAGGAACCATTTAGGCAAGCCTAACTGGCCGACCCACGACCCGGTGTCGCGCGGCCGGGCGCGGAGCACGCCGTGTGCCAAGCGCTCCCCGGTGTGGCGGCGGTCGGCATCGGCTGATGTCGCGGCGCCGGTGACCTTCGGCCCTAGGGATCGCGCCGGCTGACCGGCGAGGCTGGACCGGTCGCACGCGAAACACGCGCGCCGAGGAGGACGTCGCCATGCAACAAGAGATCTCCGCGTCCCCTAACGCTTGGGACAAAGAGCCCAGCCTCGAGCACGTGACGCGCGCCCTTGCCGATCACGTCGGCGAGGGCGGCGAGGTCCGCCCTGGGGTCACCGCCAGCCTCGTGAGCGCGTGCCACTGGCGGGGGCGACCGATCGAGGTGCTTGGCCTGCTCACCGAGAGCAGCGAGCGCATCGCCTACCTGGCGGGCGGATTCAAACTCGAAGAGGTGGCGCGCGCGCTGTCGCTGTGGGCAAGTTCGCCCCTTTCGCTCGAGGAGATGCGGACCGTCATCGAAAGCGGCGGATGGGATCCCGAGCCGTTTGCAGCGGTCGCGAGCGCTGGCCTTTTGCGGCAACTCGCCTACCGGTCTGACGGCTCGCTCCGCCGCGTCCGCGGCGAGCTCGCCGGGGCGTGGCTCAGCGATCAGTTCCCCGCCGCCAGCGATGAAGAGATCACGCGTGCGGTTCGCAACGTGATCGCTTCCGGTGACGTCGAGACGTAACTGGCACCCGAGGACGAACCGCCTGGCGCCCGCAATTGTCGAGGCGGGCGAGGAGAGCCGTTCGATCTGCTCGTTCCTTCCCACGACCTCGAGGCGCTCGAAGACACGCTCGAGCTGCCGACGAGAGGAGCGGAGCTGTAGCATTCTGTAGCCGTCTGTGCTACGATTTCCGTGATGATCCGGACCATCGCACAGCGGGAGCTGCGCAACGACAACGCCAAGGTGATCGACGCGGTCGCCGCCGGGGAGAGCTTCGTCGTGACGCGCAATGGAGTCCCGGTGGCCGAGCTCCGTCCGATTGCGCCGCGCCGGCGGAGATTCGTCGCCAAGGCAGATCTCGTCGCACTCGGCGCTGGCGGACCACACGTCGACCTCGGCACGTTCAGGGCCGACCTCGATCACATCGTCGATCAGAGCCTTTAGATGTCCGTCGGCCTGCTCGACACGTCGGTGGTCATCGATTGGGATGATCCAGCCGTCACGGCCGCGCTTCCCGACGAGGCCGCGGTCTGTGCCATCACGCTGGCCGAACTGACCGCCGGACCGCATCTCGCCTCGACCGGTGACGAACGGGCGCGTCGACAAGCTCGTCTGCAGCAAGTGGAGGCGACCTTCGACGCCATTTCGTTCGACACCCCCGCGGCCCGCAGCTACGGTCAGGTTGTCGCCGCAGTCGCGGCGAGCGGTCGTTCCCACCGTCGCCGAATTGCCGACCTGCTCATCGCCGCCACGGCACATGCCAACGGGCTGCCGCTCTACACGCGGAACCCGAACGACTTCGGCGGCCTTGAGAGATTGATCGAGATCATCGGCATTTGAGGGAGGACAGGAGCCTGCGCTCGGCCGCTGAGATATAGTCTTAGTTATGGTCATCCCAGCTTCCGAGCTGGTCACCCTGGCGGACGCCAAGGCGCATCTGTCCGAGGTCGTCCAAGGCATCGAAACCGAGCACCGTCGCGTGGTGATCACCAAGCACGGGCGACCGAGCGTCGTCGTGCTCGCGGTCCAGAACTCGAAGGCCTCGAAGACACCCTCGACCGGTTGTCCGATCCGAACGCGATGGCAGATCTCCGCGAGGCGGCCGCCGCGCGCGAGGCAGCTCAGACGATCGCGCTGACCAAGGAACAGGCGCTGGAACGCTGGATTCGTGGATGAATATCGACTCCGGTGGTCGCCACCTGCTGTTCGCCAGCTCGACCGTCTCGCAACGACTTCACCACGCGTCGTCGGAGCCATCGTCGCGTTCTGCTTCGGTCGGCTGATCGCTGACCCTCGCCGGATCGGGCATCGGCTCGGTCGCGAACTTGAAAGATGGCACGCGGCACGCGTCGGCGCGTACCGGGTCATCTACGGGATCGACGAGGGCGATCGCATCGTCGATGTCGACCGGGTCGATCATCGAAGCGACGTCTACCGCCCGAAGTGACCGGCCGGGCGCGGGCACTCACCGTTCGGATAGCGACCCACGGTCGCTAACTACGTGGGCCGTAGACACTCGTATTCGAACTCGCCTGACGTGCGAGATCGCCTCTAGCGGTGTCCCGGGGGGCCCATCCGATCCCATGGCAATACTCCAGGATATAATCCTGGTATGTCCAAAGTCATGGTTTCGTTGCCCGAGGACTTGCTCCATGAGATCGACGATGAGGCACGCCGGAGGTCCATGAGCCGCAGCGCGCTGCTTGCGGCTGCCGCTCGGCGCGAGCTCGCTCGGCCGAACCCCGACGCGGTCGGCGAAGCCATCAACCGCTCCGAGCAACGGTTCCGTGATGCCGGAAGCTTCGATGCCGCAGAACTGGTCCGCCGCGACCGGGACAGTCGTCTGTGACGACGCTCCTCGTCGACACGTCAGTCCTCATCAAGTGGTTCCATAGCGAAGGCGAGTCCGAGCTCATCGAGGCGCGCGCCATTCGCGACGCCACGAGGCGGGGCGAGATCGAAGCTCGCGTGATCGATCTCGCGATCTACGAGATGGGCAATGTGCTTCTCCGCTCCCTGCATTGGAGCGCATCCGACGTCGCTGACCAACTCGATGATCTAGTCGTCGTCTGCGGAGCCCCGCTCGGGATTGCGGCCGCGTGGTTCCGACAAGCCGCCGACATCGGGGCGACGCACGGTCTCACCTTCTATGACGCCTGTTGGGCGGCTGCGGCCCAGGCCCTCGGGATCTCGCTCGTCAGCGTCGACGCCCAATTGCTGACCGCCGGGCTCGCGGAATCGCCGGCAGCGGTCGTCCAACGCGTACGGCTCCATCATTGACAGCAGGCGGTCGAGGCTCCTCGACGTCACAGGGTCGAATGAACCAAGGTCACGCGGGCTGACCTGCGAGACGCTTGCCGACATTCCGGTGAGGTCCTCACGTTTGGGGCTGAGCTGCCAGAACGAGCGCAAATAACGCTGGCACCCGCGGGATAAAGGCGAGCTACCCGCGGAGTATCCACAGCCGCGGTGGTCTCAGCGCCGCCGCGGGGTGC
>JAJZBI010000043.1 GCA_021798985.1 Actinomycetes bacterium
GGTTCTTCGAAAAGGACCGCTACGGCGGCATCCTCTGCGACATCGGCAGCCACCAGATCGAGCAGTTCCTCTTCTTCACCGGCGCCAACGACGCCACCATCACGGCCAGCCGCGTCGCCAACTACCACCACAAGGAGTACCCCGGGATCGAGGACTTCGGCGACTGCGCGCTGGTCGGCGACAACGGGGCGACCGGCTATTTCCGCGTCGACTGGTTCACGCCGGACGGGCTGTCAACGTGGGGGGACGGTCGCATGGTGCTGCTCGGCACCGACGGCTACATCGAGCTGCGCAAGTACACCGACGTGGCCCGCGACCAGAGCGGCGACCACGTGTATTTGGTCGACGGCGAGGGCGAGCACCACTTCGCCGTGCACGGCCAGGTCGGCTACCCCTTCTTCGGCCAGTTCGTCCGCGACTGCCTCGACCGCACCGAGACGGCAATGACCCAAGAGCACGCCTTCAAGGCCGCCGAGCTGTGTGTCAAGGCCGAGCTGCAGGCGGTGCGCATCGAAGGCTGAGGGCTTTGGCCTCAGCCTTCGATGCCAGCGGGGCGCTCGGTGGCCACGAGCCGCGCGCCCTTGAGGGCGAGCCAGACGGTGCCCGCCGCATCGGGCACGAGCGCGCCCTCGCGCGAAAGGCGCGCCAGCGCGCCGGTGGCGATCTCCTCGCCGAGCCACAGCGCCTCGTGGTCATCCTCGCCGGGCGCCTTGGCGAGATAGCAGAAGCAAACACCGGGAAATTCCTCGAGGCGAAAGCTGAGCCGAGGGCCGCCGGCGCTCCGAGGCGGTGCCAGTGCGACGTCACCGAGGCCCCGGATGCCGAGCTCGGGCGCGAGCGCTACGAACGCCACGAGGCGGCGGCGCTGACGCGCCGCCGCCTCGTGCTCGATCGGACCGTTCCCGCTCGCCTCCCCGGGCATCTCGCTGTGCCAGCTGCTCAACGCAGTCCGGTCACCTCCGCCGCGTGGCGAACGGCGGCGAGCGCGGCGGGCGCCTCGGCCTCGAGGTCCTCGAAGTGGCACTCGATCGAGCAGCGGCCCGCAAAGTTGATGTCGGCGAGCTGGGAGAACAGCGCCGTGAGCGCGCCGTGGTCCTCGGCGCTCGGTGGCCGGCGCGCCGGCCCGCAGACGTGCACGTGGGCGATGTAGTCGGCGACCTCTTTCACCACGCCGACATCTTCGTGCTCTTCGGCGAGGTGGTAGCCGTCGACGACGAGCTTGATGTTCGGGCGCTTCAGCGCCGCGGCCATCGCCCCGGACTCCGCCAGGCTGTTCAAGATGTTCGTCTCGGCGCGCCGCAGGTGCTCGAGGCAGATGACGATGTCGCCGGCTGCCTCGGCGACCATCACGGCCGCGTCACGCAGCTGCTGCTCGGCGCGCTCGCGTGAAAAGCCCTCGGGGACCTCGCGCGCTCCCCCGCTGCCGAAGACCACGCGCTCGATGCCGAGCGCCTTGGCACGGCGCATCGCCTCGGTGAAGTAGCCCTGCAGGCGGGCCGTGTCGACCGCCTCACCGACGACCTTCAGGTCCCCGGGCAACAAGACGTTGGCGCTGCGGGGCGAGAGCCCGCCAGCGCTCCACGCCTCGATCGAGGCGTCGAACTCCTCGGCGCTTCTTTCCATCAGCGCTCGTGCCACCGTGGGCTCGTAGTACTCAGCGCCGGCCGCCGCCATCGTCTCCGCCAACGCCGCGCCCGGCGGCGGCATGCACAGGCCGATCTCGAGTCGCTTCTCTGCCACCGTGTGCTCCCCTCTCTTGATGCTTGCTCGTTTTCTGCCTCGTGTTGCCTGCGGGCGGTCGGACCTCGCGGCTCGCCACCACACCGGCGCGCCGGCTGCACAAGCGCCCGCGCCCCGGCGGCTGCTCACATGCCGGTCAGCGAGCCTGCGCTCAGGCCGTGCACGAGGTAGCGCTGGAAGACGAGGTAGAGCGCGACGACCGGCACCGAGCTCACCACTGCGGCCGCCATCAGCTCGCCGTACAGCGGCAGCGCCGCGGTCGAGGTGTCCGAGGCGAAGCGCTGCAGCGCGATGGCGAGCGTCTGGTTGTTCGAGTTGGTGAACACGCTGGCGAACAACACGTCGTTCCAGCCGACAAGGAAGGCGAAAACGAAGGCGACCACGATCGCCGGCAGCGCGATCGGGAAGATGACCCGCCGCAGCGCACCGAGCCGGCTGCAGCCATCGACGAGCGCCGCCTCGTCGAGGTCGCGCGGCACCGTGCGCATGTAGGCCACGAGCAACCAAGTCGACAGCGGAACGCCGAAGGTCATGTAGGTGATGATGATCGGGTAGTACGTTCCGATGAAGTTGACCCCGAGCGTCGTCTGGATCCACGACAGCACCGCGAACAGCGGCAAGATGAGCGTGGTGCCCGGCACCGTCTGCACGGCGATCAGCGTGTAGAGGTAGGGACGGCGGCCGGCAAAGGTGAAGCGCGTCAGCGGATAGGCCGCGAGCAAGCCCACGATCACCGAGGCGGTGGCCGCCGAGCCAGCGATGATCAAGGTGTGGATGAGGCCTGCCGCGATGGGCGCCTGGCTCCAGATGTCGATGTAGTTCCTGACCTCGAGCGCTGCGAGCGAGATGCTCCCGAAGACCACGTTCTGGTTCGGCGTCAGCGACAACAACAGCATGTAGCCGACGGGCACGATGACCGCGACTACCAGCAACAGCAGAACGATCCGGGACAGCCACGGCGGCATCAACAAGTCGGCCGAGCCGACGCCGACGCTGCTGCGGCGCCGCCGCGGCCGCGGGGGCACCGAGTTGATGAGATTCGATGGGGTTTCTGAAGCCACGGTCATGGTCAACCTGCCTGGGCGGCGAGCCGCGTCGAGCGCAGGTAGATGTATCCGGGGATGATCAAGATCACCATGGTCACCACCGCGATCGCCGAGGCGACGCCGAAGTCGAAGAAGTCGAAGGCGTTGTAATACGCCGTGATCGGAAGCACCTCGACGGCCGCCGGGGGCGGCGAGGAGAACATCACGAAGGCGAGCGTGAAATTGCCGAAGTGAAAGAGCGTCGAGAGCAGCATGCCGAGCTTCAAGACTCCGGAGAGCTCAGGAATCACGATATGGCGGAGGCGCTGGCGGATCGTCGCGCCATCGAGCGCGGCCGCCTCGTAGTGCTCCTTCGGAATCGCCTGCAGCCCGGCGAGCACCATTAAGTAGATGAAGGGCCAAGTTGCCCAGATCTCGGTGATCTGCATCGCCCAATAGGAGTTCGAGCCGATCAGCCAGTACGTCTGGCCGTTCGTGATGTGGAAGAACTTGAGCGCCTTATCGAACAGCCCCGTACCGTTCATGAAGACGATCCGGGCCATCAGCGCCGTCACGAAGGTCGGGATCACATACGGGATCAGGTAGATCGCGCGGGCGAGGCCGCTCCCCTTGAAGCGCCGGTGCACCGAGAAGGCCGCCAGCATGCCGATCGGGGTGATGATGACGGTCGTCAGGATCGAGAACATGAAGCTGATCAGGATCGAGCGACCGAGGGAGACGCCGAGCGTGCTCGGCGCGGTGAACGCGTTGACGTAGTTCTGGATGCCGTAGAACGGGGCGCCGAGCCATTCCCGCAGCGTCGAGACGTTGACGTTCAACAAGCTGAGGTAGATGGTCAAGCAGACCGGGACGATCACGATGACGAAGATCGCAACGCCGGCAGGGATCAGCATCCACAGCGGCCGATCGCCCCAGTGCCGGGTGATCCAGTTCACTGCTCGAATCGTGCGGCTCGGCTGCTCGTCGCCGCCGCCCGGCGCGATCGCGCCAGCGGTCCCCCTGGGGCCTGCCGAGACCTCCAACTGCGTGCTCACCGCGCCGACCGCCCAACCGAGCAGGTGCTGGTAGCGAGAGTGCTCGCGAGTGACGTCCGACGTGAGGTCATGGGCCTCGCTCCTGTCACCTTGTCGTCCTTTGCAACGTAGTGCACGAGGCCGACCGGGCGCATGGCCCGGTCGGCCTCGTCGTCAACCAGACAGGAGGGGGGTCCAACCTGTCGTGGCGTTCTTTCCCTGATTTTCGCCTGTGTTAGGCGTGTGACTGTGCAGCGGCCTGAGCCGTGGCCAGTTGCTGGTTGGCGTACGCCTGGCTCCACGAACCGGACGTGGCCAGGTGGCTGGCGATGTTGCTGATGGCCGTCAGCATGCCGGTCTCGACATACGACCACACTGGGGCGAACGAGGTCGGGAGCGCCTCAGACTCGGCCTTGATGAAGGGGCGAGAGGCCTTGGAGTAGCCCTCGACCGCCTTCACGCCCGCCTCGTTCACCGGCATCCAACCGAGCAGCTTGAACTGGTCGAGCTGGATCGCCGGGCTGAGGGTCAGCTTCTCGAACTCGAGCGCCAGAGCGCGCTCCTTGCTCGCGTAACCCGGAATGGCCCAGTAGTTACCGGTCGTCTCGGTCTCGATCGCACGACCCCCGGGCGGCAGCTTGCTCATGCCGTAGGGAACCGTAGGCAGGAGGGCGTAGCCGACGTGGCCCTGCACCTTCGTGCCGATCGAAGCCGCCTGGTAGCCGTACCCACCGATCAGCACCATGGCGATCTTGCCCTGCTCGAAAGCGGAAGCCATCTCCGCTCCGTTCCAGGTCAAGGCCTGCTTCGGCACGATGTGGTACTTGTAGATGAGCGAGAAGTAGAAGTTCACGGCCTTTTGCATGTGCGGGCCGTCAATCTTCACTTGCTTGCCGTTCGGGCTAATCCAGGTGAACGGCTTGAACTTCTGCCCACCGCCGAGCTGGTCGTCGATGAAGTAGACGCTCTTCCACGGGTCGTAGGGATCCTGCGGGTCAATCCCCGCACCGTAGACGCCGGGGATCTTCTTCTGGATCAACTTGGAGTCCTGGACGACCTGAGTCCAGGTGGTCGGTGGCGACTTGATACCGGCCTTCTTGAAGTAGGCCGTGTTGTACACCATCGTGAACGGGTTGGTCTCGTAAGGGACGCCGATGTCCTTGGTCGCCGACGCACCCGAGTCGAATAGGTCGGCGGGGATGAAGGACTTGCGTCCGCCCAGCGTGTTCCAGTTCTTGGTGCTGAGCAGCGGGAAGTCTCCGGTCTTTTGCAGCGTGCCGACAAAACTCGTCCCATAGGAGATGATGTCTGGGCCACTGCCCGAGACCGTCGAGGTCTCGACGGTCGTAACCTCCTGGGCCGCGGAGGAATAGTACGACCACTGCAGGTTGGCGCCGGTCTCCTTGTGGAAGAGGGCGGCGACGTCGTTGTAGTACTCCTGGGTCTGATGGGCGTCCGCCCCCGAAGGCGCGCCGTCAAAGACCGTTAAGGTCTGGCCAGCGAACTGGGAGTGCGGGTTCGTCCGATTGGACGCGTTCGCCGCCCCTCCCCCGTACGCTGCGACCGAGATCATCGATCCCAGGCCGATCGCGCTTACCACCAGCCGCTGTGGCCGGTGCCGTCGTGAAGTCATTCATGCTCCTTCCTGACCGTGCGGCCGGAAAGCACCGCGCCGATCCCCCTGTGTGGCTAAGCGGTGGCCCCGTTGCTGGGCACCGTGCGGGAAGCACCCCGAAGAACAGCCACTGGCGTCACGCACGGCCACGGAGGGCACGGCGCGGGCGGTGGCGTTGCGCAACGATCGCTTACGCCCGCTGCCCGCATGTGCATCCCTCCCTTTGTGCCTGCTGGCGTCAGATGGCTCCTGCCATCGGCCCAGCTGCCCGCTGGGTTCCAGCGAACAGTGGCTTCTTCCCCCCACTCACGCTTCCGTGAGCTGCACCATACTAGTATGGCACTCGCGTAGTATGGCAAAGCGGATTGGTGCTGACAAGCGCGCCCCGGCGCAGCGTAGATCGTGCAGCTGGCGGTGCGAAGTCGCTTGACGCGGGGAGGCGTAATGGCAGGAAACAGCGGGCAGAACAAGCGTCACGGTTTCGGTGTCGTGGGGTGCGGGGTGATCGGTCCTCGCCATGCCCAGGCGGTCGCGGCACTCGAGAACGCCGAGCTCATCGCCTGCACGGACGTGGTTCCAGAACGGGCGACGAGCTATGCCAAAGCGCACGGCTGCGCCGCAGAGCCAGACCTCGCCCATCTGCTGGCACGCGACGACATCGACGTGGTCTCGGTCTGCGTGCCGAGCGGCCTGCACGCCGAGATCGGCATCCAGGCCGCCGCGGCGGGCAAGCACCTCGTCGTCGAAAAGCCGATCGACATCTCCCTGGAGGCCGCCGACGCGCTGATCGCCGCGGCGGAGAACGCGGGCGTCAAGTTGACCGTGATCTCCCAGCACCGCTTCGACCCTGGACTGGTCGAGCTGCACCAGATGCTCGAGGCGGGAACGCTCGGCCGCCTGCTCGTCGGAGACTCCAAGGTGAAGTGGTACCGCAGCCAGGCCTACTACGACAGCGGGGACTGGCGAGGCACCTGGAAGCTCGACGGTGGTGGCGCGCTGATGAACCAGGGCGTGCACTACACCGACCTGTTGCGCTGGTGCATGGGTCCGGTCGCCGAGGTGCGGGCGATCTGTGCGACGGCGAACCACGACATCGAGGTCGAAGACGTCGCCTTGGCGGTGATCCGCTTCGCCTCAGGCGCGGTCGGCACGCTCGAGGCGAGCACCGCAATCTTCCCCGGCTTCAGCGAGCGCCTCGAGATCAGCGGCACCGAGGGAACCGTCGTGATCGAGGACGGACAGATCGTGGTGCGCGAGCTCCTCGCGGATCACGGCGAGCTCGGAAGCTACGGCACGCGCGTGAGCGAACGGCAACAGGCGTCAACCTCTGCGGCCGCCGACCCCAAGGCCATCGGCAACGACGCGCACACCGCGCAGATCGCGGACCTGCTGGCGGCGATCGATGAGGACCGCGAGCCCTTGATGACCGGCACCGCAGCCCGCGAGGCGCTCGAACTCGTGCTCGCCGTCTACGCGTCGGCCCAGCGCGAGACGCCGGTCACGCTGCCGCTCTGATCGGCGGACGCGACGCCTCCACGATCTCGCCCGTCCGCTGCGGCTCCGCCGGCCTCGACCGGTCGGCGGAGCCGCGGTCGCGAACATTTCTTCGATTACCCTCAAAGCGTGAGTGTTCTCGAGCCAATCGGAGACGGCGGCGACGTCGGCGCCTCGCGCTCCAGCCTGCTCAGCCCGATCAGTGACGACGACTGGTACGACGAGGCGCCGAGAGAGCGATCGGCTCGCGGCCAGGTCTACCGCCGCCTGCGCCGGGCGATCATCTTGTGCGAGATCCCGCCCGGCCACTCGCTGTCAGAAAAGGAGCTGGCGGGCGTCCTCGGCGTCAGCCGTACCCCGGTGCGCGAGGCGCTGCAACGGCTGTCTGACGACGGCCTCGTGATCGTCCGCCCCCAGCAGGGAACCGAGACGTCGCGGATCTCGGTGCGGCGCGTGCGCGAGGCGCAGTTCGTCCGCGAGCTGCTCGAGCGCTCGGCACTCAAGCTGACCTTCGAGCGCGACGAGCCGCTGCCGCTTTCGGGCCTGCAGCACCAGGTGACCAGCCAAGAGCGCGCCATCCACGACCGCGACTTCGCCGCGTTCTTCGAGTCCGACCAGCGCTTCCACCGCGCGCTCAGCGCGCTCAGCGGCTTCGACAGCCTAGGGCGCATCGCCGACACCGCCCGGGCGCATCTCGACCGGGTGCGCGCACTCAGCCTTCCCGAGCCGAAGACCATGCAGCGCATGGTGCACGAGCACGAGCTGATCCTCGAGCACCTCGGCGCCCGCCATCAACACGAGGCGGAGGAGGTGATGCGGGGCCACCTGCGCAACGTGCTGCGCGTCCTGCCGAAGATGTCGGCGCGCTATCCGGACTACTTCGCCCCCGAGACTGACGCCGGCGAGACCATCGAGCTCGTCACCTTGGACGTGGCGTTGCGCAGCGCTCGCAACTGAGCGCCCGAGCCTGCCGGAACCGCGGCGACACGCCTCGGCCGCGTGCCGGCCAAGCGCTCAGCTGCCCCCGCGCCCACCGGCGCGTCGAGCGAGCTCGCCACGCTCGAACGCTGTGCGCGAGGCGCCTTGGCGCCATCCCCGCCCCCGCGCCCCAAGACGTCGAGCACGCCTTGCATGTAGCCGATTGCGTGCGCCCGGCCCCGGTGGCCATAGGGCGAGTCGTTCACGAGCAGCGGCGTGTGGTCGTCGAGCAAAAAGCCGTCGAAGCCGACATCGATCAGGCGCTCGAGCACCGCTACGGGGTCGTAGTTGCCCTCGCCGAGGAAGCACTCGACGAAGGAGTCGCCATGGCCGTGCACGTCGCGCAAATGGACGTAGACGATCTCGTTGCGCGGACCGAAGAAGTCGATGGCGTCGAAGACGGCCGCCTCGCCGCCCATCTCCGACACGGTGCCGAGGCACAGATCGAGCCCCCACGCCGGGCTCGAGGCGATCTTTGCGGCGCGCCGCAAAGCCTCGACGCTGCGAAACAGCCGCCCTACGCCGTCGAGCTCGGGGACCGGCGGGTCGTCGGGGTGCAGCGCGAGGCGGATCCCGGCCTCTTCGGCGGCGGGGATGATCCCCGCCATGAAGTAGGCGTAGTTGTCCCACATCTGCTCTTCTGAGACCGACACGTCCGAGACGATGTGGGACCCGGCGGTCCAGGAGTCCTTGGCGTCCTCGACGCGAAGGTCGCGCCGAGCGACGAGCACCTCGTTGCGCCGGCTCGGATCGGCCGCCACCGCGGCGTCAAAGCCGCTCACCACCGCCCCGCCGCGCCCGGTCGGGGTGAGCGAGGTGCGCCAGACCGACTGCGGCATGAAGCAGTAGCCAAGGACCGGGATCTCCGCCTTGCCGATGTTGGCGATCGTGGCACGCACGTGCTCGATCTCCTCGTCGCGCCCGGGGCGGCCGAGCATCGAGTTCAGGTAGAACGCGACCGGGATGTTCTCGATCGCCTCGAGGACAAGGCCAAAGGACTCACAGCGCTTGCGCAGCGCGACGAGGTCCTCGACCTCCCAGCGCTTGTCGCCGGGCAGGTCGGGCGTGTTGAACTGCACGGAGGTCAGGCCAAGCTGCGCGGCGAAGCGCAGGTACTCCTCGGTCGGTCGGGCGGCCTGCCCGGCGGCGATTCGCAGCATCGCACCCTTCTCTTCAGGCTTCGGGGCCGGCGAAGGCCGCTCGGCTCACTGATATACTAGCATGGCACAACGACGCGGCCAATGTTCGAGAGGCGGGATGTAGCGATGATCAAGGTCGGAGTGATCGGGATTGGCAACATCTCTGCGGCACATCTCGGCGCGTACCAGACCTTCTCGGACCGGGCCGAGGTCGTGGCGCTCTGCGACATCGTCGAGGGCAAGGCCGAAGCCGGGGCCGAGCGCTTCGGGCTGTCAGCCACCTGCTACCCGGACCACCGCAGCCTGCTCGAGCACGCCGACGTCGACCTCGTCTCGATCTGCACCCCGCCGGGCACCCATGCCGAGATCGCCATCGACGCGCTGAACGCCGGGTGCAACGTGCTCGTCGAAAAGCCCATGGCGCCCGGTCTCGACGAGTGCGACGCGATGATCGCCGCCCAGCGATCAAGCGGCAAGATGCTCTCGGTCGTCGCCCAGAACCGCTTCCGCACCGAGATGATGCGCCTGCACGACCTCCTCGAGCAGGGCGCGGTGGGCAAGGTGCTGCACGCCCAGGTCGAGTCGCTGTGGTGGCGCGGCCACAGCTACTACGACCTTTGGTGGCGCGGGACCTGGGAGAGCGAGGGCGGCGGCTGCACGCTCAACCACGCAGTGCACCACGTCGATCTGTTGTTGTGGATGATGGGCGTGCCGAGCGAGGTGCGCGCCGTGATGGCGAACCTGTCCCATGACAACTCTGAGGTCGAGGACCTCTCGACGATCCTCCTGCGCTTCCCGACCGGCGCGCTCGGCCAGCTCACCTGCTCGGTCGTGCACCACGGCCAGGAGCAAAAGCTCGTCTTCCAGGGCGAGCGGGCCAAGATCGCCGCGCCGTACTCCTGCTACGCGTCGCGCTCGCTCGAGAACGGCTTCCCCGAGCGCGACGAGGCCTTCGAGGCCGAGCTGACCGCGCGCTATGAGCAGATCGCCCCGCTCGAGTACGAGGGGCACCCGGGCCAGATCGACGACGTGCTGCGGGCACTCGAGACGGGCGGCGCGCCCCTGATCGACGGCATCCAAGGACGGCGCACCATCGAGCTCATCAACGCCATCTACAAGGCCGCGATCACCGACGAGACGGTTCGCCTCCCGCTTTCTGGCAAGGACCCCTTCGCCACCCAACAGGGCCTGTTGGAGCGGGCGCCGCACTTTTATGAGAAGTCGGCATCGGTGACCGGCTTCTCCGACAACCGCATCACGACAACGGGGAACTACTGAGCCGTGCGGGCGCTCGCGCCGCGCCGTGCGGACCAGGTGACGGCGCGGCGAGGATGACACCATGAGCACGAGACGAAACGTCGGTATTGGCCTGGTGGGCTGCGGCACGATCGGCCCGCTCCACGCCCGAGCAATCCGCGGCATCGAGTCGGCCGAGCTGGTCGCGGTCTGCGACATCAACAAGGAGCGCGCCGAGGCGCTCGCCGCCGAGCACGGGGTGCCGGCGTGCGCCAGCCTCGAGGAGCTGCTGGCGGTCCCCGGCATCGACCTCGTCAGCGTCTGTACCCCGAGCGGCACCCACGGTGAGCTCGGCACCCAGATCGCCGAGGCCGGGCGCCACGTCATCGTCGAGAAGCCGATCGACACGACCACCGACGCCGCCGAGGCGCTGATCAAGGCCTGCGACCGGGCCGGGGTCGTCTTGTCGGTGATCTCCCAGCACCGATTCGACCCCGGGGTCCGCCGCCTCAAGGCCGCGCTCGAGGCCGACGCGCTCGGCAAGGTCCTGCTGGCAGAGGGCCGCGTGTGGTGGTATCGCTCGCAGGCCTACTACGACCAGGACGCCTGGCGCGGCACCTACGCGCAAGACGGCGGCGCGCTGATGAACCAGGGCATCCACACCGTCGATCTGCTCTTGCACCTGCTCGGACCCGCGCGCTCGGTCTTCGCCCGCGCCACGACCGCCGCCCATCAGATGGAGGCCGAGGACCTGCTCGTCGCCAACATCGCCTTCTCCTCTGGGGTGCTCGGCGTGCTGAGCGCCACGACGGCGAGCTTCCCTGGGTCGCCAGAGACCGTCGCAGTCAGTGGGACGGCGGCGAACGTGGTCCTCGAGGCCGGCTCGGTGCGCGACTGGGACCAGGACGAGCAGCTGCTCGGCAAGGTCACCGAGGTTGTCTCGGGCACCCTCGCCTCGGCCGCGCTCGGCTCACGCAACCTCGGCGAGACCGCCCACCGGCTCCAGATCGCAGACGTCGTCGACGCGATCGTCAACGACCGCGTGCCAGAGATCCGCGGCGAGGACGGCCTCGCGGCATTGAACTTCGTCCTCGCCGCCTACGAGTCCGCCCGCACCGGCAGGGACGTCGCCCTCTGATTCTGGCGACCGCCAAGTCAGCTCAATGCCGCCACGGCCACCGGGAGACCATCGGCTGGAGGAGACGACCACGCCGCAGCGACCCGGAGACGTCACGACCACCGCCAGGGCGTTGCCAGCGGGCACGAGATCTCCGAAGACGAAGCGACCCGCTGCGCGATCCACCAGGCGCTGCTGTCCTGTTTCGACGCGTCCGAGCCAACGGAGCGGCCGGATCGCCTCACCAGAGTGATTTCGTACCGCAGTCGCCGATCAGGCGTAGCGGCGCCCGCTCGAAGTACCCGATGATCCGCGCCGCCCGCCTACGCACGAGCGAGACGCTCGCAGCGCACCGACTCGGCACTCGGGGCGGCGAAGACGGCGAAGCGTTCCGTTACAAAACGTCCACCAGGCATTGGATGCCGGGAGCCGCTGCCAGGCTCGCGTCGGTCGTCAGCAGCGACGTGGCCGGCAGCATTTCCGCGAGCGCGACGTAGGTGGCGTCGTACGCAGAAAGGTTGTGGCGTAGCGACCACATCCGGCCTCGAAGCCAGTCCGCCGGAAACCGAGTGAGACTGAGCCGCACGAAACCGTCCATTGCAGCGGTCGCCGCGTCGTCGGTCAAGTCCCCTTGGTGAGCTAACCGTCGCAACACGTGCGTGACCTCGCTGTCGATCAGGTGCGGTGCCACCAACTCCTCGTCGCCGAGCGCCTCGGGTTCAAGATCACCGACGAGCACACCGACGAGCACACCGGCGTCGACCACCCTCACTCGTCGCGGCCCTCCTGCACCGCAGCGAGGATGTTCGCGCGTGCCACCTTCCTGGGGATCCGTGCTCTCGTCTCGGTAATGACTCGGGCGTTGCGTGCTACGGCTTGGGCGCGGTGGGCCAGATGTTCGAGTTCACGAAGGACGTATCGGTTCAACGAGAGCTTCTCGGCCTCGGCCGCCTTCGCCAACGCCTCGTGCACGTCATCGGGGACGTCTCGGATCTGGATCACTCTGGCCACCGCCCGATCTTACCATCAAATGGGTGCAGAGTGCACCCACTTTGCCGATGGCGGCCGATCGGCGGCTTTTCGAGCCCAGAACGTCGGGGCAGCGTGGCGAGACAGCACGAGCGCCCACTCCGAATCGGCGCCATCGACGAGATGACCCTGGGTGCACCGGGAACGCCCGGCACCGGACTCGGATTGCGGGGATCTGATCAACAGACCCGCCGTCTCGATCCAGGGAGGGTGGCGCAGCGATGCGCGACCCATGGCTGACGAGCCGGCACCACAATGCTGCGATGCGCCACCTCGCTCGTGCCGGCCTGTTCACCGCCCTGCTCCTCGGCGCGACCGCGCTCCCCCCGAGCGCCGCGTCGTGGGCCGCCCGCCCGACCAGCTCGCCGGGCGCCCTCGCCCACCGGCTGCTTGCGCTCGCCCCGCTCCCGCCCGGTGCGCGGCCCTGTGGTGCCCGGGGCGGCGAGATGGCCAAGGCACCCGGTGAGCTCGTCGGCATCGCGCCGGTCACCGACGCTGACCGCTGCGTGACGGCGACGAGCGGTCCCGCGCTCGTCCAGGCCTACCTCCGCGGCCACCTCGCCAAGGGCGCGACGTTGTCCTCGATCGGCTCAGGCTCGGGGCGGGGAGCCGTCCAGTTCTTCGTGTCGGAGGCGCTCTCGATCGACAACCCGCACGTCTACCTCGCCCACCTCGTCTACACCGCCAGAACAGCGGCGCGAGACACCACCGTGCTGCGCGTCGACGCGCAGGTCGTCTGGGTGCCGTTGCGGCCAGCGGGAGCGCGCCTCTCCTCTTCCGGGCACGCCACCTTGACGGGCTATCGCCAGCTGTCGCTCGCCGCGGCGCCGAGGGGTCCGGTTCGCGAGGCGATCGGTCAGGCAGCACTCGCGCACCTGGCGGCGCTCGCCAATTCCCTGACCGAGGGCCCATCGCACCTCGAATGTATGGAGGACACCATCCTGTATCGCCTCCAGGTGCGCACCCACCACAGAACCGAGCAACTGGTTGGTCACCAGTGCGGCGCCGAGGTCGCCCTCAGCATCAATGGGCGGCTGCTCGCCCCGCTCTCGGATCGCCACTGCGCCCTGTTGCAGGCGGTGCAACAGCTCCTGCCGAGCGCAGCGCGCGCCAGCCGGCAGGCGAGCGCCGGATGCGCCAGCCGCTGAACCGAACGCGCTCGGCGATGGCGTAGCGTCGTCGCCCATGCGGCTGCCCTCCCGCCTCGCCGCGCTCGCCGACCGCAACTTCCGGCTGTTGTTCATCGGCCAGAGCCTGTCGAACCTCGGCGACCAGATGACGCCGGTCGCCATCACCTTCGCCGTGCTCAACCACCACGGAAACGCCCGCCAGGTCGGCGACGTGCTGGGGGCGGGGACCGCCGCCATGGTCATCTTCTTGCTCTTCGGCGGCGCCGTCGCCGACCGCCTGCCGCGGCGCCTCGTCATGTTGAGCGCCGACGCGCTGCGCTTTGTCGTCCAGTCCGCCGTCGCCGTCTTGTTGTTCACCGACCACGTCTCGGTGCTCGCCCTAGCCCTCTTATCTGCGGCATGGGGCGCCGGTGCGGCCTTCTTCAACCCGGCGATGACCGGGCTCTTGCCCCAGCTGCTCTCGGGCGAGGAGCTGCAGGCGGCGAACGCGCTGCGCGGGATCTCCCTCGCCCTCGGCGGTGTGATCGGACCGGCGATCGCCGGCGGCCTTGTCGCGCTCGGCGGTGCCGGGTCGGCGGTCGCCGTGGACGCCGCCAGCTTCGCCATCAGTGCCCTCACCTTGGTGCGCCTCGCCGTCTCCCACCAGGCGCGTACCGGCGCCACCTCGATGCTCCGGGACCTGCGCGAGGGCTGGGACAGCTTCATCTCCCGGCGGTGGCTGTGGTCGATCGTCGCCGAGTTCGGGCTGTGGCACCTCGTCGTGCTGGCCCCGCTGTTCGTCCTCGGCGCCGTGGTCGCGAAGGACGAGCTCGGCGGGGCCACCGCCTGGGGCCTCATCCTCGCCTCCTTCGGCCTCGGCTCGGTGCTCGGTGGGATCCTCGCCCTGCACTGGCGGCCACGCCGCCCGCTGTATGTGGCAACGCTCGCCACGCTGCCCTTCGTGCCCGTCCCGGCGCTCTTCGCCATCCCCGCCCCCGTGCCCGTGATCGTTGTCGTGATCTTCATCGGCGGAGCGGGCTTTGCCGTCTTTGGCACCCAGTGGGAGACGACGATGCAGAATGAGGTGCCGCCCGAGGTCCTCTCGCGGGTCAGCGCGTACGACTGGCTGGGCTCGACCGCGCTCTTGCCCGCCGGCTTCTTGATCGCCGGGCCGATCGCCGCGGCCATCGGCATCAAGGTGGCGCTGTGGTCCTCGAGCATCGCCTGCCTCGTCCTCACCCTGGCCGTCCTGGCGGTGCGCGACGTGCGCGACCTTCCCCGGCGCGAGCTGCGCCCCAAGGTGAGCTGAGACTCAGGGCGCGAGCAGGTCCGCCAAGAGGTGCGGGGGCGGTGAGCCGTGCGCCAGCACCTCGTCGTAGCGGCCGGTGGCCGAAACGCGCTGGAGGATCGGTGCGAGGGCGTGGTAACCGACGAAGTAGGTCGACAGCTGGGTTGAGGTGAGGCACGCCCGGCGCCACTTGCCGCGCGCCTCGCCCTCTTCTTGGTACCCGCGGCCCATCATCAGCGCGAGGGCCCCCTGCTCATCGAGCGCGCCGGCGTGCACCGAGACGTCCAAGATGGCGTTGATCGTGCTGCGCAGCTGCATCTTCAGCTGCTGGAGGCGGACGGGGAGGCCACCGAGGCCGGCCTCGGCCATCAGACGCTCGGCGTGCACCGCCCAGCCCTCGACGAAGGTCCCGCTGGCCAGAACCTGGCGGGCGGGCGAGGAGCCGACGAATCGCCGAGCGTGGATGAGCTGGAGGGCGTGGCCCGGCATCGCCTCGTGCACCGTCAGGTTCACGAGCATCGCCTCGTTGTACTCCCGGTAGAACGAGGCGCGCCGCGTCGCGTCCCAGTCCGCCGGCGCTGGGGCGATCGCGAAGTGGCTCCGGCCGCCCTGCTCGAGCGGGCCGGCCGGCTCGCAGTAGGCGACGGCGACCCCGCGGCGGAACTCGGGCATCACCTCGACCCCGATGGCCTCCTCCGGCACGGCGAGAAGGCCGAGCTCGCGCACCGCGGCCGTGCAGCTCGACAGCGCGGCGATGGCCAGCGGGACGACGCTGGCATCGTCGGGCGCGGCCCGGCCGACGGCCCCGAGCGCCTCGCGGATCACCTGCGCGCGCTCGCCCCCATGCCCGACAAAGGCCGCCGCCACCTCGGCGAGCTCGTCCTCGATCGCCGCCAGGTGCTCGCTGGCCGCTCTCAGGACCTCGGCGGGCGAGTGCGAAGCGCCCAAGGTGAGCGCCAAGCGGCGCGCGAAGCGCGCTTCGCCAAGGCGCGGGTCGCGATGCGCCCCGGCGAGGAGCCCCTCGAGATGGGCGCGGTAGGACTCGAGGGCCCCGAGCGCGGCCTCCTGGGCGGGGCGGACCACCGCCTCGAGCGCGGGCGCCTCGGCGAGCAGGCGGTCCACCTCGTCCCGCACCATCGCGACGGTGCCGGGATGCTGGGCGAGCGCCGTCTCGACGTGCACGAGCGGTGGCGCCTCGAGCTGGGCGATGGCGAGCGCGAGGCGCCCGGGGAGCGCGGCGAGGCGCTTGGCGATGGCCTGGAGGCGCACCGGCACCGCCAGCACGTCGCGGGTCAACAGCGGATGGAAGAGATCGCCGATGTCGTAGGCGAGCGGGTCCCAGGTGAGCGGCGCGAGCTCGCCGATCTCAAAGGCGAGGCGGTCGAGCTCGCCGAGCAGCATCGCCTGGTCGACGCGGTCCTCTGGCCCGAGTGCCTCGGCGGGGATCTCGGCGAGTGCCCGTCGATGGGAAGCGAGCCGGCGGGCGCCGTCCTCGAGGCCGGCGAGGGAGAGGTCGGCGATCTGGTCGTCGAAGCGGTGGTCACCGAGCTCGGTGGCGCGCTCGGGCGAGAAGGCCAAGAGCGCGTCCACCGCGGCATTCGCCGCGTGCGCGAAGCGCTCGCTCATCTCCACGTCGGCCATCGTCAGAGTATGGCCGCGACCGCGCCCGGACGGAGCCGAAGGCCGCGGCGTTAGCCTCAAGGCACGCACCCGAGCCGGGAACGCGCCTGTCGCGCGTTCGCGCCCGCCCCGCCCCGACCGGGCGGATCGATTGCTGAGGAGCCGAGCGATGAGCCCTGACCCGAACCGTCCCGCGAGCCTGAGCGGCACCTTCTCGATCGGCGGCGACCTGCCGGTCGTGCGCCTCGGCTACGGCGCCATGCAGATCACCGGCCCGGGCATCTGGGGCGATCCCCGCGACCCCGAGGAGTCCATGCGCGTGCTGCGCCGCGCCGTCGAGCTCGGCGTCACCTTCATCGACACCGCCGACTCCTACGGCCCCTACGTGAGCGAGGAGCTCATCCAAAAGGCGCTGCACCCCTATCCGACCGAGCTCGTCATCGCCACCAAGGCGGGGCTCGTGCGCACCGGCCCGGGCGAGTGGCACCCCGTCGGGCGTCCCGAGTACCTGCGTCAGGAGGCCGAGATGAGCCTGCGACGCCTGCGCCTCGAGCGGATCGACCTGTTCCAGCTCCACCGCATCGACGCCAAGGTGCCGCTCGAGGACCAGCTCGGCGAGCTCGTCGCGCTGCAGCGCGAGGGCAAGATCCGCCACATCGGCCTGTCGGAGGTCTCCGTCGACGAGCTCGAGGCGGCCCGCAAGCTCGCCAACGTGGCGAGCGTGCAGAACCTCTACAACGTCGCCAACCGTCACTCCGAGGACGTGCTCGAGGCGTGCGAGGAGGCGAACATCGGCTTCATCCCCTGGTTCCCGATCGCCACCGGTCAGCTCGCCCAGCCGGGCGGCCCGCTCGATGCCATGGCCAAGGAGACGGGCCACGCCCCCGCCCAGCTGGCCCTCGCCTGGTTGCTCCAGCGTTCGCCGGTGATGCTGCCGATCCCGGGCACCTCCTCGGTCGCCCACGTCGAGGAGAACATCGCCGCCGCGACCATCACCTTGGACGAGGCCCAGGCCACGCGCCTCGCCGAAGCGGTCTGAGCCCGTCGACCGGCGAGGCGGAGGCTCGGCCTCACGCCTCGCCGGTCGCGACGGGAAGGTCGTGCCTCCAGGAGTACTGGGACCACGAGCCCGGATACAGCCGGGTGTTCGCAAAGCCGAGCTGCTCGAGGACGAGCAGGTTGTGACACGCCGTGATGCCCGAGCCGCAGTAGGAGATGACCGGGGTGTCGTGTTCCTCGATCCCGACCGCCGCCAGGCGCTCGCGCAGCACCGGCGCGGGTCGGAGCCGGCCGCTTTCATCGACGTGGTCACGGCAGGGCAGGCTCTTTGCCCCCGGGATGTGGCCGGCGCGGGGATCGACCGGCTCCACCTCGCCCGAAAAGCGGGACGCATCCCGGGCGTCGATCACCACGGCGTCGCCCGCCAGCACGTCCTCGATCGCCGCGATCGCCGCCTCGGGCCACGGGCGGGGCGCGAAGGCCTTGGGGGGCCGCTCGGTGACCACGCGCTCGAGCGGGCTCATACCGGCGCCGAGCCCGCCGTCCAAGAGCGCTGCGTCGTGGCCGGTGATGCGCAGCAGGTAGACGAGGCGCGCCGCGATCACCCCGCCGGCGTCGTCGTAGGCGACGACGCGGTCGTCCTCGCCGATGCCGATCGCGCCGAGGCCCGCCGCGAAGCGCTCGGGATCTGGCAGCGGGTGGCGGCCGGCATCGGGCGAGGGCAGTCCAGCGAGCACCCGCTCAAGGTCGACGAAGACGGCGCCGGCGAGATGCCCGGCGTCATAGGCGGCGCGCCCCGAACGCCCGTCGAGGTACCAGCGCACGTCGGCGAGCACGGCGTTCGCAGAGCGCGCCGCCTCGAGCGAGACGAACGGCGGGATCACGACGAGCGGCTAAGGCGCATGGACCGTCAAGGTGAAGGTCTGCGTCGCCTCGCCGAAGTCGTTCTTCGCGCGAATGGTGATCTGGTAGGTGCCCTCGCTGCCGGGCGCCGGGATCCCCCGGATCTCTCCGCGACCCGAGAACGCGGGGATGAAGAACGTCACACCCTCGGGGAACGTGCCCGACACGTGCAGGTCTGGCGGTGGGGTTCCCGCGGACACGAAGTCGGCGATGACCGGCTGGCCGACCGTGAGGTCGAAGTGGTCGGGGCTGAGGATGCTCGGCGGCGGCTCCTGGTAGCGGGAGATGACGAGCTTGACCAGCCCGTTGCCGCGGGGCGCGAGGCCGTGGGTGACGTCGAGCGCCTCGGCGAAGTTCCAGCTCCGGCCGCCGGCTCCGCTCCCCCCCGCCGAGCCGAACCCGCCCGCCGCGCCGCCCGAGCCGCCGTAGCAGCCGCCGCCGCCGCCGCCGCCGCCGCCGTCGAACAGGCCCGACCCCGAGGCACCGCCGGCACCGCCCACCAGGCGAGCGGCGTCGGCACCGAGCTCGGGACACGGGGCGTTCAGCGACCCGCCGGTCCCATCGCGGCTGGAGCGGCCCGGTGCGTCCGCATTGGCGCCCGGCACCCCGCCCGAGTCGTAGGCGCCGGTGCCGCTCGCGCCCCCGCCGCCTCCGGCGACGAGGAGCCAGCGATGCGAGGTCACGTCGTACAGGCCCGATCCGCCTCCGCCGCGGCCGCCGCCCGCGCCCTGCCTCGGGGTGCCGGGGCCCCCAGCACCGCCGGCGAGCGGGTTGCCGTAGTCGACACTGCTGCCCTTCAGCCCTGGGTACAGCGCCAACTGATCGCCCACGCGGATCCCGTGGCCCATCACGATCCTCGCCGAGACCTCCGCGCCGAGCCCGCCGAGCGCACCGGGACCCTGCGGAGTCGCCGACTCCCCGTCGCCACCCGAGGCGCCATCGAGCGTCACTCGCAGCGAGGTCACCGTCGAGGTGACGGTGAAGTACTGAGGGCTGCCCGCCGCGACGATCTCGTAGGCGACCGTCGCAGCAGCGGCTGGGCGCGCGACCAGCAACCCGCCAAGCAAGGCGCCGGTCGCAACGACGGCGGCGGCTCCCGTTCCTCTCCAACCAAGCTTCGCCCGCATGGCCTCGATCTCCTCGGTCCTCTCCGTCACGAGCCGACAGGGAAATACAGATCGTCGCTGCCTCGCCAAGCAGCGCGACGAGGGCACCCTAGACGGTCTCGCCCTCGTCGGCGACGTCGTGTCGGCCGTGTTGGGCTGCCGCGGAGAACACCTCGCCGGGGGTGTTCGGGCCAGTGCGCGCCGCGCTTACCTCATACCAACTGCCACTTCCTGGCGCTAGCCTCCCTCGTTCACCCGGTTGCCGATGTGCCTGCCGACGCAGGAGCGGCGACGAAGATGACCGCTCGCGTAGCGATGTAGTTCGTCGTGATCGCCTCGTGGGCGTGAACGACCGAGCGTTGTC
>JAJZBI010000018.1 GCA_021798985.1 Actinomycetes bacterium
ATGTCGGGCGCCACGGGTTCGCTGACCTATGCGCCAACCGCGGGTGATACCTCCGCGCTCACGGTGTCGCCATCGGGCGCGATCGGCGCGTCGAGTGGAGTGTCTTCGGGAACCTATGCGCTGTCAGGCACCGCCACCGACGCGTTGGGCAACGTCGGTGACTGGACGTTTGCACTGACGGTCCGCCCTCCGACGACGCTCGCCCAGCGCCCGCTCACTGCCGCGACTACACAGGAAGGTAAGGGCTACAGCGGACAGCTCGCGGTCACCGACTCGAACGGCAACCCGGTGACCTTCGTTGAGGCGCACTCGGCGGACGCGGCCGATCTCGTCGTTTCCTCGTCCGGCGCCGTCACGGCCCCGAGCTCGCTCCCGGTGGGCAACTACACGGTCACCGGCAGCGACACCGACGGGGTCGACACCGGTACCTGGACCTTCACCCTCACGGTTGCTGCCGCGAGCGGTCCCACGGTCGGGCAGGGCGCCAGCGCTGCTCCGGGCTTGGGAACCGATGTGTCCCACGGTGGTGGCGCGGAGAGCACACCCGTGGCGTCGAGCCCGCCCCCGCCGGGCCCGCTTGTGCCGCCGGCCACGCTGCCCGAGTTGCCGCGTTCAATCCCGCCGGCAGCCTTCGGCAAGCCGACTGTAGGTGTCGCGAGCTCATCTCATGAGACGACAATCACCTCAAAGCTTGGCAACGTGTCATCGACGGTGGACGTGCCCGCTGGAGCGCTCCCACCAGGAACCACAGTGAGCGTCACTCCGGTCGTCAACGCGACCCCGATCACGACTGCCATCCCGAGCACCGATGTCTACGTCACCTCGTTCGCTGTCTCGTGGCAGACGTCGAAGGGTTCAGCACCGAGAGCCGCGGCACCGATCTCGCTGACGATCCACGATCCCGCAATTGTCGCTGGTGACATCGTGTACGAAGTCAGCGCCACGGGTGCGCTCATCCCCGTCGGCGTCGCGACGACCGACGGTGCCGTGACAGTCACGTTCTTAGCCGATCCCGCGTTCGTCGTTGCGTCTGCACCACACGTCACGGTGCTGCGGGCTCGTGCGACGGTGACGACGACTATGGTCGCTGCCGACCTGCGTTGTGAGCGAGGTTCCACTTGCCGAGGAGCAGCGACGCTCAGCGTTGCTCGCCTCGCCATGACGAATGGCCGACCAGTTCTTGTCAACGGCCGCAAGCGCTACGTGCACCTGATCCTCGCGAGGGCGAACTTCAGTCTTGCCGAATCACAGGTGCGCACGCTCAAGCTCACCTTGACCGCGCTCGGGCGCTCGCTACTCTTCGGGCCCAAGCGGCGAATCATTCGGGTCACGCTGCTGATGCTCGTGGTGAATGGGGCCCGTACGGCGCAGCCGCTCTATCTTGCTTATTGAGGCTCGCTTGCGCGGAATCGAGCGGGTGCAGACCAGGCAGCGTTCGCCACGATCGGCAGGGTGCCTGCGGAGCGCCAGCGGATTCCAGGAATCCAGGGTTTTCGGGTCGTTGGGGGGCCTGCAGCAAGGTCCGGTCGGCTGTGTGCGCAGCACACCGCTTTCCATCAGCGCCGCTGATCCGGCGCCGGGCCACCCGACGACGCGAGGGCACTGGCGAGCTCAGTGCGCGATCGTATCCCGAGCTTCTTGAAAGCGCTGTAGAGATGGGATTCAACGGTCCGTCGGCTGAGGCCTAGCGCTTCCGCGACCTCGGGGTTCGATATTCCGCTCGCGGCCAGGTGAGCCGCTTTCGCCTCGGCGGAGGACAAGCGGGGCGACTCGGGCGAGGGCCGGCGAGGCCGGCCTCCGGCAGCGCGCAGTTGGACACGTGCCCTGCGCGCGAGCGCGAGCCCGCCGAGCTCATCGGCGCTCGCTATCGCCTGGCGCAGGCACCCCCGTGCCTCGTCGCTGCGACCGAGGTGCAGCTGGCAACGGCCGAGTTCATACAGTGCACGGGCGTGCTCGAGGAGGGCGGGGCTGTCCCTGAGCACGTTCACGGCCTCGCGCAGCGAGGCTTCCGATCCCGTGACGACACCGTGGACCCGCAGCGCCACGCCGAGCGCGCGCCTCGCGCCGAAGGCTCCGGCGAGCTCCACCTCGGCGATGGCGTAGGTCGCGGCGGCGCTGTCGTCCCCCAGCTGATGGGCGCTGAGCGCGGCGTTGGAGCGCCAGGCGAGCTCCGACGGGCAGGTCGCCAACCACTCGTCGTGACGATGCCCAACGTCTTCCAACAGCCGCAATGCTCCTTCGGCGTCGCCGGTCGCGAGTTGCCACAGCGATCGCGCATGCAAGACATGGTCGGCCCATCCCTTCTCGTCGAGGTCGGGACCGTCGGTGACGGCACGCCATGCCGAGCGGCTGAGCGCTTCTGCGGCCCGCAGGTCGTCCCGCTCGATCGCGATCTCGGCCAAGAACAACTGTGAGGCCGCCTGTCCGAACCGCCAGGAGCGTTCGATCCCGCCGGCAAGTGCCCGGGAGGCTCGAGCTTCCGCCTCGATCATTTGCCCGCAACGGAAGGCGGCGAGGGCGCTCCACAGATCAGCGATCACCGTGCCGATGGCCGCCCCGCGTCGTGCAGTCGCTCGCTCGAACTGTGCGATTACCTCGGCGAGCCAGGTGAACGCCTCGCAGTAGATGAGGGTGTAGAAGGGCAAGTGCAGGAGCTGGGACTCGCCGCGGGCGAGCACGCCGTCATCGAGGGGGAGGGCGCGGTGCAGCAGGTTGAGCACCTCTTCAGCGGGCCGGTTCGCCAGCATGAGATCGTACGCGACCAGCCCGAGGCCGACGCGGGCGAGTGGGTCGGTGCCGTGGTCCAGGCGCTCGCGAAGCTTCAAGATGCGCTCGCGGCCCTCGCTTGCCGTACTGCGCAGCGACCGGGTCGCGCGGGCAAGCTCGAGCTCAAGGCGCAGCCTGAGGTCGGCTCGTGCACCGGGGGCCTCGGAGATGGTGGAGCGCAGCATCGCGAGGCCCTCCGCGCCGCGGCCATCAAAGGACTGCATGGTCCACAGCGTCATGGCGGCGACCACCCGGTCGTCCGGGCTCTGGGACTCCACGAGGACCCGCTGGAGGTGAGCATGCGCCGCCGAATCCCGCGCGAGGGCCTCTGCGGTGCCGAGCTCGAGGAGCATGCGGCACCGCTCGCTCCCGTTGAGCTCCTCTTCGAGCGCGCGTCGTAGGAAGCCGACGGCAGCATCCGGGGCACCGGCGCGAATGGCCTCGGAGGCTGCCTCGCGTAGCGCCTCCACCGCCCAGGCGCCGACGGGCGCTGGGGCACGCAGCAGGTGCGGCAGCGGCGAGCGGTGCGAGGTGTGGGCGAGCGTCGCGCAGGTGCGATGCAGCTCAGCGCGTCGACCAGCCGGCATCGATTCATACACGGCGACTTCCAAGATCGGATGGGCGAAGCGGAGCTCGGGCGTGGCCGTGAGGATGGCGACCGCGGCCAGCTCGTCGGTGAGCGCGAGCACCTGCCCGAACTCGAGCCCGCTGAGCTCGGCGATCCAAGCTGGCGGACAGCCATCGCCGGTGATTGCCAGCGCCTCTGCCACGGACCGAGCCTCTCGCGGGAGTCGATCGAGGCGTTCATCGACGGACAGCGCGACTCCCTCGGCGCCGAGTCTGGTGATCTCGGTCACGTTGGTAGACAGCGGCAAGAGCGACCGCTCGCTGCACGTCCGGAGGAGTTCGGCCAGATAGAACGGGTTGCCTCCGGTCATGCGGTGACAGGCCGTGGTGAAAGCGGCGTCGCTCGCCGTCGACGTCATGGTGCACACGAGTTCGGCAACCCCGCTCCTCGACAACAGCCGTGGCCGCATCGGCCGCACGTGCGCGTCACGCAGCAGCATCGTCCGCAGTGAGGGGTTCGCCCATTCACCATTGGGCCGCGCCGCGAGGACGACGACGACCGGCAGGCCGGCGCTTCGCCGAGCGAGGTGGCCGAGGAAGCGGAGCGACGACCGGTCCGCCCAGTGCAGGTCGTCGACGATCACCGCCGTCGGTCTCGTCGTACACGCACCTGCCAAGAGGTCGTAGAGATGAGCGATCGCGCTGGCCATAGCCTGGGCCATCTGGGAGCCGCCTGCATCCCAGTTCCCGGCGAGGGTCTCTGGCACGCTCGGGGGGAGCGCAGAGCGTAGGTGATCTGGCACGGCGATGCCATCGCTCAGCAAGGGTTCGAGCAGTTCACCGGCGAGGCCGAACACGGCGTCGGCCCCGAGCGTCGATGCCCTCGCCGAGAGGACCCCAAAGTCGCGCTCGTGCGCACGATGCGCTGCGCAGGCGAGGAGCGAGGTCTTGCCGATGCCGGCGGGGCCTTCAAGGTAGAGGGTCGATCCTCGTCCTTCGAGCGCGGCCGCCCTCAGGGCTTCTTCGAGCGAGCGGACCTCTTCCTCGCGTTCGACGAGCAGGACCTCGTGTGGATCAGGAAGGGCCCGCGGACGACGGCGAGGCCCGGCCGCGCTCCGCGAATCTCTGTCGCGCTGCCAGCCCCCCGGTTGGCTCACGTGCCCCACTGTACGCGTTCGCCTGTCTGGCGCGGCGTCGCCTAGCGACCATGTGTTGCGTTCGGCATGCGGAAGACCCAAGGAACCTTCATGCACGTTCAGCGCAAGACGATGGTCGCCGGCTCGTCGGAGGCTCCGTGCGACCTGAGTGCCCTCCAGCGGCCCGAGCGGATCAGCAGGGCTCGACCATGGCCAGACCCCCTCAGCCGGTAAAGCGCGCCGCCCAATCGGCCTCGCCGAGCGGCGCGAGGACCGGGTTGGTGGCGCGCAGCATGCCGAGTGGGGCCGAGGGGACTGGCGAGTAGGCATGCCCGGGATAGATCGCCGTCGAGTCCTCCCAGGCGGCGATCCGACGGGTGAGCGTGTGATGCAGCTCGGAGGCGTCCCCGCCGGGGAGGTCGGTCCGCCCGCAGCCGTCGAGGAAGAGCGTGTCACCCGTGAGCGCGCGGTGGCCGATGAGCACGCACTGGCTCCCGGGCGTGTGGCCGGGGGTGTGCACGAGCCGGAGTGCCCCTTCGCCGACGCTCAGGACGTCCGCGTCGTCGTGTGCCGTGAAAACCGACCGCTCCAGGCCGCTCGCAGCCTCCAGCCAGGCGAGCTCGTCGCGCTGGACGTGGATCGGCACCGCGCACCGTTCGAGGAGCTCGGCGACGCCCGGGACCTCGAGCCTGCCGAGGCTGCCGCCGGCGTGATCAGCGTGGTAGTGCGTGAGCACCGCGCCGACGAGGCGGTAGTCCGCCGCCTCGAGGCGATCGACCAGTTCGGAGGGCGCCCAGGCGGGATCGACGAGAAGGGCCTCGTGGCGGCGAGGTTCGAGCACGGCGTAGACGTAGTTCGCCATCTGGGTCGCCGCCTGGTCGCCGACGCAAAAGTCGACGCCGGCGCGCAGCTGGAGGAGCTCGAGGTCTCCTGGGGCGCTCACGTGGCTGGCGCATCCTCCTCGGGATGCCAGGCAGGGAGATCCTTCAGGCGGGGGTCGTTCGAGAAGACCTCGACCATCGGCAGCCGCAGTCCCACGCGACGCTGGAGGCGCTCGACCTCGAGCTCTTGGTCCCACAGCACCAACGTGACGACGACGCCGGCCTCACCGGCGCGTGCCGTACGCCCGGAGCGGTGGAGGTAGGCCTTGTGGTCCTCCGGCGGGTCGTAGTGCACCACGACGTCCACGCCCTCGATGTCGAGCCCCCGCGCCGCCACGTCGGTCGCCACCAGTACGGCCAGCTTGCCCTCGCTAAAGCGCGTGAGCGCCCGCTCGCGCATGCCCTGGCGGAGGTCGCCGTGGATGGCGGCGGCCGCCACGCCGACCTCTCGCAGGTCCTGGACTAGGCGATCGGCGCCCCGCTTGGTCCGCACGAACACGAGCAGCTTGGCGGCACCTTCGGCGATCGCCGCGACCACGCGGACCTTGTCCATCTGGTGCACCTTCAAGAAGCGGTGCTCCATCTGCTCGACGGTCTGCTGGTCGGAGACCACCTCGTGGAACACCGGGTCGCTCAGGTGCCGGCGGACGAGCTGGTCGACGGCCGAGTCCAAGGTCGCGGAGAACAGCAGCGTCTGGCGGCCATCGGGCATGTGGCGCAAGAGCCAGTCGACCTGGGGCATGAAGCCCATGTCCGCCATACGGTCTGCCTCGTCGAGGACGAGGAGCTCGATCGCCGACAGCGAGACGGCGTGCCGGTCGACGAGATCGATGAGGCGCCCCGGCGTGGCCACGACGACGTCGACGCCGCGGCTCAGGCCCTTGGCCTGCTGCTCGAGATCGGCGCCGCCGTAGACGGCGTGCACCCGGCGGTCGACCGCGGCGCCGAGCGGCTCGAGTACCTCGGTCACCTGTAACGCGAGTTCGCGGGTCGGCACGAGCACGAGCGTCGAGGGGTGCTTGGATTGGGCGCGGCCCGATCGCATCAAGGCGGGCAGCCCGAACGCGAGCGTCTTGCCCGAGCCCGTCTTGGCCTTGCCGCACACGTCACGACCCGCCAGGGCGTCGGCGATCGTCAGCGCCTGGATCGCAAAGGGCCGGAGGATGCCGGAGCGCTCGAGCTCGGCGACGAGCTCGGGTGCGACCCCGAGCGAGGCGAAGGAGGCGTTGGTTGGCGTGGTGGGGTCAGCGGTCATCAGCGTGTCGCCACCCATTGTGCCACCTGGGACCGCCCCGCCCGGTCGGCGGCCCCAGGTGGTGTCTCGATTCCCCCCTCACCAGCGCCGGGGCGGGTCTAGCCTGAGCGCGCGACCAGGAAAGGAGGCCGTCATGGCCAAGCTGGCGGCTGGCGATCGGGCACCCGACTTCGCCCTGGCGGACGAGGATGGCAGCAAGGTGTCGCTGTCGGACTATGCCGGCCGGCGCGTCGTCGTCTACTTCTATCCCCGCGACGACACCCCGGGCTGCACGATCGAGGCCCAGCAGTTCACGGCGCTCAGCGACGCCTTCGCTGCCGCCAAGGTGGACGTGCTCGGCATCTCGCCCGACGACGCCAGCTCGCACCGGCGCTTTCGCGAGCGCCACGGGTTGGCGGTCCGCCTCCTGTCCGACCCCGAGCACCACGTCATGGAGGCCTACGGGGCCTGGGGGGAGAAGACCCGCTATGGCCGCACGAGCCTCGGCGTGATCCGTTCGACCTTCCTCATCGGCCCGGGAGGCGAGATCGAACGGGCCTGGTACAACGTCCGGGCCGACGGGCATGCGGCCAAGGTCTTCGCGGCCCTCGAGGCGTAGTCGCCATGCCTCCCGAGAAGCCCCAGTGGAAAGAGCTCTACCAGGAGGTCGTCACCTCTGGCCTGTGCACCGGCTGTGCTGGCTGCGTGGTCGCCTGTCCCTATGACGTCCTCGGCTACGACAGCGAGGGCGCGACCTACCGCCCCTTCCACCTCGATGAAGAGGGAGGGCCGACGGACTGCACCCATGGCCAGCGCGGCTGCACCCTGTGCACCCGAGCGTGCCCGCGATTTCGTTCCTGGGAGAGCGAGCTCGACACCTTCTTGTTCGGCCGAAGCCGGACCGACGAGGAGGTCTACGGCGTCAGCGAGGACGTGTTCTTAGCGCGCGCCACCGATCCCGAGCTCGTCGCCGCCGGCCAGGACGGCGGCCTCGTCTCGGCGATCCTCATCTACGCGCTCGAGCACGACGTGATCGACGCCGCCCTCGTCTCAAAGCTCGATGGCGACGCGTCGGGCTGGAAAGCGGTGCCCGGCGTGGCACGCGACCGCGCCGACGTGCTGGCGGCGGCCGGCTCGCGCTACACCTACTCGGCGAACACCCTGGCCTACCCTGAGGCCGTCGCCGCCGGCGCCGAGCGAATCGGGCTCGTGGGGATGAGCTGCCAGGCCTCGGTACCCGCCGCCATGGCGGCGCGAAAGGCCGGCAAGGTCGCGCGGCGCTTCGCGCTCTCGATCGGCCTCCTTTGCTCGAAGACCTTCGATGACGCGCTCTTCCCTGAGCTGCTCGAGGCGCGCTATGGCATCGCCCGCGAGCAGATCGCCAAGATCAACATCAAGGGTGTACTCCAGATCTGGACCCGTGACGGCGGCTACCACGAGGTGCCCCTCAAGGAGGCGCACGCCTGGACGCGCGAAGGCTGCAAGGCGTGTCCGGACTTCGCGGCGGAGCACGCGGACATCTCGACGGGCGGCATCGGTGCCTTCCCCGACTGGACCTTGACGGTCGTGCGCACGCCGCGGGGACGCGAGCTGCTCGCCGCGATGCTCGCCGACGGTGCGATCGAGGCCCGCTCGGCCGAGGAGGATCCCGGTGCCGTCGCGCTGATGGCCCGGCTCTCGCGGGTCAGCCGGCGGCGCTGGCCCGCCGGCGCCGATCCGGCGCCCGGCCGGCTCGCCCTCAGTCCGAACTGAGCTGGCGCGCCCGAGCGAAGACCGCGTCGAGCATCAACGCGGTGAGCCGGCCGGTGAAGACGTTGCGCTGGCTTGGGTGATAGGACGCGATCGCGATCCGCGCGCCCGAGCCTCGGCGCGGGCGCGCGAGCGCGTACTCGGCGCCGTGGGTGAAGCGGGGGAGCGGCCCGCTGGCGCCGAGGGTGCCCTGGCGCCAGACCGTGCGAAGCGCGATGGCCCCGAGCGCGACCACCACGCGGACAGCGCTGAGGAGCGCCAGCTCGCGCTCGAGGTAGTGAGCACAGCGCGCCTGCTCGTCGGGGAGCGGTCGGTTGGCGGGCGGCGCGCAGCGCAGCGTGCCGGTGATGAAGGCGCCCGAGAGCGCCAGGCCGTCCCCAGGACCGGTGCTTGCCTGCTGGTTGGCAAAGCCGGTGCGAAAGAGCGAGGCGAAGAGGAAGTCCCCGGCGCGGTCACCGGTGAAGACTCGCCCGGTGCGGTTGCCGCCGTGTGCGGCCGGAGCGAGGCCGACGATCAGCACCTTGGCCTCAGGGTCTCCAAAGCCAGGAAGCGGCCGAGCCCAGTAGGCCTCTCCCTGGTGGCGCGCCGGTGGGGCCGCGGCGGCCGCTTCGCGCCAGGCGACGAGGCGGGGACAGGCGCAACACGCCGTGATCTCCTTGGCGAGCGCCGCCAGTTCGTTCGTCGGGCCGGGGCGCACGGTCTCCACGCTACGTTGGGGCCGTGCCGAGCAGACGAGCCCAGCCAACTCCGGCCACCCTCGTGTTCTTCGTGCGCCACGGCACCACCCCCACGACCGGCAAGGTCCTGCCCGGTCGCACCCCGGGCCTGCACCTTTCCGAGCAAGGCACCGCGGAGGCCGGCCGCGCGGGTGAACGGCTCGCCGCGGTCGGGGCGAGCGCGCTGTACACCTCGCCCCTCGAGCGCACGCGCGAGACGGCGGCGGCCATCGCCAAGCACGTGAACCTGCGTCCGCTCACCGATCGCGCTCTGCTCGAGTGCGACTTCGGGGACTGGACCGGCAAACCGCTGGCCGAGCTCGCCAAGCTGCCCGAGTGGTCCGTCGTCCAGCACCATCCGAGTGGGTTCCGCTTTCCCTCGGGCGAGTCCTTCTCCGAGCTGCGGGCACGCATCGCCGGCGCCATCGAGCGCCTCGTCGCCAAGCACGCGGGCGAATCGATCGTCGTGGTCAGCCACGCGGATCCGATCAAGATCGCGATCGGCGACGCGCTCGGCCAACCGCTCGACCTCGTCCAGCGCATCGCGGTCGCCCCCTGCTCGATCAGCGTCGTCGCCTACGGCGCGGGCGCCCCGTCCGTGCTCACGACCAGCTCGTCGGGGGACCTCGCGGCGCTCGCCCGCGCGCAGCGGGCCAACGGCGCGCCGCGAGTCAACAAGGGGGTCTAGGTGGGGGCGGACTACGAGCTCGAGGCGCCCGAGCGGGTCACCGTCGGCACCATCGGCGAGGTCGGTCGGCGAGAGTTCTACCTGCAGGCGCGCCAAGGCGCCCAGCTCGTCACGGTGAAGGTCGAAAAGCAGCAGGTCGGGGCGCTCGCCGAGTCGCTCGGTCGGCTGCTCCAGGACCTTCCCCGGCCCGGTGAGCTCCCCGGCGACGAGGCGCTCGACCTCGAGCGCTTCGAGGAGGTCCACTTCGTCGTCGGCACCCTGGCGGTCGCCTACGACGTGAACAGCGACCGCGTCGTGCTGTTGATGGAGGAGCTCTCGGGAGGCGACGAAGCCGACGCCGACGAGGCGCGCCTTGCCATGTCGCGCGAGCAGGCCGCCGCGCTGGCGATCCGCGGCACCCAACTCGTCGAGTCCGGGCGCCCCCCCTGCCCATTGTGCGGCTTTCCGCTCGACCCCCGAGGCCACGCGTGCCCGCGGACGAACGGCCACCGGCCGCCCCTCGCCTGAGCTCGCCCGAGTGGCTGGCGCTGCTGGCCGAGGGCGACCTCGAGATCGAGGGCCAGATGCCCTGGAGCTCGAACATCACGCTGCTCGTGTGGGTCCGTTGCGGCGAGCTCGAGGCGCGGGCGATCTACAAGCCGGGCGAAGGCGAGCGATCGCTGTGGGACTTTCCTCCCGGTCTGTACCGGCACGAGGCCGCGGCGTACCGCCTCGCTGATGCCGTGGGCCTCCCGGTGGTCCCCGAGACGGTGCTGCGCGACGGCCCCTTTGGCGAGGGCTCGCTGCAGCGCTTCATCGACGCCGACTTCTCCCAGCACTACTTCACCCTGCTCGAGGAGCCGGCGCGCCACGACGCTCTCCGGCTCGTGGCCGGCTATGACCTGCTGGCGAACAATGCCGACCGCAAGGGCGGCCACTTCCTCCTCGACGCCGACGGCCAGATCTGGGGCATCGACAACGGGCTGTGCTTCCATCCCCAGCCCAAGCTGCGCACCGTCGCCTGGGACTTCGCCGGCGAGCCGCTGCCCGACGCCGTGATCGAGGCCTGCGCGCGCCTGAGCGAGGAGCTCGGCGAGCCGCTCGTCGCCCTGCTCACCCCCCGGGAGGCCCGCGCGCTCAGGGCGCGGGCGCGCGCGCTCCTCGAGCACCCGGTCTTCCCCCACCCCGACCTCGAGGAGCACTGCTACCCCTGGCCGCTCGTCTGATTGCCGGCCCCGTTCGCTAGCCTCGCCAGGTCATGAGCGAGCCGCAAGCGGACAACGATGCCATCCCGTCGACGCCAGCGCTGCCCTCGAGCGAGGCGGAGTGGCGGTCGCGCCTTTCGCCAGAGGCGTACCGCGTGCTGCGGGAGCGGGCAACCGACGCCCCCTTCTCGGGGCGCTACACCCATCCCGGCGCGCCCGGGCGTTACCGGTGCGCGGGGTGCGGCGCCGAGTTGTTCGACGCCGCGAGCCAGTACGACTCGGGCTCGGGCTGGCCGAGCTTCACCGCGCCGGTCGATCCCGAGCACGTTGAGCTACGCGAGGACACCAGCCACCGCATGGTCCGGGTCGAGGTGGCCTGCGCCCGCTGCGGAGGCCACCTCGGGCACCTGTTCCCCGATGGGCCCGGCCCGGCGGGGGAGCGGTGGTGCATCAATTCGACCAGCCTCGAGCTCGACCCCGGGTCTGCGGATTTCGTCGACTGATCGCACCTGCTCAGTCGCAGGTTTCGGCACGGATAGGGCGCCGATGGGCTCGTAAGCTTCGGATTCGGTGTCCACGGCTTCGTCACACGAGCCACATTGGCCCCATCGGGCAGCACCCCGTGCCACCTGGGACATCGCCAAAGCCCAACGAGCAGCCCTTCTTCTTCACGGAACTGCAATGCTGTAGACGTTCGGAAGTCGCATGGTCCGGGCATGATCAAGCTCGTGAGCATCACAGAACGTCCATTGCCCAGGGTCTCGTCGACGCCGGCCGGTACGGCGCGTCCTGACCTTGCCGTACTCGAGCTGTTGGGATCGGTCGGGGCCGAAGAGGCTCCCGAGCAGTTCCTCGTGCTCGAGTCCTGCCACAGCACTTGGCTGTTCGACACGACAGAGCACCGCTTCTGCCGAGTCTTGAAGGGCCCGCGCCTCGATGCGTCGGTGGCCACCGAGTGGCGGCACTACGACCGGCTGGTGCTGCATCCCAACTCCGATGCGTTCGTGGTCTTCCTCGACGCCTCGGGGACGCGTTTGCTGCGCTCGTGGCGGCACACCGCCCGCTGCGAGCAGTGCGGTGGCAACGTCACCGCAGAGATGTCCCTCGACGACCTCCGCCGAGTCGCCCGCGCGTAGACACCCCTCCCCCCTTCCTCTGCGCACGCGCCTCCCCCGGTGCCCATCTGGGTGCCGGGGGAGATCTCTTTTCCGAGCCGCCTCGCTCAGCCGATCTCGAAGCCGGACGCCCCGAGCGCGTCCTCCGCGATCGCCTCGACGGCGCGGACGCTGGCGCCCCTCGGCCCGTGCTCGCACCAGGCGAGCATCGCCGCAACGGCCTCGGGCGCGCCCTCAAAGGCCGCCTCGACGGTCCCGTCGACGGCGTTGACGGCGTAGCCGGCCACGTCGAGGCGCAGCGCCTCGGCGCGGCACGCGGCGCGAAACCCCACGTTCTGCACGCGGCCGGACACCCGGACCCGTCGTCGCACGCGCATGGCGCCAGTCAAGCAGCCCGACGCCCGATCGAGCGCGCCCGGCCCGGCGCGCGCTCGCTGGCGGGCAGAATGGCTCCATGAGTGACATCCCCCACCAGAACTCCTCGCTCGTCGTGGTGACCGGCCCCCACGGTGGCGACGAGCAGCCCGGCGGCAGCGAGGGCGAGGAGAGTCGCGAGGCGGTCGAGCACCCCGCCAAGGTGATGCGGATCGGGTCGATGATCAAGCAGCTGCTCGACGAGGTCCGCCAGGCTCCGCTCGATCGCGCCAGCCGGCAGCGGCTGCGGGACATCTACGAGAACTCGGTGCGCGAGCTCGCCGACGGCCTGTCGCCCGACCTCGCCGCCGAGCTCGACCGCCTGGCCCTTCCGCTCGAGAGCCCCGAGCCGAGCGATGCCGAGCTGCGCGTCGCCCAGGCCCAGCTCGTCGGCTGGCTCGAAGGCCTCTTCCACGGCATCCAGGCGACGCTGTTCGCCCAGCAGATGGCGGCCCGCGCCCAGCTCGAGGAGATGCGGCGCCAGGGCCTCCCCCAAGGCGTCGAGCCCCCGAGCTCGCCGGTGCGCAACGGCCAGTACCTGTGAGCCGAGCGCCGACGCGATCCCACCGCGCCGGCGCGGCACCCCGCGGTAGTCTCGCTCGCACGGGACGAACCACAGCGGTGTAGTTCGTCCACAGGCAGTGGATGAAGCGTGGGGATGAGCTGTGGAGGCTGAAGTGGCGTCGCCGGTCGTGCCGGAAAAGAGCACCGGAGCGGCCGCCCGGCGGGGCCGCTCGTTCGTCCATCTCCACCAGCACACCGAGTACTCCATGCTCGACGGAGCCGCCCGGGTCAAAGACGTCGCCGCTGCCGCAGCGGCGGACGGCCAGCCGGCGCTCGCCATCACCGACCACGGCAACATGTACGGAGTCCTCGACTTCTACAAGGCGTGCCGGGCCAAGGAGATCACCCCGATCATCGGGATCGAGGCCTACATGGCGGGCAACTCGCGTTTCGAGCGGCCCGTGCGGCGCGGGCGGGTCGACGACACGGGCGGCGAGGGCGAGCGCGGCGAGAAGCTCTACTACCACCTGACGGTGCTGGCCGAGAACCAGACTGGGTACCGCAACTTGTTGAAGCTCTCCTCGGACGCCTATCTCGAGGGCTATTTCTACAAGCCGCGTGTCGACTGGGAGCTCCTCGAGCGCTACCACGAGGGCCTCATCGCCACCACCGGCTGCCTCGGCGGCGTCGTCTTGCAGGCCCTGCTGGCTGGCCAGTTCGACGAGGCGAAGAAGCTCGCCGCCCGGCTCCAGGACATCTTCGGCCGGGACTCGCTGTTCATCGAGATCCAGGACCACGGCCTCGCCGAGCAGCGGCGCACCAACCCGCAGCTGATCGAGATCGCCAAGGCGATCGGCGCCCCGCTCGTCGCGACGAACGACAGCCACTACTGCCGCCGCGAGGACCACGTCGCCCACGACGCGCTGTTGTGCGTGCAGACCGGGGCGACGATCGACGACCCCAAGCGCTTCAAGTTCGACGGCGCCGAGCACTACCTGAAGAGCGCGGCGGAGATGCGCCAGCTGTTCGCCGAGGTCCCCGAGTCCTGCGACAACACGCTATGGATCGCCGAGCGGGCGAACGTCGAGCTCGAGCTGGGCAAGCCGATGCTGCCGCAGTTCCCCGTCCCAGAAGCCTTCCGCCGGGACGCCTATGAGGAGTCGGCGACGGCGTACCTGCGCCACCTCACCTACGAGGGCGCTCGCCAGCGCTACGGCGACTCGCTGCCGCCCGAGGTCCGCGACCGCCTCGACTACGAGCTCGGGGTCATCTCCTCGATGGGCTTTTCCGCCTACTTCCTCGTGGTCTGGGACCTCATCGACCACGCGCGCAAGGCCAACATCCGCGTCGGCCCGGGCCGTGGCTCGGCAGCGGGTTGCTGCGTCGCCTACTGCCTGCGGATCGTCGACCTCGACCCGATCCGCTACGACCTGCTGTTCGAGCGCTTCTTGAACCCGGGCCGCAAGCAGATGCCCGACATCGACATGGACTTCGACGAGCGCTACCGCTCAGAGATGATCCGCTATGCCACCGAGCGCTACGGCTGGGACCGGGTCGCCCAGATCGTGACCTTCTCGACCATCAAGGCCCGGGCTGCGGTGCGCGACGCGGCGCGCGTGCTCGGCTATCCCTACGCGCTCGGCGACAAGATCGCCAAGGCGATGCCGCCGCTCGTCATGGGGCGGGACACGCCCCTCGGTGCCTGCCTGGACAAGACCGAGGGGCACGAGGACGGCTTCGTCGCCGCCCAGAGCCTCCGGGAGATGTACGAGGCCGACCCCGACGCCCGCAAGGTGATCGACGTCGCGAAGGGCCTCGAGGGCCTGCGCCGCCAGGACGGCATCCATGCCGCGGCGGTCGTCATCACCCACGAGCCGCTGACCGAGTACCTGCCGATCCAGCGCAAGCCCGACCCGGGCGGCAGCATCGAGAACGCGCCGATCGTGACGCAGTACGAGATGCACGGCGTCGAAGAGCTCGGGCTGTTGAAGATGGACTTCTTGGGGCTGCGCAACCTCTCGGTGATCGAGATGGCGCTCGACCTCATCGAGGTGCGCACGGGCGAGCGGCCCGACATCGACGCCATCCCGCTCGATGACGAGAAGACCTTCGACATGCTCCGGCGCGCCGACTCGATCGGCGTCTTCCAGCTCGAGGGTGCGGCGATGCGCCAGACGCTGCGCTCGCTCGCCCCGACGAGCTTTGACGACGTCGCCGCGCTCGTCGCCTTGTACCGCCCCGGGCCGATGGCGGCGAACATGCACCGCGACTACCCGGACCTAAAGAACGGGCGCAAGGAGCTCACCTACCTGCACCCCGACATCGAGCCCATCTTGAAGGACACCTACGGGCTGATGCTCTACCAGGAGTCGGTCATGCGCGTCGCCCAGCGCTTTGCCGGCTACAGCCTGGAGGAGGCGGACAACCTCCGCAAGGCCGCCGGCAAGAAGGTCCGGGCGATCATGCAGGCCGAGCGCGAGAAGTTCGTCAAGGGCTGCATTGACCAGGGCTACGGCGAGGAGCTCGGCACCCAGCTGTTCGACATCATCGAGCCCTTCGCCGACTACGCGTTCAACAAGTCGCACTCGTTCGGCTACGGCTACGTCGCCTACCAGACGGCCTGGCTGAAGGCGAACTACCCGGTCGAGTACCTCGCCGCGCTCTTGTCCTCGGTCAAAGACGACAAGGACAAGACCGCCGTCTACCTCGCCGAGTCCCGCAGCCTTGGCATCAACGTGCAGGTGCCCGATGTCAACCTGTCGGCGTCGAACTTCACCTCGCTGCCGGCGCCGCAAGGGAGCACGTCGATCGGGACGATCGTCTTCGGGCTGTCGGCCGTGCGCAACGTCGGCGAGGGGATCGTCAACTTGATCCTCGCCGAGCGCCAGGCAGGCGGGCCGTTCGCCGACTTCTTCGACTTCTGCTGCCGGGTGGACCCCTCGGCGCTCAACAAGCGCTCGGTCGAGTCGCTGATCAAGGCGGGGGCTTTCGACTCCCTCGGCCATCCGCGAAAGGGCCTCTGCCTCGTCTTCGAGGAGATCATCGACGCCGTGCTGTCGCGCCGGCGCGAGGAGGAGCAAGGCATCTCGACGCTCTTCTCGCTGCTCGAGGAGCCGAGCGAGGACGCCGGCGCCCCGAGCTACACCGAGGCGCGCCGGGAGATCCCCGACGTCGAGTTCCGCAAGGAGGAGCGCCTCGCCTTCGAGAAGGAGATGCTCGGGCTGTACGTGAGCGACCATCCCCTGCTCGGCATGGAGGCCTCGCTGCGGCGCCACACCGACACCACGATCCGCGAGCTGCTCGACGGGACGGGGACGACGCCGCTGCCCGGCGAGCAGGGCGGCGGTGCGGGGATGCGCGTCCTCGGGGGCGTCGTCACGAGCCTCTCGCGCCGCTACACGCGCCGCGGCGAGCTGATGGCGACGTTCATCCTCGAGGACCTCGAGGCCGCAGTCGAGGTGATGGTCTTCCCCAAGACCATGCAGGAGTACGGGGCGCGCCTCGAGGAGGACGCGATCGTGGCCGTGCGCGGCCGGGCCGACCCCCGTGACGAGCAGCCCAAGATCATCGCCAGCGAGATCAGCCGGCTGAACCTCGTCGCCGAGCAGTCGGCCGGCCCGATCGAGGTCAGCCTGCCGCTGCAGTCGCTCACCGAGTCCCTCGTGGCCCGGCTGAAGTCCCTCGTCGTCGAGCACCCGGGCACCCGGCCGGTGCACCTGCACCTCGGCGAGAAGGTGCTGCGGCTGCCGCCCGCCTTCAACGTCGAGCCTGGAAGCGGCTTCGTGGGCGGCCTGAAGGAGATCCTCGGGCCCGACGCGCTCGTGACGGTCTGAGGCCCGCCAGGGGCCGGCCGGGCACCCTGCTTGGCAGGGGTGTCGCGCGTTCTCGTAAACTGGAGGCCGTCCACCGTTCCGGCCGAGCCGGGCGGGCGTCCGCCGGCCACGGCCGGCCTCGGGCGTGGGGCGCTGGCGAGAGCGCCGGCACGGTGCGCAGTCGAGCAGTAAGGGGTCAGCAGCACGTGATCGAAGTCGCGACGAAGGACTGCACGGCACTGAGCGACGCAGAGCTCGCCGAGATGGCGGACCTCTGCGCGGTCGGCGGCGCCGGATATGAGGTGGGTTTCCTCTCCAAACAGCGCGAGGAGTGGGTGCTCGTCACCCATGCGCGGATCGGCGACGAGCTGCGCGGCTTCGCCTTCTCGACGCTCGAGCGGATCGGGGGCACGCCGAGCCTGCTGATCGGCGTCGCCGCCTTCCCTCGCGACGCCGAGGGCGAAGAGGCGCTGCGGGCGGTGATGCGCGACCTGTACCGCCGCGCCGTGCTCGCCTTCCCCGACGAGGACGTGCTGGTGGGCACGCGCATGCAGGACCCCGCCGCGTATCGCGCCTATGAGGGCCTGAGCGACATCGTCCCGCGCACGGGCCACAAGCCGACGGGCGAGGAGCGTGCCTGGGGCCGCCGGCTCGCCAAGCGCTTCGGCTGCGACGGCCAGCTTGAGGACCGCAGCTTCGTGATCAGCGGCGACGGCTCGGCGATGGGGCTGCTGGACCACGCCGTCGCCCCGATCGGCATCGAGCCAGGCGACGAGCTCGAGCTGTTCAACCAGCTCGACCGCGACCGGCGCGACTGCCTCGTCGTCTTCGGCTGGGCGATGGCCGAGGACCTCGTCGCCGGCACACTGCCGGCCTAGATATCCCACGTCCCCACTCGTCAAGCTGCCTCGGCAGATTCGTGTTCGGAACGGTGGCCCCATGCGGTGTGCTCGTCGTAGAAGCTGCCGTTGGCGAGGCAGCCATGAAGGATGCCGACGAGCCGGTTGCCGAGAGCCCTGAGGGCCGCGTGGTGGGTGTCTCCGGCGTCACGATGGGCGTCGTAGAAGGCGCGGGCTCCTGACGAGGCGTTGAGACTCGCGAATGCCCACAGGTAGATCGCATCGGCAAGGCGCATGTTGCGGGCGTAGTGGGCGAGCACGACACGCTTGGTGCCCGACGCGGGGGTGATGGGCGACGTGCCGGCGTAGTTCTTGCGAGACTTGGCGGTGGCGTAGCCGGTCCGGGTCATCCCCGAACTCGCCGAGCACCCGGGCGCCGAGGATGGTCCCCAGTCCTGGCAGGGAGAGGACCACCTGGGCGGCCGGGTGCTGCTCAAAACCCGTTCCGAGCTCCTTTTCGAGCGCGTCGATCTCGCAGTTCATGGTGTCGATGACCGCCACCAAGGCGCTCACGGACGCTCCCATCGCCCTGGCCAGCGCCGCGGAGCCCTCGAGCTGGGGCGATCGCAGGGCCTCTTGGATCTCGGTGGCCCGTCGCTCGACGTTGCGCTGGCGTCCGGCCCGGCGCGGCGCAGCAGCGATCTTGGAGAGCGAGAGCCCCCTCCCGATCCCCGGGCTCGGCGCGATCCTCAGGACTTGTGTCGCATCGCCACTTGCGAGGTCCTCGAAGGCGACGAGTGCGGCGGGGTAGAACTCCCGAAGCGCCGAGCGCAGCGCATTGGTCTGAGACCTCGTGACCAGATCATCGACTGGTGCGCCTGGGCGAGGACTTTCACCGCCTCGGCGGTCTCTGAGTCGCCGGAGACCGGGCGGTGGTTGTGACGATCGGTCCGCACCATGTCCGCGAGCACTTTCGCGTCGCCGGGGTCAGATTTCGCGCCCGAGCTCGAGTGGCGATCCCGATAGCGCGACGTCGACATCGGGTTCACCGCGTAGACGAGGTAGCCGGCTGCGATGAGCGCACCGACGAACAGTCCCCGGTCCGTCTCGATCCCGGTCACCACCTCGGGCGGGCTCTTCGACGTGTGCGCCGACGAGCTCATGAAAGCGGGCGACGCCTTCCACGCCCTCGGGAAGCCGCCCTCCGCCAAGACGCCTGTCCCCCTCGTCCTCGATATGGACATCGTGGTGGGCTTCGGCCCAGTCCACTCCGACAAAGATCATCTGGCTCCTCTCATCGCGCCGGCGCTTTGTCGAGCCCGAGGACCCCAGCAGCTTCCTAATGGTTCAGTGCTCGAGGCACGCAATCCCACCAGCCGTCCAAGGAGGCCTCACCGACCGACAGGGGCACGATCTAGACCTAGGACTCGAGGTCCGGGCTTCTGTAGTGCTCACCTGTCGGCGGCTCGGTGGACCAGTCTCTCCGTTGAAGAGCGATGCCGTCCGGTCCCATTAGGCCTCCCACCCCGCTCCTCACCGCCGCGCCGGCGGCTCCCTCACAGCAACGCCAGCAGCTCCTTGCGAGCGTGTCCGCGCTCGACCGCGCCCAGCGCCACGACCGCGTACGCGGGTCGGAAGCCGAGCGCGCCTTCGAGCGGCCCGCCCTCGAGGCGGCCGCGACGGCCCCCGACGCGCTCCAGCGCGATCGGGTCGCGCAGGGGGAGGCGCTGGGGCATGCCCCCCCAGACGAGCACGGCCTCGCTCTGCTGATCGCGATCGCACTGGAGCGTGAGGCCGCGGCGATCGACCCCGACGAGGACGACCGAGGGGTGCGAGCCGTCGAGGTCGACGAAGGCGACCGACGGCCCCCACGCGCCGAGGAGCGGGGCGCCGTCGCGCTCGGGTGCGGCGAGGCGGGCGAGGAGGCGTCGCGCTCTGCGCGGCCGGAGCCGCCCGGCGCGCGCGGGGGCCTCGGCCGGCACGACCGCCTCGGGGCGCGCTGGATCGGCCGGGCCGTCCCCGGGCGCCAGCGCGAAGCGGATCACGTCCATCGGCGTAACGGAGGCGAAGGCGTCGGCGCGCCCGGCGGGGGAGCGTACGAGGGCGCCGGAGGTCACGTCGACGCCGACCCATTCCTCCTCGCTCGCCGCGAGCACGACGCAGGTGAGGCGTGCCCCCGGCGCGCTCGCCCGGGGCGTGCCGGGCCGGATGCGCCGCACCAGCCGGACGCGGGCGGCGGCGCGCGCTCGTGCCGGGCTCATCGCGACACCAACCCGAGCGCCTCGATCAGGCCATCGGCTGCGGCGAGTGGCGCGAGGCACGTGTTGTGGCGACACACATAGGCCTGGCCGGGCTGGCGTCCGGAGAACAGCGGTCCGCCGTCGTCTTCGCCCCAGGCCAGCACGGCAAGGGGAAGGAAGCGCCCAGCGACCGCGTCGAGCAGCTCACCGCGCCTGCCGGGAAGCACGAGCTCGACCGGGCCCGCCGCGGCGAGCTCGGCGGCATAGCAAAGGTGCGCCATCGCGAGCGGTCCGGCGCCAAGGCTCGCCCCGGCCGCCGCGATCGTCGCCATCGCCCGCTCGCGCAGTGCCTCGTCACCACGGCGCGCCCCGAGGCGCAACAGCGCGACGGCGGCCACCGAGCCGGCGGCCGGGGTGACCCCGTCGTAGGTGTCCCGGGGGCGGACGACGAGCTCCTCGGCGTCGCTGCCGGTCGTGTACCAGCCGCCGTCGGGGGCGCTGAAGCGCTCGACCAGGTCCTGGGCCACCACGGCGGCCTCGGCGGTCCAGCGCGCCTCGCCCGTCGCCTCGCCAAGACGCGTGAAGAACTCGACGAGCCACGCGTAGTCCGCCGCGACCGCCAGGCCCGACGTGCGGCCGTCACGGTAGCTGCGATGCCAGCGTCCCTCGCCGTCGCGCAGCGAGCCCAGGAGGAACTCGGCGAGCGCTCGCGCGGCCGCCAGCCACTCCGGTCGGTCAAGGGCGAGACCGGCCTCGGCGAGCGTGGCGCCGAACATCGCGTTCCACTCGCAGATCACCTTGTCGTCACGCCCCGGCGGTGGCCGGCGCCGGCGCGCCGCGAGCATCGCCAGCCGGAGCGCCTCGAGCTCCTCGTCGCGCGCGATCTCGCCGACGGGGCGGTGCAAGACGCTTCGGCCCTCGAAGTTCCCGCCGCGCACGACGCCGTAGGCGCGCGCCGCGTGCTCGGCGCGCTCGTGGCCGAGCAGCGCGTGCAGCTCGCCGACGGTCCAGGTCGCAAAGCGCCCCTCGCCCTCTTGGCTGTCCGCGTCCTCGGAGGCAGCCAAGCCCCCACCGGGCGCGCCGAGGTCGGCGAGCACGTAGCCGACGGTCTCCTCGACGACCTGGCGCCAGCGGCGATCTCCGGTCACCTCGTAGGCGTGCAGGTACAGCCGCGCCAGCATCGCCTGGTCGTAGAGCATCTTCTCAAAGTGCGGCACCTGCCAGGCGGAGTCCACGCTGTAGCGACAAAAGCCGCCGAGGAGGTGGTCGTAGATGCCGCCCGAGGCCATCTGGGCGAGGGTGTGCTCGACCATCTCGAGCGCCCGACGGTCGCCCGCCGCCCCGGCGCGCAGCACGAGCTCGAGCATCGGCACCTGGGGGAACTTCGGGGCGCCGCCGATCCCGCCATGGGCCGGGTCATAGAGGGCCGAGAAGCGCTCGAGCGCGGCGGCCACGAGCGCCTCGGCCGCGGGCACCTCGGCGAGCGCGCCGGGGCCGGCCAGGCGGTTGGCGACCGCCTGGGTCAGCTCGCTCGCCTGGCCGTCGATCTCCTCGCGCTGGTTCGCCCAGGCCTGGGCGACGGCGTGCAGGACGGCGCGAAACGAGGGGGCATGCGCGCGGTCGCGTGGCGGGAAGTAGGTGCCGCCGAAGAACGGGCGCCCGTCGGGGGTGCAAAAGACGCTGAGCGGCCAGCCGCCGCTACCGGTGAGGGCCTGGACGGCCTCGAGGTAGAGCGCGTCGAGATCCGGTCGCTCCTCCCGGTCGACCTTGACCGCCACGAAGCCCTCGGCCAGCACGGCGGCGATCGCCGGGTCCTCGAAGGACTCGTGCGCCATGACGTGGCACCAGTGGCAGGCCGAATACCCGATCGACACGAACAGTGGCACGTCGCGGCGCCGCGCCTCGGCCAGTGCCGCTTCGCCCCAGGGGAACCAGTCGACGGGGTTCTCCGCGTGCTGGCGCAAATACGGGCTGGTCTCATTGGCGAGGCGATTGGGTCGGACCACCTCCTCAACCTATCTGGCCCCCGGGACGGCTCCCTTTCGACACGCGGCCGCGCGGCAGCAGCGCGGGCTTACCGGCCGGCCCGAGGACCGATCGGGAAGCCCGTGGGCTGGGACTCGCTGATCTACCGTTCCTCCGCCGTGGCTACTCGCCGACGGGCTGGTAGATCTGGGCGCCCCCGGCCAGGAACTCCGCCGCCTTCTCCCGCAGGTGGACCTCGACGGATGCCGCCTGGGCGAGGTCCTCCTCGGCGGCCTCGGCCGCCGCCCGAAGGTCGTGGCTGATCCGCATCGAGCAGAACTTCGGGCCGCACATGGAGCAGAAGTGCGCCGTCTTCGCCGGCTGGGCCGGCAAGGTCTCGTCGTGGAACGACCGGGCCGTCGGTGGATCGAGGGAGAGGTTGAACTGGTCCTCCCAGCGGAACTCAAAGCGCGCCGCCGACAAGGCGTCGTCCCACTGCCTCGCGCCGGGGTGGTCTTTGGCGAGGTCGGCGGCATGCGCGGCGATCTTGTAGGCGATCATCCCCGCCTTCACGTCGTCCCGGTCAGGGAGGCCGAGGTGCTCCTTCGGGGTGACGTAGCAGAGCATCGCGGTTCCGAGCATCCCGATTGTCGCCGCTCCGATCGCCGAGGTGATGTGGTCATAGCCCGGCGCGACGTCGGTTGTGAGTGGGCCGAGCGTGTAGAAGGGCGCCCCCTTGCACGCCGCGATCTGAAGCTCCACGTTCTCGCGGATCTTGTGCAGCGGGACATGGCCCGGGCCCTCGACCATCGTCTGGACCCCGTGTGCCCAGGCCACCTCGGTCAGCTCGCCGAGCGTGCGCAGCTCGGCCAGCTGGGCCTCGTCGTTCGCGTCGGCGATCGAGCCCGGCCGCAGGCCGTCGCCGAGGGAGAAGGCGACGTCGTAGCGGGCGAGGATCTCGCAGAGTTCCTCGAAGTTGGCGTAGAGGAAGTTCTCCTCGTGATGGGCGAGACACCAAGCCGCCATGATCGAGCCGCCGCGGCTCACGATCCCCGTCGTCCGTCCGACGGTGAGCGGCACGTAGCGCAGCAGCACGCCAGCGTGGACGGTCATGTAGTCCACTCCCTGCTCACACTGTTCGATCACCGTGTCGCGGTACACCTCCCAGCTCAGCGCCTCCGCCCTGCCGTTGACCTTCTCGAGCGCCTGGTAGATCGGGACCGTTCCGATCGGCACGGGGGCGTTGCGCAGGATCCACTCGCGAGTCGTGTGGATGTCCGCCCCCGTTGAGAGGTCCATCACGGTGTCGGCTCCCCAGCGCGTCGCCCAGGTCAGCTTCTCGACCTCCTCGGCGATGGAAGAGGTGACTGACGAGTTACCGATGTTGGCGTTGACCTTCACGAGGAAGCGGCTTCCGATCACCATCGGCTCGCTCTCGGGATGGTTCATGTTGGCCGGGAGGATCGCCCGGCCCGCTGCCAGCTCCTCGCGCACGACCTCGGGCTCCACGCCTTCGCGCAGCGCGGCGAACACCATCTCCTTGGTGATCTCGCCCTGCCGGGCATAGGCCAGCTGGGTCACCGCCGTGCCCGGCCGGGCGCGGCGCGCTGGACGGGCCGGTGGGCGGGCTGCCTCGGCCTGGCGAAGGCGCGCCCCTCGCCCGTCGTCCCGACGGCGTGGGGACCGGCCCTTGTAGGTCTCGGTGTCGCCCCGGTCCACGATCCATGCCTCGCGAAGCGCTGGGAGCCCTTCAAGGGGATCGGCGCCGGGCCCGCTCGTGTCGTAGAGCAGGAGGCTCGAGCCGTCGCTCAAGGTCACCTCCTGCGCCGGCACGTGGACGCCGCGGTCCCCGTGCCGGTAGACCTTGCGCCGGCCTGGCTCCGGAGCGCTCATTGGACTTCCTCCTTGTGCTTTCCCTCGGCCTTTGCCTCGACGGCCGGCCCCGTAGTCACGGCTGCCACGAGCGCCGCGGCGCAGGCGGCCGGATCCTCGGCCCCCATGAGGGCTCCCATCACCGCGACCCCCGCGGCGCCGGCCGCGACGCAAGACGCGGCGTTCGCCGCGTCCACACCACCGAGCGCTAGGACCGGGATCGGCCCTCCGCTGAGCACTGCGGTGCCGAGGGCGGGGCCGTAGCCCGGCTTGGAGCGACTCGAGAAGACCGGCGACAGGGTCACGTACGCACAGCCTTCGGCGGCCGCCTTCGCCACTTCGGCGATGCTGTGGCACGAACGGCCGACAAGGCCGGGTGCGTCGCGGGGGAACGGATCGCCCGCAGCAAGGTGCACGCCGTCGCCGCCGAGGTCGCGGTCCGAGGCGACGAGCACGATGCCACCGCGCGGCGCGAGAAGCGACCTGGCGGTGTCGACGAGCCGGCGGCGCTCTGTCGCAGCGAGGTGCTTGTCCCGCACCAGCACCGCCCGAAGACCACCGCTCACCGCTGCCTCGAGGACCACCCCGAGGGGGCGGCCGCCGGTCAGGCGCGTCTCGGTGACCGCCAGCAGTCGCGGGAGCGGCGGTCTCACAGCTCAGGGAGGCCCACGTCCGAGGTGCTCGCTTCGGCGTAGCGCCGCCGTGGAATGCGCCCCGCTCGCAGGGCGAGCCGGCCCGCCGTGACGCCAGAGGCCATCGCCTCGGCCATTGCCCCCGGGTCCCGCGCCTTCGTCACGGCGGACGCGACGAGGACCGCGTCGCATCCGAGCTCCATCGCCAGTGCCGCGTCCGAGGCGGTCCCGATGCCGGCGTCGAGGATGACCGGGAGATCGACCTGCTCCCGGATGATCGCAAGGTTGTAGGGGTTGCGGATCCCCATCCCGCTGCCGATCGGGGCGCCGAGCGGCATCACGGCCACACAGCCGACCTCGGCGAGGCGCCGGGCCAGTACGGGATCGTCGTTGGTGTACGGGAACACCGAGAAGCCGAGGCCCACGAGCTGCTCGGCGGCGTCGAGGAGCTCGTGGGGATCGGGAAGCAGCGTGCGCTCGTCGGCGACGACCTCGAGTTTGACCCAGTCCGTCTCGAACGCCTCTCGGCAGGCCTTCGCCGTGAGCACGGCATCGCGGGCGGTGAAGCACCCCGCGGTGTTCGGGAGCAGGCGCACGCCTGCCTTTTGACACACATCGAGCACTGATCCCTCGACACCGGGCACGACCCGGCGCAGGGCAACGGTTACGATGGCGGTGCCCGATCGCTCGATCGCCTCGCCGAGCACCTCCATGCTCGGCGTCCCGCCCGTTCCAAGGATGAGGCGCGAGGCGATCCGGCGGCCCGCCACCTCGAAGGGGTCCGACTCCGCTGCCATGCTCCCCGTCTCCGCCGTCATCTAGCAACCTCCCTGCACCGCGCGCAGCACTTCCACCCGGTCGCCCTCGGCGAGCGCGGTCGCCGCCCACTCGGAGCGGGTGAGCACCTCGGCGTTGCGCGCGACGGCTACGCCGCGGACGTCGCCGACGAGCTCGCCGACGAGCTCGCCCACCGTGGTGCCCTCCTTGAGCTGCTTCTGCTTGCCGTTCACGACTGCGGTGATCATCCGAACCTCGCTGGCGTGAACGGGGTGGCCGAGCTCGGGCCTGGTTCGCCGACCAGCGCGGCGACGACGGCGTCCGCCGTGATCGGCCCAAGAAGGAAGCCGTTGCGGTAGTGGCCCGTCGCGACGATCAGCCGGTCGAGCGCGCTGTGCCCGATGATGGGCGCGTTGTCTGGCGTGGCGGGCCGCAGCCGCCCCATCACTTCGGCGAGCTCGAGCTCCGATAGCGCCGGCACGACGGCGAGCGCGTCATGGAGGAGGTCGTGCACCGCCCCCGCCCGGCTCTCGGTGCGGTACCCCCCCTCCTCTGAGGTCGCCCCAACGACGACCTCGCCGTTGCGGCGGGGTACGAGGTACACCAAGCGGCCCTCGACGTGCGCGCGGGTGACCCGATTGAGGATGGGTGTATCGGGATCGCCCTTCAAGCGGGCGATGTCGCCTCGGACGGGGCGTACCGGCGACCGGCACGCATCGGGGATGCCGACGATCGGCGAGCCCGTCGCCCCGGTCGCGAGCACGACCTGGTTCGCCTCGACGACCTCACCCGAGGCGGTGACGAGGCGGTGCGCCCGGCCGTTGTCGCCGGGGTCAAGCTTCGCGACCGCCTCGCGCCGAAGTGACGTCCTCGCCTGGACGACGGCCACGAGCGCCATGACGACCGCCCGGTTGTCGACCTGGAGATCGGTCGGGACCTCAAAGCCGCCGCGCACGCTCGGGTGCAGCGCCGGCTCCAGCCGGCGGCACGCACGGCTGGTGAGCCATTCGCTCGACAGTCCGAAACTCCGGGAGCGGTCGAGGATGTCGGCGAGGTGGCGGCGGTCGTCGTCGTCGAAGGCGACCGCGAGCGTGCCCTCTTGGCGCAGGCCCACCTCGGCTCCTGCATCGGCCTCGAGATCTGCGGCAAAAGCGGGCCAGCGGCGGAGCGAGTCTGTGGCGAGCGGGAGGAGCGCCGACTCTTTGGGGGTTGCCTCGCTGAGTGGCGCCAGCATCCCCGCTGCTGCCCATGAGGCTCCCATGCCGGGCGCCGGGTCGAGCACGGTGACCTTGAGCCCCCTTCTGGCGCTTTGCCAGGCGCAGGCGAGGCCGATGATGCCGCCGCCGACGACGGCGACGTCCGCCCGGCACGGCGCGCTCATCGCCGTTGCCTGGCGAGACGAAGGGCGCCGGCGAGCTCTGCCGCCGCGGTCTTTGGGTCAGCCGTCCGAGAGACGGCACCGACGACCGCCACGCCGTGGGCGCCCGCCGCGATGAGGGCGGGGACGTCCTTCGCCTCGATCCCGCCGATCGCCACCACCGGAACCTCGACAGCGACCGCCACGTCGGCGATCCCTTCGAGCCCGATCGCCGGCGGGAGCCCTTGCTTCGTCGTCGTCTCGAAGCACGGGCCGACACCAAGGTAGGAGGCACCTGCGGCGACCGCCGACCGCGCCGCCTCGGGATCCCGTGCCGTCGCACCCACAAGCAGGCTGGTGCCGGCAACTCGTCGGACCGCCTCGACGGGCAGATCGGCGTCGCCCACGTGCACGCCCGCCGCTCCGACGGCGATGGCGATGTCGACCCGGTCGTCGATGACGCAGGCAGCCCCGAAGGCGAGGCACCGGCTCGCCACGGTCGCGGCGAGGTGATAGAGGTCTCGATCCGTCCAGCCCTTGGCCCGGACCTGGATCGTGTCAGCGCCCCCTTCGAGCGCCGCCTCGATGGCGGCGAGCGGGTCGCGCCCAGGCGCCGCGTCGGTGATCACATGGAGCTGGCCGACCACATCGCTCACTCCCTTCGCCGGCATGACCCGGATCAGGTTCTGGCGGTCGAGGGCGCTGAGCCCCCCTCTCAGCCCCTCCCGTGGGGCTCCCGCGTTGTCACTCGTGTATAGGACGCCGCCCCGTCCGCCGTCAAGGCGCGGCCCGCTTCAGATGATGTCACGGCGAGTGTCATGAGCGATGGCCGGCGGATCACCCGCTCTGGTGACTGGGGCGACGGTGATCGACGCCACGATGGGTGTGGCCGCGCTGGCGTCGTCGAGCACCGAGCGACCACGGCGGCTGGCCCGGACGCGGCGGTATGTGGATCGCCGCTGACATCCGGCGGAGATCGCCGAACCAGCGCGCAACGGGCAACGTGGTCAGGGCGCTTCGCGTCTCAGCGTGCTCTGGCGGCGAGCTCGCCAAGGGTGCGCCGGCGGACCTTGCCGATCGCCGTGCGCGGCAGCGCGTCGAGGACGACGAGCTCCTTCGGGGCGCTCACGGGGCCGAGCTCGGCGCGCACGAGGTCGCGCAGCGCCTCGAGGCGCGGCGGCGCCGCCCCCTTGGCGGGAACGACGAAGGCGACGAGCCGCTCGCCCCACTCGGGGTCAGCCACGCCGGCGACGGCGACCTCGCTCACGCCCGGAGCGCCCTCGAGGACCGCCTCGACCGCCACGGGCCAGACCTTCTCGCCGCCGGTCACGATCACCTCGGCGAGGCGCCCGTGCACGACGAGCCGCCCGTCAGGGGTGAGCTTGCCGCCGTCGCCGGTATGGAAGAAGCCGTCGGAATCGAACGGGACGGTGCCGTCGCGATAGGCGCGTAGCAGCATCGGCGCGCGCAAACACACCTCGCCGTCGTCGATGCGGACCTCGACGCCTTGGAGCGGGACGCCGTCGTAGACGACGCCGCTGCCGGTCTCGCTGAGGCCATAGGTCGTGACGACGTTCGGCGGGAGCTCGCCGGGCGGCGCGCTGCCACCGAGCACGATGGTGCGGAAGGCCTCGGCGCGCGACCCGAGCCGGCGGAGCATCGTCGGGACGAGGGAGATGCGCGTCACGCCCCGCGTTGGGCTGGCGGCGACGCGTTCGACCTCGAAGCGCTCGTGGACCTCGAGGCCCGTGCCGAGGGCGAGGGCGCGCAGGACGACCGACAGCCCCCCGACATGGGCGAGCGGCAGACAGCAGCACCACGCGTCGTCCTCGGGCGCGATGGCGAGTCGCTCGCTCGTCGCGAGCGCGGAGGCGGCGACGGCGTCGTGGGTGAGCACGACACCCTTCGGCTCGCCGGTCGTGCCGGAGGTGGCGACGACGACGGCGTCCCCGGGCTCAACTGGCTCCCCGCCCGAGAGCGCGTGCTCGCCGTCGGTGTCGATGGCGGCTGCCGGACGAAGCGCGCCGAGCAGCCGGGCGCGGGCGGGGCCGGGCAGGCGCTGGTCGAGTGGCCAGACGGCATCGCCGGCTTCCCAGCACGACACGAGCGCGGTGACGAAGGCCTCGCCGCCGGGCAGGTCGAGGGCGACGAGCCGGCGCATGGCGGTAGCGTATCGGCCGCCATGAATGCCGAAGAAGCTGCGCTGGCCGCCTGCAAGGCCAGTGGCGAGGACCTCCGCTCGGTCGGACCCGGCGCCATCGCGCCCGGCTCGCGAGCCGGCCGCCCCTGCGGCGTGCGTCGGCCGTGAGCTCGCCGCGGCGCACATGAGCGCCACGTCGGCCAGTCCCGCCACGCCGTCACGACCCACCGACCGGCTCGGGATGGCCCGCGCGTTCGTCGCGGGTGCCCGCCCGCGCACGCTGCCCGCCGCGGTGGTGCCCGTCGCCGTCGGGGTGGCCGTTGCCCACGCCGAGGGCCGCGTGATCTGGTGGCGGGCGGTGCTTGCGCTCGTCGTCTCGCTGGCGATGCAGATCGGCACCAACTACGCCAACGACTACTCCGACGGCGTGCGCGGGGCCGACGCGGTGCGCGTCGGCCCCCAACGGCTCGTCGGCGGTGGGCTCGCCTCGCCCCGCGCCGTCAAGATGGCGGCCATGGTGACCTTCGGGATCGGCGCGGTCGCCGGGCTCGCTCTGGCGTTCGCCACCACGCTGTGGCTGGTGGTGATCGGGGCAGCGTGCATCGCGGCGGGCTGGCTGTACACCGGTGGCCCCAAGCCCTACGGCTACCTCGGCCTCGGCGAGCTCTTCGTCTTCGTCTTCTTCGGCCTGGTCGCCGTCACCGGCACCGCCTATGTGAGCGCCGGGCACGTCGGCGCGCTCGCCGTGCTGGCGGGCGTCCCCGTGGGCCTGCTCGCGGTGGCGCTGCTCGTCGTGAACAACCTGCGCGACATCCCCGGGGACCGGGCGGTGCACAAGCGCACCCTGGCGGTGCTGCTCGGGGACCGGCGTACCCGTGTGCTCTACGGCGCGTGCGTCCTCGGGGCCTTCTGCGCCCTTGCGGGCGTGGCCCCGACGCGCCCGGCCTGCCTCGTCGCGCTCGTCGCGCTCGTCGTGGCGTTGCGCCCACTGCGCATCGTCGCCGGTGGGGCGACCGGCCGGGAGCTGATCGCGGTCCTCGTGGCCACCGGTGCCCTGCAGCTCGCCTTCGGGGCGCTGTTCACCGCCGGGATCGCCTGGTGAGCCGGTCAGCGGGCCGGCTCGGCGAGGAACTCGCCGAGCAGGGCACCGAAGCGTTCGGGCGCCTCGAAGCAGGCAGCGTGGCCCGCACCTTGGATGAGCGCGAGGCGGGCGTTGTCGCCGATGGCCTCGACCATCGCCCGTCCGAGCGCGGCGAAGCGCTCGTCGCGCTCGCCGGCCACGACGAGCACCGGCATCGCAAGCTGGCCGAGCACCTCCCAGGAGGGGGGCTGCGTGCCGGTGCCGCAGGTGCGCAGGGACGCCGCCAGGCCGGCGGCGCGGTTGTCGCGGCGCGCCGGGAGGTCGGCCTGTTCGGGGCTCAGGTGCGCGAAGAGCGGTCCGGCGAGCCAGCGCTCGAGGAACCCCTCCACGCCGGCGTCGCCGCCCGCTTCGAGCTCGCTCGCCAGCGCCTCGTCGGCCGCTCGTCGCCTCGCCCGCTCGGCGTCATCGCCAAGGCCGGCCGTGGCGCCGACCAGCACGAGGCGCTGGACGAGCGCGGGCGAGGTCAGTGCCAGCCGGAGGCACGTGCGGCCGCCGAGCGAGTAGCCGACGTAGGTCGCCCGCCCGCCGCGCTCGCCGACGAGGCGGGCCGCCTCGTCGAGGTGGGCGACCGCGACCTCGCTCGAGCCGCCGTGCCCGGGCAGGTCGATCGCGACGCGGCGGTAGCCGGCGGGCAGGTGCGGCTCGACGCGGCGCCACGAGCGCGCGCTTTGGGTGAAGCCGTGCACGAGGACGAGCGTCGGCCCGTCGCCCGAGGTGATCGCAGAGAGGCCCACGCGTCGTGACGCTACCGGGCACCTTTGCTGCGACGCTCGTCGACGAGTGGGTGCGCGCCGGGGTGGAGGCGGCCGTCGTGTCGCCCGGATCCCGCTCCGCGCCGCTCGCTCGCGCCCTGCTCGAGGACGGTCGGATCCCGCTCACGGTTCGCCTCGATGAGCGCTCGGCGGCCTACTTCGCGCTCGGCCGCGCCCTCGCGTCGGGCCGGCCCGTCGCCGTGGTGACGACGAGCGGCACGGCGGCCGCCGAGCTCGCGCCGGCGGTGATCGAGGCAGATCTCGCCGGCGTGCCGCTGATCTGCTGCACCGCGGACCGACCCGAGGAGCTGCACCATGTCGGCGCGCCGCAGACGATCGAGCAGGCGGGCATCTTCGGCGCCGCGGTGCGCTTCGCCGCCTCGCTGGCCGCGCCCGACGCGGCGGGCCAGCCCGCCTGGCGCTCGCTGGCCGCGCGCGCCGTGGCCGAGGCGACCGTCGGGCCCCGCGGCCCCGGACCGGTCCACCTCAACCTCGCCTTTCGCGAGCCGCTGATCACCGAGGTCGGGCCGCTGCCCCCCGGCCGGGGTGCTGGCGCACCCTGGCACCGCCGCATCGGCGGTGCCGGCGCCCCCCTGGCGTGCGTCGACGCACTCGTCGCCGCCGCCACCCCGGCCCGTCGTGGCGTGATCGTGGCGGGGCGCGGGGCGGCGGGCGCGACGGCCTGGGGCGCCCAAGCGATCCTCGAGCTGTCCGCGGCGCTCGGCTGGCCGGTGCTCGAGGACGGCCGGGCGTGGCCAAAGGCCCCCGATTCCTCCAGGGCGGTCCGGATCGGCTGTGCCGACCACGTGCTGCGCAGCGAGCGCGCCCGGCGTGCGCTCGTCCCCGACGTCGTGCTCCGCCTCGGCGGCCCACCGGCGTCCAAGGTCCTTTCGACCTGGCTCGCCGAGCTGGCCGAGCCGACCACCCAGCTGCTCGTCGACCCCTACGGCCGCTGGGCCGACCCCGAGCGGCGCGCCGAGGTCGTCCTCGCCGCCGATCCCGCGGAGCTGGCCGCGGGCGCGCTCGGCGAGCTCGAGCACCGGACGCGGGCACCCGAGCTGTGGACGGCGGCGTGGGCGGCCGCTGATCGCGCCGCGCGCGAGGCGATCGGCGCCGTCCTCGCCAAGGACGCGCACCTGAGCGAGCCGGCGCTCGCCCGGGCGCTGTACGCGGCGCTGCCGCCGGGCTCGGTGATCGTCGCCTCCTCCTCGATGCCGGTCCGCGACCTCGAGTGGTTCAGCGAGCCGCGCCCCGATGCGCCGGTGGTGCATGCCAACCGCGGCGCGAACGGCATCGACGGGGTCACCTCGACCGTGCTCGGCGTGGCGTCCGCCCGGCGCTCGGCTGGAGGCCAGACCGTCGGGCTCCTCGGCGACCTCGCCTTCCTCCACGACCTCTCGGGGCTGGTGTGGGGTGCAGCCGAGCTGCCGCCCGCCGCCCGCCTCCTCGTCGTCGACAACGGCGGCGGCGCGATCTTCTCCTTCTTGCCCTACGCCGGGGCGCTGTCGGGCGAGGTCTTCGAGCGCGCCTTTGGCACCCCCCAGTCCCACGACGTCGCCGCCGTCGCGACCGGGCTCGGCCACCGCGTCCTCGAGATCTCGAGCACCGCCGAGCTCACCGCCGCGCTCGCCGAGCCGCCCGATGGGATCGAGGTGCTCGTCGCCCGCAGCGACCGCCAGGCCAACCTCGCCGCGCACGAGCGCCTGGCCGACGCGTGTGCCCAGGCCGTCGACGCCGCCCTCGGGGGCGGCCCGCTCGGACCGGCGAAGTCCTAGAAGCGCCGGGCGTCGCTCGCGGCGTAGCGGGCGACGCCGGAGTCCACCGCCGCGGTCTGCTCGATCGCCTCCACGGCCTCGGCGAGGCGCGCGGCGGGCAGCGCGCAGGTCATCTCCTCGGGGCGCATGCCGGTGCGCGACCTTGAAAGCGCGCAACCGACGCTCGCGGCGGGCGTGCCGCGCTCGGCGAGGGCGACGATGTGGCACTGGGGCTTGCCCTGGATCGTCAGCTCGGCCAGCGCGTCGGACAGGACCATCAGCTGGCGACCGTTCACGCGCAGCAAGACCACGTCCGGCTCGATCCCCGGCGCCAGGTCGCCGAGTGGGCCGTAGCTGATCGCGCCGGGGCGCACGCTGACGGCGGGGATGGTGCCCACTGCCTCGGGGCTCACCCAGCCGCTCTCCAACAGCGCGGCCACGTCGTCGTTGCCGGCTACGTCCTCGAGGCTGGCGAGGCCGTGGGTGTAGCGGCCGACGCTGCAGTTGCCGTGGTCAGCGGGGAGCGTCGAGAAGTTGTGATCGGCGCCATGGATCCAGAACACGCAGCTGGCAGGGACCCGCCCGCGGCGGCCGTCTGGCGCTGGCTCGCTCATCGGCGCGTCGAAGGCGGGGAGGGCGGCCGGCGCCTCGGCACCGAACGCGATCGCCACCGGGGCGACGGCGAGGTGGAGCGCCTCGGTGAGGCGCCGCCCCAGCTCCTGCCACGTTGGACTGGTCATCGTTCTCCGATCTCGACTCAGGCGGTCCGGGCGCGACGCCCGCTCCCCACTATGGCAGGCTGATTCCATGGATCGGCTCAGCGAGGACCTCGCCTTTCGCGGGCTCGTGCACCAGTGCTCGGACGACGCGGTGCTCGGCGCGCTCGATCGCGAACCGCTGACCGCGTATATCGGCTTCGACCCGACGGCCGACAGCCTGCACCACGGCAACCTGCTGCAGCTGTGCAACCTCCGGCGGCTCCAGCTCGCCGGGCACCGGCCGATCGCGCTGGCCGGCGGCGCCACCGGCTTCATCGGCGACCCCGGCGGGAAGTCCGAGGAGCGCAGCCTGCTGAGCATCGAGCAGGTCGCCGCGAACGTCGAGGGGATCCGCCCCCAGCTCGAGCGCTTCCTCGACTTCTCTCCGTCATCGGGGCCATGCCAGGCGATCCTGGCGAACAACGCCGATTGGCTCATCGAGATGCCGCTCATCTCGTTCCTTCGCGACGTCGGCAAGCACGTCACGGTGAACCAGATGGTCGCCAAAGACTCCGTGCGCAGCCGACTCGAGCGCCCCGAGCACGGCATCTCCTACACCGAGTTCAGCTACATGCTCTTGCAGGCGACCGACTTCTTGCACCTCTTTGACACCTACGGTTGCCGCCTCCAGCTCGGAGGGAGCGACCAGTGGGGCAACATCGTCACCGGCGTCGACCTTATCCGCAAGGTGCGGGGGGCGGCCGCCTGGGCGCTCACCTCCCCGCTCGTGCTGCGCGCCGACGGCACCAAGTTCGGAAAGAGCGAGGGTGGGGCGATCTGGCTGGATCCCCGGCGTACGAGCCCGTTCGCCTTCTACCAGTTCTTCTGGCGCAGCGAGGACGCGATGGTCGGCGCGTACCTGCGCTATTTCACCTGGCTCAGCCACGAGGAGATCCTCGCCCTCGACGAGGCGACCGCGGCGCACCCCGAGCGGCGCGAGGCGCACGAGGCGCTGGCGCGCGAGCTGACCACGCTCGTGCACGGCGAGGACGAGTGCCGCCGGGTGGAGCGGGCTGCCGCGGTGCTCTACACCGAGGAGGTCGCGTCCCTCGACGCGGCGACCCTGACGATGGCGCTCGACGGCGCGCCGGCGAGCGTGCTCGCCCAGAGCGAGCTCGACGGCGGTCTCGAGGTCGTCGACGCCCTCGTGCGCAGCGGGCTCGTGGCCTCAAAGAGCCAGGCGCGTACGGCGATCGAGCAAGGCGGCGCGTACGTCAACAACCGCCGCGTCGCCGCCATCGACGTCCGGATCGGCGCCGCGGACCTCTTGGACGGCGGCTACGTGCTCTTACGCCGCGGCCGGCGCGAGCTCCACCTGCTCAGCTTCCGTTGACCGGCCGCGCCGGGATCCGCCGCCTCGCCGCCGTGGCGTTGAGCTTGGTGGCGGGGGCACTGGCGAGTGGCTGCGCGGCCACCCCCGACAGCGCCTCGGGGCTCGCCTCTTGGGCCTCCCAGGCGAGCTTCTCCTCGACGGTCGCGCTCTTGCGAGGCGACGTGCGCGACATCAACGCCGGGTTCCGCCTCGCCAAGCTGCGCGCCACACACACGGCGTGTGACGGTCTTGGCACCGACGCGGCGAGCGCGATCGGCCAGCTGCCCGCGCCCGACCACCGGCTGACCACCATGCTGAACGCCGCCTACAGCGGGCTGATCAACGCCGCCCAGGCGTGCTCGGACGCCACGGCGCTCTCGGGTCGCTCCGTTGCGGCCTATAAGCGCCGCTCGGTGGCGGCACTCGCCACCTTGTCCGCGGCGACGGCGCGCCTGCACGCGCTCGAGCGGCGATAAGTTGCCCTGATGGCACCGCCGGTCAGTCGCAGCGGGCCCGTCCCCGCAGGCGTCGACCCCGACGCCTACGATCGTCTGCGCCGCCGCGTGCTGTGGAGCCTTCCGACCGGGCTGTACCTGCTCGGGACGGTCGCGGGGTCGCGGCGCAACCTCATGACCTGCAACTGGGTGACCCAGCTCGCCACGGCGCCCAAGCTCGTGGGCGTGTCGGTGGAGAACGGCGTGCACACCTACGAGCTCTTGCGCGAGGGCCGCTGCTTCACTCTCTGCCTGCTCGGACGCGACGATCGTGCGGTCGTGCGCAAGTTCGTCAAGCCGGCGCGGGACGATCGCGAGGCGCGCACGCTCTCGGGCGTGCCCTATCGCGACGCGCCCGTCACCGGCGCGCCCGTCGTCGACTCGGCGCTCGCCGTGCTGGACTGCACGCTGGCCCACGAGGTGGCGCTCGGCAGCCACACCCTGTTCGTCGGCGAGGTCGTCGACGTGACGGCGCCCGAGGGCGACGGCGAGCTCGCCGTCTTGCGCATGGAGGACACCCGCATGAGCTACGGCGGCTGAGCATGGCCCCGGCACGCACCCCCAACCGCCGCGGCGCGCCGGCGCGCCCGGGCGCCGTCAGCTACCGCCTCGTCGCCGACGAGGCGGCCCTCGAGGCGCTGATCGGCGAGATCCTCGCCGGTGAGGAGTACGGGCTCGACACCGAATTCCACCGCGAGCGCACCTACTACCCTCGCCTCGCGCTGTTGCAGGTCGCCTTCGCCGACCAGATCGCGCTCATCGACCCCCAGGCGGTCGACGTGGCGCCGTTCGCCGCGGTGCTCACCAGCCCGGCGCTCGCCGTCGTGCACGCCGCGGACCAGGACCTCGAGGTGCTCGAGCGGGCATGCGGCGCCGTGCCGGGGCGCCTGTTCGACACCCAGCTCGCGGCGGGCTTCGACGGCCTCAGCACGCCGGCGCTCGGCACCCTCGTCGAGCGGGTCCTCAACTTGCGCCTCGAGAAGGGCGACCAGCTCACCGACTGGACGCGGCGCCCCTTGAGCGAGCGCCAGCTCGCCTACGCGGCGAGCGACGTCGCCTACCTTTTGACCCTGAAGCGCCAGATCATCGAGCGGCTCGAGCGCCTCGGGCGCCTGGCGTGGGCCGAGGAGGAGTGCGCCGCGCTGCTGGCGCGCCCTCGCGGGCCGGTGGTCCCCGAGGAGGCGTGGTGGCGCCTGAAGCACGTCCGCCAGCTGCGCGGCCGCGAGCGCCAGGTCGCCCAGGCGGTGGCCGCCTGGCGGGAGCGGCGTGCCCAGCGCCTCGACGTGCCGACCCGTTACGTCCTGTCCGATCTCGCGCTCGTCTCGATCGCCCATCGCCCGCCGGGCGATCGTGGCGAGCTCGAGGCGGTGCGGGGAATCGACGTCCGCGGTCTCGGCGGCGGCGCGCTCGCCGAGCTGCTCGACGCGATCAGCGAGGGGACGGCGATGTCCCCGGATCAGGTGCGGATGCCGCCCGGCCCGCCGGCCGAGCCGGTCGCCCGGCCCGCCGCCGCGCTCGGCGCCGCCTGGGTGTCGTCTCGGGCGCGCGAGCTCGGGATTGACACCAGCCTGCTCGCTACCCGCGCCGACCTTGCCGCCTTCTTCAAGGAACGGCCAGAGGGTCGCCTGACCGTGTCGTGGCGTAACGAGCTCGTCGGCGAGCCGCTGCGCCGTCTCGCCGAGGGAGCCCTCGCCCTGGCCGTCGGCGCGCGCGGGGACCTCGTGCTCGAGGAGCGCTCGCATCGGCCGGTCTCGGCCGACGGCAAGGCCCCGGGCGGGTCTGGCCAAGAACTCCGCCCAGGGGCGAGCGAGCCGATCTAGCCGATCAGGCCGGGGCCGCCCCGTCGCCCTCCTCAGGCCGGGGGCGCAGGTCGACCCTCAAGGTGAGGACGCCGTCGTCGAGCGCGCCGGTGGCATCGCCCAAGATGGCGAAGTCCATGTAGTCGAGCTCCATCTGCTCGCGGATCCGGGCGCGCTCGGGGCCCTCGACCGGCGGCAGGCCGCGCCGGCGCACCGCGGCGGCCCGGTCGCGGAAGCGGCCGATCATCGCGTCGATGTCGAAGCTGACCTCGTTCATTGCCCGCCGAGGTTATCGCTGGCGCTCGCGGCCCTGGCGCGCCCGACACCCCGGCGCGCCCGGTGGCGCGGCGCCGGCGCTGACCTGCCCTGTCGGGCGTGCCCGGCGCTTTGCGACCCGTTGGCGGGCGCGGGCCGGCGGTATGCTGGGGCACAACGAGCTCCGCGCGACCTCGCTGGCCAGCCGGCCGGCACCGCGGAGCGCCCGCACGGACTCGGGCAGTGCACGCGTTCGTCGTCAGCTGGGGAGCGGCTCGTGAAGAAGGGACGTCATCGGCGCTTCGAGGAGGCTCGCAGCTTGAAGCGCGCGGTCGAGGTGGTCGTGGAGCCGTGCCCCGAGTGCGGTGCCGATCCCGAGGACGAGCACGCCAGCTGGTGCCTCTATGAGTCCGAGGACTATGAGGAGGCCGAGGAGGACGGCGCCCCCGAGTGACGCCGCCGCCGGGCTCCACGGAGCACCGGGTGGGGGAGCAGCACGCCGCAGCGCTCGTCGAGGTAGGCGGCCACGAGCGCGTAGACCTCGTTCCCGCACATCTCGACGAGCTCGTCGCGAAGCGATCGGTAGACGGGCTCGGCACCGGCGAAGGCTTCGGGCGCCTCGCTGCACCACCACGCGAACTCCTCGCCTCCCTCGCCCCAGTGCCGACGCTCCCACGGGCCGAGCATCGAGACGACATGGCCATGGGGGTCGTTCGTGTCCTCGCGGCGCAGCGGGAGCTGCCAGCAGACCTCGGGCTTGAGCTCGAGCGGCCGCCGCCCGGCTTCGAGCGCGGCGCGGTGCAGCGCGCAGCCGCTCCCGCCGGCGAATCCGGGACGGTTCAAGAAGATGCAGGCGCCGTCGACCATCCGCGTTGTGATCGCCCGCTTGGTGCGCCGCACCACGCCACGCCGTAGCGCGATGGCACGGTGCTGCCACTGCTCGGCAGTGAGCCGGGCCGCCTCGGCCTCGACGCGCGCCACGTCGTCCTCGCCGGTGAAATGGGCGCCGTAGGAGCAGCAGCCCTGCTCGAGCTCGGGCGCCGGAGCGGTGAGGACTCCCTGGCAGCCCTGTCCGAACAGGCAGCGCCACGGGCTCGCGAGGAAGCCGATGTCGACGAGCCAGGTCCGGTCCTCGCTCGGATCCTCAAAGCTCGCCCATTCGCGCGCTTGGCCGACCCCGGGCACGGCCGCCACGCTAGCGGCACCAGGTGGCCGGCTCGTCACCCCGAGAGCGCCGTGCAGCTCAACAGGCCGCGCCGCCCCCGGCATCTGCAGCAGAACCCGCCCCGAGCGCGCTGAGCTGCGCGGTCGTCGGCTCGGCGCAGCAGAACCACGACTCGGTGAGGCGCGGGCGCGGCGCCGTCGCCACCGAGCGGGGCGCCGGCGCGGGCGACGCGGGCCGCCTCAGGCCGGCGAAGTAGGCGGCGCGGATCGCCTCGTAGCCCTCCCGAGCACCGGCCCCGGCCTGGTCGAGCTGCTCGGCCAGCGCGGCCACCGTGACCTGCAGCGCGTCGATCGCCGGATCGAGGTGGCGCCAGGCGGTGCCCGGGATCGCCGGGTCCTCGCCGACCAGGCTCGCCGCGAGCACCGGGTCGGGATCGGCGGCGAGCAGCGACCCCGGCGGCAAGAGCAGCCGGATCCCGTACTGCACGGCATCGACGCTCTCGACGAGGTCCTCCTCGGCGACGAAGTCGAGGAGGTCGAGCAGGTCGGCGGCGGTGCTCCAGGGCGTGAAGGGCAACAGCGACGGGCGCACCTCGATCGAGAGGCTCCGCAGCCAGCCCAGCGCGGCGACCGCGTCGGCACGGGTGTGGCCCTTGTCGAGATGGGCGAGGACGACGTCGCTCGTCGACTCCACGGCCGTCGTGACGAGGACGAGGCCAAAGGCCGCCAGCTCGGCGAACAGCTCTCGGTGCCGCAAGATGTGGCTGACCTTCACCGTCGCGTCGAAGCTGAGCCCGCGGTGGCGGCGCGACAGGGTCTCGAGCACCGACCGGGCGTGGGCGGGGCGGTTGACGAAGTCCGGGTCCGCGAGGTGCAGGTGCGTCGCCCCCTCGGCGACCATGGCGTCGGCGTCGGCGAGGATGCTCTCGAGCGCGACGGGGCGCGAGCGCCCGCCGTAGACGACCGGGACCGGGCAGTGCCGGCAGCGGTGGTTGCAGCCGCTCGTCGTCTCGATCGTGCCGACGAGGCGCACCTCGTCGCCGATCTGCAGGCCGGCATAGCGCTCGAGCCCGGGCAGGCCGGCGCGCGCTTGTGCCGGGCGGTGCGCCGGCTTCGGGCTCCCGAGCGCGCGCCGCCGCGCAAAGGGCGGTGGGACCGGGCGCTTGAGCGCCGCCGCCCAGGCCAGGAGCGCCGAGCCGACCTCGCCCGCGGCGCAGACGTCGCCCGGTCCGAGGCGTCCGGCAAAGGCGTCGGCCGCCGCCTCGGCGTACAGGCCGTGCACGAACAGCGGCACGCGAGGCGCCACGGCGCGGACGCGCTCGAGGACGCGCAGGCCGAGGCGCAGCGCCGTGTGCATCGGCACGGAGAGCGCGACGCCGTCGGCCCAAGAGACGTCGTCGTCGCGCAGCGCCTCGAGCGAGAGGTCGACCGCCTCGGTCTGATGGCCCGCCTCGGCGAGGAGCGCGGCCGGCACGGTGCAGCCGAGGGGTCGGGTCCCGAGCTCGTAGGTCGACACGAGCAGGATGTTCATTGGGCCTCCGGAGGCGTAGGGATCTCGGGGGCGATCTCGATCTCGAGCTCGCGCTGTGCCGCCCGCAGCGCGGCGACCACCTGATCGGGCGTATCGGCGCGGGCGAAGACGAACCCGAGGTACCGCCCACCCTCGGGGAGCGCCTCGAGCATCTCGCCGACCGGCGCGGTGAGCTCGACCCCGACGACATGGGGCACCTTGGCCGCCCGTTCGGCCCCCTCGAAGCGCACGAGCCGGCCCGAGCGCGCGATGGGGAGCATCACGACCCCGCTCGCCCCCTCGAGCGCGACCGGGCGGGCGCGCTCGCCGAGGGCGTGGGCGAGCACGAGCGCCTCGAGCGAGTTGGCGCCGCTGCGCAGCGCGGCGGCGCAGCGCCCGCCGATGGTGCGCGCCGCGACCTCGAGCAGCACGAGCTGGCCCGTCTCGGCGCGCCGCGCCTCGGCGTGCACCGGGCCCTCGCGCAGGCCGATCACCCCGGCGGCCCGCTGGACCAAGGCGGCGAGGTCGCGCTGGTCCGCGGCCGCAAGGCGCGACGGGGTGACGTAGATCGTCTCTTCAAAGAAGGGCCCGACGAGCGGGTCTGGCTTGTCGAAGATCGCCACGGTCTCGAGCTCGCCCTGGAAGAGCACGCCCTCGAGGGCGTGCTCGGTGCCCGGGACATACTCCTCGAGCACGAGGCGCGGCGCCTCGCCGAGGCGATCGAGCAGGCGAAGGTCTCGCTCGAGGGCCGCCAGCAGCTCGGCCTGGTCGTCGGCGCGGATCACGCCGCGGCTGGCCGACAGGCCGGCCGGCTTGAGCACGACGGGGTAGCCGAGCGCGTCCGCCGCACGGAGCACCTTGACGCCCGCTGCGCCGGGCTCGGCCGCTGCCAGCTCGTCGAGGAGGAGCGGCCGCCAGCGCGGCTGGCGCACCTCGCCAGCGCCGAGCCGCCGTCGCTGCTCGATCTTGTCCCGCGTGGCGGCGACGGCATCGGCGGGGTTGTGGGCGAGCCCGAGGCGCTCGGAGGCCAGCGCCGCGCAGAGCAGGCCCTGGTCGTCCACCGCGACGACGGCGTCGAAGGGGCGGGCACGGTCCGCGACGACGATGGCCTCGGCGGCAGCGGCCGGGTCGTCGAGGTCGAGCTCGACGAAGCGGGCGCCCATCGTGCCCGCCATGGCCGCGGGGCGCTCCGATCCCGTCATGACCTCGACGCCCATCGCGGCCGCCGCCTCCAAGAAGGCGCTCGCCCGGTAGGTCGCGCTCGGCAAGATCAAAAGGACGCGCGCCATGGCTCCATCATGCCGGCGGGAAGCCCGACCGAAGCGCCCGGTCGCTCCCGCCTGGAGGGCAAGGCCCGACCGCGCTCTAGGATGGCCCGGTGAGCGACCCAGCGATCGAGCGCTTGTTGACGATCACCGAGGAGGCCCTCGAGCTGGTGCTCGAGGCGCGAAGCGGCGAGTCCGAACCCGAGGGCCTCGCGCTGTTCATCGAGGTGAGCGGTGTCGCGAACGGTGCGTACACCTACGACATCTGGTTCGAGTCTGCGGCGGACGCGACGCCGCGGGACCACCGCGAAGAGCACGGCGGCCTGGTCGTCGTCTTCCCCGAATCCTCGGCGCAGAAGATGACCGGGGCCACGCTTGACGTGAGCGACGACGGCCTCGTGATCTTGAACCCGAACACCCCGGCACCCGACCCGGCCAGTGTGTCCCCTGGAGACTTCGGCAGCCTCGAGACGCCGCTCGCCGCAGCGGTGCTCGAGGTGCTCGAGGCCGAGGTGAACCCGCAGATCGCGATGCACGGCGGACGCGCCGATCTCGTCGGGGTCGACGACAACGCGGTGGCCTACGTCCGCCTTTCGGGTGGCTGCCAGGGCTGCGGCCTGGCAGCCATGACGCTCAGCCAGGGCATCTCGGTGGCGATCCGCGAGGCGGTCCCCGAGATCACCGACATCGTCGACGTCACGGCGCACGCCCAGGGCTCCAACCCCTACTACCAAGCCGCGAAGAAGTAGCGCTCCCCGCCGGCTTCGAGCCGGTGGGGTCGGCCCGGTAGATTCACGCCGTGCTCCGCTTCCTCACCGCCGGCGAGTCCCACGGCCCTGCCCTCGTCGTCATCGTCGAGGGCCTACCGGCCGGCCTGCCCATCACAGCCGAGGCGATCGGCGCCGAGCTGGCCCGGCGCCGCCTCGGCTACGGCCGCGGGCCGCGCATGCGCTTCGAGCAGGACCACGTGAGCTTGCTCGGCGGGGTCCGCCACGGGCGCACCTTGGGCTCACCGGTCGCCATCGAGATCGCCAACACCGAGTGGCCGAAGTGGGAGCAGGAGATGGCGGCGGCCCCGGGGACGCCGACCAAGGTGCTCACCCAGCCCCGCCCCGGGCACGCCGACCTGGCTGGGATGCAGAAGTACGGCTTCGCGGACGCCCGCGACGTCCTCGAGCGCGCCTCGGCGCGCGAGACCGCGGCGCGTGTGGCGGCGGGAGCACTCGCCAAGGCGCTGCTCGGCGAGCTCGGCATCGCCGTCGTAAGCCACATCGTGGCGCTCGGTCCGGCGCGCAGCACCGCCACGGCGCGCCCGACTCCCAGCGACCTCGAGCGCGTCGACGAGTCGCCGGTGCGCTGCTTTGATCCCGAGGCGGCCGAGGCGATGATCGCCGAGATCAAGGCCGCCGCCAAGGTCGGCGACTCGCTCGGCGGCGTTGCCGAGGTCCTCGCCTACGGGGTCCCGGTCGGCCTGGGCAGCCACGTGCACTGGGACCGCAAGCTCGACGGCCTCATCGCCCAGGCGGTGGCCAGCATCCAGGCGGTGAAGGGCGTGGAGATCGGCGACGCCTTCGTCGTCGCCTCCGAGCGCGGCTCGGTCGCCCACGACGCGATCTCGTGGGACGACGCCGATCGCACCTATCGACGCGAGACCACGCGCGCCGGTGGAATCGAGGGCGGGATCTCGACGGGCGGGCTGATCGTCGTGCGGGCGGCGATGAAGCCGCTCGCCACGCTCAACCGGCCGGTGCTGAAGACGGTCGACGTCGTCACCAAGGAGGAGACGGTCTCGTTCAAAGAGCGCACCGACGTCACCGCCGTGCCGGCGATGGGTGTCGTCGCCGAGACCATGGTGGCGCTCGTGCTCGCCGGCGAGGCGCTGCGCAAGTTCGGCGGCGACTCGCTGGCCGAGGTGCTCCGCAACCAGCGCGCGTACCTGGGCGCGATCGAACAGACCCCCTCGGTGGCTCGCTCGGCGACCGAGCCATGAGCCCCCCGGGCGCCCTGCGCCGCCCGGGGGGCCACGTCGTCCTGGTCGGGATGCCGGGGTCGGGCAAGACGACGCTCGGCGCCGCATTGGCGCGCCGGCTCGGCCGCCCCTTCCTCGACACCGACGCCGAGATCGAGCGGCGCAGCGAGATGAGCGTGCGGGCGCTGTTCGAGCGCGAGGGCGAGCCCGCCTTCCGCGCCCGAGAGCGCGACCTGATCGCCGAGGTGACCGCCGAGGTGAGGCCCATGGTCATCGCCGTCGGCGGCGGGGCCGTCGTCGACGGCGACAGCCGGGCGCGCCTGGCCCGCGCCGGCCAGGTGCTGTGGCTGCGCGCCCGCCCAGAGACACTGTCGGGCCGCCTCGGCAAGGCGGCGGACCGACCGCTGCTGGCGGCCGATCCGAACGGCACCCTCGAGCGGCTGGCGGCCGAGCGCGAGGCGGTCTACCGCGAGGCGTCCGCCGGGCGCCTCGTCGACGTCGACGCCGCGACGCCCGACGAGGCGGTCGAAGCCGCGCTCTCGGCCCTGCTCGAGCGGGTGCGGGTCGAGGTGCCGGGGCGGAGCTACGAGGTCGTCATCGGCCCCGGCGCACGACGCGAGCTCGCCGCGCACCTCCCGGCGGGCGCGCGGCGCTGCGCCGTGGTCACCCAGGCCGGCATCGACCTCGACATCGACACGGGAATCCCCACCACCCGCGTCGAGATCGCCGTCGGCGAGCGGCACAAGTCGCTCGCGAGCGTCGAGGCGTGCTGCCGGGCCTTCGTTGCCGCCGGGCTGACGAGGAGCGACGTCGTGATCGGCCTGGGCGGTGGCATGGTCACCGACGTCGCCGGCTTCGCCGCCGCCTCCTACCACCGGGGCGTGGCGGTCCTGCACGTCGCGACCACGCTGCTCGCCCAGGTGGACGCCGCGATCGGCGGCAAGACCGGCGTGAACCTGCCCGAGGGCAAGAACCTCGTCGGCGCCTTCTGGCAGCCCGAGGCCGTGCTGTGCGACACCGACGCCCTCGCCAGCCTGCCCGAGCGGGAGTGGCGATCGGGGCTCGGCGAGATCGCCAAGTGCGCCTTCCTCGGGGTCGCCGGCCTCGAGCAGGCCCCGCTCGTCGAGCAGGTCGCCGCCTGCGTCGCGAAGAAGGCCGAGGTCGTCGGGGCGGACGAGCGGGAGTCCGCGCGGCGCGTGATCCTCAACTACGGCCACACCCTGGCCCACGCGCTCGAGGCCGCCGGGCTCGCCGAGTCGGCGAGCGGCGCCCCGGGCGAGCTGCGTCACGGCGAGGCCGTGGCGATCGGCGTGGTGTTCGCGGCGCGCCTTTCCGAGCGCCTCGGCCGCATCGACGCCGCCCGGGTCGCCGAGCACCGCCGCGTGCTCGAGGCCTACGGCTTGGAGACGACGCTGCCGCCCGGCGCCGACCTCGACGAGCTCGTCGCCGCGATGTATCGCGACAAGAAAGCCACGAACGGCCTCACCTTCGTCCTCGACGGCCCCGGCGGGGTCGAGGCCGTGGCAGGTGTCGACGAGCAGGTCGTGCGCGAGGTGCTCGGTGCGTGCCTCGCCGAGGCGGCGGGCACGCCGGTGCGCCGGTGAGCGCCGCCCGCCCGGCGCCGCCGGTCGTGCTGTTGGTGTCGGGGCCGAACCTCCAGCTGCTCGGCGAGCGGGACCCGGCGGTCTATGGGACCGCCCGGCTCGCCGACCACGTCGCTCGGGCGAGCGCGGCGGCCACCGAGCGAGGCCTCGTCCTCGAACACCTCCAGGCGGACGCCGAGGCGGACCTCGTCGCCGCGGTGCACCAGGCGCGGGGACGGGTGGCGGCGATCGTGGTCAACGCCGGCGCCCTCACCCACTACGGCTGGGCGCTGCACGACGCACTCGCCACCTTCGCCGGCCCGGTCGTCGAGCTGCACCTGTCGAACCCCGAGGCGCGCGAGCCCTGGCGCCGCCGCTCGGTGATCGCCCCGGTGGCCGACGGCACGATCGCCGGCTTCGGTGGCCTCGGCTACGAGCTGGCGGTCGCGGCGGCGGCCGGGCTGTTGGCGGCGCGCTCGGCGCCAGGCGGGCGCCCTACATTGCCCTCATGAGCCCCATGGTGGAGATCGAGTCGCTGGCGCCGATGGACGTCGCCGGGCGGCTCGGGCGGCTGCGCGGGGCGATGGCGGCGGCCGGGCACGAGGCCCTGCTCGTCACCTCGCTCGAGAACCTGCGCTACCTGACCGGCTTCACCGGCTCGGCGGGGATGCTCCTCGTGCGCGAGGGTGCGGCGCTGGTGTGCACCGACGGCCGCTACCGGGACCAGGCCGCCGAGCAGATGGCGGCGGCGGGCGTCGAGGCGGCCCTCGTCGTCGACCGCCCCGCCGGCCAGCTCGAGGCGCTCGTCAAGGCCAGCGCCGGCCTCGGGCGCCTCGCGCTCGAAGCGGCGCACGTCGCCTGGGCCCGCGCCCGGCAGCTCGACGAGGCCTTTGCCGGCATCGAGCTCGTCGCCAGCACCGGGCTCGTCGAGCAGCTCCGGGTCGTGAAGGACGAGGGTGAGGTGGCACGGATCGAGGCCGCCTGCCAGATCGCCGACGTTGCGCTCGCCCAGACCAAAGAGCTGCTGGCGAGCGGCTGCAGCGAGGCCGCCTTCGCCGCCGAGCTCGACCACGAGATGCGCCGGCGCGGGGCCTCGGCGCCGAGCTTCGAGACGATCGTCGCGAGCGGCCCGAACTCGGCGCTGCCCCACGCTCGGCCGAGTGAGCGGACGATCGCACCGGGCGAGCTCGTGGTGATCGACTTCGGCGCCACCGTGGACGGCTACCACTCCGACATGACGCGCACCTTGTGCGTGGGCGAGCCCTCCGGCGACCTCGCCATGCTCGTCGAGGCGGTGCTCGCCGCCCAGCGCGCCGGGGTGCGGGCGGTGACCGCCGGCGCGCCGGGCGTCGAGGTCGATCGGGTCTGCCGGGAGTCGCTCACCGAGGCCGGCTACGGCGAGGCGTTCTCGCACTCGACGGGCCACGGGGTGGGGCTGCAGATCCATGAGGCCCCGGTGGTCTCCCAGGAGTCGACTGATATCCTGCCTGCCGGCAGCGTCGTCACCGTCGAGCCGGGGGCCTACCTCCACGAGCGGGGCGGCGCGCGGATCGAGGACACGGTGGTCGTCACCGACCGCGGCGCCCGCATCCTCACCAAGTCGACCAAGGACTACACGCTCTAGATGGCTCTTTCCACCAACGACCTCAAGAACGGCATGGCGCTCGACCTCCCCGAGGGGCTCTTCTCGGTCGTCGAGTTCCAGCACGTCAAGCCCGGAAAGGGCGGGGCGTTCGTCCGCACCAAGCTGCGCAACCTGCGCACCAAGGCGGTGCTCGAGCGCACGTTCCGCGCCGATGAGCGCGTCGAGCAGGCGGTGATCGAGAAGCGCGAGATGCAGTTCCTCTACCGCGAGGGCGACAACTACGTCTTCATGGACAACGTCTCCTACGACCAGACCGCGGTCGCCGAGTCGGCCCTGCGCCAGGCCGCGCCGTATCTGAAAGAGGGCGACGCCGCCATCTTGCAGTGGTATCGGGACGAGGTCGTCGACGTCGACCTCCCCGCCGCGGTCGAGCTCACCGTCGCCGAGACCGAGCCAGGGGTCCAAGGCGACCGGGTCTCGGGCGCCCGCAAGCCGGCGACGATGGAGACCGGTCTCGTCGTCCAGGTGCCGCTGTTCGTCAACCCGGGGGACCGCATCAAGGTGGACACGCGGTCCGGTGAGTACCTCACCCGCGCCTGAGCCACGCCGCGGCGCCGAGGGCGCCCCGCCGGCCGGAGCGCGCCACCGCGCCCGGGAGCGGGCGCTCGCGCTGCTCTATGAGGCCGAGTCCAAGTCCGAGCGACCCGACACGGTCATCGCTCGCCTCCCACTTGCGCCCGAGCCCTATGCGCGTGCGCTCGCCGAGGGCGTCGGGCGGCGCCAGGGCGACATCGACGAGCTGATCGCCGGTGCGGCGAGCGGTTGGCGCCTCGAGCGGATGCCCGCGATCGACCGCCAGGTGCTGAGGATCGCCGTGTTCGAGCTGCTCGAGCGCGCCGAGGTGCCCGTCGCCGTCGTCTTGGACGAAGCGGTCCAGCTCGCCAAGGACTACTCGACCGAGGACTCGGGCCGCTTCGTCAACGGCGTCCTGGCGGCCCTCGCCCCCAAGACGCGGGCGCGGGCGGCGAACCCGGCGTGAGCGACGGCCCCTCGACCGAGTCGGCGGCCTACCGCGAGGCGGGGGTCGACTACGCCACGCTCGACGCGGCCAAGCGCCTGGCGCTCGCCGCGGCGCGCTCCACCTCGACGATCCGCCTGCCGCACGGAGCGGTCTTCTCCGAGGACTCGCGCGGCGAGCCCGCCCAGGTCATCGAGGTGGGCGGGCTGCGCCTCGGCTTCGTGCTCGAGTGCCTCGGCACGAAGTCGATGCTGGCGCGCGAGATCGAGGAGGCGAGCGGGCAGGACCACTTCGCCGCCATCGGCTACGACACCGTCGCTGCGGTGGTGAACGACCTCGTCTGCGTGGGCGCCTTGCCGCTCGTGGTCAACGCCTACTTCGCCACCGGCTCGGCGGGGTGGTACGCGGGCAGCCGCCACGCCTCCCTCGTCGAGGGCTGGCGCCGGGCGTGCGTCGACGCCGGAGCGGTCTGGGGCGGGGGCGAGTCGCCCACGCTGTCGGGACTCGTGGCCCCCGACGAGGTCGACCTCGCCGGGTCGGCGATCGGGATCGTCCCCGAGGGCCGCGAGCCGCTGTGCGGCGCGGCGCTCGCGCCCGGCGACGAGATCGTCCTCGTCGCCTCGAGCGGCCTGCACGCCAATGGGGCCAGCCTGGCCCGCCAGGTCGCCCGCCACCTCCCGGACCGCCTCGAGCACCGCCTCGCGAGCGGGACGAGCCTCGGGGCGGCGCTCCTCACGCCGAGCCACAGCTACGTGGCGCTCGTCCGGGCGGTGCTCGAGGACGGGCTCCCTTTGCACTACGCCAGCCACATCACCGGCCACGGCCTGCGCAAGGTGATGCGCGCCCAGCGCGAGCTCACGTACCGCATCGAGGCGCTGCCCGAGGTCCCCGAGGTGCTGGGCTTCCTCGTCGAGCACGCCGACCTCTCGCCCGCCGAGGCCTACGGCACCTTGAACATGGGCGCCGGCTTCGCGCTCTATCTCGCCCCCGGCGCCGCCGGCCGGGCGGTCGCGCTGGCGGCCGCGCACGGCCTCAGCGCCATGCGCGCCGGGGTGGTCGAGGCGGGCCCGCGCCAGGTCCTGCTCGAGCCGCTCGGCGTGCGCTTCAGCGGCGAGCAGCTCGAGCTCGCCTGAGCCGGTGCCAGCCGTCCGCCTCGCCTGCTTCGACCTCGACAACACCCTGATCGACCGTCAGGCGGCCTTCTCTGCCTGGGCATCGGCATTCTGCGCGGCCCGGGGCCTTGGTGAGGAGGCGGTCGCGCTCTTGGTGCGCCTCGACCAAGACGGCTTCGCGACGCGCGAGGAGGTCTTCGGCCCGGCGCGCCAGGCGCTCGGGCTCACCGAGGACACCGCCGGGCTGATCGCCCGCTACCGCGTCGAGTACCCCCGCTTCGTCGCGCCGGCCGCCGAGGCGGCGCGCGAGCTCGCGCGGCTGCGCGCGCAGTCCTGGCGGGTCGCGCTCGTCACCAATGGCCCGACGAGCCAGCACGACAAGCTCGCCTGCGCCGGCCTCGCCGCTGCATTCGACGCGCTCGTGGTGTCGGCCGAGGTCGGCGTCGAGAAGCCGAACCGGGCAATCTTCGCCGAGGCGGCACGCCGCTGCGGCACCAGCCTCGAGGAGGCCACGGCGGCCTTCATGGTGGGCGACGCGCCGGCGACCGACGTCGGCGGCGCCTGGGCGGCGGGGATGCGGACGGTGTGGATGCGCCGGGGACGCCGGTGGCCGCTGCGGGCGTTCCGGCCCGACCACGTCGCGGACGACGTGGCCGAGGCGGTGGACGCGATCCTGGGGGAGGCGCGTTAGCACTCTCCACACGAGAGTGCTATCCTCAGTGCTAGCCACTAAGGATTAGTGGTGATGACAGCCTGAGGATTTCAGCACGCAAGGAGTGGTGGATCATGGCACTGCTTCGCACCGATCCATTCCGTGAGGTCGACCGGCTCCTCCAGCAGGCCTGGGGGCCGTCCATCGGGCGGTCGACGATGTCCATGCCGATCGACGCCTACCGCAAGGGCGATCAGTTCCTCGTCCGCGTCGACCTGCCGGGGGTGCGCCCGGAGGCGATCGAGCTCACCGTCGAGGACAACGTGCTCACCGTGAAGGCCGAGCGCCCGGTTCCTGAGTTCAGCGGCGAGGTCGAGACGCTCGTCGCCGAGCGCGTCTACGGCAGCTTCAGCCGCCAGCTCTTCCTCGGCCACAACCTCGACACCTCCAAGATCGAGGCCCGCTACGAGGAGGGCGTCTTGAACATCGCCATCCCAGTCGCCGAGCACGCCCGGCCACGGCGCATCTCGGTCGGCACCGGCGGGGAGTCCGTGCGCCTGACGGCGGAGAGCGGCGAGCAGCACTGAGCATCGAGTAGGGGTGCTGCACGGCCAAGGGCCCCCACGCGGGGGCCCTTGGCGCGCGGCCGTCGCCCCGAGCGTCGAGGCGGCCGGGGCGCCACGTCGAGGCGCATCTTGCGGGCGCGGCCGGCACCGGTAGGATCGGAGTGGACGTGAAACGGGTCCCGTGAGGCCCGTACGGACGAAGGAGCCACTGGTGGCCACAACTGAACGGCGGACGGCGCGCGCCGATGGACGGGTGTTCCGGTCCCGCGCCGTCGTGATGGACGGCGCCGATGTCCGCCGGGCGCTGGTGCGGATCGCGCACGAGGTGATCGAGCGCAACCACGGCACTGACGGCCTCGTTGTCGTCGGCCTGCACGCCGGTGGCGTCCCTCCCGCGCGCCAGCTCGCCGGGCTGCTGAGCGAGATCGCGGGCCGCGAGGTCCCCTTTGGGACCCTCGACGCCGCCTTGTACCGCGACGACGTGACGCTGCGCCCGGTGCTGCCCCAGGCGGCGACGCACCTCGACCACGACCTCACCGGCAAGGTGGTGGTGCTCGTTGACGACGTCCTCTTCACCGGCCGGACCGTCCGTGCCGCCCTCGACGCGCTGGCGGACTTCGGGCGGGCCCGCGCGGTCCAGCTGGCGGTGATGGTCGATCGGGGCCACCGGGAGCTGCCGATCCGCCCCGACTTCGTCGGCAAGAACCTGCCGACCCGCCTCGACGAGCTCGTCGAGGTCAGCGAGGAGGGGGTCGTGATCGGCGACCTTGTGACGCCGTGAGCGGCGTCCGCCCAGCCGCGCGGCGCCACCTGCTCTCGATCGCCGACCTCAAGCGCGACGAGCTGGTCGAGCTGCTCGCGCTCGCCGACTCTTTTGCCGAGGTCGTCGACCGGCCGATCCCCAAGGTGCCCACCCTGCGTGGCCGCACGGTCGCCACCTTGTTCTTCGAGGCTTCGACGCGCACCCGGCTGTCCTTTGAGACCGCCGCCAAACGGCTGTCGGCCGACACGATGAGCTTCGGCGCCTCGGGCTCGTCGATGGGAAAGGGCGAGTCGCTGCGCGACACGGTCGAGACGCTCGACGCGATGGGGATCGACGTGATGGTGGTGCGCCACCACTCCGCCGGGGCGCCGCACCAGGTCGCCCGCTGGGTGCGCGCCGCGGTGGTCAACGCCGGCGACGGCCAGCACGAGCACCCCACCCAGGCGCTGCTCGACTGCTTCACCTTGCGCGAGGTGCTCGCCGAGCGCGCGGGCGGCCAGGCCCCAGAGGACCTCGACGGCCTGAAGGTGGCGATCGTCGGCGACGTGCGCCACTCGCGCGTCGCCCGCTCGGACGTGCTCGCCCTGGCCGCGCTCGGGGCCGAGGTGCACCTCGTGGCGCCCGCCACCTTGCTGCCGTGCGCGCTCGAGGGCTGGCCGATCGCGGGGGCTGGCGCCGAACTCGACGAGCTGCTCGGCGAGATGGACGCCGTCTACCTCCTCCGCCTGCAGCTCGAGCGGATGAGCGCCGGCCTGTTGCCGTCGCTTCGCGAGTACGCGGCGCGCTTTGGCCTGGACGCCGAGCGGGCCCTGAGGATGAAAGAGGGCGCCGTCGTGCTCCATCCCGGTCCGATGAACCGAGGCGTCGAGATCGACGCCTCGGTCGCCTCCTCCCCCCGCGCCCGCGTCACCCGCCAGGTGCGCAACGGGGTCGCGGTCCGCATGGCCGTGCTCTTCCACCTCCTCGAGCCGGCGGGCAGCACGCCCGGATCGCCAGAGGGTCTGGCCGGGGTCGCCCGATGAGCGCGCGGATCGCCGGCGCCGTCGTGGTTCGCGGCGGCGAGGTCGTGAGCGCAACGGGCACCCGGCGCGCCGATGTCCTCGTTGGCGACGGCATCGTGCAGACCATCGAGGAGTCGCTCGAGGCGCCCTCGGGGGCCCTCGTGCTCGATGCCGGCGGATGCCTGGTCGCCCCCGCGCTGGTGGACCTGCACACCCATCTGCGCGAGCCCGGCGCTGAGCAGGCCGAGACGGTCGAGTCGGGCAGCCGCGCGGCCGCGCTCGGCGGCTACAGCGCCGTCGTGGCGATGCCCAACACCACGCCGGCGATCGACTGCGCCTCGGTGGTGCGCGACGTGCGCGCCCTCGCCGAGACGGCGCTCGTCGACGTCGCCGTCGCCGGCGCGATCACGGTCGGGCGCGCCGGCGAGCGCCTCGTGCCCTTCGCGGAGCTCGCCGGGCTCGGGGTGCGGTTGTTCACCGATGACGGCACCGGAGTGCAAGATGCTGCCCTGCTGCGGCGGGCACTCGAGTACGCGGGCGACCTCGGCGTCATTCTCGCCGAGCACTGCGAGGACGCGAGCCTCGCCAAGGGCGGCTTGATGCACGAGGGCTCCTGGTCGAGCCGCCTCGGCGTCCCGGGCCAGCCGGCGCTCGCCGAGGAGGCGATGCTCGCGCGCGACCTGGCGCTGGTGCGCTTGACCGGCACGCCGATGCACTTCTTGCACCTGTCGACCGCCGGCTCGATGCGGCTGTTTGCCGCCGCCCGAGCCGAGGGCCTCCCGGTCACCGCCGAGGTGACCCCGCACCACCTCAGCCTCACCGATGCCGAGCTCGCGTCCTTCGACCCGCTCTTCAAGGTCAACCCGCCGCTTCGCGGCGAGGACGACGTCGCCGCGCTGCGCCGCGCGTGCGCGGACGGTCTGATCGACGCCATCGCCACCGATCACGCGCCCCATCCCCAAGAGGCCAAGGAGGCACCGCTCGAGGACGCCCCTCCGGGGATGCTCGGGCTCGAGACTGCGCTCTCGGTCGCCTGGGAGGCGCTCGTCGCGCCGGGGCACGTCTCGGCGGCCCGGCTGTTCTCGCTCTTGTCCGGCCAACCGGCTCGCATCGCCGGGCTCGAGTCCTCCCACGGTGGGCCCATCGCGCCCGGCCGCCCGGCCCAGCTGTGCGTCTTCGACCCGGCCGAGCGCGTGCTGGTCGAGCCGGAGCGCTTGGCGAGTCGCAGCGCCAACACGCCCTTTGCTGGGCGGTCGCTAACAGGAAAGGTCCGCCACACCCTGGTGCACGGCGAGCCGGTGGTGATCGACGGAAAGGCACAACGATGACGGGGGGCGAGATGGGCACACGCCCGGCAGGACCCAAACATCCCGAGGCGCTGTTGGTCTTGGCGGACGGGACGGTCTTTTCCGGTCGCGCCTTCGGGGCACTCGGCGCCCACGGCGCGATCGCCACGGGCGAGCTCGTGTTCAACACGGTCATGGCCGGCTACCAAGAAGTGATCACCGACCCTTCCTATGCCGGCCAAGTGGTCGCCTTCACCTACCCCCACATCGGCAACTACGGCGTCAACGCCGCCGACGAGGAGAGCGAGCACCCCCAGGTCCGGGCGATCGTGGTCCGCGACCTCGTCGACCGCCCGAGCAGCTGGCGCGCCGAGAGCAACCTCGAGGACTACCTCGCCGCCCACGGCCTCGGCGGCATCGCCGGGGTCGACACCCGCCGCCTCACGCGCCATCTGCGCGAGGCGGGTGCGATGTGCTGCGCGCTCGGCGTCACCGACGAGGCGACGCTGCTCGCCGCAGCGCGCGCCGAGCCGGGGACCGAGGGCCAGGACCTCGTCCGCGGCGTCACCACCAAGGCGCCGTATCGGGCCGGGAGCGGGCCGCTGTCGGTCGTCGCCTTGGACTACGGGATCAAGCGGAGCATCGTCGCCGGCCTCGCCGAGCACGCCAGCGTCGAGGTCGTTCCGGCGACGACGCCCGCCAGCGAGGTGCTGGCACGCCACCCCGACGGGGTCTTCCTCTCCAACGGCCCCGGCGACCCAGCGGCGCTCGGGGGCCTCGTCGCCGAGCTGCGCCAGCTGATCGGCAAGGTGCCGATCTTCGGCATCTGCCTCGGTCACCAGCTCTTGGCGAGCGCGCTCGGCGGCACCACCTACAAGCTGGCCTTCGGCCACCACGGCGGCAACCACCCCGTCAAGCGCCTGGCGAACGGGGTCGTCGAGGTGACCAGCCAGAACCACGGCTATGCCGTCGCCGCCGACAGCGTGCACGGCGCCGAGGTCACCCACGTCAACTTGAACGACGGGGTGATCGAGGGCCTCGCGGCGCCGCAGCTGCGCTGCTTCTCGGTGCAGTACCACCCCGAGGCGAGCCCTGGGCCCCACGACGCCCGCTACCTGTTCGCCGAGTTCGTCCGTCTCATGGAGGGAGCAGCGTGAGCCGTCGCAATGACCTCGAGTCGATCCTCGTCATCGGCTCGGGGCCGATCGTCATCGGTCAGGCGTGCGAGTTCGACTATTCCGGCACCCAGGCGTGCCGCGTGCTGCGCGAAGAGGGCTACCGCGTGGTGCTCGTCAATTCGAACCCGGCGACGATCATGACCGACCCCGAGCTCGCTGACCGCACCTACATCGAGCCGCTGTCGATCGACGCCCTGGCCGCCGTGATCGAGCGGGAGCGCCCCGACGCGCTCTTGCCGACGATGGGTGGCCAGACGGCGCTCAACTTGGCGATGGGCCTCGCCGAGCGCGGGATCCTCGCGGCGAACGGGGTCGAGCTGATCGGCGCCAAGAGCGAGGCGATCCAGACCGCCGAGAACCGCGAGCACTTTAAGAAGGCGATGGCCGAGATCGGCCTGTCCTGTCCCGAGTCCGGCTTCGCGCACACCCTCGAGGAGGCGCTGGCGGTCGGCGAGTCGATCGGCTTCCCGCTGATGATCCGCCCCTCCTTCATCCTCGGCGGCGCCGGGACCGGCATCGCCAAGGACCGCGACGAGCTCGTGAAGCTGGCGGCCGCCGGCCTGGCCGCGAGCCCGATCACCGAGATCCTCGTCGAGCGCTCGATCGCGGGCTGGAAGGAGTACGAGCTCGAGCTGATGCGCGACGCCGCCGACAACTGCGTCGTCGTCTGCTCGATCGAGAACTTCGACCCGATGGGCGTGCACACCGGCGACTCGATCACCGTCGCTCCGGCCCAGACACTGTCGGACCCGGAGTACCAGATGATGCGCGACGCCGCCTTTTCGTGCATCCGCCGGGTCGGTGTCGAGACGGGCGGCTCGAACATCCAATTCGCCGTCAACCCGAGAACCGGCGAGCAGCTCGTGATCGAGATGAACCCCCGGGTCTCTCGCTCCTCGGCGCTCGCCTCCAAGGCGACAGGCTTCCCGATCGCCAAGATCGCCGCCCGGCTCGCCGTCGGCTACCTCCTCGACGAGGTGGCGAACGACATCACCAAGGCCACGCCGGCGAGCTTCGAGCCGACGATCGACTACGTCGTCACCAAGATCCCGCGCTGGGCCTTCGAGAAGCTGCCGGGCACCCCGGACCGTCTCGGCACGAGGATGCAGAGCGTTGGCGAGGTGATGGCGATCGGGCGCACCTTTCCCGAGTCGTTGCAAAAGGCGATCCGGGGTCTCGAGCAGGGCCGGGCGGGGCTGAATGCCGACGCCGGCGAGGCCGCCTACGACCAGTGTTCGACCGACGAGCTCCTCGAGCGGGCGGCGCTGCCGACCCCCGAGCGCCCCTTCCAGCTCGAGACGCTGATCCGCCGCGAGGTGCCGGTCGAGCGCGTCGCTCAGGCGACGGGCATCGACCCGTGGTTCTTGGACGGCATCGCGGCGATCGTCGCCGCCCGCCGCTGCCTCGAGGGGAGCGAGCTCGCCGCGCTCGATGCCGGGCGCTGGCGCGAGCTCAAGCACCTCGGCTTCTCCGACGCCCAGGTCGCCCATCTCACCGGCGCCCGTGAGGACGAGGTGCGCGCGGCGCGCCTCGCGCTCGGGGTGCGACCGACCTTCAAGACCGTCGACACCTGCGGCGCCGAGTTCGCCGCCGAGACGCCGTACTACTACTCGACCTATGAGGACGAGGACGAGGTGCGCCCAGCCGCGCGGCCTCGGGTTGTCATCTTGGGTTCGGGGCCGAACCGCATCGGCCAGGGCATCGAGTTCGACTACTGCTGCGTGCACGCCTCGCTCGCGCTGCGCGCCGCTGGCTATGAGACGGTGATGGTGAACTGCAACCCCGAGACCGTCTCGACCGACTACGACACCTCGGACCGGCTCTACTTCGAGCCGCTCGCCGAGGAGGACGTCCTCGCGGTGATCGCCGCCGAGCAGGACGCCGGCGCCGGCGGGGTGGCGGGCGTGATCCTGGCGCTCGGCGGCCAGACACCGCTCAAGCTCGCCGGGCGCCTGCCGGCGTCCTTGGTGCTCGGGACCTCGGCGTCCTCGATCGACCTCGCCGAGGACCGCGAGGCGTGGTCGGCGCTGTGCGCGCGCCTCGAGATCCCCCAGCCGGCGGGCGGCACGGCGCGCAGCCTCGCGGAGGCGCGCGAGGTCGTCGAGCGCATCGGCTACCCGGTCCTCGTGCGGCCGAGCTATGTGCTCGGCGGCCGGGCGATGGAGATCGTCTACGACGACGACCGGCTCGCCTCGGCGATGGCCGAGCTCGCCGGCTTCGACGCCGTCTCGGGCCGCCTGGCGGGCTCGCTCGGGCGCGAGGGCGGGCTGTCGGCCGAGCGCCCGGTGCTCGTGGACCGGTTCTTGGAGGACGCCATCGAGGTCGACGTGGACGCGATCCGCGACCGCGCCGGCGAGGTCCTGATCGGCGGGGTGCTCGAGCACGTCGAGGAGGCGGGCGTGCACTCGGGCGACTCGGCGTGCGCGCTGCCGCCCCAGACGCTCTCGGACGAGACCGTCGCGGTGATCGAGCGCTACACCAAAGAGATCGCCGAGGCGCTCGAGGTGCAGGGGCCGTTGAACGTGCAGTACGCGGTGAAGCTCGGCCAGGTCTTCGTCATCGAGGCCAACCCCCGCGCCTCGCGCACGGTGCCCTTCGTCGCCAAGGCGACGGGGATCCCGCTCGCCAAGATCGCAGCGCGCGTCATCGTCGGCGCCACCTTGGAGGAGCTGCGGGCCGAGGGTCTGCTCGCTCGGGGCGCCGGCTGGTCGACGACGGGCCAGGTGAGCGTCAAAGAGGCGGTGCTGCCCTTCTCCCGCTTCCCCGACGTGGACGCGCTCTTGGGCCCCGAGATGCGCTCGACCGGCGAGGTGATGGGGATCGCGCCGAGCTTCGGCCTCGCCTTCGCCAAGAGTCAGATCGCGGCGGGAACGCCGTTGCCCGACGGGGGCACGGCCCTGTTCTCCCTCGCCGATCGGGACAAGGCCCAGGGGGCACTCGCCGCCCGGGCGCTCGTCGATCTCGGCTTTTCCATCGCCGCCACCGAGGGGACCGCCGCATTCTTTGCCGCCGAGGGCATCTCGGTGGCGACCGAGGTCGAAAAGGTCGGTGGCCAGGGCGGGCGCGGGCGGGTGGAGCTGTTGGATCTCGTGCGCAGCGGCGAGGTGACCATCGTGGTCAACACGCCGAAAGGTCGCGGGCCGCGGGCTGATGGCGCCTCGATCCGCCACGCCGCCTCGCAGGCCGGCGTGCCGATCCTCACGACCGTCGCCGCCGCCCGGGCGGCCGCGGCGGGCATCGCCGAGTGGCGGCGCTTTGGCCTCAGCGTGAAGAGCGTCCAAGAGCACCACGCCGCGGCGGGCGGCGGCGAGGCCACACGGCCCGGGCTGTGAACCCGCGGCGGCCCGTCGCGCTGGCGACTCAGGTCGGGCCGATCGAGCTGGCCAACCCGGTCGCGACGGCGGCGGGTACGGCCGGCCATGGGGCCGAGCTCGCCGCCTACTTCGACCTGTCCGAGCTCGGCGCGCTCGTCGTCAAGTCGCTGTGCGCTGCGCCCTGGCCCGGAAACCCGGTGCCTCGCGTGCACCCGTTGGCGGGCGGGATGCTCAACAGCGTCGGGCTGCAGGGCCCCGGCATCCCGGCCTGGATCGAGCACGAGCTCCCCGCCCTCGAGCGCAGCGGGGCGCGGGTGATCGTCTCGCTGTGGGGCACGACGATCGACGACTTCGCCCGCGGCGCCGAGCTGCTCGCCGCCGCGCCCCCCTTCGTGGTGGCGCTCGAGGTGAACGTCTCGTGCCCGAACCACGCCGAGGGGGGCAAGATGTTCGCCCAGTCGCCCGCCGCGACGGCTGCCGCGATCGCCGCCGCCGCGGCAGCCAGGCGCCCGCTGTTCGCCAAGCTGTCGGCGAGCGCGCCGGACCTCGTCGAGGTCGCCGGCGCCGCGCTCTCCGCCGGGGCGGCCGGCCTCAGCCTGATCAACACCTTGCCGGCGATGGCGATCGACCTCGAGCGCCGCCGGCCCGTGCTCGGTGCCGCGAGCGGCGGCTTGTCCGGCCCGGCGCTGCACGCCATCGCGGTGCGCTCGGTCTTTGAGTGCCGGCGCGCCTTTCCGACGACGGGCATCTTCGGCGTCGGCGGCGTGCTGAGGGGAGAGGACGCCGTCGAGCTCCTGCTCGCCGGCGCCGACGCCATCCAGGTCGGGACCGCGACCCTCGCGGAGCCGAGGGCGGCGCTGCGGGTGCTTCGCGAACTGATCGCCTGGTGCGAGCGCCACGGCGTGGCGGCGATCCGCGAGCTGGTCGGCGCCGCCCAGAGCGAATTCCTGCCCGATCAGGCACCCGCAAGGCCGAACATTACGAACTGTTAACGACGACTTTGCCTCCGCTGGTCACGGGGGCGCTAGCGTTGCCAGGAATCAATCCCCGGGGAGGGGAGCCGGCACGTCCGGCACGAGTGCAGGGAGGGGCATATGGGAGCAGGAAAGCGCAGGCGGGTGATCCTCGCCAGCACCGCGGCGGGCGCAGCGCTCGTCGCCGGGACGAGCATCGGCCTGGCGGGAGGCGCGAGCGCGGCCGGGGCCTCCAGGGCCAAGGCGGCGACGGGCCACGCCAAGCCAATCTACGGCGGGACCATCAAGTACGCCGAGGGCCCGGGCACGCCAGCGAACTACATCTTCCCTGAGACCAGTTCGGCGAACCAGAGCCTGTACAACAACAGCCAGTTCATCAACTTGATGTACCAGGCGCTGTACCAGCCTTCGCCGACCCAGCCGACCCTCGACTACAACCACTCGATGGCCTACCAGCCAGTGTGGTCGAACAACGACACGGTCGCGACGGTCAAGCTGAAGAACGCCAAGTGGTCCGACGGCGTGCCGGTGACGGCGCGGGACCTCACCTTCTACATCAACCTCGCCAAGGCGATGGGCACCACGTGGGGCAACTACGCCGGCCCCACGCAGTTCCCCTACAACTTGAAGTCGGTGCAGATCGTCAATCCGAAGACGATCCGCTTCACGTTGAAGTCGCCGATGAACCCGACGTACTACGACGACAACGGCATCGGCTACATCACCCCGATGCCCCAGCACGCTTGGGACAAGACCTCGCCGAACGGCAAGGTGGGCAACTACGACGAGACGCCGGCCGGCGCCAAGGCGGTCCTCGCCTTCCTGCAAAAGCAGGCCTCAGACACCTCGACCTACGCGACCAACCCGCTGTGGAAGGTCGTCGACGGTGCCTGGACGCTGCAGAGCTTCGGCGGCGCCAGCTCGCCGGACGTCTTTGTCCCGAACAAGCACTACTGGGGCCCCAAGCCCTACGCGTCGAAGTTCGAGGAGATCCCCTTCACGAGCGACACCGCTGAGTTCACCTCACTTAAGGCGGGGACCTCGACGATCGACTACGGCTATGTCCCGACCCAGGACATCCCGGCGATCCCGTCGGTGAAGGCCGAGGGCTACAACATCACCAAGGTTCCGACGTGGGGCTTTGACTACATCATCCCCAACACGAAGAACCCGCAGGTCGGGCCCATCTTGAGCCAGACCTACATCCGCCAGGTGCTCGCCCGCCTCACGGACCAGAAGACCATGATCAACCACTTCATGTCCGGCTACGGCATCCCGACCTACGGGGCGACGCCGGTGTACCCGAAGGGCAACCCCTTCGTGTCGCCCGAGCTGTCGCACAATCCCTACCCGTACTCGGTGGCGGAGGCGGAGAAGCTGCTGAAGGCGCACGGCTGGAAGATCAACCCCGGTGGCACCGACGTCTGCGTCCGTGGTGGCGCGGCCGGCTGTGGCGCAGGGGTGGCCAAGGGCCAGAAGCTGTCGCTGAACCTGCTCTACTCGAGCGGCAACCAGATCCTGCAGGAGGACACGGACCTGTTCCAGTCCGACGCCCGCCAGGCTGGCGTGCAGATCAACCCGCGGACGGCCGACTTCAACACGGTCATCTCCCAGGTCCAGCAGTGCGTCCTGCCCAAGGACAAGAACGCTCCGACCTGCCAGTGGCAGCTCGGCGAGTACGGCGGCATCAGCCAGTCGACCTTCCCGGGCGGCTTCGGCCTGCTCAACACCGGCGGCGCCTTCAACGCCGGCGGCTACTCGAACAAGCTGCTCGACAAGTACATCGCCGAGAGCACCACGGCGAGCTCGCTGGCGCCCTACAAGGCCTACGAGAACCTCACGATCACCCAGGAGCCGTGGATCTGGCAGCCCGTGCCGGACAACATCTTCGCCACCGCGAAGAACTTCACCGGCTACGGCGACGTGAGCGAGTTCGACGGCGCCTTCGGCTACATCGAGCCCCAGTACTGGTACTTCACCAAGTAACCTGAGCTCGCTCAGCACAACGCAGTAGCAGGGCACCGACCGGGCCCCGGAGACCTCCGGGGCCCGGTCGCCTGCCCGCAGCAAGTCTCCCGGGAGCCACGCGGTTGATCGGTTACCTCATCAGGCGGTTCGGACAGTCCGTCATCGTGCTGCTGATCGTCACGGTGTTCATGTTCGTGCTGTTCCACATGCTCCCGGGCAACCCGGCCCGTGCCGAGCTCGGGGTGCGCGCGCAGCCCGCCGCGGTGGCCGCCTTCGACCGCTTGAACGGCTTCGACAAGCCGATCTGGTACCAGTTCTGGGTCTACATCGACAAGCTGGCCCACGGGAACCTCGGCTTTTCCTACATCCAGAACGCCTCGGTCGCCCAGCTCTTCGCCCAGCGGTTCCCGAAGTCGATCCTCCTCGTCGGCCTCGCCTACGCCCTCGCGATCATCGTCGCCATCCCGCTCGGGATCCTCCAGGCGGTCCGGCGCAACAAGATCGACGACTACGCCCTCACCGGCGCCTCGTTCGTCCTCTACTCGTTCCCCACCTTCTGGCTCGGCATCATCCTGATCGAGATCTTCGCCATCTCGCTGCACTGGCTCCCGCCGACGGCACCTGAGGGGACCACGGTCGGCCAGATCCTCTCGGACCCAAAGGGCCTCGTCCTGCCGGTGGTCAACCTGGCGCTCGTGAGCATCGCCGCCTACAGCCGCTACATGCGCTCGGCAATGATCGACAGCCTCGCCCAGGACTACATCCGCACGGCGCGCGCGAAGGGGGTGGGCCGCAAGGCGATCCTGTTCCGCCACGCATTGCGGAACTCCCTCATCCCGATGGCGACGCTGATCGGCCTGTCGGTGCCCGCGGTGCTCGGCGGCGCGGTGATCACCGAACAGGTTTTCAACTACCCGGGCGTCGGCCTGCTCTTCATCCAGTCGGCGGGCTCGGAGGACTTCTCGGTGCTGCTCGGCCTCACCCTGGTCGCCGCCGTCGGCGTGATCGTCGGCAACCTGATCGCGGACATCGGCTACGCGGTTTTGGACCCGAGGATCCGCTACTGATGGCCCGCCCCGTGATCGAGGGCATCGCCGCGCCGGACAAGCCCGGCTTCGAGGCCGGCGAGGAGAACCTCGACGCCGACGCGGCCGGCCACGACGACGGCGGGGAGGCCCGCCCGGTCGGCAGCATGCTGCGACTCACCGTCGCGACCTTCTTTGAGAACAAGCTCGCGATCGCCGGACTCGTCATCTTCGTCCTGCTTGTGCTCTTCTCCTTCGTCGGGCCGCACCTGTATGTGACCAACCAGGTCACGGTCAACCCGGCGAACTCGAACTATGGGCCGAGCAGCGCGCATCTCCTCGGGACCGACGGGGAGGGCTTCGACGTGCTCGGCCGCTTGATGGTGGCCGGGCAGAGCTCGATCGAGATCGGCCTCGCCGCGGGGCTGTGCGCGGCGATCTTCGGGACCATCTACGGGGCGGTCTCCGCAGTCGCCGGAGGGGTGGTCGACGCCGTGATGATGCGCCTCGTCGATGCCCTGTACTCGCTGCCGACGCTCTTCCTGCTTATCTTGCTGTCGGCGATCTTCAGCCCGAACCTGCCGCTCATGATCGCCGTGCTCGGGTTCATCTCCTGGCTCGGCCCCGCCCGACTGGTCCGCGGCGAGGCGCTGTCGCTGCGCACGCGCGAGTACGTGCAGGCCGTCAAGGTGGCCGGCGGCAGCCAGCGGCGCATCGTCTTGCGCCATATCGTGCCGAACGCCATCGGCACGATCGTCGTCAACACCTCGTTCTTGATCGCGGACGCCATCTTGGCCCTTGCGGCGCTCAGCTACCTTGGCCTCGGCCTCCCCAACACCACGCCCACGTGGGGCGGCATGTTGTCCAACGGCACCACGGTGATCTTCGACGGGTACTGGTGGCAGCTCTACCCGGCGGGTATCGCCATCGTCTTGACCGTCGTCGCCTTCAACTTCATCGGCGACGCGCTGCGCGACAGCCTCGACGTTCGCTTGCAGCGTCGCTAGCGTCACGCTCCGCGCGAATGCCGGCGCGGATCTCCTGTTCTCCCAGGTGCGGGCGGCGAGCGCGAGCTACGCTCTGCGCGTTCGTCCTCGGAGGGGGAGCCTGCCCGCCAGATGGCGGCCGGTTGAAGACAGGAGGAAGCGATGGAACGTGCTCGCAAGCGGCGCGCCGCGGTCACCACGACCGCGATAGCGACCGCCTCGATGCTGGGCCTGGCGGCCTACGGCGGGGTCAGCTCCGCGGCGACGCCGTCAGCCAAGGTCGCCAAGGCCAAGAGCGGCGGGACGGCGTACTTCGCTGAGGGCGCCAGCGCGACGCCGAACTACATCTTCCCGTTCATGCCGATCCAGTTCTTCAGCGTGACGAACATCTCGCAGTTCCAGTACCTCATGTACCGGCCGCTCTACTGGTTCGGCAAGGGCACCAGCCCGGCGCTCAACCTGTCGCTGTCGATCGGCAACAACCCGGTCTACTCTCACGGCAACACCGAGGTCACCTTCTCGCTGAAGAACTACAAGTGGTCTGATGGCGAGAAGGTCACGGCTCAGGACGTCGTGTTCTGGATGAACATGATGAAGGTCGAGAAGCTCAACTGGGCCGGCTACGCGGCCGGCACGCTGCCCGACGACCTGACGTCGGTCAGCGCGAGCGGCAACTCGGTGACCTTCAAGATGAGCGGCCCGGTCAACCCCTACTGGTTCACCTACAACGAGCTCGGCCAGATCACCCCGCTGCCGATGGCCTGGGACGTGACGGCAAAGGGCCAGAAGTCCGGCGCTGCGGCATGCGGCACGGCGTCGTTCGCCTCAGTCGTCGTCCACCAGACGACGACCAAAAAGGGCACCACGGTGACCCCGGTCTCGCCCGCGGCCAAGTCCTGCGCGGCGGTCTTCACCTACCTGTCCCGCCAGTCGGGCTACGACCCGACGAACCCCAAGGCCCCGAACAACTCCTTGAGCGGCTATGCCACCAACCCGCTGTGGCAGGTGGTCGACGGGCCCTGGCACCTGACGTCGTTCAACCCGAACGGCTACGCGGCCTTCGCGCCGAACAAGAGCTACGCGGGCCCGCAAAAGCCCTACCTCGCGCACTTCGTCGAGCTGCCCTACACCTCTGCCGCCTCGGAGTTCAATGCGTTGGTCGGCGGCAAGATCACGGTCGGCTACCTGCCCTATGAGGACGTGACGGCGCAGGCGAAGAACCCGATCACGCCGGGTCAGAACAACCCGCGGCTGTCCAACTTCAACATCTCGCCGTGGTACCCGTGGGGGATCAACTACTTCCCCTACAACTTCAACTCGACGAGCAACAACGGCCAGACCGGCAAGATCTTCCGCCAGCTGTACTTCCGCCAGGCGATGCAGATGCTCGTCGACCAGCCGCTGTACATCAAGAAGCTGTTCAAGGGCTACGCCGTGCCGACCAACGGCCCGGTCCCGGTGCTGCCGCCGAACAACTTCGTGACCAAGTACGTGCAGGGAACGCCGTACCCCTACAACCCCTCCAAGGCGATCAAGCTCTTGAAGTCCCACGGCTGGGACGTCAAGCCCGGCGGGGTGAGCACCTGTGGTGTGGCGGCCAAGTGCGGCGTGCCGAAGGGCACCAAGCTCGAGTTCAACCTGCAGTACTCGGTGCCGAACGCCGTGCAGACCCAGGAGATGCAGGCCGAGCAGGCCTCCTGGGAGCAGGCGGGCATCAAGACGAACCTGTCGATCGCCACCTTCGACACGGTCATTGGCACGGCGCTGCCCTGCTCGGGCTCGAGCTGCACCTGGGACTTCGAGAACTGGGCAGGCGGCTGGACCTACGCGCCGGACTACTACCCGACCGGTGAGGTGCTCTTCCAGACCGGCGCCGGCTCGAACGTCGGCTCCTACAGCGACCCGTACAACGACAAGCTGATCAAGGGCACGAACTTCGGCAACACCACGATCCAGACCTGGCAGAACTACCTCGCCAAGCAGCTGCCCGTCGTCTGGCAGCCCGAGGAGGCCTACCAGCTGACCGAGGTGCAAAAGAACCTGAAGGGCGTGACCCCGCAGAACCCTCTGATGACGATCACCCCGGAGTATTGGCACTACACGAAGTAGCGAATTCGTTGGTGCGCTCGGCGTCCCCGGTAGGAGCCCGATCGGGCTGCTGCCGGGGACGCCGGCTGTCGGGGTGACGATGCCGGGCGCGTGAGAGGATCGCGACGGCGCTGAGAAGAGGGAACCAGCCGTGATCGGCTACATCATTCGGCGGATCGGCCAGAGTGTCATCGTCTTGTTGGGCGTGACCTTGCTGACCTTCCTGCTCTCCCACATCATCCCCGGCGGGGCGGCGCGCGCCGCGCTCGGGCCCCGGGCGACGCCGCTGCAGATCCAGCAGTTCAACCAGATCAATGGCTACAACCTGCCGCTGTGGGACCAGTTCTACCAGTACGTCCGCGGGCTCTTGCTCCACCTCAACCTGGGTTATTCCTACAAGAACAACCAGAGCGTCCTGTCGCTCATCCAAGAGCGGCTGCCGAAGACCCTCGTGCTCGTCGGCATCTCGACGGTGCTCGCCGTGCTGATCGCCATCCCCCTCGGGGTGCTGCAGGTCGTGCGGCGCAACCGGCCAATCGACTACACGCTGACGGGCCTCTCGTTCATCTTCTACGCGATGCCGCCGTTCCTGCTCGGCACGCTGTTGATCATGTACTTCGCCGTCGACCTCAAGTGGTTCTCGGTCTCGGCTCCCCAGGCGAGCTCGGTGGGCGGCATCCTGGCGGATCCCCGCGCCCTCGTGCTGCCGGTGGTGACCCTGGCGGCGATCACCGTCGCCCAGTTCAGCCGGTACATGCGCTCATCGATGATGGAGGCGATGACCGAGGACTACGTGCGTACGGCGCGGGCCAAGGGGGCGGGCAAGTGGCGCGTGCTTTTCCTCCACGCGCTGCGCAACGCGCTGATCCCGATCATCACGCTGCTCGGCCTGTCACTCCCGAACATCGTCGGCGGGGCGCTCATCACCGAGACCGTCTTCAACTACCCGGGCATGGGCCTGCTCACGACCCAAGCGGCCCTCAACACCGACGTCCCCCTGCTCCTCGGGACGACCTTCATCGCCACCTTGGCCGTCGTGGCGGGCTCGTTCATCGCCGACCTGCTCTACGCCGTCGTCGACCCGAGGGTGCGCTATGCCTGAGCGTCGCCGGGCCGATCCGCGCCGCCCGATCGCGCACGACCGAGAAAGGAGCCGGCCGTGACGCTCGGCCAGGACCCGATGCTGCTCCAGGGCGCGGTAGCCGAGGAGCGCGGCGAGGCGCTCGTCGGCGAGATCGGCCCCTCGGGGGGTGAGGCCACGAGCCGCGGCGGCCTCGGCCGGCAGCTGCTCAGCGTCTTCCTCGAGCACAAGCTCGCCGTGATCGGTGCCGCCGTGATCGTCTTCATGGTGCTCTTCTGCTTCCTCGGGCCCGTCTTCTACTCGACGAACCAGACGAGCACGCAGCTCGCGCTCTTGAACTCGACGCAGAACTCACCGCCGGGGGGCGCGAATCCGCTTGGCACCGACCCGAGCGGATTCGACATGCTCGGTCGCATCATGTTCGGTGGCCAGACCTCCCTCGAGGTCGGCTTTGCCGCCGCGGGCATCGCCACGGTGGTCGGCGTGATCTGGGGCGCGACGGCCGGCTTCCTCGGCGGCTGGGTGGATGCCTTGATGATGCGCATCGTGGACATCTTGTTGTCGGTACCGCTGCTGTTCTTGCTGATCACCCTGGCGGTGATCTTCCACTCCTCGGTCGGGCTCTTGATCTTGGTGATCGGCTTCACCTCCTGGCTCGCGCCCGCCCGGCTGGTGCGCGGCGAGACGCTGACGCTGCGGGTGCGCGAGTACGTCCAGGCGGTCCGCGTCATGGGCGGCGGCGGGCGGCGGATCGTATTCCGCCACATCATCCCCAACACCGTCGGCACCATCGTCGTCAACGCCACCTTCCAGGTCGCCGACGCGATCTTGCTCTTGGCCGCGCTCGGCTTCATCGGTCTCGGCGTGCCCTCGCCCCAGACCGACTGGGGGACCATGCTGGCGAGCGGGGTGAACGGCGCCCTGAACGGCTACTGGTGGCAGATCTACCCCGTCGGGATCGCGATCGTCCTCGTCGTCGTCGCCTTCAACTTCGTCGGCGACGCGCTGCGGGATGCCTTCGAGGTGCGCCTGCAACGGCGCTGAGCCCTGCGCCGCGCGAGCTGGCCACCAGCTGCGCGGCCGGCGCAGGGCCCCCTGCTCGGCTCAGCTGGCGCCGAGCGCGCCGCTCCCGGCGAGCGCGCCGGCGTCGAGCGGCGTCTGCAGCGGGAAGTGGCACGCCGCGAGGTGGCCGTTGCCGAAGGGACGCATCGCCGGTTCCTCCGCGGCGCAGCGGTCCTGGGCGAAGGGGCAGCGGGTGCGGAAGCGGCAACCGCTCGGCGGCGAGATCGCCGAGGGGAGCTCACCTTGCATCGCCCCGGCACGCTTGGACTTGGCGGTGGCGGGATCGGGGACCGGGATCGTGTCGATGAGCCCTTGGGTGTAGGGGTGCGCCGCTCGGGCGTAGACCTGCTCGGCGGGGCCGATCTCGACGAGCTTGCCGAGGTACATCACGCCGATCGTGTCGGCGAGGTACTTCACGACGGCGAGGTCGTGGGAGATGACGATGTAGGTGAGGTCGTGACGCTCTTGCAGCGAGCGCATCAGGTTCAAGATCTGCGCCTGGATCGACACGTCGAGGGCGGAGACCGGCTCGTCGCCGACGATGAGCTTGGGGTTCAAAGCGAGGGCGCGCGCCAGGCCGATGCGCTGGCGCTGGCCCCCGGAGAACTCATGGGGATACAGGTCGGCGGCTCGCGCCGACAGCCCGACCTCGCGCAACAGCTCGTCGACGCGGCGGTCCTGCTCGGTGCGGCTGCCGATTCCCTGGATGACGAGCGGCTCGCGCACGATCGAGCGCACGCGCATGCGCGGGTCGAGCGAGGCGTAGGGGTCCTGGAACATCAGCTGCAGGTCGCGCCGGCGCCGGCGAAGGGCCGGGCCGCGCAGTCGCGAGACCTCCTCGCCCTCAAAGCGCACCGCGCCGCCGGTCGGTCGCTCGAGCGCCACGACGAGGCGGCCGATCGTCGTCTTGCCGCATCCCGACTCGCCGACGAGGCCGAAGGTCTCGCCGCGCCGGACCGCCAAGGAGACGTCCGAGACGGCCTTGACCGTGCCGATGCTGCGTTGGATGACCGCACCGGCGGTGACCGAGTACTCCTTGACGAGGCCGTCGAGCTCGAGCACCACCTCGCCTGGCGCCCGCTCGACGGGCGGGGCCGGCTCGCTGAGGCTGATCTGCGCTGCGGCTGCGGCCGCGGCCGCGCCGTCTCCGGCCACGGGCGCACCGGCCGGCTCGCCCGGCCCGGTCGCCCGGATGGCGACGGGGTGGTAGCAGGCAAAGACGTGCTCGCCCGGGTCGCCGGCATGGGTGCCGAGCACCGACGGATTGTCGGTCTCGGGCGCCCCCGAGCTCGGGCTCGGGCCCTCGCCGGGGGCGAGCAGCGGCTCCTCGGCACGGCACTCGTCGGTGACATAGCGGCACCGGGCGGCGAAGCGGCACCCCACGAGGTCCTTGGACAGGTCCGGCGGCAGCCCCGGGATCGAGTACAGGCGCTGGCTGCGGTCCTGGTCGAGGCGGGGGATCGACTCAAAAAGCGCCTCGGAGTAGGGGTGGCGCATCGTGGCGAAGAGCTCACCGGTGGTCGCGCCCTCGACGATCTTGCCGGCGTACATGACCATCACCCGGTCGGTGCGCGCCGCGATCACGCCCATGTCGTGGGTGATGAGCAGCACCGCCATGTCGAGGCTGGAGCGCAGCTCGTCGATGAGGTCGAGGATCTGGGCCTGGATCGTGACGTCGAGCGCCGTGGTCGGCTCGTCGGCGATCAGCAGCTTGGGCTCACACGACAGGGCCATTGCGATCATCACCCGCTGGCGTAGGCCGCCCGAGAGCTGGTGCGGGTACTGGTGCAGCCGCTCCTCGGGCCTCGGCATGCCCACGAGGCGGAGCACCTCGACGGCGCGGTCGAGCGCCTCGGATTTGGAGGCGCCCTTGTGGAGGCGAACGGGCTCGGCGATCTGGCGCCCGATCGTCCAGGTCGGGTTCAGCGAGGTCATTGGGTCCTGGAAGATCATCGCCACGTCGTTGCCGCGGACCTGGCGCATCTGTTCCTCCGACAACGGCACGAGGTCGCGCCCTTGCAGCCGGACCGCCCCACCGGTGACATGGCCGACGCCCGGCAGGAGCTTCATCACCGACAGGCCGGTCGTGGACTTGCCGCATCCCGACTCGCCGACGAGCCCGACGCACTCGCCCGCCCGCACCGAGAAGGAGACCCCGTCGACCGCCTTGACGTTGGCGTGGCGCAGGTGGAATTCGGTCCGCAGATCGTCGACTTCGAGCACCGGCTGGGCACGGTCGCGGGCGTTCATTGCGTTGCTGCCTCCGTCGTCGGCTTCGTCCCGCACAGGGATCATCCAAGGACCTCGGCGCGCCCTCGTCTCGACCGCCCAGCGCGTGCGCTGCGGCGGAGCGAGGCGAATCGTGGAACACCGCGACCTGCCGCGCTATCGTACCTGCTCATGCCCCAACCTCCGAGTCTCACCCCAGAACAGCGCAAGGCGGCTCTCGAGAAGGCGGCCAAGGCGCGCAAGGAGCGGGCCGAGCTGAAGGACCACCTGAAGACCGGTCGGACGGACCTGAAGACCCTGCTCACTCGAGCTGACGAGGACGAGACCGTCGGCAAGATGAAGGTCCTCTCGGTGCTGGAGTCCCTGCCGGGAACCGGCAAGGTGAAGGCTCGCCGTCTCATGGCGCAGGTCGGCATCAGCGAGACCCGTCGTCTGCAGGGTCTCGGCGCCAAGCAGCGTGACGCGCTGCTTGAGGCCGTCGAGCGCCCCTGATCCGCTGATCCTCGTCCTCTCCGGGCCCGGTGGGGCCGGCAAGGGAACGGTCATTCGACGGCTCGTCGAACGCGACCCCCGGCTCTGGCTGTCGCGGTCGTGGACCACTCGGGCCCGCCGGCCCGGCGAGGACAAGGACGCCTACACCTTCGTCGATCGCGAGGCGTTCTTGGCGCGGGCCAAGGCCGGCGGCTTCCTCGAATGGGCGACGGTGCTCGGCGAGTACTACGGGACGCCGATTCCCGACGCGCCGTCGGGGCGCGACGTGGTCCTCGAGATCGACGTCCAGGGCGCTCAGCAGGTCCTCGAGCGCGTCAACGACCGGACCGTCGTCTGCGCCCTGCTCGTGCCTCCTTCCGAGGCAGAGCAAGCGGCGCGTCTTCGCGGCCGCGGCGACAGCGAGGCGCACGTCGAGCGGCGTCTGGCGCTCGGTGCCCAAGAGCTCGAGGTGGGCAAGCGCTTCGCGGACGCGATCGTCGTGAACGACGACCTCGACCGGGCGGTCGACGAGCTCGCCGCTATAGTTGACGCCGCTCGCCAGCGCGAGGCGGATTCCGGCGCGTCCGGCTAGCGGCTTCCTGCTAGCGGCCTCGCGTCGCATCCCATCCAGCGGCGCGAGTCCCCCGACGAGGAGCAGAAACCAGGCGATGCCAGACCAGCGCAGCACGATGATCGAACCGCCCATCGAGGACCTCCTCGACAAGGTGGACTCCAAGTTCACCCTCGTCACCCTCGCCTCAAAGCGCGGCCGGCAGATCAACTCCTACTTCAACCAGCTCGGCGAGGGCCTCGGCGCGATCGTGCCGCCCCAGGTCGCCTCGATCGCCCGCAAGCCACTGTCCATCGCCCTCGAAGAGATCGCCGCGGCCAAGGTGCGCGCCGGTGCGCCCCAGCAGCTCGAGGACCCGGGCTATGAGACGCCCGCGGAGCCCGACGCTGGCGTCGCGCTGAACGTGGTCGTGGACGCGGGGGATGGTGCGGCGAGCGACGAGGTCGGCGCGAGCGACGAGGTCGAGCCCGACTAGGCCGTCTGCTCCGGCGCCGATGACCTCCACGCGAAGCGAGGTGCCTGCGGGCGCGCTCGCCGGCCGCCGGGTGGTGCTCGGCGTCACCGGTGGCATCGCCGCCTACAAGGCGGTCGAGGTCTGCCGCCGTCTCGTCGACGCCGGCGCGCTCGTCTCCCCAGTGCTGACGGCGGCCGCGACCCGTTTCGTCGGCGTCACCACGTTCTCCGCGCTCGCCTCCGAGCCAGCGGCCACCGAGCTGTTCGGCGCCGCGGACCCGATCCCGCATACGCGCCTTGGCCAGCGCGCCGACCTGGTCCTGGTCGCGCCGGCGACGGCGCGCCTGATCGGGGAGTACGCGGCAGGGATCGCGCGTGACCTGCTGGGGGCCACCTTGCTGGCGACGCGGGCGCCGGTCCTCATCTGCCCCGCGATGCATACCGAGATGTGGGAGCACCCCGCGGTCCAAGAGAACCTCGCCGTGCTCGAGCGCCGCGGGGTGGCGGTGCTGGCACCGACGAGCGGGCGTCTGGCCGGCGGCGACGTCGGCGCGGGCCGCCTCGCCGAGCCGTCGGACATCGTCGCCGCTGCCGCCGGACTGCTCGCCGGCCGCCGGCGTGGGCGCGACCTGTCGGGGCGGCGCATCCTCGTCACCGCCGGGGGCACGCGCGAGCCCATCGACGCCGTGCGCTACCTCGCCAACCGCTCCTCTGGCCGCCAAGGCCACGCCATCGCCGCCGCGGCGGCGGCGCGGGGCGCGAGCGTCTGCCTCGTCACCACGTCGGAGCTCGCGCCGCCGGGCGGCGTCGAGGTGGTGCGCGTGTCGAGCGCAGCCGAGCTCGCCGCTGCGGTGCGGGCGCACGCGCCGTCGGCGGACGTCGTCGTGATGGCCGCGGCGGTCGCCGACTTCCGCCCGGTGCGCGCCATCGCCGGCAAGCTCGCCAAGCGTGACGGGATCCCAGAGCTCGTCCTCGAGCCCACCGAGGACGTGCTCGCCGAGCTCGGCGCCAGTCGCCGCCCGGGCCAGGTGCTCGTCGGCTTCGCCGCCGAGGTCGCGGCCTCGACCGAAGACCTCGAGGCGCGGGCGCTGCGCAAGCTCGAGGACAAGCAGGTCGACCTCGTCGTCGCGAACGACGTCGGCCAGCCAGACGTCGGCTTTGGCTACGAGACGAACGCCGTCAGCATCGTCGGCGCGGCGGGCGTGCTCACCCGCGTGCCCCTGGCCGCCAAGCCTACGATCGCTGACGCCATCTTGGACGCTGTCGCAGAACGGCTCGCGTCCCGAGCTGATCGAGGAGACGAGCAGTGAGCGCATTCACCTTCACGTCGGAGTCCGTGACCGAGGGCCACCCCGACAAGATGGCGGACCAGATCTCCGACGCCGTCCTCGACGCCATCTTGGCGGCCGACCCTTACGGACGGGTCGCCTGCGAGACGCTCCTCACGACCGGGCTGGTCTGCGTCGCCGGGGAGATCACGACGACGAGCTACGTCGACATCCCCCGCATCGTCCGCAACACGGTGTGCGACATCGGCTACGACCGCGAGGAGTACGGCTTCGACGGCAACACCTGTGGGGTCATCGTCTCGATTGGCGAGCAGTCGCCCGACATCGACCAGGGCGTCAGCCGCGCCCTCGAGGCGCGCAGCGGTGCCGGCGGCGAGGACTCGCTCTCTGAACAGGGGGCGGGTGACCAGGGGATCATGTTCGGCTACGCCTGCGACGAGACCCCGGACCTGATGCCGCTGCCGATCTGGCTGGCGCACCGCCTGGCGCACCGCCTGGCGGAGGTCCGGCGCGCCAACGTCCTTGGCTACCTGCGGCCGGACGGCAAGACCCAGGTCTCGATCCGCTACGAGGACGGCCGGCCGGTGCGCCTTGAGACCGTGCTGATCTCGACTCAGCACCGGGCGGGCCTGGACCTCGAGACCCTGCTCAAGCCCGACCTCATCGACCACGTGATCATGCCGTTGCTGCCGGCCGACATCGACACGGAGAACTTCCGCGTCCTCGTCAACCCGACGGGACGCTTCGAGCTCGGCGGCCCGCGCGCCGATGCCGGTCTCACGGGTCGCAAGATCATCGTCGACACCTACGGCGGCGCGGCACGCCACGGCGGCGGCGCCTTCTCGGGCAAGGACCCCTCCAAGGTCGACCGCTCCGCCGCCTACGCGGCGCGCTGGGTGGCCAAGCACATCGTCGCCTCGGGCGCGGCGCGCCGCTGCGAGATCCAGGTCGCCTATGCGATCGGGGTCGCCCGGCCGGTCGCGGTCATGGTGGAGACCTTCGGCACCGAGGCGGTCGACCCGGCGCGCATCGCCGCCGCGGTCGACGAGCTGTTCGACCTGCGGCCCGCCGCGATCATCCGCGACCTCGAGCTCCGCCGCCCGATCTACCGACGCACCGCGGCCTACGGTCACTTCGGCCGCTCGGAGAAGGAGTTCTCCTGGGAGGCGACGCCGCGCGTCGACGACCTGCGCCGGGCGCTCTCCCTCTGAGCCAGGGCGGGGCGCCGGCGGGCGGACCCGACCCGGCGCTTAGCGCGCCAGCCGCCACCGCCCGGCCGGCCAGTGCTCCCGAGCCCGGTGGGGCGCCGGGCATCGTGCGCGTGCTCCCTGACGTCTCGGGGATCGACCGCCGCTTCGACTACGCGCTCGGGGGCACGGCACGCGAAGCGGTCGGTGTCGGCAGCCTCGTGCGCGTCCCGCTGCACGGTCGGCGGGTGCGCGGCTGGGTGGTCGCGGCGCCCGGTGAGCCACCGCCGGGCGTCGTGCTCCGCGAGGTGGCGGCGGTGCTGGCACCGGGGCCGTCGCCCGACGTCGTGGCGCTGTGCGAGTGGGCGGCGTGGCGCTGGTGCGGCCGGCTGCGGCCGTTCCTGCTCGCCGCCTCCCCGCGCCGCCTCGCCGACGCCCGGCCCGTGCCCCCCGCAACGTCCGGCCGTGCGCCGGCTGCCGGTGACGACGAGGTCGCCGCGCTCGTGCGGCGCGCGCTCGGCGGCGGCGAGCACCTGCTGCGCTTGCCGCCGGCAGCCCCGCGACTCGCCGTGCTGAGCGAGGCCCTGGCCGTCCTGGCGGGGCGGGCGGACCTGCTGGTGCTCGTCCCCGAGGCCCGCGATGTCGAGCTCGTGCACCGCCGCCTCGGCCGCCTCGGCGTGCGCGTCGCCCGCCATCCCGAGGACTGGGGCGCAGCGGCGGCCGGCGGCCGGGTGGTCGTCGGCACGCGCACCGCCGCCCTGGCGCCGGTCGGGCGCCTCGGCGCCATCGTCGTCGTCGACGCCCAGGCCGAGGCCTACCGGGACCAGCGGGCGCCGACCTATTCGGCGGTCGATCTCGCCCGGGAGCGGGCGCGGCGCGCCGGGGTGCCATTCCTCGCGCTCAGCGCCTGTCCGAGCCTCGAGCTCGCGACCGCGCTCACCTCCCTCGAGCTGTCGCCCGCCCTCGAGCGCGCCAAGTGGCCGGCGGTCGAGGTCGTCGACCTCCGCCAGGAGGACCCCCGCCACGGCCGCTACGGCGACCGGCTCGCCCCGGCGATCCAGCGCGCCCGCGCCGAACAGCCCACCCGTCCGGTGCTTGCCGTCCTCAACCGCCTGGGCCGGGCGCGCCTGCTGGCGTGCGCGAGCTGCAGCGAGCTGGCGCGCTGTGAGCGCTGCGGGGCGGCCGTGCGCGAGGAGGCCGGCGCCGCCGAGCACCGCGTGCTCGCCTGTGCTCGCTGCGCTGCACAGCGCCCGGTGGTCTGCGCCCGCTGCGGTGCCGCCCGCCTCAAGGTCTTGCGGGTTGGGGCGCAGCGCGCGGGCGAGGAGGTGGCGGCGCTGACGGGCCTCGAGGTCGCCGTGGTCGCCGGCGAGGGGCGCGGCGAGCCGCTGCCGGTCGCCCCCGTGCTGGTCGGGACCGAGGCGCTCTTGCACCGCGCCGGGCGCGCCTCGCTCGTGGTGTTCTTGGACTTCGACCTCGACCTGCTCGCCCCGCGCCTTCGAGCCGGCGAGCACGCCCTCGAGCTCTTGGCCCGGGCGGGCCGCCTGGTGGGGGCGCGCCCGGAGGGCCGCGTCGTCGTCCAGACCCGCGTGCCCGACCACGAGGTGCTCGTGGCGGCGCGGCGCGGGGACCCCGGGGTGCTGATCGAGGCCGAGGCGCAGCGGCGCCGCCCGCTCGGCCTGCCGCCCTACGGCGCCCTTGCGCACCTGAGCGGGGAGGACGCGGCAGCACTTGGTGCGGCGCTCCGTGACGAGGAGCACCTCGCCGTCGCCCCGCTCGAGGGCGGTCAGCTCGTGCGCGCCAACGACGCCGCCACCCTCGCCGACGCGCTCGCGCGCCAGGGGGCGCTCGGCCATGATGTGCGGGTCGCGGTCGACCCGCTCGGGTGGTGACGGGCCGCCGACCTGCGCCGAGAGTCGCGCGCGGCGCAGCTGCTATCCTGAGCTCGCTGACTGCGGTCGGCCCGGCGCGGGCATCCGCCCGACCGGTTCTCCCCACCGCACGGCGGGCAGCGGCTCGCTGGCGGTCAGACGCGAAGGTTTGCGCTCCGCATGCCCGAAAAGACGGCGACCATCGCCGAGTACCGGCTCCACGAGACCGACACCGGCTCCCCTGAGGTCCAGATCGCGCTCTTGACCGAGCGCATCAACCACCTCACCGAGCACCTCAAGATGCACCGCGGCGACCACCACACGCGTCGCGGGCTCATGAAGCTCATCGGTCACCGGCGCCGTCTGCTCGACTACGTCCGCAAGAACAACGTGGAGCGCTACCGCGACCTCATCGCGCGGCTCGGCATCCGCCGCTAGCGGTTCGGGAGACGCCGCCGACTGACGGCGGCAACGCCGGGCGGCGCCTTCCGCCCGGCGCCCAACAGGAGCGGCGGACGCAGATCTGCCCGCCGCTCTCCCAGCACACGGTGCCCGCGGGTGCCAGCTGCCAGTCGCCGGGTCCTCGGCCCGCTCGGGTGCCCGCCGACTGGGAACTGGCGGTGCGGGCGCCTCGATCAGAGGAGTGCCATGGCGGACGCCATCACTGTTTCGGCCCCCATCAGCGGGACCGACCGCACCTTGTCCTTCGAGACCGGCAAGCTCGCCGGCCAGGCCGATGGGGCGGTGCTCGCCCGCATCGGCGACACCGTCGTCCTCGTCACCGCCACCGCCAACCGCAAGGTGCGCGAGGGCCAGGACTTCTTCCCGCTCACCGTTGACATCGAGGAGCGGATGTACGCCGCGGGCAAGATCCCCGGCTCGTTCTTCCGCCGCGAGGGTCGCGCCACCGACCAGGCGACGCTGACCGCCCGGCTGATCGACCGGCCGCTGCGGCCGTCGTTCCCCGAGGGCTTCCGCAACGAGGTCCACGTGGTCGGCACCGTCATGGCCGCCGACCTCGAGAACCCCCACGACGTCGTGGCCATCAACGGCGCTTCGGCGGCGCTGATGCTCTCGGGCATCCCCTTCGAGGGCCCGATTGGCGCCGTGCGCATCGCCTACTCGACCGACGGCGTCTGGCTGCCGCACCCAACCTATGGCGAGGGCGACGAGGCCACCTTCGAGCTCGTTGTCGCGGGGCGCGCCCTCAGCCAGGCCGCCGACGCCGACGTGGCGATCATGATGGTCGAGGCCGGGGGCACCGAGCGCGCCTGGCAGTACTACGAGGCTGGCGCGCCCAAGGTGACCGAGGAGGTCATCGCCGGTGGCCTCGAGGCCGCCAAGGTTTGGATCCGCGAGTCGATCGCGCTGCAGCGCCAGCTCGTCGAGCGGGCCGGTGCCAAGCCGACGATCCCCTATGAGACCTTCGTCGACTACTCGAGCGAGGTCTTCGACCGCGTCGTCGCCGTCGGCGCCGACGCGATCACCCGCGCCAACGCCATCACCGCGAAGACCCAGCGCAACGACGCCCTGTCGGCCGCGGCGGATGAGATCGTCGGCTTGCTCGGCGAGGAGTTCGCCGATCGCGAGCGCGAGGTGCGCGCGGCGGTCCGCTCCTACACCAAGCAGGTCGTGCGCCGCCGCATCGTCGAGGAGGGCGTGCGCATCGACGGCCGCGGGCCGGCTGACATCCGCCCCCTGTCGGCCGAGGTCGGCGTGCTGCCGGCGGTGCACGGCTCGGGCCTGTTCCAGCGCGGCGACACCCAGGTGCTCAACGTCACGACGCTCGGCATGCCGCGGATGAACCAGCTGCTCGACACGCTGTCGCCCGACGACACCAAGCGCTACCTGCACCACTACAACTTCCCGCCCTTCTCGACGGGGGAGACCGGCTTCATGCGCGGCCCGAAGCGGCGCGAGATCGGCCACGGCCTGCTCGCCGAGCGGGCGCTGTTGCCGGTGATTCCCTCCGAGGAGGAGTTCCCCTACACCTTGCGCCTCGTGTCTGAGGTGCTGTCCTCGAACGGCTCGACCTCGATGGCTTCGGTGTGCGGCTCCACGCTCTCGCTGATGGACGCCGGCGTGCCCATCAAGGCGCCCGTCGCGGGGATCGCGATGGGCCTCGTGTTCGCCGAGGGCCGCTACACCACCCTCACGGACATCCTCGGGGCCGAGGACGCCTTTGGCGACATGGACTTCAAGGTCGCGGGCACCAGCGACTTCGTCACCGCGCTGCAACTCGACACCAAGATCGACGGCCTGCCGGCCGACGTCCTCGCCAAGGCGCTGCGCCAGGCGCACGAGGCGCGGATGACGATCCTCGAGGTGATGCGCCAGGCGATCGCCGCGCCGGCGGGCGAGGTGAAGGCGAACGCTCCAAAGATCGTCAGCTTCGAGATCCCGCTCGACAAGATCGGCGAGGTGATCGGCCCGAAGGGCAAGGTGATCAACACCTTGCAGCAAGAGACCGGTGCCGACATCGCCGTCGACGACGACGGCACCGTCGGCCGCGTCACGATCGGCGCCAAGGAGTCGACCGCCGTCGACGAGGCGCGCCGGCGGATCGAGCTGATCCTCGACCCCCCGACGGCCGAGGTGAACAAGGTCTACCCCGGCAAGGTCGTGAACATCACCAAGTTCGGGGCGTTCGTGAACCTGCTGCCCGGGCGCGACGGCCTCTTGCACATCTCCAAGATCGGTGGTGGCCGCCGCGTCGAGCGGGTCGAGGACGTCCTCGAGCTGGGCCAGGCGGTGAACGTGGTCGTCGACGACATCGACCCCCAGGGCAAGATCTCGCTCTCCCTCGTCGACGAGGCCGGCCAGCGCCTCGGCAGCCGCGAGCCGGCCGGTGAGGACGCTGAAGCCCCCGCCGCTGAGGGCGGCCGCTCAGGCGGCGCGCGGCGCGCCTCGTTCGAGAGCGAGTTCGCCGCCGAGCTCGAGCGCGAGTTCGGCGACCTCGGCCCGGCCGAGTCCTCGGCAGGCGGCGGCGCCCCCCGCCCCTCCCGCGGCGGCCCGCGGCGGCGCGGGGGTCCGCGGCGCTGAGCGCCCCGGCAACCAACCCGATCGAGATCTCCGAGCTTTCCTGCGGCATCCGCCTCGTCACCGAGGCGATGCCGCAGGTGGCCTCGGCGTGTGTCGGCTACTGGGTGGGCACCGGCTCGCGCGATGAGACCGAGGCACAGGCCGGCATCTCCCACTTCCTCGAGCACCTGCTCTTCAAGGGCACGGCGCGGCGCTCGGCCCGGGAGATCGCCGAGGCGGTCGACGCCGTCGGTGGCGACATGAACGCCTTTACGACCAAGGAGTACACGGCCTTTTACGTCCGGGCGCTCGCCGAGGACCTCGGCCTCGGCCTCGAGATCCTCGGCGACATCATGACGGCGCCCGCCCTGCGGCCAGAAGAGGTCGACGCCGAGCGCCAGGTGATCCTCGAGGAGGTGCTGATGCACCTCGACGAGCCTGCCGACGTCGTCCAAGAGCGCTTCGCCGCCGCTGTCTTCCCCGGCCACACCCTAGGGCGCGAGGTCCTTGGCCTCCCTGAGGTCATCAACTCCGTCGAGGTCAGCGAGATCCGGTCGTTCTTCGAGGAGCACTACCGGCCCGCCAACATCGTCGTGGCGGCCGCCGGGAGGGTCGACCACGCCCGCCTCGCCGAGGCCCTCGAGGCGCGCTTTGCCGGCGCGCCGCTCGGCGGGCCGCCCACGCGCCACCAACCCGGGCCGGCGGCGCGCCAGGTCGACGTGCTGGGCCGGGACACCGAGCAGGCCCAGCTCGTCTTGGGCGTGCGCGCGCCAAGACGCCGGGCGCCCGAGCGCTTCGCGCTCAACCTCCTGAACCACACCCTCGGCGGCGGCCTCTCCTCGCGCCTGTTCCAAAAGATCCGCGAGGAGCGGGGGCTCGCCTACTCGATCGTCTCCGAGCGCGTCGCCTACGAGGACGCCGGCGCGCTCGCCGTCTCGGTGGGGACCGCTCCCGAGCGCGCCGAGCAGGTCCTCGAGCTCACCCTCGCCGAGATCGCCGACCTTTCGGCGCACGGGGTGAGCGAGGAGGAGCTGGCGCTTGCCAAGTCGCACCTGCGTGCCGACACCCTGCTCAGCCTGGAGGAGTCCGGGGCCCGGATGTCGCGCATCGGCGCCAGCCTGCTCCTTTACGACGAGGTGCTGGCGATCGACGAGCTGGCCGCCCGCTACGACGCCGTGAGCAGCGAGGAGATCGCCGAGGTGGCCGCCCGCGTCCTTGGTGGCGAGATGGTGCTCGCCGTCGTCGGCCCTTTTGAGGACTCAGCCTTTACCGGCGCGCTCGGCTGAGCCGGCGCCCGCCAGCTCCGCCACGTCGAGCACGCGGGTCACCGCCGTGGCCTCGAGCATCCGCCGGTCGTGAGTGATCAAGATCAAGGTGCCGCGGTAGCGCTCGAGGGCCTGCTCGAGCTGCTCGATCGCCGGCAGGTCCAGATGGTTGGTGGGCTCGTCGAGCACGAGCAGGTTGACGCCCTGGGCCTGGAAGAGCGCCAGCTCCGCCCGGGTGCGCTCGCCTGGTGACAGCGAGGCCGAGCTCCGCAGCACGTGGGCGGCGCCGAGGCCGAACTTGGCGAGGAGCGAGCGCGCCTCGGACTGGGTGAGGCCGCTGCGGGCGACGAAGGACTCGAGCAGGCTCGCCGTGCCCTTACCCGTCCGTCCCTGGTGCAGCCGGCCGACCACCACGCTCGGCCCGAGGCGCTGGCGGCCGGCGGTCAGGGGCAGCTCGCCGAGGAGGGCCTGGACGAGGGTCGTCTTGCCCGTTCCGTTCGCCCCGGCGACGCGCAGGCGCTCGGACCGGACTTCCGGAGCTGGTAGGCATGCGGGCGCCCCGAAAGTGGGACATGAGCTGGGAGAATGGCAGCGAGAGGGCCAAGGGGTCGTGTTACTACGCGACGCTGTGACCTGGGATTACTCGACTG
>JAJZBI010000019.1 GCA_021798985.1 Actinomycetes bacterium
TCCTGCCGAGGTCGGTCGTCATCGTTGCCCCGACGTCGCGAAGCGCTCGTCCAGCATCGTTCCGACCAGAGGCTGAGATCGCCGGCGAGACCACTCGCGTCCTGGTCGAGCAGATCGGTGCCGTCGAGATCTTTCGCATGCTGATATAGGGCCGGGGCATGGGCACCTCTCGATCGTCTTGGCGGACTGTCGAGTCAGGGTGCCCTGCCCCACTACCTCACGCCAGCGCTGCAGCTCCTTCTCCCTCGCGTCCGGGGTGTACGAAAACCCAGGAACCGGTGTACGGAATGGCTCGCGCGATAACTACGCAGGCACAAGATGTAGTTCCTGACGGTATCCGTGTCGTATTCGGGTTTCCTGACTTTCGCCGAGGAGGCGGTGGGACGAAAGCCACGAAACCAAAGGAATCCAGCCATCCCCGCGGCCAAGCATCCTGCGGCGCATCGGACACCAGATGTTGTGCCCGGTTAGTTATCGCGCGAGCCCTTGTGTACGGATTCAACCGGACTGGGTGTGCGAAAACCACCGGAGCCGTCAGTTTGGCGACGCCCTGGCCCTCCGAAGCCGCCCCGGCGCCGAGGCCTGACATCACCGCGTCACGGGGCGGGGTCTGAGCGAGCCGGCAACGGCGAAGGCTGCCAAGAAGAGCGCCGCGACCAACCAGAGCGCAGTGAGCAGCCCGGCGCGCTCTGCCAGGGCGCCGATCACCGGCGGACCGGCGAGCCCGGCGAAATAGCCGATTGACCCAACCACACTGACTCGCGCCGCGGGATCTGGGCCGCTCTCGGCCGCGGCCGACATACCAAGGGGAAAGCCCATCGACACGCCGACGGACCAGAGCAAGGTGCCGACAAGGACGACCCATCGGCTATCGGCCTGGATGAACAAGATCATCCCGATAACCCCGAGCGTCGTGGTCACCCGGATCGCCCGCACGCGACCAAGCCGGTCGACAATCGGTCCGCCGAAGACCCTGCTGAGTGCCTCACCGGCAGCGAAGGCCGTGAAAAAGAGCGCCGCTACCGCGGCGCTCTGGCCGTGGTCTTCGCGCACCGCAAGCGTGAGCCAGCTATTCGCGGAGCCCTCGCCAAGTTCGACTCCGAGCATCACGACGCCGATGAGCAAGAGCCGCCAGTCCAGCCAGCCGCGCAACCACTGACGGACCTTGGCGCCGCGATCCCCCGCCGCCGGCTGATCGCTGCTCGGAGCCTCGGTGCGGGGCACGCCCGGTGCGATCAATGTGGCTGCCAGCACGATCGCTCCGGCTTCTCCGAAGAACTGCTGGGCTGGTGTGATCCCAAGGGCGGCGCATACTGCTCCGATCCCTGAGCCCGCGGCCGCCCCAATCGACCATGCACCATGCATCCTCGGCATCAGCGTTCGGCCGGCGCGGCGTTCGATCGCCGCGCCCTCGACGTTGATCAACACATCGAGGGTGCCGATCGCCACGCCAATAACCAAGAAGCCGACGGTGAGCAGTGGAACCGAGCCGAGCGCAAGCGCCGCGCCGAGCACGCCCATCGCCGTCGCGATGGCCACCGTCGCACTCGCGACCGCACGGCGACTGCCCAAGCGATGGAGAATCGGATTGGACAAGAGGAGCCCGACGATGCCGCCCACCGTCACCCCGGCGAGCAGCAGACCGATCGTCGCGGTACTTATGCCGAGCTGTGACTTGATGGCAGGCAACCGAGGGCCCCACGCCGCCACCGTAACGCCCCCGATGCCAAATGACGCCGTGATCGACCACCGCCAGCGGTCAAGCCCCCGTGGCGGCGACGCCACACGTAACTCACTCACGCGAACGCGCGCGCCGAGTGCGGGGCGATCGCGTTAGCTGGCCGCGCTCGCCCGGCCGGCACGCCTGAGATCTGCCACGCCCGATGAGGGCCCGCCAACCACGCGGTCGGCTCCATCCGACATGGCGAGCTCAACGGCATTGGCGACCAGGAACGAGCGCTCGGTGCGTCGCCGTCGTCATCTCCCCCGTCACCGTCGTCATGGTAGAGGACGAGGTCGCCGGCGCGCTCTGGCAACGCGCAGCGTTTGGCACGATCGTGCGATAATCAGGCGAGCGGCAGGAGGTGTGCGCGCCCGAGTCCCGTCTCGGCCTCACCGCGCCTCGCGCGCACCGCCAACTTCCTCCTGCTCTCGGTTGCCAGTCCCTCTCGGGCATCGGCACAAACGCCGTGAACGTTCGCGTATCCGCTTCTCGTGCTCGGCCTCACCGGGTCTGCGGTGCTCACTGGCGCTGATGCCCTCGCTTGCTGCCCAGGCGTTTTCCAGTTGCCCCGGCTCTATGATGGCGGGGCACGCTGCGAGCGATGCGGGGCTGCAGATTACGTTGCCGACCTCATCGATCGTGGCGATGGCGAGCAGGAAGATCCAATCGACCGCGTGGAGCGCGGCGAGGAGCGCCAGCACGACCATCCGCAGGGCGTCGCACACGATCATGGCGTGGCGGCGATCGACGCGGTCGGCAAGCGCGCCGGCCGGGAGCCGGAGGGCAAAGCTTGCCACGGCTCCCACCGTCCCCACCTGCGAATCCCGTGGGGCTGTCGCACTCATCGGCTCGAGAACCAGCACCTGTGAACAGTGAAGAAGCCACGGATGGCCTTCTGCGAAGATTGTCAACCCGTTGGGCTGGGGTTAGGAGCCGACGGCGCCCCACCCCGGTGGGAGCCGAAGCGATCCGGCAACGAATGTATGCCGCTGGCCTGATCGGCCCGGCACTCGGTGGCGTGCTCTTCGGTGCCGGTCGCGCGATTCCCTTCATCGCCGACGCCGCTTCCTACCCCACGTCCGTCGCCACCGTTGCCCAGCTTCGGGGAAGCTTCGCGATCCACGAGCGACGCGAGCGCCGTGGGCTGTGGCGAGAAACCCTCGAGGGCATGCAGCTCCTCTGGTCTCAGCCGCTGCTTCGCGCCGCGGTGATCCCGGCGCCGCCCATCAACTTCGCGTTCAGCGGTGTGATCTTCACCGTCATGATCGCGCGACGCGAGAGCGGCTCGAGCGCCACCGTGATCGGGCTCGCGCAGGCCGGGATCGCCTGCAGTGGCCTGCTCGGAGCCTTGCTCGCGCCCCGATTGCGTGCCCGGATGAAGATCTCCGAGACACTGCTGGTCTTGAGCGCGAGCGCCGTCGTTGCCTTCGTCGCGGCCGCCGTTGCGCTGCCCTCGCCGTTCGTCGCAGTCGTCATCGGCGCGAGCGCGCTGTTCTCGCCGGCAACCAATGCCACAATGATCGCGGCAATGTTGCGAGCGACTCCGAAGGAGCTGCGCGGACGGGTCGGCAATACCGTGCTCAGCGCCGCGAGCGGCCTTGCTCGCTCGCTCCCCTCATGGCTGGCATGCTCGTCGTGCATCTGTCGGGGCCCGGCGCGATGGGCCTCTTCGCAGGGGTGGTGCTCGTCGCTCCTGGTCGCCTGCTCCCCGGACCGCGCAACGCCGAGGCGATCCTCGAAGCACGCGGTCCTGCTTCGAGCGAACCAGCATCCCCCCATTCACCGTCGCCGGCGCGCGCCGAGCCGGCCCCGGGGGTGGTCGCCTTCATGCTGAACGACAGCGGCAGCGACGATCCTCGCGCCCCTAGAGCTCGTCGGCGTGCATCGACAGGTGTGCCTTGTCGTTGAGGTGCCAGGCGACGAAGGGGTGCTCGTGAAGGAACTCGAGACGCAAGCCGGCCGTCACGACGGCGATGACGATCTCTCCGAGCCCGTGGCTCCACCGCCAGGACTCTGGATGCGCGAAGACCGCGTCGTCGTCGCTGCAGTCGCCTGGTTCCTGATCGAAATCCGCGGTGGCCCCCGTGGTGCCAGCCGGCTCGGCGCCCTCGAGCCGGTGGATCCGGCGAGCGTCGACCGCCTCTACGGTGCGATGGCGCGCCCGCGCGCCAGACGCCGAGCACCCTCCCCACACCCTCGAGGCGATCGTCGAGCTCCTGGCGCGGACCGACGCCGAGCTCTCGGCGAGCGAAGTCGCCGAGAGCTCGGCGTCAGCCGGGCGACGGCCTAGGGCTACCTCGTCCCGGCGGAGGCCGCGGGGCGCATCACGATGTCGTTGCGCTACGGCTCGGCCGGCCGCCCCGAGCACCGCTACAGCCACCGCGGCGGCGAGGCACTCCCCAGCCACTGAACCCGGACCGGAGCGTGCCAAGCCGCACGCCCGCCGTGTTCGAGGCAAGATCCAAGCCGAGATGCCGGCACGCCAGCCAACTGCCCCCGCCCCCGTCCGGCGATTCCCTACACTCTCGGGCGGCCGTCCGGCGCGACGAAGCGCCAGCAGGTGGCCGAGCGCGGCGAGGAAGATCTCGAGCAGACCACCGCGTCCCACGGGAGGGCAGGCGAGCAGATGACCAGTCGATCCGCGCATGACCCCGACATGCGCCGCGCATCCCGCCCGGCCAGTCCGTCACGAAGCGCTCCGTCGCGCCGGCCGGCGGCACCGCCACAACGGGTGCGGCGGACCAGCCGGCGCCCGAGCCCGCGCGTCTTGCTGCGACGCTGGGCCGTACTCGTCGGCGTAATCCTCCTCGCCGTCATCAGCTTGAACGCGGCGTTCGCGAGCTCGCCGGCGCACAAGGGCGCGCCGGTCGCCGGCCAGACGGCCAGCGTGGTGACCACGAGCACCCACCTCGTGGTCAGCACCGAGCCGTGGCACCTGCAAGCGCCCGTTTCTCGTGCCGTGGTCGTCCCCGATGGCGCGAGCTTTCTGATCCTCGGCGGCCTTGCCACCGGCGACACGTCGACCGGCGCGATCTGGAAGGTCGACCCGGCGACCGGCAGCGCCGTCTCTTTCGGCTCGCTCGCCACGCCCGTGCACGACGCCGCCGGCGCGATGCTCGACCACAGCGCCTACGTCTTCGGGGGCGGGTCGTACTCGACGGTGGCCACCGTCCAGGCGCTCCGCCCGCACGCGGCGGTCGCCGGCACGGTCGGCTCGCTGCCGTCCGGGCGCTCGGACCTGTCGAGCGTGACGATCGGCGGCCGCGCGTACATCCTCGGCGGCTACAGCGGCTCGGCGCTCGAGCCGCAGATCCTCGCCACCACCACCGGCACGAGCTTCGCTCCCGCCGGCGAGCTCGCCCAGCCCGTGCGCTACGGCGCCGTCGCCGCGCTCGACCATGCGATCTACGTCGTCGGCGGGGTCGTCGGCACGACCGAGAGCGCCGCCGAAGAAACCGGCGACATCCAGCGTTTCGATCCGGCGACGGGCAAGACGGCGGTGATCGGCCATCTCCCCGTCCCGCTCGCGCACGCCGCGGCGGTCGCGCTCGGTGGGCGGCTGTACGTCCTCGGCGGCCGGACGGGCTCGAGCCTGTCGAGCCGGATCTGGCAGATCAACCTCCGCTCGGGCAAGCCGAGCGTCGTTGGCACCATGGCCTCGGCGCGAAGCGACGCCGGGGTCGTGGTGCTCGGCCAGCGCGCCTACCTCGTCGGCGGCGAGACCACCGGCCCGTTGGCGCCGCTGGCAAGCGTGGTGTCGGTGCGCCTCGTCACGACCCGCACCACCCAGCGCCGTCCGATCCGCTAGCGCCGGGCGCGGCCCGGGCGCCGGCCCACGAGGAGCCGGCGCCCGTTCGGGGCGCTACATGCTGCCGAACGCCTCGACCGCTGCCACCTCGTCACGCCGGGCGTGGATGAGGCCGACCGCCGCCACGATCGCGAGGGCGATGATCACCGCGCTGTAGGTGAACGCCGTGGTATAGCCGTGCACAAGGCCCGCTGCTGCCGCCGCGGGAGAGCGGTGAGAGAGGTAGGTGGCGGTCGCCGAGGCGGCGATTGTGTTCAACAGCGCCGTGCCGAGCGCGCCGCCCACCTGCTGGGTCGTGTTGACGAGCGCGCTCGCCACGCCGGCGTCGCGATGCTCGATGCCGATCAGCGCCGTGCTCGAGAAGGGCACGAAGGCGAGGCCCATGCCGATGCTCACGATCACCTCGGCAGGCAGCACGTGGAGGGCATAGGAGCTGTGCACGCCGAGTCGGGTGAACCAGATGAGCCCGATCGCCCCGAGGCTGAGGCCGACGCCGCTCAAGGCGCGCGGCCCGACGCGGGGCAGCAGCTGGCTCGCCAGCGTGGCCGCGACGATGATGCCGCCCGAGAAGGGAAGGAAAGCGAAGCCGCTCTTCAGCGCCGAGTAATGCAGCGTCCCTTGGAGGTAGTAGGTGAGGAACAAGAAGACGCCGAAGAGCGCGATGCCAACGAGGAGGGAGGCGAGGAAGGCGCCGCCGCGGCTGCGATCGGTGACGACGCGCAGCGGGAGCAGGGCGTCGGCGGTGCGGGACTCGATGAGCACGAACGCCCCGAGCGCCACGACCGCGCCGGCGAGCAGTCCCAAGGTGATCGGCGCGCCCCAGCCGTCGGTCTGGGCGCGGGTGAAGCCGTAGACCAAGAGCACCAGCCCGACCGTCGAGCTCACGGCGCCCGGCAGGTCGTAGCGGGCGCGCTGGTCCGAGCGGCTCTCGCGGACCTCGCGTGTTGCCATCACCGCCGTGAGCACGGCGATCGGCGCGTTGATGAGCAAGGTCCAGCGCCAGCTCGCGTACTGGGTGAGCAGACCACCGAGCACGAGGCCGATCGCTGCACCGCCGCCGGCGATCGCGCCGTAGACGCCAAAGGCGCGCGCCCGTTCCTTCGGCTCGGTGAAGGTCACCGTGATGAGGGAGAGCGCGGCCGGGGCCATCAAGGCGGCGAAGGCGCCCTGCAGGGCGCGGGCACCAAAGAGCATGGCGGCGTTCTGCGCCAGGCCGCCGAGCGCGGAGGAGGCGGCGAAGCCGAGCAGGCTCACGATGAAGACGCGCTTGCGCCCGAGGTAGTCGGCGATCCGGCCCCCCAGCAGCAACAGGCCGCCGAAGGCGAGCGTGTACGCGGTGATGACCCACTGGCGGTTGGCAACCGAGATGTGCAGCGCCCGTTGGGCCGACGGCAGCGCGATCGTCACCACCGAGGCATCGAGGACGATCATCAGCTGCGCGATGGCGATGACCGCCAGCGCGCGGAAACGGCGCGGGTCGGTGCCCGGTGCCGCTGTAGTGCTCGCCGGCTCGGCGAGCGAGACAGATGACGCAGGGGGCATGCAGCTCCTTTGGGCTGAGGAAGACGGGGGAATCTCCACGACGCTAAAGTGAGAGCCGTGGTTCCGGATGAAGAATACGGAACGTCGGTTCCGGTTGTCAACCGGAACGATGCTTCCGGGTCCAAGCCGAAGGCGCAGCGCGCCGATGCCCGGCGCAACCGCGAGGCGATCGTGCGCGCCGCCGACGAGGCCTTCGCCTCGGGCGGGCCCACGGTGTCCATGGACGAGATCGCCGGTGCCGCCGGGGTGGGCGTCGGCACCTTGTACCGCCACTTCCCCACCAAAGAGGCGCTGTTCGTGGCGGTCGTCAGCCACCACCTCAGCCTCTTGTGCGACGAGGTTGAGACGCTGCGCGACGCGAGCGACCCCGGGGCAGCCTTCTATGACCTGCTGGACCGCATGGTGCAAGAGGCCACCGACAAGCGCGACCTCATCGATGCGCTCAGCCGGGCTGGCATCGACCCCTCCGACGGTGTCGGAGAGGTCAAAGAGCGCCTCCACGCAGCGGTCGGAGCGCTCTTTGCGCGCGCCAAGCAGACCGGCGCGGTTCGCGACGACCTCGGTGTGGACGAGCTGTTGTCCTTATTGATGGGCACCTGCACCGCGATGTGCCAGGTCGACGCCGACCAGGCGGCGCGAGCGCGGATGATGGCCGTCATCTTCGACGGCCTCCGCCCCCCCACCGCCCCCCGCCACAGCGCCTCCCGCCGCTGACCGCCCAGCGGACGGTCCCAGCCGACGTACGGGCGCGGGCCGACGCGGTCGCTGGCACGTGGAGTCGTCCGTGCCGTCGCCCTCGCTCAGCGCAGTCGCGTGGTGCGCAGTCGCGTAGTGCGCAGTCGCAACTGCGCGGCGCACCTTGGGGCCGTCAGAATTGCCACGGGAAGGGAGACCAGTCCGGGGGGCGCTTTTCCAAGAACGCGTCCCTTCCCTCGCTCGCCTCCTCGGTGCCATACGCGAGGCGCGTGGCCTCGCCGGCAAAGAGCTGCTGGCCGACCAGGCCGTCGTCGATCAGGTTGAAGGCGTACTTGAGCATCCTGATCGCGGTCGGGCTCTTGGCATTGATCGCCCGCGCCCATTCGAGCGCCACCCGCTCGAGCTCGGCGTGGGGGACGACCGCGTTGACGGCACCCATCTGGTAGGCCTCGAGCGCGCTGTAGCTGCGCCCGAGGAAGAAGATCTCGCGGGCGAACTTCTGGCCGACCTGGCGCGCGAGGTAGGCCGAGCCGAAGCCGCCGTCGAAGCTCGCGACATCGGCGTCGGTCTGCTTGAAGCGAGCGTGCTCGGCGCTCGCCAGCGTGAGGTCGCAGACGACGTGCAGGCTGTGGCCCCCGCCCACTGCCCAGCCCGGCACGACACAGATCACGACCTTTCCCATGAAGCGGATCAGCCGCTGCACCTCAAGGATGTGCAGCCGGCCCCCGCTTGGCGCGCCAGGCCTGGCGTCCTCGTAGCGGTAGCCGTCCGCGCCGCGGACACGCTGGTCTCCGCCAGAGCAAAAGGCCCAGCCGCCGTCTTTTGGCGACGGGCCGTTCCCGGTGAGCAGCACGCAGCCCACGTCGGTGCTCTGGCGGGCGTGGTCGAGGGCCTGGCTCAGCTCGTCGACCGTCTGTGGCCGGAAGGCGTTGCGCACCTCGGGGCGGTCGATCGCCACGCGCACCGTTCCCTGATCGACGGCGCGGTGGTAGGTGATGTCGCCGAAGGCGAAGCCCGGGACCTCCTGCCACGCGTCGGGGTCGAAGAGCTCGGAGATCATCGAGCGAGCCTACGCCGCTCGTCGGCGCACCCACGGCCCCGCGACGAGCGGTCGCGATGCCCGCCGCGGTCCGCGCCCGGCACCGCCGACGTCGCTCCCGGGCCGGGCGCGCCGCTCTTTGGCCCGCCCGAACGCGCGCTCGCGCACCGCTCGCCGCGATCGGATCACGGCTCGGCGTCGGGACGCACCAACGAGCCCCGCGTGCGACCGGCGTTCACGCGCTCGTAGAGCGCGACGGTCTTGTCGGCGACCGCCGACCAGGAGAAGTGCTCCTCCACGCGACGGCGTGCCGCCCGACCCATCGCCGCCACGCGGGCCGGGTCGCGCACCAAGGCGTTGATCGCCTCGGCAAGAGCGGCGGCAAAGCCGACCGGGTCGGTCGGCTGGCCGTCCTCGCGGAGCGACAGCTCGACCAAGAGGCCGGTCTCGCCATCAAGCACGATCTCGGGGATGCCGCCGATCGCGCTCGCGACCACCGGCGCACCGCACGCCATCGCCTCGACGTTGACCAGCCCGAATGGCTCGTAAATCGAGGGGCAGACGAAGGCCGCCGCCCGGCTGTGCAGCTGCGCGACCTCCTCGGGCGACAGCATCGCCTGGATCCACACCACCCCACCCGGGCGGCCGTCGAGCTCGGCGATGCGCCGCTTTGTCTCGGCCGCCAGCGCCGCGGTGTCCGCGGCACCGGTGCAGAGCACGAGCTGGGCGGCGGGATCGATCAGCGGCGCGGCGTCGAGGAGGTAGGCGAGACCCTTTTGGCGGGTGATGCGCCCGACGAAGGTGACGAGCGGACGGCTTGCATCGACGCCGTAGCGCTCGAGCACGTCGCTCCCGCGATTCGGCTGCCAGCGCCGAGCATCGACGCCGTTGTGGATCACCTCGACGCGCTCGGGCGCGACCTTCGGATAGCACGCCAACAGGTCGTCGGCCATCGCCTGGGACACGGCGATCACGGCATCGGCGTGCTCAAGGGCGATCTGTTCGCACCAGCGCGACAGCTGGTAGCCGCCGCCGAGCTGCTCGGCCTTCCAGGGCCGCAGTGGCTCGAGGGAGTGCACCGTGGCGACATGGGAGACGCCCCGTGCGACCTTGGCGAGGTGCCCGGCGAGGTTGGCGTACCACGTGTGGGAGTGGGCGACGTCGACCGCGCCGATCCCGGCCACCATCGCCAGGTCGACCGCCATCACCTCGAGCGCCGAGCCGAGCGGGTCGGTGCCAGCGCGCGCCGAGATCTCGCCCCAGGGTTCATAGTTGCCCGCCACGAGCGGCGAGGGGCGCGGGCCGCCAAAGCAGTGGACGGCGACCTCCACCCGGCCGGCGAGCGCGTCGGCGAGCTCGCCGACGTGGACGCCCGCACCGCCGTAGACCTCGGGAGGGAACTCCCGGGTCAGCAGCGCCACTCTCACCGCGGCACCGCCTGGCGCTTGGGCAGCACCACCACGCCCGCCGGCGAGCAGGAAAAGCGCGCCGCGTCCTGCGCCGCATCCACGCCGATCGTCGCTCCGGGCGGCACGACGACCTGCTTGTCGATGATGCAGTGGCGAACGATGGCGCCCTCGCCGATCACCACGTCGTCGAGCAGGACCGCCCCCTCGACGAGCGCCCCCGCCTCCACGCGCACCCCCGGCGAGAGCACCGACTTGCGCACCGTGCCGCCCGAGACGATCACGCCGTTGCTCACCATCGAGTCGAGCGCCATGCCGCGGCGCCCCTCATCGTCGAAGACGAACTTGGCGGGCGGAAGGGAGGGCTGCCAGGAGTAGATCGGCCACTGGCTGTTGTAGAGGCTGAAGATCGGGTGCACCGAGACGAGGTCCATGTGCGCGTCGTAGTACGCGTCGATGGTGCCCACGTCCCGCCAGTACCCGCGCTCGCGGGCACTGACGCCGGGCACCTCGTTGCTCACGAAGTCATAGACCCGAAGCGCCCCCTTGGCGACGAGGCGCGGGATCAAGTCGCCGCCGATGTCGTGGTTCGAGGACTCATCGGCGGCGTCCTCGGCGAGCGCCTCGAGCAGGTCGGCCGTGCGGAACGCGTAGTTGCCCATCGAGGCGAGCGTCATCTCGGGCGCGTCGGGGAGCCCGGGGGGATCGGCGGGCTTTTCGAGAAAGCGCGCCACCGCACCGGACGCGTCGGCGTCGATGACCCCGAGCGCGCTCGCCTCGGCGCGCGGCACGCGGATGCCCGCGACCGTCGCGGAGGCCCCGCCTTCGATGTGGGCGGCGAGGAACTGGCGCGGGTCCATCCGGTAGATGTGGTCGGCGCCGAAGACGAGGACGTGCTCGGGCGACTCGTCGTGGATCAGGTTGAGGTTCTGGTAGATGGCGTCCGCCGAGCCAGCGAACCAGCGCGGCCCGAGGCGCATCTGGGCCGGGACGGCGGCGACGTAGTTGCCGAGCTCGGGGGTGAGCCGCCACGTCCGGCTGATGTGGCGGTCGAGGCTGTGGCTCTTGTACTGGGTGAGCACGACGATCTTGCGAAACTCGCCATTCACGAGGTTGGAGAGCGCGAAGTCGATCAGGCGGTAGCACCCCCCGAAGGGGACCGCCGGCTTGGCGCGGTCCGACGTCAGCGGCTCGAGCCGCCGCCCCCGCCCACCGGCGAGGACGATGGCGAGTACCGACGTGCGAGTTGGCACGCGCGAACCCTAGCCAACGCCTCGTCGCCGTGCCCGACCGGCGCCGGTGGGGACGGTCGTGACGGTCGTGACGGTCGTGGTGCAGGTATTGAGTACTGGTATGCATGCTCGCGGGGTAAGAACCTTGGGTTGAAGCGACCAAGGAGGTCAGGCGAGTGAGGATGCGGCGCAGTGCACCGGCGGCGGCGTTGTGCGCGCTCGCGCTCGGGGCAGCCGCGTGTGGCGGCTCGAGCAGCGCGAGCGGGCCCAAGCACCATGACACGAGCGGTGCCAAGGCGGCGATCGAGCACGCCTTCAAGGGCTTTTTCGACGGCTCGACCTCGGCTGGCACGAAAGAGTCGCTGGTCGAGCACGCCTATTTGTTCCGCAACCTCGTCAAGTCCGAATCGACCTCGGCGCTCGCGAAGTCGATCCGCGTGCAGGTCGAGCAGGTGAGCGACATCACCGCGAAGCACGCCAAGGTCACCTACCGCCTCGAGGCGGACCACAAGGCGCTACTCCCCCACGCCGAGCACGGCGGTGCGATCAAGATCCAGGGGACCTGGAAGGTGTCGGCGGCAACCGTCTGCGCCCTCGTCAAGCTCGAGGGGGCGCGCACGATCGCCTGCCCCGCCGGCTCGGCGGCTGGCTCGGGCAAGAGCTGAGCCGAACGGCTCAGCCGCCGCCGGCGGCCAGGGTCTCGATGCGCCTGGCGAGGTTCACCGCGTGGTCGCCAAGGCGCTCGTAAAAGCGCGCCAGCAAGGTGACCTGGGCACCGATCGCCGCTGGCATCGCCTCGGTGGCGACCTCGCCGGTAAGGCGGCGGTGCAAGATGTCGAGCTCCTCGTCGGCCTCGGCCAGCCAGGCCGCCTGCGCCGAGCGCTCGGCGTACGCGTCGGCCACGGCGCGCCACATCTCGAGGGCCACCTCCGACATGCGTTGGACGATGCCGCGGCTGACCGGGGTCATCTCGGGCCCGACGTTGCTGACCGCCCGTTGGGCGATGTGCTCGGCGAGGTCAGCGCTGCGCTCGAGCTCGGGGAGGATCAGCAAGATCCCGACCAGGGAGCGCAGCGTCGCCCCGTCGTGGCTGCCGGCGTCCAAGCGCTCCCAGATCAGCTGGTCGAGCCCTGCGGTCGCCTCGTCGATCGCCTGGTCGGCCTCGACGATGGTCTGACCCGTCGCCGGCTCGCCGCCGAGCAGGGCCGCCGTCGCCCCCGAGAGGGCCTCGCCGACTGAGGAGATCAGCTGCTGGACGCGCCGGTCAAGCTGCGCGAGCTCTTCACGGGGCGTGGTCACGGCCAGCGACCCTACCCGGCTGGCACGGTGGCGACACGGACCGAATTCGCGCTCCGTTTACCTCTCGTACACCTTGTGCTCGCCTGGCGGTCATCTGTTGTCGCGAGAGTGGGGACATCGCAGAACAGCGACACAGGCCGATGGGATCGACGAACGGAGGTCAGGTGGCAGCCGTAGCTACGGTCAGCGCACTGTTGGACGAGGCGCCGACGAGCCGCTTCCACCGCCGGGCGGTCGTGGTCTCTGGGGTTGGCTTTTTCACCGACGCCTACGACCTGTTCGTCATCAGCACCGTTGCCACCCTGGTCGCCGCCAAGTGGCACCTGTCGACCATCGAGACGAGCTGGGTCTCGGGCTCGGCGATCCTCGCCGCCTTCTTCGGCGCCATCATCTTCGGGCGCATCGCTGACGTGCTCGGGCGAAAGCGCGTCTATTCCATCGTGGCGGCGATCATGATCCTCGGCGCCGTCGGCTCCGCCGTCGCCCCGAGCTTCATCTGGCTCGTCGTCGCCCGCTTCGTCCTCGGCCTCGGTATCGGCGGCGATTACCCGGTCTCTGCGGTGTTGATGAGCGAGTACTCAAACCGCAACGACCGCGGCAAGCTCGTCGGCCTCGTCTTCTCGATGCAGGCGCTCGGCCTGATCGTCGGGCCGGTCGTGGCGATCGCCCTGCTCGCCTCGGGCATCGGCAACGACGCCACGTGGCGCCTGTTGCTCGGCCTCGGCGCGCTGCCGGCGGCTGGGGTGATCTACCTGCGCTCGCGCATGCCCGAGTCCCCGCGCTTTTCTGCCCGCGTCCTCGGCGCCACCGATCGGGCGCTCGCAGATGCCACCAGCTTCTCCGGCGGCGTGGTCGCCGCCGATCGCCCGGCGGCCGATGCCACGAACAAGCTGACGCTGCGGGCCTTCCTCACGAGCCGGTCGATGCTGCGGCTCGTCCTTGCGACCGCAGGCAGCTGGTTCCTGTTCGACTACGCCTACTACGGCAACACGCTGTCGATGCCCCAGATCCTGAAAGACGTCAGTCCGAACGCCAGCTTGATCGTCAAGCTCGCCTGGACGCTCGGCATCTTCGTGGTCTTCGCCTTGCCCGGCTACGCGTTGGCGGTGTGGAAGATGGACCGCATCGGCCACCGCCGCCTCCAGCAGCTGAGCTTCGCGGTCTTGGCGGTGACCTTCATCCTGCTCGGCGCCATCCCCCAGCTCACCACGAGCGTCGGCCCGTTCCTGCCGGTGTTCGGCCTGAGCTACTTCTTCGTCGAGTTCGGGCCCAACACGACCACCTTCGTGCTCCCCTCGGAGGTCTTCCCGGTCTCGATGCGCACCACCGGCCACGGCCTCGCGGCAGGGATCGGCAAGCTCGGCGCCTTCGCCGGCGTCTTCCTCGTGCCCACCTTGCAGAACCACCTCGGCCTGCGCGGCATGCTCGTCGTCGCCGGCCTGTTCGCCGCCGGTGGCTTCGCCCTCACGGCGCTGCTCCCCGAGCCGGCGCGGCGCTCGCTCGAGGAGGTCTCGGGCGAGGAGCTGGCGATCGCCGACACCCTCGAGGGCCTCGAGGACGCCCCTGCCCTCGTCGGCAGCGGCTCGGCTCGCCACACCGGCTGAGCGCGGCGCTCGCGGCCGACTGCGGCCCGCGCCTGGCGGGCGCCGCCCGCAAAGCGCGCGACCATGAGGCGATGGCGGTCCCCCAGCACCACCAAAAGCACGACGGTCGCGCCTATGTGACCCCCCATGCCCTGCTGGCCTACCGCGCCGAGCTCGGCATCGCCACAGATCCTGCGCCCGCGGCGGTCATCTGCTGCTGGCAGGCCTCGCTGTTCGCCCAGGTCCGCTCCGAGCGGACCCATCGGCGCCTACACGGCCCAGGCGAGGTTTTACTCGGACTCGCCGGCAGTGCCGGTGAGCTCATCGAGCTCGACAGCGGGGTCGGCGTGTGCCTGCTGCCGATCGGCGCGCCCGCCGCCGCGATCGTCCTCGAGGAGCTCGCCGCGCTCGGGACCACGCAGGTCATCGGCGTGGGCGCCGCCGGCGGCCTCTCGCCCGAGCTCTCCCCCGGCGACGCCGTGGTCTGCACCGCCGCGCTTCGGGACGAGGGCACCTCGCACCACTACCTCGCCCCGGCGCGCTTCGCTCAGCCTGACCCGACCCTGCGCGAGGCGCTCAGCGACACGGCCAAGGGCGCCGCCCGCGGGCCGACGTGGAGCACCGATGCCCCCTACCGCGAGACGCTCGAGGAGATCGCCGCCTACCGCGACGAGGGCATCTTGACGGTCGACATGGAGGCCGCCGCGCTCTTCGCCGTCGCCGAGCGCCTCGAGGTGCGTGCCGCCTCGCTGTTTTGCGTGAGCGACGTGCTCTCTGGCGAGCACTGGGCCCCGCACTTTGGCGCACGCGACGTTGACGCGGCGCTGCGTCAGTGCTTCGGCGCCGCCGAAGCCGCGATCGCCGCGACGGCGCGCTGAGCCCGCCGGCAGGCGGGACGGTCCCGAGCGCGCCGGAGTCGACCAGCGGGGGCCGATCCGAGGCGGTTGGCGTCGCCCCACTCGGAGCGGTCCACCGCCGGCCAAGGGCGAGCCCGCGCCGCGCCAGCGGTGTTCGGCCTCAGTGGCTCGTCGCGCCCTCGTGCGGTCCGCCGGCGAGCATCGCCAGGCAGTCCTCGGCGGCGAGCGCGGGCGAGAAGTAGAAGCCCTGGGCGTGCTGGCAGCCGAGCGCCGCGAGCGCCTCGGCCTGCGCCGCCGTCTCGACCCCCTCCGCGGTCACCGGCAGGCGGAGCGAGTGGCCGATCGCCAGCACGGCGGCGACGATTGCCTCGCTGAACTCGTCCGAGCCGAGCCCCCGCACGAAGGAGCGGTCGATCTTCAGCTCGTCGACCGGCAGGTTCTTTAAGTAGGCGAGCGAGGAGTACTTCGTGCCGAAGTCGTCGATCGCGAGCCGCACGCCGAGCTGGCGCACGCCGGCGAGCACGGCGGCCGCCGCCTCGCTGTCGACGAGCAGCGACTCGGTGAGCTCGAGGTGGACCATCGACGCCGGCACCCCGGCGCGCTCGAGCGCCTTGGCGACCGTGTCGACAAAGCCGGGCGAGTTGAGCTGTGCCGCCGAGACGTTGAAGGCGACGAAGAAGTCCTCCGCCTCGCCGAGCGCGGCGCGCCAGGCGGCGAGCTGCTCGACGGCGCGGGTCAGCACGACGTCGCCGAGCTCGGCGATCAGGCCGCCCTCCTCGGCGATCGGGATGAACTGCTCGGGATCGATCGAGCCCCAGCGGGGGTGGCGCCAGCGCACGAGCGCCTCGACGCCGACCACCGCGCGGTCGGCGAGGCGCACGACGGGCTGGAAGACGAGCGAGAGCTCGTCCGCGCCGAGCGCCTTGCGCAGCCCCGCCTCGAGGCGGGCGTGCTGCTCGGCCTCCTCGCGCAAAGTCGCCGTGTACAGCTCGGCGCGATTGCGCCCCGCCTCCTTCGAGCGGTACATCGCCAGCACGGCGTCGTGCACGACGACGTCGGGCTCAGCCCCGGCCTGGGCCAGCGCGACGCCGACGCTGGCGGTGACGAAGGCGTCGCCGTCGCTCAGGTGGAAGGGCTGGCGCAGCGCGTCGAGGAGGCGCTCGGCGCGATCGAGCACCGACGCGCCGCGGCGCACGTCCTCGAGGACCACCACGAACTCGTCGTCGTTGAAGCGGGCGACCGAGTCCGTCGAGGCGGTGTGCTCGCGCAGGCGCAGCGCCACGGCGCACAGCAGCTCGTCGCCGCGCTCGTGCCCGCGGTGGTCGTTGAAGCGCTCGAAGCGGTCGAGGTCGACGAAGCACACCCCGACCTGGCCGTCGCTGCTCGCGGCGCGCAGCAGGGCCCGCTCGAGCCGGTCGATCAGCAGCGTCCGGTTCGGCAGCCCGGTCAGCGGGTCGTGCAAGAGGTCGGCGGGCGCCTTGGACTCGGCGAGCTTTCGCGAGGTGATGTCGCGCAGCACGCCCCACAGCCCGCTCACCTCGCCGAGCTCGTCGAGCACCCGATCGGCGGTGATCAAGAACCAGCGCAACGACCCGTCCTCGCGAAGCACCCGGACCTCGATCTCGGCCGGGATGCCCTCGAGGCGGGCGCGCATCAGCGACTTCAAGAACAGGTCGCGGTCCTCGGCCACCACGCGCTGGAAGAAGTCGACGTTGCGCAGCGACTGTCCGGCGTCCAGGCCCAACAGCCGCGCCGCCTCGTCGCTCAGCGTCACGGCGTTGTCCGGCCCGATGGTCGTCTTCCAGCTGCCGACGTGGACGAGGTCGTCGCTGCCGGCCACCTCGCCGCCGAGCGGGTCGTGCTCGGCGGGGCCCTCGCGCTCGATGAGCGACGCGCCCACCACCTCATGGCGCGCCCCGAAGACCGGCGCCAGCTCGCCCGAGGCGAAGAACCACGAGCCGTCCCCCCGCCGTCGCGCCCCGCCGAGCGGCTGAGGCACGCCCGTCGCCGCGAGGCGCTCGAGCGCCGTGGCGAGGCGTGCCGCGAAGGCACCGCCCAAGATGGCGGCGGGGCGGCCGACGACCGCGTCGGCGCCGTAGCCGTACAGGGCGGCCGCCGCGCGGTTCCACGACAGCACCCGCCCGTCGAGCGAGAGCGAGGCGATCGCCGCGCCGGCCCCCTCGACGATCCCCGCGTACCACTGCTCGCCCTCGCCTTGACGGCCCTCGCGCCCCGGCGGCGCCACCGTGCTCATGCGCCGGCCGCGGACGCTGTCGGCATGTCCTGCCCGCTAGGGGCCATCGCGCCGCGCCTCGCAGGCGCGGCCGCATCGGCTGCACCAGGCGACCGGTGTCTCCTCGTGCGCGGGATGGACCAACGCGCCACAGCGCGAGCACCGCCAGATCGTCGGAGACTGAGGAGAGGCGGCCATCCCCCGGAGGGTAGCAATGCGGCGGCCGCTCGGCGAGTGCCCGGCCCCTCGCCGGCCGACGCGCCGAGCGCTGCCTAGCATGACCCGATGGCCGTCGAGCTCACCGTGGGCCACGAGGTGCTCCTCGGCCTCGCCGGCCTGGGCGCCGGGATCGTGAACGGGGTCGCCGGCGGCGGCTCGCTCGTCTCCTTCCCCGCCCTGTTGGCGGTCGGCTTCCCGGCGCTCAGCGCCAATGTCACCTCCACGGTGGGCATCTGGCCCGGCTACCTCGGCGGTGCCGCGGGATTCGCTCGCGAGCTGTCCGGCCAGCGCCGGCGATTCCTCGGCCTGCTCCCGGCGCTGCTGGTGGGCAGCATCGGCGGCGGGGTGCTCCTGCTCACCACGCCGAGCAGCGACTTCGCCCACGCCGCGCCCTATCTCGTGCTGTTCGCCTGTGCCCTGTTCGCCCTCCAGCCGCGCCTCGCGCGCAGCCTCGGCGACGCCGGGCCGACGCGGTCCCGGCGGGTGGTGCTGCAGATCGCCACGGCGCTGTCGGCCGCCTACGGCGCCTACTTCGGCGCGGGGCTGGGGGTAATCCTGCTCGGGGTGCTGGCGAGCTGCATCCCCGATCGCCTCGTGCGGATCAACGGCCTGCGCAGCGTGCTGTCGCTCGCGATCAACACCGTGGCGGCGCTGATCTTCGCGGCCGACGCCCCGGTGTCGTGGGTCGCGGCCGGCACCCTCGCCCTCGGGGCGCTTTGCGGCGGCTACAGCGGCGCGCGCCTCGCCCGGCGGCTCCCGGCGATCTGGCTGCGCGCCGTCGTCATCGCGCTCGGCCTGGCAACGGCCGCCAAACTGCTCGCTGGTTGAGCGCCGGCAAGGCCAAAGGAGCACCGTCGATGCCTGACTCCCCCGAGCGCTCGGTTCCCGCTGACCAAGAGGACCTGCGCGAGCTGTTGCTGTCCTGGCTGGGTTTTCTGCGCGGCGCCGTCGTCGCCAAGGCGAGCGGCCTCAGCGAGCAGGCCGCCCACTGGCGACCGCACGGGCGGCTGATCACGCCCATCGGCATTTTGAACCACCTGACACGGGTGGAGTGGCGCTGGATGGACGGCGGCTTCCTCAACGCCGCCGTCGAGCGCGACGAGGCCGAGTTCAACCCCGGACCCGCACACCACCTTGCCGATGCCCTCGACGCCTACGCCGCGCGCGCTGCGGCCACCGACGCCTTGGTGCGCCGGCTCGACCTGATGACGCCGTGCGCCCTGTGGCCGAACACGACGCTGCGCTGGGTCCTGGTGCACCTGATCAACGAGACCGCCCGCCACGCCGGCCACGCCGATGCGGTGCGCGAGCTGATCGACGGCACCGTCGGCCAGTAGGCCAGCGAGCGGGCTCGGCAGCGCGCGGCCGAGGGCGCTCGGGACGCGGAGCGGACCCCGGCGGAGCAGGTCAGCGGAGGTGCCGGCCGATCCGGTCCCACTCGCCGCGAGGTCGTCGCGGCGCGGGCATCGATCGACCAGGACAGCGGGCCGTGAGCTCAATGGAAGTCCCGCGAGCGGCCGACGGCGAGGGACAGGGCGAGCGGGTCGACCCGCTCGGCGACGAGGGCGACCACGCCCTGAAGGCGCTCGATCCGCCCCCGGACGATCACGGCCGCGGCGGTCGCCACCTGGCGGCGGTAGCGGGCCCAACAGCCCGCCGAGCAGATGACGTTCAAGACCCCGGTCTCGTCCTCCAAGTTGAGAAAGACCGTGCCCTTTGCCGTCCCTGGCCGCTGGCGGTGCGTGACGAGCCCGGCGACGCGCGCCCGCTCGCCCTGGGAGGGTCCCGCCGGTGGCTCGGCAAGGAGCTGGGCGACGCTGGCGAGGCCATCGGCCAAAAGGCCGGCACGCAGATGCGCGAAGGGGTGCCGCTCGGTCGTGACCCCGGTCGCCCACAGGTCGGCGGCCGCCTCTTCGAGCTCGTCCATCAACGGCAGCGGCGGCGGATCGCCTCCGAGCACCATCCCCGGCAGCTGCGCTGCGGTGGCCTCGGCGAAGGCTCCGGCCGCCCACAGGGCGGCTCGGCGATCCCCAGCACCGCCGGAGCGGGCACGCTCGGCTTGCGCCGGGCCCCCGGTCGACCCGCTCCGGCGGCAGCTGTTGGTCTCTTTCCCCTTCGGGCGAAGCTCCCCAAACCTCTCCGTGGCGAACGTGGGCTGAAGCGACGCCAACGCCCCGGCGGTCGCCAGCGCCTCCAGCTGCGCACGGCTCGGCCGACAGCGCCGGACGAGGTCCTCGAGATCTCGGTAGGGGGCGCCGGCGGCGATCGCCTGGGCGATGGGGCCGCCGAGCGAGCGGACCGAGTCCAGCCCGAGGCGGACCCCTACCTGCGCGCGGCTCGCCTCGTGGGCGACGAGGTGCGCGCCGGGCACCGGGGCGTTCACGCTCGGGCGCTCGACAACGACCCCGTGGCGCCGGGCGTCGGCCACCAGGCTCTGGGGGGACCAAAAGCCCATCGGCTGGGAGTTGAGCAGGCCGGCGAGGAAGGCCGCTGGGTAGGTGAACTTGAACCACGCCGAGGCGTAGACGAGGTAGGCGAACGAGATCGAGTGCGACTCGGGGAAGCCGAAGCTCGCGAAGGCTGACAGCTGCTGGTAGATCGCCGCGGCGCTCTCAGGAGGGATCCCCCGTGCCGCCATACCTTCCTCGAGGCGGTCCTTCAGCCGGCCCATCCGCTCCATCGAGCGCTTGGCGCCCATCGCCTGGCGCAGCTGGTCCGCCTCTGTCGCGCTGAGGCCGGCGGCATCGATCGCCATCCGCATCAGCTGCTCTTGGAACAGCGGCACGCCGAGCGTCTTGCGCAGCGCTGGCTCGAGGAGGGGATGGAGGTAGGTCACCTCCTCCTCGCCGTTGCGCCGGCGGAGGTAGGGGTGGACCGAGCCGCCCTGGATCGGGCCGGGACGGATCAGCGCCACCTCGACGACGAGGTCCTCGAAGCAGCGCGGGCGCAGCCGCGGCAAGGTCGCCATCTGCGCCCGGCTCTCGACCTGGAAGACGCCCATCGAGTCTGCCGCGCACAACATGTCGTAGACCCCGGGCTCTTGGGGGAGATCGGCGAGATCGATGGCGACCTGGTGGAATTCGGCGACGAGGTCCACCATGTCGTGGATCGCTTCGAGCATGCCGAGCCCCAACAAGTCGAACTTGACGAGGCCGACCGCGGCGCAGTCGTCCTTGTCCCACTGCAGCACCGAGCGACCCTCGCGCCGCGCCCACTCCACCGGGCAGACCTCGACGACGGGGCGGTCGCAGATCACGACGCCGCCGGGATGGATGCCGAGGTGGCGCGGGAAGCCCTCGAGCTCGCTGGCGAGCGCCAGCACGTCCTCGGGCAGGTCATGGTCGACCAACCGCCCGGTCTCTTTGCCCGAGCGAGGCGAAAAGGCCGGCATCGGCTCGCGCGGGTCGCGCTCGGGGAGCGTGGCGAAGGCCCCGATCCGCTTCGACCAGGCATCGAGTGCCCCGGGCGGGTAGCCGAGCGCCCGTCCAGCGTCGCGCACCGCCGAACGGGCGCGGTAGGTGATCACGTTCGCCACCTGGGCGGCGTGCATACGGCCGTAGCGCTCATAGACGTACGCGATGACCTCGTCGCGGCGCGAGGACTCGATGTCGAGATCGATGTCGGGCGGCCCGTCGCGCGCCGGCGACAAGAAGCGCTCGAAGAGCAGATCGAAGCGCACGGCGTCGACCTTGGTGATCCCGAGCGCGTAGCAGACCGCCGAGTTGGCGGCCGAGCCGCGCCCTTGGCAGTAGATGTTCGAGCGCCGGCAGAACTCGACGATGTCGTGCACGACAAGGAAGTAGCCGGGGAAGTTCAGCGCTTCGATCACCTCGAGCTCGCGCTCGATCACCGCCCAGGCGCCCGGGACCTTTTCGGCTTGCTTCGTCCCATAGCGCGCCTTGCCCTTCACGGCGACGAGGTGGCGGAGGTAGCTGGCCTCGTCGAAGCCGGGCGGCACAGGGAAGGGCGGCAGCCCCGGGGCGACGAGGCGGAGGTCGAAAGCGAGCGCCGCCCCGAGCGCGGCCGCCTGCTCGACGGCCCCGGGATAGCGGGCAAAGCGGCGAGCCTGCTCGGCGCCCGAACGCAGGCTCGCACCGCCCCACGGTGGCAGCCACCCCTCGACCTCTTCCAGGGAGGCCCGCGCCCGGATCGCCGCCAGGGCACCCGAGAGCGGGTAGGCGCGGGGCTGGGCGTAGTGGGCGTTCGCCGTCGCCACGATCGACACTCCGGCCCGGGCGGCCAGGGCGGCCAGGGCGTCGTTGCGTGCCCGATCGAGCGGGTCGGCGCGTTCGGACAGTTCGACCACGACGCCGTCGCGCCCGAAGCCCTCGATCAGCCGGGAGAGCTCGCGCCCGGCCGCCGCGGGGCCTTCGCGCTCGAGCGCGGCAGGAACCGCCCCGTGGCGGCAACCGGTGAGGACGACCCACTCGCCGCCGTGGACCGCCGCGAGCTCCTCGAGGCGAAAGGCCGGCCGGCCCTTGGCTCCCCCGGCGAGCTGGGCCGTGCTGATCGCGCGGGCGAGGCGCGCGTAGCCCTGCGGCGAGCGAGCGAGCACGACGAGGTGGCTCGCCGCCGGGTCGATCGCCCCGGCCCGCTCTGCTGCTCGGTGCTCGCGGCCGAGCGGCAGGCTGAGCTCGGCACCGAACACGGTCGCCAAGCCGACCCCGGCTGCCGCCTCGGCAAAGCGCACGATGCCGTAGCAGCCGTTGTGGTCAGTGAGGGCGAGCGCATCCAGGCCAAGGCGCGCCGCCTCGACGGCGAGCTCTTCTGGTGAGGAGGCGCCGTCTAAGAAGCTGAAGTTCGAGTGTGCGTGGAGCTCGGCATAGGAGACGGTGCTGACCACTTCTCGAGGCTATCGAACATATGTTCGCTGCGCGCCGGCATGGGCCGCGGGGCGGCGCCTCGCGCGATACGGCCTGAGCCCGAGCCATCCGGTCGCCGTCCTTCGCGCGGAGCGCCCGCGGCGGCCCACGAGCGGACAACCGCGGCGCGCAGCTGCCCGGTGCGGGCTCGCCAGGGGCACGCGGCGCGCACCGCCAACCAACGCGTCCGGCGCCGGCGCGCGCTGACAGCACCCGGTCCGCCCTCGAGGCGCTCCCGCGCGCGACACCGGTGCCCTTGGAGACCGAGCGCGCTGCGCCCCGGTCCGCTCCGCCACGCGCGTCTTGGCCTCCTCAGATGGCCTCCCGCGTCGCCGGCGGTGGCGCCCCGGGCCGACGGCGGGCCGCCGCGGCGGCGGCGAACAGGGCGGCGAGGGCGACCAGGCCGCCCAGCAAGGCCGTGGAGCGAGGGCCATAGCCGTGCAGGACGAGCCCGCCGGCGAGCGAGCCCCCGGCGATGCCGACGTTGAAGGACGCCGAGGCCCACGCCGACGCGATGTCGGTGCTCGCGGGGGCGACTTCGAGCACCCGGTTCTGGTTGCTCACGTCGTACGCGCCAAGCGCCACGCACGCCGATGCCACGAGCGCGATGGCGGCGGGCAGGGTGCGGCCAAGAAGGTAGAGGGCGAGCAGGGACGGCGCCATCACCACCACAGGCACGAGCGGGGCGATCACCGGGTGGCGGCGGGAGATGATCGAGCCGGCGACGACGCCCCCGACGGTCGCGGCGCCAGTCAACAGGAGCACCCCGGCGACGTCACGCAGGGCGAGCCCGGCCACCTTGGTGAGGAACGGACTCACATAGGTGTAGGTGCAAAAGAACCCACCGACCGCCAAGGCGGTCGTCACCATGGCCAGCCGGTAGCGGCGGCGGTCCGGTGCCGAGCCCGTGCCGGCGTGGGTCTCCGCCGGGTGGTAGCTCGGGAGCGCCATCGCGATCGGGAGCGCGAGGAGCGCCCCGAGGCCCGCGACGCCGATGAAGGCCGCTCGCCAGCCCGCTTGCTGCCCGAGCCAGGTGCCGGCGGGCACCCCGAGGACGACCGCCAGCGACGCGCCACCAAGGACCCACCCAACGGCGCGACCGCTCATGGAGCGGGGAAAGAGGCTGGCGGCGGTGGGGATGACGAGCGACCAGAAGATCGCCTGGGCGAGCGCCGTCACCACCCGGATGGCCATCAGCCACCCATAGCTCGGCGCCGCGGCCGCGGCGAGCGACGTCACCACCAAAGCAGCCAGCAGGGCGACGATCGTCGCCTTGCGCGGCAGGCCCTTCGTCAGGTGCGCGAGCGGAGCGGACAGGACGACGTTGATTGCTGCGTACACGGTCACCAACCGACCCGTGGCCACGAGCGAGGAGTGCAGGCCCTGCGAGATCGGCTGGAGCAAGCCGACGGGCAAGCTCTCGGTCGTGACGTACGCGAAGGCCGCGGCGCTCAGCGCCGCGAGCGCCGCCGTCGCTGCGGCGGCGTTGTGCCGATGCAGCACGCCGTCGGACTCGTCGCGGCCCGCCGCCGATTCCTTCCCGGTCACCGGTGGTGCGCGCCGTCATGGCGCCGGCGGCTCGGCCGAAGGTACGCGGCGGCATCCACCGACCGGCGACGGTCGGGCGGGCCTGGCCGAGGCGAGCACCCCGCGGCGAGCACCGCCACGGAACCCTGCGGGTCGCCACCGCACGCGCGGCGCTCTGTCGGTGCTCTGGACACATCCGAAGATGGAAGGCATCGCACACTTCGGCCGCCTCCCACGCCTCTCAGTCTTCCACGTCGCAAATGGCGGCCGTCCGCTGAGGGATGCCGGCGGCGTCTGCGCCTCGACGGCGAGCGAGCCCACCAGCACGCCGGCACCCACCGACGCCGCTCACGAGCGCGCGACGCGGACCCGAGCGGGCGCTCAATAGCGCCATCGCCCCGCACGCCGCGCCCGGCCGTGTCGCCTTCTCCGACGGCGACACGGGGCGGCCGGGAGCCGAGCCCACGCTTCGGTGCGGCGACCGGCTCGGGCGGCCGCGCCCGTCAATCGTTATCATCCCGCTATCTCTCAAGACGACGAGCATTTCGATCTCGGGGCGCTGCTGGCCGCCGTCGAGCAGGCCTTCCCCGTGGACGTCGTCGACGTGCTCGGCCGCGAGTTGGCCCGCACGGTTCGAGCGCGCCACGTGGCGCTGCTGATCGCCAACTTCTCCGGCAGCGCGTTGGTGCGCCTCTCACACGTCGAGGCCACGAGCCGAGCACGCGACGGTCGCAACGAGCGGGCCGATCCGGTCCCGCTGGCGGGAACCCTCCACGAGCACGTGCTGTTCACCCAGACGCCGCGGGTGCTCGAGCACCAAGACGCGTGGCTGGCGCTGGTGCCCGTCACCGAGCGCGGCGACGCCATCGGCATCTTGGAGGTGTCGTTTGCCAACGAGCCGACGGCGGGGCTGCTCAGCTACCTCATCGCCTCGGCACACGCGCTGGCCTACGTGCTCATCGCCGCCCGCCGCCACACGGACCTGTTCGAGTGGGCACAGCGCGACGTGCCCTTCTCGGTGGCGGCGGAGATCCAGCGGCGACTGCTGCCGTCCGCCTACAGCCTGGAGGCCGGGCCGCTCAGCCTGGCGGGGTGGCTCGAGCCATCCAATGACGCCGGCGGTGACACCTTCGACTACTCGCTCGACCGGGAGCACGCGTATCTCTCGCTGACCGACGCCATGGGCCACGCGCTCGACGCCGCGCTGCTCGCTACCTTGACCGTCGGGACCTTGCGGAACTCGCGCCGGGCGCTCGCCACCCCCGCCGAGCAGGCCGACGCAGCGAACGCGCGCCTGCGGGCCCACGCGCAGCCCCACCAGTTCGTCACGGGGCTCCTCATGCGGATCCGCCTCGCCGACGGCAACGTGGAGGTGGTCGATGCCGGGCACCCCGCCCCGTTCTTGGTGCGCGAGGGCCAGATCGTGCACCTCGACCTCAACATCCAGCCCCCCTTGGGGGTCGACGGGGCGACGTACTCGGCCGACCACGTCAGCCTTCGCGTCGGCGATCGGTTGCTTTTGATCACCGACGGCTATCTCGACCGCAACGCTCGGCGGGTCGACGTCGAGGGCATCCTCGCCGCGACGCGGGACCGTCATCCGCGCCAGATGATCCAAGAGCTCGCCCACAACCTCCTCGAGGTGACCGGCGGGAGCCTCCAAGACGACGCCAGCGCCCTGTGCCTCGACTGGTACGGCGGCGGCGTCCGCGCCGCCATCGGAGGTGCCAGCCAAGCCCGCACCAGCAGCTGATCCGAACGGCCCGTCGAGGGGGCGAGAGGAGGCAGAACGCCGCATCTCGGCATCGGTGGCGCCGGGCCGGCGGGCGCTGACCGATCACCTCCTGGCGTGCAACGGCGCGCCGAGGGGCGATGGCCGAGGACCGCCGCGGTCCCAGTCGGGGCCTTGGCCCCTGGACAACGGGGAGGGCGCGGCGCATCATGGCGCGAGCTGGTTCAAGAGGAGGCCCGCCGTGGAACTTGGCGTGGGCCTGGTCATCGTTGTCGCGGTGCTGGTAGTCCTCACGCTGGTTCGGCACCACGAGTATGCCCAGCGCGCCCGCTTGTTCCGCCGCATCGGGTTCGCGCTGACGGCCGTGGTTGCCGGCTTGTTCGGGAGCTTCCTCGTCGGTGAGACGCTGTCGGATCCCGGAGGCTGGAAGGCCATCGGCCTGCTGGCGCTGTGGGGCGTCCCGCTCGGCGTGTTGTGCCTCCTCGTCTGGTTCCGCCCGGCGGTGGCGCCATGGGCCCTGGTCCCCCTCGTGGTCGCGATGACGAGCCTGAGCATCTGGTTCGCCGTCGATCCCGGCGCGTGGCGCGCGTTCGAGAACCGCAACGGCCCGGTCCGGGCCGTGGGCCTGTTCGCGCTCGCCCTGGCGCTCGCGCTGTGGGGCCTTCACCGAACCTTGGCGGCCGGCGTGTTGCTGGTGGTGATCGGCGTCGTCCCGATCGCGCTCTCGAGCATCGGCCACGACGGGATGGCCTCGCTCGCCGCGGCGAGCGCCGCACCGGTGATCACCGGTCTCTGCTACCTCGCATCGGCCGCTGCCCAGCACCGTCCACCTCGGGCGAACGCTCCCCCCTCGGCGCATCCGAAGGCGGCCTGAACCAGGCGCGCGCGCTCAGAACGGCGCGGCGGGTTGGGAACTGCTCGCCCCGTAGTTGGTCATCGTTGTGCGTCGAACGCACGTGCGACGCTATAATGCCTCCTGATGGACGACCAGATGGTGACATTTCGGCACGCGCGCCAGCTGACGGGTCTGTCGGGGGCGACCCTGCGTCGTTGGACGAGAGAGGGTCGCCTGCCTGATCGCCGGTCGGCTGGTGGCCAGCGAGTGTTCGTGCTGAGTGAGCTCGAGGCCGCAGCCGGCGCGCCGCTGAAGTCTCGGCCCGAACCCTCGGTGTCGACGGTCGTCGCCTATGCGCGCGTATCCTCTCGCCGACAGGCAGCCGAGGGAGATCTCGAGCGCCAGATCGAGCGCCTTCGGGGCTGGGCGGAGACAGAGCGCCCGGGGAGCGAACTGGTCGTCTTCTCCGATGTCGGCTCCGGACTCTCGGACAACCGCAGCGGACTCCGTCGTGTTCTCGCTCGGGTTCAGCGTGACGACGTCAGCGAGATCGTCGTCACGCACAGGGAGCGTCTGGCGCGCTTTGGGACAAAGAGCATGGAACTCCTCCTGTCCGGCTTTGGCGTCAAGGTGACGGCGATCGGCGAGGATGAGGACCTCTCTTTGTCGCAGGAGTCCGAGCTCGTACGCGACATGCTGGCCATCGTCACGTCGTTCTCGGGCCGTCTCTACGGGCAGCGATCCGCCAAGGCGCGAGCAATTGCCGCCTGCGTGAAGAAGGGGACGACGGCAGCGCAATGACCACGCGCCGCCGCTCCTCTTCTCGAGCCAATGACGCTCCTCCCGTCGGCTCGGCCGCCAAGGTGGCCGACGAGGGAGCTGTCGCGCTGCTCGAAGCGTACGGCGCCGCCTTCCAGTCCGCCGTCCGCGAGGTCTACCGTCGCTGCGTGCTCCACGGCGAGCCGTGGTTCGTTGCCGGAGGCAACCGCACTCGCGTCGGCGGACTGCGCAGCGAGCTGATCGCGCGGGGCTGGTCACAGCGCGAAGCGACTTCGATCCACACGACGGCGACAGCCACCCAGGCCTCAGCCGTCGAATCGACGAAGCTGGCGCTGCAGCGAGCGTGCCAGGATCTCGAAGTCATCCAGAGCCGTCTGCAGGCGGCAAAGCGGCGACCCAGCGAGATCGGCAAGCGCCACGGCCTTGCACGCCGGCGGGACCGTCTCGCCGCTCGTTGCGAACGACTCACACGCCGCCTTGAGGACGACGACGTGCGCGTCGTCTTCGGCGGTAAGAAGCTGGTGCTCGCGGGCAACGACCCGCTTGCTCATGGGTATGAGAGCAAAGAGCAGTGGCGAGCCCGCTTTGATCGTGCACGGAGTAGCAACTTCGTCCTCTACGGCGACGCGGAGTCATCCGGCGGCAACTACTCGGCGCGCATCGTGCTCTCGGACGAGAGGACCGACGACGCCGTCGTCCTCCGGGTCCCGGCGTTCTTGCGGCATCTCGCTGACGGGAAGGCGACCGTGCGCATCGCCGTCCGCGGCTTCGCGAACAATCGGGAGACCCTTTCGTGGGCGATGGCTCCGGACTTCGCCGGTCACAGAGAGCGGGTGCAATCGCGCGAGCGCCAGAGCGCCATCTACGCGGCACAGACTGCCGCTCTTGCTGGCGGGCAGCAAGTCCCGGTGCCGAAGTCGCCGACGAAGACCGCCCCCGCCCTTCGCTGCAACTCGCCGGTCAGTGTTCGCTTCCACGTCGATGAGCGTCTCGGCGGCTGGTATGTGCAGGCGACGCTCAATCGACCGGCGAGGATGCCGAAACCGAAGCCCACCCTCGTCCTTGGTGCCGACCTCAACCCCGACCACATCGCCTGGTCCCTCGTGAAGGTCGACGGCAATCCCATCTCGTTCGGCCGGATCGACTTCGATCTCTCGGGAACGGCTGAGCAGAATCGCAACGCGCTCGGCGTCGCCGTCGCTGAGCTCGCCCGCATCACCCGCCGTCACGGTGCAGTGATCGCCGTCGAGACGCTCGACTTCACGCGGGCACGGGCTCAGCTCCGCTACTCCTCGCGGCGCCTCAAGCGACTGCTTTCGAGCTTTGCCTACAACAAGTTCTTCGAGATCCTCTCGAGCCGGTGCGCTCGCGAGGACCTCGACGTCATCTCCGTCAACCCGGCGTGGTCGTCTGCCCTCGGACAGGCGAACTACGCCGGGGTGTGCGGAGTATCGGTGGACCAGGGCGCGGCGGCTGTGCTCGCACGGCGAGCCCTGGGCCTTCGCGAGCGGGTTCGTCCCGCCGTCGCCCGGCGGCTGCCCAGGAGCGCAGCCGAGGGGCAGACGCAGCGCCTCCGGATGCTGGCGAAGGCGCTCCCGAGAAGGAGAGCCACCTGGGAACCACGCGGGTTCTGCTCACGTGCTGAGCAGTCGGCTGCTGAGAACCAGCGGCCTCAAGGCAAGGACGCGCCCTTCGTGGCTGTACCTGCCCCGTGCTCGCAATCCGGCCCGACTCGAGGTTCGCTTCGGGGCAAGCCGGTCCCATGCGACGACACCGTTGCCGTCGCGACCGTCCTGGCTGGACAGCCGTCCCGGGGCGAGAGATCAACGCTGTCCGAGGTCAACGTCGGACAGGGTTGGGAGTAACGGTTCGTGCACCCTGGCGCGAGAACCGCGGTAGTGCGTCGCCCAGGACCACGCGCTCGGCCAAAGCGCCGTGGCGCCGGCGGCCGGTCCGGCGCGCCGAACCTAGGCTGGCGGCCATGTCGCACCGCCGCTGGCGCTTCGCGCGGCGATGAGCCGCGCCGCGAGGCTCTTCACCGTCCTCGCCGCCAACCTGGCGCTCGTCGGCGCGCTCGTCGGCATCGGCGCGGCCGCCCACTCGCTCGGCCTGTGGGCAGAGGGTATCGACGACCTGGCGGACGCTGCGGCGATCGGTGTCGCCCTCTTGGCGATGCGCCTCCAGCGCGCGAGCACCCGCCGCCCGAACGGCGTTTCCAAGGCGACGCGCTACGCGGCCCTCGTCAACGCGGGCTGGCTCTTGGTCCTCACGGCCCTCGTGGCCGCCGGCGCGCTCGACCGGCTCGTGAGCGGGGCGCACCGGGTCCGGGGGCTCCCGGTGCTCATCGCGAGCGCCGTGGCGGCGCTGACGATGGGCGCCGGCGCGCTGGTGCTCGGCGGGGATCTCGACGACGAGGACGACGAGGACGCCGGCGGCAAGCTCAGCATGCGGGCGGTCCTGTTGGACACCGTCGGCGACGCGGCAGCCGCCGCCGGCGTCGCTGGCGCCGGCGGGGTCATCGTCGCGACCGGGGGCCAGTACTGGCTCGACCCCGCCGTCGCGCTCTTGATCAGCGTCGTCGTCGGCTACCACGCGCTCCGCCTGCTCGGCAAGGTCCGCTCGGCGCTTCGCACCTGAGCGATCGGGGGGCGACGCGCTTCGCAGCGGCGCGACGCGGACTGCGGGCCAACGCGAGCCATCAGCGCGCTTCGTTTCGATGGTCAGCGGCTCCTGCCGGTGCGACAGCTCGTGGAGGCCGGCGACGTGCGCGTCCATGACCGGGCGTGGACGACGAGCCGCCGTGCCGCCACCTCGCCGGCATTGACGCAGTTGCGCGCGCTTTCGAGGGACGAGGACGAACTGCTCAGCCTCAAGAATCAGCTCCTCGCCCTCGGTCATCACGACCACGGGGCCCTCGAGGACGAAATGGGCCTCGGAGCAGTTGGTGTGCCGATGCGCCGGCTGGCGGCCTCCGGGGACAAGGTCTGCTCCATCACCGAGCGGTCACCGTGGTCCCGGCCGGCCAGGGCCTTGAACCACATAGCGCTGCCTCGGCCGAGAACGCCCGTGCCGCCTCGTTGGCACAAAGGACCGCCGGGGGCCCGCCTCGCTCGGCCGCCTGGGGTGCGCGGGAGCGGGACCCGAGTTCACCACGATGGCGCAGCGTCGTGGCCCGGTGCGCAAGTTCCTCGAGCAGAGCGAGGTCCCGACCAGGCGGCACGCGAGCCGAGCTGGCGGGCCACGGCGGCTGCGGCGGCGCGAGACTCGGCGCGAGGAGGTGCCATGGCAAAGAACGTCCTCGGTGGCGAGCTCCAAGCGTGCTCGAACGCGCCGCTCACCGGCTTTTTCCGCGACGGCTGCTGCAACACCGGAGCCGACGACGTCGGGGTCCACACGGTCTGCGCGGTGATGACCCGGGAGTTCCTCGCCTACTCGAGTGCGGTCGGCAACGACCTCGTCACCCCGAACGAGCAGTTCGGCTTCCCCGGCCTCAAGCCCGGTGACCGCTGGTGCGTCTGCGCGCCGCGCTGGCAGGAGGCCTTCGACGCCGGCGCGGCGCCGCCCGTCGTGCTCGAAGCGACCCACCTCGCCACCTTGGAATGGATCGCCCTCGCCGACTTGAAGACGCACGCGCGCGAGCAGGAGTGACCCCGCCGGGTCTCAGGCGGGCGGGCTCCCGCCCGAATCGGCGGTGACGAGGCGACCCCGGCCCTCGCGCTTCGCGCGATACAGGGCGTGGTCGGCGGCGCTCACGAGCTCGAGCGCCGAGCGGTCGGGGTGCGCGTCGTCGAGGTAGGCGACGCCGATGCTGAGCGACAGCCCGCTTGGGACCTCGCCACCCTGGCGGTTGCCCAGCGCCGCGATCAGCCGCCGCCCGATCGCCGCGGCGACCCGCGGGCTGCTCAGCCGCTCGCACAGCCCTAAGAACTCGTCGCCTCCGATCCGGAACAAGACGTCGCCGTCGCGAAGCGCCGTCCGCAGGCGCTGGCCCACGAGCGAGAGCACGTGATCCCCGGCCACGTGGCCCCGCGTGTCGTTCACCGCCTTGAACCCGTCGAGGTCGCAGAACAGCACCGCCACGACCTCGCCGGGCCGGCGGCGCTCGATCGCCGCGGCGATGCGCTCGAGGGCGGCCCGGCGGTTCGGCAGGCCGGTGAGCGCGTCGTGGCGCGCCAGCTCTTCGAGCTCGGCCACGAGCTCGCGCTCGGCGGTGACGTCCTCGCTCTGGATGATCGCCCGGTCGCCGGCGACGATGCCGCGCACGGCGGTAACCCGCGAGCGGATGAAGCGCCGCGCGCCGCCGTGGCGCACGAGTGGGTGCTCGACCGTGGTCGGCCCGCTCGAGCCGGACAAGAGCGAGTGGCAGCACTCGATGAGCAGAGCGGCGTCCGCCGCACCGAGCGCGTCGGCGAGCGTCTGGCCGATCAGGCGGGTGCGCCGTTCGCCGACGAGCCATGAGAACGCCTGGTTGACATCGATCAGGCGCGACTGCTCGTCGAGGATCGCCACCCCGAGCGGCATCAGCTCGAAGGCGCGGCGGTACAGGGCCTCGGCGTCGATCAGGCCGACGCGCCGGGAGTGCTCCTCGATCGCCCGCGCCCCTTCGGCCGCAAAGAGCTCGAGCATCAGCCGCTGGACGGCATTCGGGCGCCGCCCGCTCTCTGGGCGGTCCACCGACAAGATGCCGAGCAGTTCCCCGGTGCTGCCGTGCATCGGCGCGAAGAGCGAGTCGAGGGGATGCCACGACTCCGGCGCCGGCGCGCCCGGAACGTCCTCGCTGTAGGTGGGCAGCGCGGCGAACTGGCCGTGATCGAGCCGGTGGTCAAAAAAGCGCAGTGAGCCCCAAGGCTCAGCGCACGCCAGCAGCTCGTCGAACAGCGCGCGCGGGGCGCGCTCGTCGCGCATCTGCTCGACGCCAATCGGGCCGGCCACGGCGACGACGCGCAGGTCGCCGTCGGCCTCGACGAGGTTGATCGCCGCCATCTCGAAGCCGAGCACCTCGACCACCGAGGTGGCGATGCGCTGGAGGAGATCGGGCAGGTCGCTCGAGGCCCCGAGGTGGCGCACGACGGCGAGGAGGCGGGCGATGCCCTCCCGGTCGAGTGCCCCGTCAGGAGAGGGCGAGGGCGCGGGCGAGACGAATGGGCCAGCGGCGCGTCGCGCTCGCCAGCGCCTCGTTGCATTCGACGGCATCACCGCCCCTTCCCATGGCTCACCAGGACTATCGGCACCCCATGAGCAGGCTGAAGGACCGTTCGAGCACTCAAGGGCTCGCGTCGGCTCGAGCCGCCCCGGCGATCGTGCCGAGCAGCTCCAGCAGCTCCTCGCGCCCGGTCTCGCCGAGGTGGCTCGCGAAGCGGTCCGACGCCGCCTCGAGGACGGGCCGGGCGTGGCGGAGCGAGGATTCACCGCGCTCGGTGAGCTCGACGCGGCATTGCCGGCGATCCTCGGTGCTGCGAACCCGCCGCGCCAGCCCGGCGTGTTCGAGCTGATCAACGAGCTCGACCGTCGCGGCCGGCCCGATCGCCATTGCGGCGCCGAGGTCGGACTGCGCCGCGCAGGCGCCGGCCACGAGCGCCAGGGCCACGAACGAGCGCGTCGTCAACCCGAGGGGGGCGAGCGCTTGGTCGGCGAACTCCTCGAAGTCGTGGTCGAGCGCCGTCACCAGCCACAACAGCGCGGTGCCGAGCGGCGGCGGGAGCGGCGGGCGATGCGCCGAGCTCAGCGCGCCGAGCAGCTCGACCAGGCGGACCCGTCCGCTCGGCGTGAGCGGGGCGAGGATCGCCGATTCGACCGCGTGCGCCCACTCAACCAGCGCCGCCGCGCGCGTCGCTCCATCAGCGGTGATCGTGACGGCATGGCGCCGGCGGTCGTGGAGGTCCTCGGCGCGGCGCGCGAGGCCGTTCCGCTCGAGCTCGTCGATGACCTTCACCATCATCGAGCGGTTGATGGCGAGCCGATCGGCGAGCTCTTGCTGGGAGGCAGGGCCGCCCTGGCCGAGCAGCAAGAGCACCGCCATCTCCTTCAGGCGGGCGCGGTCGCCGAGGCCGTCGCCAGTCGGTGCCGCGCCGCTCGCCGCGAAGCGCTGCGCCGCGAGCACCCGGATCGCGCGCAGCAGGTAGCCGAGGTAGCTCGCGACCTCGCTGCGGGTACGCACCCGGTGCGGCGCGCGAGCCGTCAGGTGCCCGCTGTCGCTGACCATCGATCTCTAGCCTACCTATCGTTCACTGGTATGATCATCAACTCACCGAATCATTCGGTAGGGTGACGGAAGTGGTCCCCGCACGCCGCCGACGCCTGCTGGCGCGCCATGCATCGAGGAGGACGCGATGAACCGCAAGTGGTGGACGCTCGGCGCCGTCTGCGTCGGGATCTTCATGCTCCTGCTCGACCTCACGATCGTGAACGTGGCGCTCCCGGACATCGCGCACGACTTCCACGCCTCGATCGCCGACCTGCAATGGGTGATCGACGCCTACGCGCTCTCGCTGGCCGCGCTGCTGCTCACCGCAGGATCACTCGCCGACCTGCTCGGTCGGCGGGCGATGTTCCTCGTCGGCATCGTCGTCTTCACCGCCGGCTCCGCGCTGTGCGGGCTGTCGACCGGGCCGCTGTTCATCATCTTGGCGCGGGCCTTCCAAGGGGTCGGCGGGGCGATCATGTTCGCCACCTCCCTCGCGCTGCTCGCGAACGCCTTCCACGGCAAAGAGCGCGGGACCGCGTTTGGCATCTACGGCGCAGTCACCGGGATCGCCGTTGCCGTCGGCCCGGTGCTCGGTGGCGTGCTCACGAGCGGGATCTCCTGGCGCTGGATCTTCTACGTGAACATCCCGATCGGCGTCGTCGCCTTGGTCATGACGCTGACGCGCGTGGACGAGTCGCGCAACCCCAACGCCCACCGGCCGGACTGGATCGGCTTCATCACCTTCTCGGGCGCGCTCGGCGCCCTCGTCTACGGCCTGATCGAGAGCTCGATCGATGGCTGGTCCGCCATGGCCGTCGTCGCCCCGCTCATCGCGGCGGCGGTGCTGCTCGGCGCCTTCATCGTCGCCGAGCGCCTCCAGGCCTCCCCGATGCTGGACTTCTCACTGCTCAAAAAGCCCACCTTTACCGGCGGGCTGATCGCCGCCTTCGGCATCAACGGGTCGATCTTCGCCCTCATCACCTACATCGTCTTGTACCTCCAGGACTCCCTCGGCCTCTCGGCGGTGGCGACCGGCGTGCGCTTTTTGCTGATGACCGGGGCAACCTTCCTCACCGCGGCGATCGCCGGACGGCTCACCGCGCACATGCCGGTGAAGTGGCTCATCGCGCCGGGCTTTGTGCTGTCGGGGATCGGGATCGTGCTGATGACCGGCCTCGATCCCGCCTCGACCTGGACGCACCTCATCCCCGGCCTCGTGGTCTCTGGCGTCGGCATCGGGATGGTGAACGTCCCGCTCGCCTCGACCGCGGTCGGCGTCGTCGAGCCGGCGCGCTCGGGCATGGCCTCGGGCATCAACTCGACGCTGCGCCAGGTCGGCACGGCGACCGGGATCGCCGCGCTGGGGACGATCTTCTCGGCCAAGGTGCGCGCCACCGTCGTGTCCTCGCTCGCCACGACCCCGCTGCGCCACGACGCGTCCCAGATCGCCTCGGCCATCACCAACGGCAGCGGGCTCGTCGGCGGGAGCCACGCCGGCGCGCACGCTGCGCTCGTCGCCGCGGCGGCCCGCGCCGGCTTCGTCCACGGCCTGAACGACATCTTGTGGGTCGGTGCGGTGGTCGCCTTCGCGAGCGCCATCTTCTGCCTCTTCTTGATCCGCCAGCGCGACTTCGCCGCCTCCCATGCCCAGCCCGGCGGCTCGGACCCGCGCCCCTCGAGCGAGCAGCTCGCCGCCGCGCACTGAGCCGGCGAGGTCGCCGGGCGGCCGAGGGCGGCAAGCGCCGTCGTTGACGAAGAATTGATGCCGCGGCTCGTGCGTTGATCTCCTGTTGAGGCGGGCGGCGAGACGATCGCTGCATGGGAGATTTCCTCGTGGTGATCGGGATCATCGCCTTCGCCGCGGCGATGCTGGCGATGATCGCCGGGCTGGAGCGCGTATGACACCGGTCCAAGGACTCTTGCTCGCGCTGTCGATCCTCGTCTTTTGCTACCTCGGCGTAGCGATGTTCAAGCCGGAGAAGTTCTGATGGGCTTCTTTTGGACGATCGTCGCCCTCGTCGTGGTGCTCGGGCTCAGCTGGCGCTACCTCGGCAGCTACCTCGCAGCGGTCTTCGACGGCCGCGTGCACTTCCTCGGGCCGATCGAGCGCGGCATCTACCGCGTCGTCGGCGTCGACCCCGACCGCGAGCAGTCCTGGCAGCGCTATGCCGCTTCGCTCGTCGTCTTCTCGGCGATCTCGATCGCGCTCACCTACCTCATCTTCCGGATCCAGGGCTCGCTTCCGCTCAACCCCCAGCACCTCGGCGCCGTCCCCCCCGCGCTCAGCTTCAACACGGCGAGCTCGTTCGTCACCAACACGAACTGGCAGAACTACGCGGGCGAGACGACCATGTCGTACTTCTCCCAGATCGCCGCGCTCACGACCCAGCAGTTCGTGACCCCGGCGGTCGGCATCGCCGTGGCGATCGCGCTGGTGCGCGGCTTCTCGCGCCACGGGGCGAGCACGATCGGGAACTTCTGGGTCGACATCACGCGCTGTTTGCTCTACGTCTTGATCCCGATCGCCTTCTGCTTCGGCATCATCTTCGTGGCCCAGGGTGGCGTGCAGACCCTCGCCGGCCCCGTCACCATCCACGACCACCTGAACGGCGTCAGCCAGACCATCCCGCGCGGCCCGATCGCGTTCATGGAGGCGATCAAGCAGCTCGGGACCAACGGTGGCGGCTTTTTGAACGCGAACTCGGCCGCACCTTTTGAGAACCCGACCGGCCTCACGAACTTCTTGTCGATCTATCTCGTCTTGGTGCTGCCCTTCTCGCTCACCTACACCTTCGGCAAGATGGTCAACAGCGTGCGTCACGGTGCCGCCTTGCTCGCCGCGATGGTCATCATCTTCGGCTGCTGGGTCGGATACACGAGCTATGCCGAGCATCAGGGGAACCCGGCGGTCGCCGCTGCGGGGGTGCACCAGAGCACCGGCAACACCGAGGGCAAGGAGGTCCGCTTCGGCGACACGAGCTCCGCCCTGTTCGGCGTCGCCTCGACGAGCACCTCGACCGGCTCGGCGGACGCGTCCTATGACTCGTTCACGCCGATCGGCGGCATGGGCCTGATGAGCGGGATGATGCTCGGCGAGGTCACCCCGGGAGGTGACGGCAGTGGGCTGTACACGATCCTCGTCTTCGCCATCGTCGCCGTGTTCATCGGCGGCTTGATGATCGGAAGGACCCCAGAGTTCCTCGGCAAGAAGATCCAAGCCAGAGAGATCAAGCTCGCCGGCCTCGCCTCGCTCGTCATGCCGCTCACCGTCTTGGTGCTCACCGCCATCGCGGTGTCGCTCCACGCCGGCCGGGCCGGTCCCTTGAACGCCGGGCCGCACGGCTTCAGCGAGATCCTCTACGCGCTCACCTCCCAGGGCAACAACAACGGCTCGGCCTTTGGCGGGCTGTCGGGAAACACCGCCTTCTACAACATCGTCGGGGCGATCGACATGTTGGTCGGCCGGTTCGCGATCATCATCCCCGCCCTCGCGCTCGGTGGGGCGCTCGCGCAAAAGCAGCCCGTCCCCGCCTCGGTCGGCACCTTCCGGACCGACACGCCGATGTTCGTCGGCCTCACCATCGGCGTGATCTTGATCATCGGCGGCCTGACCTTCTTCCCCGCCGTCTCGCTCGGCCCGATCGTCGAGCAGCTCAGCCACCACCGCTTCTTTTGACCGGAGCATTGCGCGACATGACCGACACCCAAGCCCGCGACCCCCAGCCGCCGTCGACGGAGCTGAGCCAGCCGATCGCCCGGGAGCCCCGCGGCGTCGCCCAGGCACGCAGCCTCTTCGACCGAGCGATCCTGCGCCAGGCGATCATCGAGGCGTTCAAGAAGTTCGACCCGCGCGTCCAGATCAAAAACCCCGTGATGTTCGTCGTCTTGATCGGGACGGTCGTCAGCCTGATCGAGGCGATCGTGCACCCTGGCCTGTTCGCCTGGTCGATCACCGCCTGGCTGTTCGGCACGGTGGTCTTTGCCAACTTCGCTGAGGCCATGGCCGAAGGACGCGGCAAGGCCCAGGCGGACACGCTGCGCAAGATGCGCGCCGAGACCGAAGCCCGCCGTCTCGATCCACAGGGAACAGAAGAGCGGGTCCCCGCCTCTTCGTTGACCAAGGGCGACCTCGTCGTCTGCGAGGCCGGCGACCTCATCCCCTCTGACGGCGACATCATCGAGGGGATCGCCTCGGTCGACGAGTCGGCGATCACCGGTGAGTCCGCGCCGGTCATCCGCGAGTCCGGAGGTGACCGCTCGGCGGTCACGGGCGGCACCAAGGTCCTCTCGGACCGCATCGTGGTCAAGATCACGGCCGAGCGGGGCAACACCTTCATCGACCGGATGATCAGCCTCGTCGAGGGCGCCAGCCGCCAGAAGACGCCGAACGAGATCGCCCTCACGATCCTGCTCGCCGTCCTCACGATCGTGTTCCTCCCCGTCGTCGTCGTGCTCGAGCCCTTCGGCCACTACGCCGGTGCCGGCGTCTCCGTCGTCGTCCTCGTGGCGCTGCTCGTCTGCCTCATCCCCACCACGATCGGCGCCTTGTTGTCGGCGATCGGCATCGCCGGCATGGACCGCCTCGTCCAGCGCAACGTGCTCGCCATGTCCGGGCGCGCCGTGGAGGCGGCCGGTGACGTCCAGACGCTGTTGTTGGACAAGACCGGGACGATCACCCTCGGCAACCGGATGGCCTCGGCCTTCTACCCCGTCGGCGGCCACAGCGAGGAGGAGCTTGCCGCGGCGGCCCAGCTCTCCTCGCTCGCCGACGAGACCCCCGAGGGCCGGTCGATCGTCGTGCTCGCCAAGGAGCGCTTCAACATCCGCGAGCGCGACCTCGGACCCGACCACACCTTCGTGCCCTTCACCGCCCAGACGCGCATGTCTGGCCTCGATGTCGATCACCGCCAGATCCGAAAGGGCGCCGCCGAGGCGGTGAAGCGCTGGGTCGCCGAGCAGGGCGGCACGCCCCCCAGCGAGCTCGACGCCATCGTCGAGCGCGTGGCACGGGCGGGTTCCACCCCGCTCGCGGTCGCCGAGGGCGGCGACGTGCTCGGGGTCGTCGAGCTGAAGGACGTCGTCAAGCAGGGCATCCGGGAGCGCTTCGACGCGATGCGCCAGATGGGGATCCGCACGGTGATGATCACCGGCGACAACCCGCTCACCGCCGCGGCGATCGCCGAGGAGGCGGGCGTGGACGACTACCTCGCCGAGGCCACCCCCGAGGCCAAGATGGCCCTCATCCGCTCCGAGCAAGAGGGCGGCAAGCTCGTCGCGATGACCGGGGACGGGACCAACGACGCCCCCGCCCTCGCCCAGGCCGACGTCGGCGTGGCGATGAACACCGGCACGACCGCCGCCAAAGAGGCCGGGAACATGGTCGACCTCGACTCGAACCCGACCAAGCTCATCGACATCGTCGAGATCGGCAAGCAGCTGTTGATCACCCGCGGCGCCCTCACGACCTTCTCGATCTCCAACGACGTGGCGAAGTACTTCGCCATCATCCCGGCGCTCTTTGTCACCACCTATCCCCAACTGCACGCCCTCAACATCATGCGGCTGCACAGCCCCCAGAGCGCAGTGCTGTCGGCGGTGATCTTCAACGCGTTGGTGATCATCGCCTTGATCCCACTGGCCCTTCGCGGCGTGCGCTTCAAGGCCGCCTCGTCTTCGGCGATCCTGCGCCGCAACGTCTTGATCTACGGGATCGGCGGGCTGATCACGCCGTTCATCTTCATCAAGGCGATCGACCTGATCCTCGTCGCGCTGCACTGGTACTGAGAGGTCACGATGCTCATCTTGCTCCGCCGCTCTGTGGTCTTCGCCGTCGTGATGATGGCGGGCACGCTCGTGTACGCGTTCATTGGCACGGGGGTGGCTCAATTGTTCTTCAAGAACCAGGCCAACGGGTCGATCACCGCCAACGGATCGACCCTGATCGGCCAGAACTGGAAGAGCCCCGCCTTCTTCCACGGCCGCCCAGACGATGCCGGGCCGTATGCGACGAATCTCGCCAAGCACATCCCGGGCGGTGACAACCCGCTCGTCGCGAACGGCGTCCCCGGAGCCTCTGGGGGGACCAACCTCGGCCCGCGCTCCAAGGTGTTGTTGGACAACACCAAGGCGCTCGTCGCCTACTGGCACGCCATGGGCGTCAACCCGACCCCGGACCTCGTGACGACCTCGGCGAGCGGCTATGACCCCGACATCTCGCCGGCGGACGCGACCGCCGAGATCCCGATGGTCGCCAAGGCGACGGGGATCGCACCAGCCACCTTGGCCTCGCTGATCAACAAGGAGACGCACGGGCCCGAGCTCGGCTTCCTCGGCGCGAGCTACATCGACGTGCTGCAGCTGAACGAGGCGCTCGTGGCGCTCGAGCACCGCTGAGGAAAGCGAGATGGGACCGATCGATCCATGGGGCGTGCGCCGTGACGGCATCGAGCGCTGGCCCGATCCCCAGCCGCTCGGGACCATCCTCGAGCGAAGGCGCTGTTGTGCCGAGGCGACGGTCGTCGCGCTAAGGAGCAGCCCGCGCCCGCCATGCTTCACCGCGACGGTGGCCGAGGACGGCGCCCGGGTCGACCTTGTCTTTCTCGGCAGGACCCAGGTGCCGGGCATCGCGGTCGGTGCCCGGTTGCGCTTCGCCGGCACGGCGGGGCGATCCAACGGCCGGCTGTCGGTCTTGAACCCGCGCTACTGCTTCCTCGAGGAGACCTGAGTGCGCGAGGCCTCACTCGGCGACGAGCTGGTAGCCGATGCCGGGGTGCGTGCGCAGCATCGTGCCGTCCCAGTCGCCGAGCTTGCGACGCAGGCGATGGGAATAGACGCGCAGGTAGTGCGTCTCTTGTTGATACTGCGGGCCCCAGACGTGCTGCAAGATGAGGTGGTGGGTGCAGACCTTGCCGGCGTTCTTCGCGAGGTAGGCGAGCAGGTCGAACTCTCGTGCAGTGAGCTCGAGGCTGCGGCCGTTGTGGCTCGCCTCGTGGTGGACGAGGTCGATCACGAGCGAGCCCACGACGAGGCGCTGGGCCTCCTCGGCGCGCCCGGGCTGCTGCGCCTCGGCGTGGCGGAGCGCCACGCGAAGGCGCGCCTCGAGCTCGGGCATGGAGAACGGCTTGGTGACGTAGTCGTCGGCTCCACTGTCGAGCGCCTGGATCTTGCGCTGCTCCTCACCGCTCGCCGACAGCACGATGATCGGGGCGCCAGAGAACGAGCGAATGCGTCGGCAGACCTCGATCCCGTCCACGTCGGGCAGGCCGAGATCGAGCACCACCACGTCGGGCTGGGAGAGGGCGGCCTGGACGACCCCGTCCTCGCCGTTGCCGGTCGCGACGAGCGCGTAGCCACGGGCCTGGAGGCCGATCGAGAGCGCCTTGCGCAAGGAAGGGTCGTCGTCGACGACGAGGATCTTGGCCATCGCCCGCCCTCAGCCCGCCCGCCGCGGCGAGACGACCCCGCGCGCCTCGCCGGGCTCGTCGAGCGCGCTGGGCTCGGCCAGCTTCAAGGAGAAGACGAAGCGTGCCCCGCCACCGGAGCGATCCTCGAGGCGGACGCGCTCGCCGTGGGCCTCGACGAAGGCCTTCACGATCGCGAGACCGAGCCCGGCGCGCCCGGCCCCGCTGGTCTTGGAGTACATCGAAAAGACGCGTTCCCGATCGGCCGGCGCGACGCCCGGGCCGCGGTCGGCGACCGAGATCTCGACGCGCCCGCCCACCTGGCGCGAGGACACCTCGATCGCGCCGGCCTCGGGGGCGTGCAGCGCCGCGTTGTCGAGCAGGTTGGTCAGCACCTGGACGACGAGCGCGTGGTCGGCGAGCACGAGCGCCTCGGGCTCTTCGAGCTCGACGACGAGCCGTCCGGGGACCTCGGTGCGAACGAGCGCCTGCACCGCCTCCTCGACCAGCTCGGCGAGCACGGCGGGCTCGGGCCGCGCCGCCAGGGCGCCGCTTTGGATGCGGGTCATGTCGAGCAGGCTGGTCACCAGCCGGGCGAGGCGGTCGGACTGGGACTCGATCAGGCCGAGGAGCTCGTCGCGGTCTCTCGCCAGCAGCGACGCGCCGAGCTCACGCAGATCCGACACCGCCGCGGTGATCGTCGCGAGCGGCGTGCGCAGGTCGTGGGAGACCGCGCCCATCAGCGCCCGCTGCCACCGCTCGGCCTCGGCGAGCACCTCGGACTCGATCACCTGGGCGCGCAGCCGTGCCCGCTCGAGGGCGAGCGCCGCCTGGTTGGCATAGGTGGACAGCAGCTGGCGCTCATCAGCCCGCAGTGCCCGGCCGACGACCACGAGCGCCCCCACCGCCTCGCCCATCGCCACGAGCGGGACCGTCACGCGCTGGCGCCCGGGCAGCCGGCCGCCGAGGCGCACCGGCGGGCTGACGCGCACCAAGCTGGCCGGGGTGCCGAGCGTGCTGCCGAGGAGCGAGAGCGCCGTGGCGTCGATCGCCTCGCCGACCGCAGCACCGACCCGCAGGCCCGCGCCCTGGCCGTGGGCGAGCAGCAGCGCCACCCCGTCGAATCCGAAGGCGCCCTGCAGTGTCGAGGCGATGACGTGGGACAGCTGGTCGAGCGGGCGCTCGGTGATCAGCACGTCGGAGAGTTCAAAGAGCCGGCGTGCCGAGTCCGCGCGCTGGGCCGCCTCGGCGCGCACCGCCTGGAGGCGGGCGACGATGCGGGCGACCGCCACCATGACGGCGAGGTAGACGGCGAGCGCGAGGTAGTTCTGCCGGCTGCCCACGCTCAAGGTGCCATAGGGCGGGATGAAGAAGTAGTCGTAGGCGAGAAATCCTCCCGCCACCGCCACGAGACCGGCCTGGAACCCGCCGATCCCCACGCCGATCACGACCGGGACGACGAGCACGAGCGCGCAGGTGGCCTCGGCGAGATGGGCACGGAACGGGACGAGGATCGCCACCACCACCGCGATGCCGGCGAGCGCGGCGAGCGAGCCCCACAGCGCCTGGATGCGGCGCATCGGTGGCTTGGCGCGCTGCTCGAGGCGCCACCACTTCAGCCGGCGCAGGTCCACGCGATCGATCCTAGGGCGGGCATCTGGTGAGCCAGGGTGCAGATCCTCGCGCCGCGCACCTCGACGAGGACACCGCCGACACCGTCGCCGCGGCGGGAAAGTTCCGGCTGTACATGGGTGCGGTGGCTGGCGTCGGAAAGACGTGGGCCATGCTCGACGAGGGCTGGAGGCGCCACCAGCGCGGCCGCGACGTCGTTGTGGGCTTCGTCGAGACCCACGGCCGTCTCCACACGGCCGAGCAGCTGCGCGACCTCGAGCTCGTCCCCCGCAAGGTCGTCGAGTACCGCGGGGCTCGCTTTGAGGAGATGGACCTCGACGCCGTCCTCGCGCGCAAGCCCGAGGTCGCGCTGATCGACGAGCTCGCGCACACCAACGTCCCGGGATCGGGCCGGCACGCCAAGCGCTACGAGGACGTCTTGGAGCTCCTCGCCGCCGGCATCTCGGTGATCTCGACCGTCAACGTGCAACATCTCGAGAGCATCGCCGATGCCGTGGAGACGATCACCGGCGTGGCGGTGCGCGAGCGCGTTCCCGACTGGGTCGTGCGCAACGCCGACCAGCTCGAGCTCGTCGACTCCTCCCCCGAGCAGCTGCGGCGGCGGATGCTGCACGGCAACATCTACCCAAACGAGAAGGTTCCCCAGGCGCTCAACGGCTTCTTCCGCCAGGAGAACTTGACGGCACTGCGCGAGCTCGCGCTGCGCTTTGTCGCCGATGAGACCGAAGAGGACCTGCTCGCTTTCCTCGCCCGGCACCACCAAGCGGCCGTGTGGGAGACGGCCGAGCGCATCATGGTGGCGGTCACCGGCGCGCCGGGCATCGACGCGGTGGTGCGGCGCGCGGCGCGCATCGCAGCGCGCGCCAAGGCCGAGCTGCACGCCGTCCACGTGCACGACGACGAGGCGCCGCGCGCCAAGGAGGCGCTCGCGGAGGCCCGCACGGTCGCGAGCGACGTGGGGGCGCACTGGCACGACGTCCAGGCGAGCGATCCCGCGCTCGGCCTGGTGCGCTTCGCCGGCGAGCACCAGATCACCCAGATCGTCCTCGGCTCGTCGCGCCGCAGCCGCTGGCACGAGCTGACGAGCGGCTCGGTCGTCCGCCGCGTGCTGCGCTTTGCCGCCGATGCGGGGATCGACGTGCACGTGATCGCCCGCCGTGACCACCGCGGGGACGCCGAGGGGACGGCGGCGCCCGAGGAGCGGGACGAGGACTGAGCCACGGCGCTGGCGGACCGGTAAGGTCGAAGCGTTCCTCGCCCGGGCGCGTCGCGCCGCGGGCCGATGCGGAAAGGAGCGCTGTGGCCTGGCTGCTGTGTGACTACGGCAACGTGATCTCGCTCCCCCAACCACGCGAGGTGCAGGCAACCTTGGCCGGGCTGTGCGGGATGACGCCGGAGGACTTCCACGACGCCTACTGGCGCGAGCGGCTCGCGTATGACCGCGGCGACACCGACGTGTCCGCCTACTTCCAGGCGGTGGCCGGACGCCCGCTCGAGCCCGCCCTCATCGACCAGCTCTCGGCGATCGACGTCGAGGGATGGTGCCGCGCCAACGAGCACGTGCTCGGCGCCATCGAGGAGGCCCGCGGCCGGCGCGGCTACGACCTCGCGCTGTTGTCGAACGCGCCGGTCGAGATCGCCCGCGCCCTTGACCGCGAGCCCTGGATGGCGCGGTTCGCACCCCGGCTGTTCAGCTGCGACCTTCATGCGACCAAGCCCGACGCCGCATGCTTCAAGGCGGCGCTCGATGCGCTCTCGGCCGATCCCGACGAGGTCATCTTCATCGACGACAGTGCGGCCAACATCGAAGGAGCGGTGGCCGTCGGGATCCGGGCGCTCCACTACGCCGGGCCGGAGACCTTCGCGCAGCTCTGAGCGCCGTCGCGGGGCGTTCGTTGTCGCCCGCACGCCGAGCCGGCGCCGCGCCCGTCGGGCCGAGCGGTACCGTTGTGCCGCTAGATCTCGTTGGTGGTCCCGAGCTGGCGGAGCGTCTTCACGACGCCCGCCGTCAGCTTCACGGGATCGGTGCTGTAGTCGGGCACGCCGCGGGCCTTCAGCCAAGCGATCCGCTCGGCACCGATCACCTCGTAGCTGGCGCCATCGGTGAGGATGATGTCACCGTTCGGCATCTTGTCGATCCATCGCATCCGGTCAGCCTCCGTCGGTGTTGGGAGCTCGGGCGGGTTGAAGAACGCCGCGAGCTCTGCGGGAGTCCCGTAGAACCAGCTCGCGTCGCAGGGGCCGATGCCTGCGACGTCGTAATTGTCGCTCCACTGCCACATCTGGCACGGCCGCGGTGGGGTCGTGTCGCTCGCCACATAGCCGCCGGGGTAGTTCGGGTACCAAAGCGGCTCGCCCCACGGCGCCCCTGCCATGTTGTCCAAGAAGGTGTTGCCGGCATACAGGCCCGTCGCGGCAAACGCCTTGATGCCATCCATCGTCCCCTTCGTCGCGGCCACCTCCGCGCTCCAGGTCTTGGCCGCCGTCTCGCTGTCGACGAAGATGCGGCCCACGCCGTCGGCATGCGCCTTGATCAAGGCCACCTGCTCGGACACCGGGATGCTCGGTTCCTCGAAGTGATAGGCGCCGGGCTGGAAGCCAGCCGCCCGGGCGGCGGCGATCGCGGCCTGCGCATCGGGGTTCACATAGGCGCTCTTGCCGCCGCCTTGGGTGATCTTCACGATCACATTGGCGACTCCGGCGGCCTTTGCGGCGCTGAAGTCCAGCGGCCAGCCGTTGTTCGAGCTGACGTCAACGACGAGGAGCGCGCTCATGCGCCAAGCCTAGGGGCGCCGTGCCGCCAGGCTGCCGCTCGAAGGCGCCCGAGCCCGAGCGCGTCGACTGGTCGGGCTGAGCGCGCCACGACCCAACGCCGGCGGGCGCTGCTCGTCAAGCGATGGCTCGCGAGCTCAAGGGTCGCGGGGCAAGACTGCCGTCGCTGCCCGTTCGCCCGAGCTTCAGGGTCGGCGCTGTGGCGCCGTCATCTGGGGGCGGCGGACTCGGCTCTGCCAGAGGAGGGGCGACCGTTGTGCTCTCGTCGGCTCCGGCAAGGCGCTGCGCGAGCTCTACCACCGGGTGTCGTCCCGCGACACCTTCGAGCCAGGGTTGCTGACCGAGGCCTCGGCGCACGCCCTCGTGCAAGGGGTCCTCAAGCACTTTGGCGAATCAGGAGGAAGCGAGCAAGAAGAAGCGCCCGAGTACGCCAGCGCACGCTGATCGGCGCTCGCGCACAGACGACTTGGTGCGTCGCGCTTCGCCAGTGGGTCGCGCCGAGGGGTCAGGAAACCCCACGCAGATCACGGCGATAGCGCAGCTCGCGGACGATCTTGCCGCCGATCTCGGCGCGCTTTTGCGCGCCGTCAGCTCGCCAGCCCGCGGCGCCATAGAAGCGCTCGGCCCGCGCGTTGCCCTCAAGCACCCACAAGGTCGCCTCCTCATAGCCAGCGGCGCGCAGGCGCTCGACGGCGTCGGTGATGAGCGCTCGCCCGACTCCCGTCCCCCAGGCGCGCGGGTGGCAGTAGATGGCCATCAGCTCGCCGACCCCGGTGCCAGCGCCTTCGTCGCGCGACGCCCCGGTCACCGCGAAGCCGACGATCGCCCCATCGCGCTCGGCGACCACGGTGCTTTGCGCCACCTCGCCAGCGAGCAGTCGGTCGTGCCAGGCCCGCACGCGCTGGGCGACGTCCAAGCTGGCGAGGAAGTCCGCGGGCAACAGCGCGCGATAGGCGGCCTGCCAGGTCTCGACGTGCACCGCGGCGATCTGGGGCGCGTCCTTCGTGCTCGCCTCGCGCAGCTCCATCGAGCGAGCCTAGAAGCGCACGATCGCGCCAAGGGCGCCAAGGGCGAGGACCCGCACGATCAGCGAGGACGTCGCGTCCCTCAGCGGCAGCTGGCGGGTCGGTCGCGGTGGACCAGGGACTCAGTCATAACGACCCTCGAGACGGTATTCGCCGCGCTCGACCAGGAGCAGGTAGCCCTCTCCTGTCTCGGTGAGGACCTGGAAGCGCGCCCGACGCCGTCGGCGTCGGCGGTCCCAGAACCGCTCGTCGACCGGGAACGGCCCCGCGACGGCACGCACGGCCTCGATCGCCCCGCCCGCCACCTGCACGCTGGCGGGCGGCGCGCTCGGTCGCCCGCGCCCGTCGACCACGACGAGCGCGCCCGACTGATCGCACAGCCGCGCCGGCAGCGGTGGGTCGGGGACGGCGGCCGGGGCGGGGGCAGGCAGGCGGCCGGGCCAGGGCGCCTCCGGCGCCCCGGGCAGCCTCGGGGTGGGGTCGCCGACCGGAACGAGGAGGATCTGCTCGCCAGGTCCCCGCCCGCCGCGGCGGATTGGGCGCAGCACCGACTCCTCGCCGAGCATCCCCTGGACGCGAGCGACGACCCGAGCCGCGCGCGCCTCGGCCTCGACGCGCTCCACCGACCGGCCCCACAGGGAAAGCTGACGCCCGCTCGCCGGGACCGCCTCGAGGGGCACGAGGCGCACGGCGGCGATGCCGCCGCCCCCTCCAGCCCCGCCGAGCGCAAGCCACGCCTCAAGCTGCCAGCGAAGCCGCTCGGCGATGAGTCCGGGCGTCCAGCCCCCCTCGTCGCTCCAGCAGCGCCGCGCCAGCTCGCCCGTGGCCGTCTCGGCCTCGACGGCGAGCAAGGTGCAGGCGAGGCCACGACGAGCGAGCACCACCGCCAGCTCCTCTGCGAGGGCGCGGGCGACGAGCACCACCGCCTCGACGCGCTCGGCGGGAGGATCGAGCACGCGCCCCACGCCCAGCTCGACCGCGACCGGGCGGGGAGGGCCCGCCGTCGCCTCGAGGCCCTTGGCGCGGCACTGTGCCGACGCGCCGGCGACGCCGAAGCGGGCGAGCACCACCCCCTCGGGCAGCCTGGCGAGGTCACCGAGCCGCACGATGCCGAGCCGGCGCAGCAGATCGGCGAGCTCGGGGTCCCCGACCCGCTCGATAGCGAACGGGGCGAGGAAGGCTGCCGAAGCGCCCGGCGGCACGATCGTTCCCGCCTCGGCGGCAAGGCTCGCCGCGAACGCGCCGTCGGCGATCCCGAGCTGCCAGGAGGGCCCGAGCGAGGCGATGCGCTCGAGCACGGCGCTGCGCAGCCCGGCCTCCCCGCCGAGGCGGCGTGCCGGGCCGCGGGTGGGCAGGGCCGCCCAGCCCGGGCTGCGCACCGTGACGGGGACGCCGAAGGATTCGAGCGCGCGCGCCACCGGCTCGAAGGCGCGCACTTCCGCCCCCTCGTCGCGGACGACAAAGGAGAGCTCAGGACAGTGCGCCTCGGCCTCTCGGCGCCGTTGGCCGGCGCGCACCCCGGCCGCCTGCGCCGTCGGAGAGGTCGCCACCACCCGGTGCTGCTCGAGCACCGCAACCGGCACGCGGCCCGCCGCGGGCGGCCCGAAGGCGTGCGGCGCAACGGCGTAGGCGGCCCAGTCCGCGCAGCACACCACCAAGGTCCGCGGCACACTCGGCGGCCGCGACCGCCCCGGGGTGGGACGGGCCACCACGGCTAGGCCCGCCTCGCTCGGGGCGCCCGGATGGCATCGGGCGCCGGCGCCACCCCGACCCACCAGTCGTCCGGTCGGGCCGCGCCCTCGAGCGCGGGGAGGAGGAGGCGCTGGCGGACCTCCTCGGGCGCCGCCCGTCGCCGGCGAGCCACCACCTCGACCTCGCGGCCGGCGAACAGGCCGAGCAGTGGTGCGCCAGATGGCGAATCGGGCGCCGTGTACCAGGTGGAGGCGACAGCCACGAGGCGCGCCTCGGGCGCTTCGCCCCAGGGCTGGGCGGGACCGCTGGCCGACGGGGCGCCGACCCCGCGCCCCGCCACGATCAGGACGCTCCGACGCTCTTTCGCCCGCGCCGAGAGCCGTCTCGCCGTCGCGGTGGGCAGCCCCGCAGGAAAGCCGGCCAGGACGACGTCGAAGCCCTCGAGGAGCGCGGCGACCGCTGCCGCCGAGCGCTGGCCGGGGTCGGGGACGACGACGAGCCGCTCGAGCGCCACGCCGAGCTCGGCCGCCGCCAGCAGGCCGAGCCCAGGAAGGCCGACGACGGCACAGGTTGCTCCTTCTGCCGCGGGCCCGGCCAGCAGGCAAAGGGCCAGCGAGCTCGCTCCAGAGACTCCCGGCGCCGCCTCGACCACGAGCGTGCTCCCCCGGCGCAGCCCGGGGGTCCCGATGAGCTCAGCCAATGGCCGAGCCAGCCCGAACAGCTCCTCGCGGGCGAGCGCCGTCGGCCGCAGGCGCTGCGCGAGCAGGGAGAGGGCGGCGCGCTCGTCTCCTCGTTTGGGCGGGACGGCGCCCTTTGTGTCTCGAAGCGACTCGGCGAGGGGCGGGACGACCATGGGCAACCACGTTAATGGACGGGGCGGGTGTCAATCGAACATATGTTCCCCATCCTTTCCGTGGATCAGCGACTCGGAGGCTCCACCAAGCGAGTCACGGCTCGACGTCCAGCTTGGACATCGAGGGCCTCGTCGCCGTCGACGGGCGAGGTTTGCCTGCGTCAATCGAACGGCACCGGCGAGGTCCGCGTCGCGCCGTCCTGGTCCCACCGCGGCGGGCGCCACGCGCGGCGCTTCGGTGCACGATCGTCACGTCGCGGCAATTGCTGGCCGAAACCAGGAGATCTGGCGCCGCGGCATCCATTCGGCGCTGGCGGTATCCACTACCATCTGGCGCTCGTGGGGCCGCTTGGACGTACGGCAAAGAAGGTGCCGGAGATCACCGCCATCTTCTGGGTGATCAAGCTCTTCACCACCGCGATGGGCGAGGCGACCTCGGACTACTCGGTGCACGCGATCAACCCCGTCCTCGCCGTCGTGGCCGGCTTTCTCGCCTTCGTCGTCGCCCTGGCCATCCAGCTCCGCACCGACCGCTACGTGCCCTGGCGCTACTGGCTGGCCGTCGTGATGGTGGCGGTCTTTGGCACCATGGCCGCCGACGTGCTCCACGTCCGCTTCTCGGTCCCCTACGCCGACTCGGCGGCGCTGTACGGCGCGGTGCTCGCGATCGTGCTGGTGGCCTGGTACCTCACCGAGCGGACCTTGTCGATCCACTCGATCACGACCCTGCGGCGCGAGCTCTTCTACTGGGCGACGGTGAGCGCGACCTTCGCGGTCGGCACGGCGGCCGGCGACATGACGGCCACGACCTTGCATTTCGGCTACCTCGCCTCAGCCTTCCTCTTCCTCGGCCTGATCGCCCTGGCGGCCTTCGGCTACTTCGTCGCCCACCTCAACGAGGTCGCCACCTTCTGGTTCGCCTACATCTTGACGAGACCCCTCGGCGCCTCGGTGGCCGACTGGCTCGGCTTTCCCCACCAGGTCGGCGGCGAAGGGGTCGGCCACGGCGTCGTCGCCCTGGTGACCTCGGCGGTCATCGTCCTCCTCGTCACCGGCGTGTCGATCCGCTCGCGGCGCGCGGACGACTCGGTGCCGCTCGCAACGGCGCCGCCCCTTGGCTTTCGCCAGCACGCAGCCAGCCACCCCGTCAGCCACGTGCAGCCCCTCGGGCAGCTCGAGTCCAACTGACGCACGGATCACCGGCGCACCGTCCTGCCCGGCGGATCTTGGGGACCGGGCCATGTGCCAGGTGGCGCTAGCCCGCCACCCCGGCCGGCTCAACGGGGGCGCAGCCGCAGCGACCGAGGTAGTGGACGAGCTGGCTGCGCTCGAGGGGCATGCTGAAGTGCCAGCCTTGGCCGATCGTCGCGCCCACGCCCACGAGCGCATCGCGTTGCGCGGCGTTCTCCACCCCCTCGCAGCTGACCTCGAGGCCGATCTGCTCGGCCATCACGAGGCTCGAGCGCACCACCGCCCGGCTGCGCGCCGACTGCGCGACCGCGGCGGTCAGGCTCCGGTCCAGCTTGAGCGCGGTCACCGGCAGCTCGAGGATCTTGTTCGCCGTGGCGTTGCCCGCCCCGTAGTCGTCGAGCGCGATGCCGACGCCGAGCGCGCGCAGCGCGGCGAGCTCCGCAGCCGCACACCCCCGCTCGAGCGGCACCGACTCGGTGACCTCGATGCACAGCGCCCGAGCAGGCAGGTCCCGTGCGGCGAGCGCGTCGGCGACCGTGTCGGCGAGCCCCGGCGTCTCGAGCTGGGTGCCCGACACGTTGACCGCCACCTTGGGGACCGCCTGGCGCTCATCGGCGGCACCGAGCTCGGCGGCGAGGTCGAGGGCGGCGTGAAGGACGCTGCGGCCGAGGGCGTGCATGAGGCCGGTGCGCTCCATCGCCGGCAGGAACAATGCCGGTGGGATCACCCCGAGGCTCGGGTGACGCCAGCGCACGAGCGCCTCGAAGGCGCGCGCCGCTCCGGAGTCGAGGCGCACGATCGGCTGGAAGTGGCAGGTGAACTCGTCCTCGTCGACCGCCTGGCGAAGCCGCACGGGATCGAGGGCATCGGCCATCAGCGCGTCGGGATCCCGTCCCATGGCCCGGTCGACGCGGCGGAGCTCGAGGCGGGTGACCACGCTGTCGGCAAGCGCTGCCAGGTTCTCGAGCTGGGCGCGCGTGAAGGCCCGCGGCTTCCAGTCGAGCACGCACAAGGTGCCAAGCGGAAGGCCGTCGCGACCGACGAGCGGCACGCCCGCAAAGGCGCGGATCTTTGGCCCGGGAAGGGCCAAGAGGGCGTCCGCGTAGCGCTCATCGCTCGCCACGTCCTCGATGACGAGCGTCGACTCGAGCGCGACGGTGTCCGAGCACGGGGAGTTCGCGCGCGGCGGACCCGGTGCCACGCGCAGGCCGTAGCCGGCCTTGACCCACAGGTGCTCGCGTCCGACAAGGCACACCATCGCCGCCGGTGCCGCGCACGCCAGGGCCGCAAGGCGCGCCGCGGCCTCATCGGCGGGCTCGCTCGGCGTGCCGAAGACGCGGTAGCTGGCGAGGGAGGCGAGGCGATCCGCCTCCCGGCGGTGCAGCCACATGCCCGAGCCGTCCCCGGCGCCGCGGCGCCGCAGGCCGGCGCAGCGGGACGCAGGGGTGCTCATCTGATCGATTGAATCGACTTCCGGCGTCGCGCACCAGATGCCGTCGCACCGTCGCTCCCCGTGCATTCGCGTAGGTCGCGGCGCGATTTGGGTGCAATCGCGTCTAGCGGCCGGCTCGGGACGGCGCCACGATCTCGTCGGTGGCCGATCGCAAGGCGGGGGGCGAGGGCTTCGCGACAGCGGCACTGGCGACCCCGATCCCGCACCACCGAGTGTTCGCGCTCTTCCGCGCCGCGCCGCGCCAGTGGATGCGCGCCGCGCTGAGCCTCGGCGCGCTCGACTCCCCGTCGCGCCCCTCCGGCCCGCCGAGCTTCGAGCTCGGCATGCCCGAGCTCGAGCGCCCCGACCGCCTCGTCGTCCCCCTCTCGTGGTCACCGAACGAGGGGTCCGAGCGCTTCGAGCGCTTCGTCGGCGCCTTCGTGATCGAACAGGACGGCGACGGGGCACGGATCCGCCTCGAGGGGGCGACCGATGGCGGCAGCCCGGCACCCAACCACGCCCTGCTCGAGGCGGTCCTGCGGCGCGTGACGAGGGCACTCGACGCGCTGTAGCCAAGGGACAACGAGGGGACCTCCGCTCCCGGGCACCGACGCAAAGGGGGCATCATGGCGATCCCGGTGAGCGGTCACCCGGGGGCCGCGCCTTACCGTCGCCCGCAAGACCACCTCGCTCGCCACCAACGCCCTCCGTCGCTCCGATCGGCTTCTCGCAGGCGGTGCTGATCGAGCGACCAGCACACCGGCACCGCTTGATGATCCCGACCGCGGGCCCGGGGGTCATCGCAGTCGTTGGTCGCGGCGTTATTCATTGCTCCAGGTCGCCATGATGCTCAACCGCACTGGCGCGTACCTCCAATCGAAGCGTGGGCCAGATGGCTCGAGGAGCGACGGTCGTCCACAAGCAGCAGCCGGCGCGGAGCGAGCAGGCGACGGCTCAGCGTCGCCGACGAGAGTCCCATGTGTTGCCGCCACCAAGACGCACTCCGCGCGTCTGCTTGCGCTCCTCCAGGGCCCCGCCAACAAGACAGCGGCTGGGAGCGTCTGAGTTCTTGCCAAGGATTTGGCAGGCTCTCATCGCTTTCTCACGTCGGCATGGTTCCCTTAGGTCCTACATCCGACGGTATCCAATACTGCCGGTTCGATGAGAACGGGAGGGACATATGCACCGAACGAGCCAATTTCGCCGGGCCGTCGTGGCCAGCACCCTGGCAGCGACGCTCGCGAGCCTGGTCCTATTGCCGGGTTATGCCGCGGCGAGCACGACGGGCGGGACGAGCACGACGGGCGGGACGAGCACGACGGGCGGGACGAGCACGACGGGCGGGACGAGCACGACGGGCAAGGCTGCCAAGACGTCAGGCTACGAGCAGCGGCTCATGAAGCAGCTGCAGCTCCGGGCGACCCAGTTGGCCAACCTGTCAAAGGAGGTGTCGGCGGCGACAGCGCTCACTGCGAGCGACCAGGGAGCCCTCGAGCAAAAGCTGGCGTCGGCGACAACGAGCATCAACGGACTGATCCAGGCAGCGCCGAACGACACACTGCGCGAACTGCGCTCGGCCCGCCACACGATGATCTCCGCCAACCGGGTGTTCGCCGTTTTGACCCCAGAGGTCTACGAGGTGATCGCCTCGGACACGGTCGCCAGCCAGGCGGCCGCCCTTGCTGGCGAAGAGCCCCAGCTCCAGGCCGAGGTGACGGCAGCTCAAGGACAGGTGGGCGCGCGCAACGCCATCGCCCACGACCGGGCCTTTGTGCGCGCCGTCTCGTTCGCGCAAGCCAAGACGGCGAAGGTGTCGAGCGCGCTCGTGGCCGAGACGCCCCAGGACTACCCGCGCGGTCGGGGGCTATTCATCGGATCGAACCGTCAGATCCTGGCGGCGTCCGAGGCGCTGGCCCGTGCAAGCTATGACAAGACGATCGTTGCCCTGGCGACCAACGGCTACACGGGCTCGTGAGGAAGCGGGCGAGCTAGCCTGCAGACCCGGATCGCCAGAGCCGCCCAGAACGGACGCAGATGGACACGCAAAAGGCGCGGGTGCTGGTCATCGATGACGACGCCGACTTGCGGCGGGCGCTCGAGCGGGCCCTCGTGTTGCACGGCTATGTCGTCACCACGGCCGGCGACGGGAGCGAGGCGCTGCGGCTGCTTGCTGGCGAGGCCCCCGACGTCCTGGTCCTCGATGTCGCGATGCCGGAAATCGACGGACTCGAGGTGTGTCGACGGCTGCGTACCGCCGGCGACCGGACGCCCGTCTTGATGCTGACCGCCCGCGACGGTGTCGAGGACCGGGTCGCCGGCCTCGACACCGGAGCGGACGACTACTTGGTCAAGCCGTTCGCGCTCGAGGAGCTGCTGGCTCGGATGCGGGCCCTCCTGCGGCGGGCCGGACCCGAAGAGGCCGGGACCGTGCTCCGCTTTGGCGACCTGTCGCTCGAGCCGGGGTCCCGGCAGGTGCGACGGGGGGAGCGGACGATCGAGCTGACCCGCACCGAGTTCCTGCTGCTCGAGCTATTCCTTCGCCACCCTGGCCAGGTGCTGACCCGCGCGGTCATCTCAGCAAACGTCTGGGGCTTCGCGGACGAGCCTGCCTCGAACTCGCTCGACGTCTACGTCGGCTATCTGCGACGAAAGACGGAGGCGGGCGGCGAATGCCGGCTGCTCCAGACCGTCCGCGGCGTCGGCTACGTGTTGCGGTCGTGACGACAGGCGTCCTCCGCCCAATGCGCGGCGGCTGGCGGGCGGGCGGGCGGGGACCAGCACGGATTGAGGTGCGGTCGCGCATCGCTCTCATCACTGCTGGCGCGGTTGCCCTGGCGGTCGTGCTCGTGGCCGTGAGCGCCTACGTGGCGGTGCGCAACGATCTCTACGGCGGAATCGACCGGTCGCTCAACCGCACGGCCGACCTTCTCGAACACGAGCGGGCCACCCACGACGTGGCCATCGCCTACGAGACGATCTCGGTGCCCTCTGCCGCCGCCTCGACCAGCGAAACCAACCCAGTCGCCCAGGTGGTCGGGACAACCGGGGTGGTGGTGGCCCGCACCCGAGCGGCGAGCGCGTTGCCGGTGTTGGCGGCCGTCCGGGCCCTCGCCGAGGGGCGGGGCCGGGCGCTCCTCATCGACACCACGGCCACAGGGGTGCCCCTCCGCCTGCTCGCCCGTCCCTTCGGGTCGGGGCTGGCGCTCGAGCTGGCCGTCCGAATCGGCGGGATCGATGCCGAGCTCGGCCGGCTGGCCGAGATCCTCCTCCTCGCCGCCGCCGGGGGGATCGCGATCGCCCTCCTCCTCGGCTGGGGCGTCTCCGGCCTGGCACTCCGCCCGGTGCGGCACCTGACCACCGCCACCGAGGAGGTCGCCGCCAGCCAGGACCTCTCGCGGCGGCTACCGGCCGTTGGTCGCGACGAGCTGAGCCGGCTGGCGAACAGCGTCAACGCACTGCTCTGGGCGCTCGAGCGGGCCGAGGTGGCTCAGCGCCAGCTGGTGGCCGACGCCTCACACGAGCTGCGCACGCCGCTCGCCAGCCTCCGGATGAACGTCGAGCTGCTGACGGGGATTGGGGCTGGACAGAGCGAGGGCCTCGACCAGCTCGATGCGACCACCCGACGACAGCTGGCGAGCGACGTGGTCCGCCAGTTCGACCGGGTGGGGGTCCTCGTGGGCGACCTCGTGGAACTGGCCCGCCAGGACCGGACGCGGGTAGCCCCACCCGAGCTGGTCGAGGTGGACCTTTGCCGCCTCGTCGGCGAGGTGGTCGAGCTCCAGGCGCTGCAGCACCCAAAGATCCAGTTCGCAACGGCGCTCGCGCCGACCGTCGTCCGCGGCGTGCCGGGCGACCTCGAACGGATGGTGGCGAACCTCCTCGACAATGCGGCCAAGTGGAGCCCGGAGGGGACCGAGGTCGAGGTGACCTTGGAGGCGGGGCCGCCGGCACGGCTGTCGGTACGTGACCACGGCGCGGGCATTGCTCGAGATGACCTCATACGAGTGTTCGATCGTTTCTACCGAGGCCGCAATAGTCAGGCGGTCCCTGGCTCAGGACTCGGCCTGGCGATCGTCCGCCGGATCGTTGACCTCCATGGCGGCACCGTCGCAATCCACTCGGCGCCCGGGACAGGAACAGCGATCGAGGTATGCCTGCCCGCCGGCGGCCCGGGTCGCGCGGGACGCGAGCCGTCGAACGATGCCGAACTGGGCCGCTAGCGGCCGGCCTTGGGGCGCGCGGCGAAACGCCGCAGGTGGGCGCGCTGAGTCGCCTCGGGCGCATCGCCTGAGCCTGCGACACGCGCCGCTTGATGGCGCACGTCGGCGATGGACCAAGCCACGCCGCGCTACAGCTGAACCGCTCGCGTAGGCGGGCATTGGCTTGAAGACGTGGCGAGTTCTCGGCACCCAACCCGCTGGCGATCAGTTAGTGGCACGATAGGGACATGGCCGATACCAAGGACTGGACCTGGGTACTCGACCGGGCCTGTGGGGAATGCGACTTCGATTCGCGCACCGTCACGCCCGAACAGGTCGCCTTGTTGATCGCTGAGGTGGCACGGGTCTGGGTCGCTCTGGTGGAGTCGACCCCCGAGGCCGCGCTGCGGGAGCGACCGGCGCCGGATCGCTGGTCGACGCTCGAGTACGCATGCCACGTCCGCGACGTCTGCAAGGTGATGGACAGCCGCCTCGCCCTCCTGCTCGTCGAAGAAGATCCCGAGTTCGCCAACTGGGACCAGGACGCCACTGCGGTCGCAGATCGCTACGACGCCCAGGATCCGCGGACCGTCGCAATCGAGCTCGTCGCCGCGGCGGACGCCATCGCCGAGCGCATCGCTGCGGTCCAACCCGAGCAGTGGTCGCGCACCGGACGGCGAAGCGACGGCGCCCGCTTCAGCGCCGGAAGTCTTATGCGCTATTTCCTGCACGACCCGGTCCATCATCTCCACGACGTCGGCATCGCCTGGCAGCCCGGTCCTCGCTGAGGGCGGTCGAGCAGACCCGGACGTGCGCCGCTGACGACCGAGCGCCTTGGCGTGGTGTGGGCCTTTACGCGCCGTACGCGAGCCCGCCCCGAGGGATCGGGATCACGGGCGTGGGTAGTCGATGATCCCCGCCTTCACGGCGAGCGAGACCGCCTCGAGCTTGGAGTGCGCGCCAAGCTTGCTTAGGATCGATTGCATGTAGTTGCGCACGGTGTTCACACTGAGGTGCAGCGTCTCGCCGATCGCCCGGTTGGTGAGCCCCGCAGCGACGTGGGTCAGCAGCTGCCGCTCCCGCTCGGTCAGCCCGGTGCCCGCTGGCGCGGCGCCGTGGGTGAGCTGGGGAAGCAGGCGGGCCAGCATCTCTGGCGAGATCAGCGCCTCGCCGTCGGCCACGGCCCCGATCGCGGCGGCGACCTCGCTGGCGGCGCGCTCTTTGGTCAAGAACCCCGAGCAGCCCGCCTCGATCGCCTCGAGCAGCAGGCGGTCGTCGTTGACGCCGGTCAGCATGATCACCGACACGCCAGGATCGATCGCCTTCAGCCGCCGCGTGATCTCGACGCCGTCGCTGTCGGGCATCTGGTAATCGACGAGCGCGACCGCCGGGCGCGCGTCGATGGCCGCGGCGTAGGCCTCCGCCGCCGTCGTGGCGGTGGCGAGCACCTGCAGGTGGTCGTCGTCCGCCAAGAGCCGCGCCAGGCTCTGGGCGAACATGCGGTGGTCGTCGACGATCAGCACCCCGATCGATTCCTCAGGCATCGAGCTCCTCGCGTAGCGCGCCGAGCAGCTCGTGCTCGGGGACCGGCTTGAACAACAAGCGCTCGGTGCTCGCCACCTTGTCGGCGTCGTGCCCCGTCATCATCACGACCTTGACGCCGGGTCGGCGTGCCCGTAGCGCGGCGGCGAGCTCGTCGCCGCGCATCTTCGGCATGATCACGTCGGTCAGCACGATGCCGATGTCCTCTCGCCGCTCAACAAGCGCGAGCGCCTCCTCCCCGTCCGCGGCGAGCGCGACGTCAAAGCCCGCTGCGGCGATGATGCGCGCCGTCGCCTCGCGCAAGGTGGCGTCGTCCTCGACGACGAGCACGGACTCGCCTGGGCGCCCCCGGCCCGCTCGCGCCTCGACCGTGCGGGCGGGCGCGCCGACGGCGCGGGTGAGCGGCAGACGGACCGTCACGGTCGTCCCTGCCCCAGAGCTCGAGGTGAGCAGGACCGTCCCGCCGCTGCGGTTGACGATGCCGTACACCGCGGCCAGGCCGAGCCCGGTGCCCTCTCCGCGGGGCTTGGTGGTGAAGAACGGCTCGAAGGCGCGCGCCTTGACCTCCTCGCTCATGCCCGCCCCGGTGTCGGTGACGCTCAGCACCACCCACTCGGCGTCGCCGGCCGCCGGCTCGCGCTCGAGCGCGCTCGTGATCACGAGGCGGCCACCGCCAGCCATCGCGTCACGGGCGTTGATCATCAAGTTCACGAGCACCTGGTCGAACTGCTGGCGATCGAGCAGGGCAGTGAGCGGGTGCGGATCGAGCTCCAAGGCGAGCTCGACGCTCGGCCCGAGGGTGCGGGAGAACATCGAGGCGACGCTGCGAACGGCGTCGTTGACCTCGAGCACCACCGGGTTCGCGGGGTCTCGGCGGGCAAAGGTGAGGAGCTGGCGGGTGAGCTCGGCGGCACGCGTCGCCGCGGCGCGGATCTCGCTCAGGTCCGCGAGCGCCCGGCGGTCGGACACCTCGCGCTCGAGCAGCGTCGTGTAGTTCAAGACGACACCCAGCAAGTTGTTGAAGTCGTGCGCGATGCCGCCGGCGAGCATGCCGAGGCTGTCGAGGCGGTCGGCCTGCTCACGCTGGGTCTCGAGCGCCCGTTGGCGGCGCTCGGCCTCGAGCTCGAAGCGCTCGGTGAGATCGCGCACCGAGGCCAGCAGCAGGGCCTGGCCAGGGGCCTCCTCGACCCGGCTGAGCGCCGCCTCGGCGGGAAAGCTCGACCCGTCGCGCCGGCGCGCCTCGAGCTCGCGGCCCTCGATGAGCTGGGCGTCGCTCGATTCGCCGCCCGCAGGCTCGCCACCGCCGGGCGCGTGGGGCACGAGGCCGGGGAGGAGATCCGCGACCGGGACACCGACCAGGTCGTCGGCGCGCGCCGCGAAGAGCCGTTCAGCCTGGGAGTTGACGAGCTCGACGTGGCGGTCGGCGTCGATCCCGATGATGGCGTCGGGGGCCGCCGCCAGCATCGCCCGGAAGCGCTGGCCGCTGCGCCGGGCGACCTCGCTCTCGCGAAGCGCCGACTCGCGCATGAGGCTCTCCCAGCCGAACGAGACGTTGGCCGCAAGCCGACGCACGAGCGAGATCTCCTCGGTGTCGAAGTAGCCGGGCTCGGCCGCGTACACCGACAAGATGGCGGCCACCTCCCCGCTCACGACCATTGGGAAGGCGCCAGAAGAGCGATACCCGGCGCGCCCGGCGGCCTCCCGCCACGGCATCATGTTGTCGTCGAGGCGGATGTCGTTCGAGCACACCACCACGCCCGAGCGCGCCGCCATGCCGGCAGGTCCCATCCCGGCCGGCTCGGGGCGCGCCGTGACGCGCAGGTCCTCGAGGTACTGCGCGGCGGCCGCGCCCGACGAGGCGATCGGCGTGATCACGCCGCTTCCGGCGTCGATCAGCCCGATCCAGGACATGACGAAGCCGCCGTCCTCGACAGCAATGCGCACCGCCGCCGCGAACAGCTCGCTCGTCGTCGTCGAGCGGAAGACCGCCTCGTTCGCCTCGGCGAGCACCTTGGCCAGGCGCTGCTGGCGCCGCGACTGCACGAGCAGCACGTCGAGGGCGCGGTCCGCGGCGTGGTGCGCCGAGGAGTCCTGCAAGTTGACCGTCAGGCCGTCGCTCGAGGGGAAGACCCGAACGGTGTAGAAGCGGCCAAAGCGCGCGATGAAGTCGTCGAACTCGACGACTTCTTGGCGCTCGAGCGCGTAGCGGAAGTTCCGGTCGAACACGCTGCCCACGAGGTCGGGCACGATGTCCCAGACCCGGCGGCCGAGCAGCTCGGCGGCGGCGCCGCCGAGCATGCGCGCGCCCGCCTCGTTCACAAAGACGAAGACCCACTCCCGGTCGACGACGAAGATCCCGTCGCTGACCCGATCAAAGAGGGAGGCGTCAACGAGCGGCGGCATCGCCGGCGGCGCTCCTCGGGACGCAGCGGCCGTCCCTCACGATGTGGCGACGCAATGCCACCGGCACGACCTCCCCCTGGTCCGCGCGCGAGAGAGCCTACAAGGCCACGACGGCGCGTCGCGGATCATGGGCCGCCGGACGGCTCGGGCTCGCTCGTCCCTGCGGCGCTGGCGGGCGCCCCGGCGGGAAGCGCCGCGCACGCAGCGCAGCGGCCGACCACGGCGAAGTGCCGGGCGTCCACGACGAAGCCATAGGCCGTGCGCGCGGCGCGCACCAATGCGGCGAAGAGCTCCTCGGGGACCTCGAGCGTCGCGCCGCACTGCTCGCAGACGAGGTGGCCGTGCGTCTCGCTCGCCAGGTGATAGGTGGCGGGGCCGTGGCCGAGGTGGGAGTGGACGAGGACGCCGAGGCGCTCGAGCTCGTCGAGGTTGCGGTAGACGGTGGACAGGTGCACGTCGGCCAGCTGGGCCTGCACCTCTGCGGCGAGCTCTTCGGCCGTGCGGTGCGGACCGCCTTCGAACAGGGCGGCGAGCAGCACCCGGCGGGAGCTCGTGACCCGGCCACCGCGCGATCGCAGCAGCTCGAGCACGTCGTCAACCGAGCGTGGCGCCGGCGTCGCCGCCATGGCGCGAACCCTAGCCCCTCGTGGCGAGGGCACGAGAACTGCACCCCGATCGCTGTTGCGGCTCATTCGCATTAATGTGGTCGGCACCGCAGCCGACGAGCCAAAGGGTGCCCATGGCGATCAGCGCACCACCACGCCCCCAGCCGACCCGGCTCCGGCCGCGGCTCGAGCGCGGCGAGTGGACGCGGCTCGTCGCCATGGCGGGCGTCGTGCTCGGCCTGTTCGTGATCGGCCTGGTGCTCTTGGCGGCAGCGTCCTCGCACCACTTCCGCATCGCCAAGGGAGAGGTGTTCGGCCTCGGCACCGGCATGTTGGCGCTCACGCTCGGGATGCGCCACGCCTTTGACGCCGATCACATCTCGGCGATCGACAACACCACCCGCAAGTTCATGGCCGAGGGCCGCCGCCCGCTCAGCGTCGGCTTCTTCTTCGCGCTCGGCCACTCGAGCGTCGTCTTCGTCCTCGCCGTGCTCTTGAACTTCGGTATCCGGGCTCTCGACGCGCAGGTGACCAACGCCCACTCGGGCCTGCACGCGCTGACGAGCATCATCGGCACCTCGGTCTCGGCCTTCTTCCTCTATGCGATCGCCGCGCTGAACCTCGCTGTGCTCGTCGGGCTGCTGCGCATCTTCTCCGGCATGCGCCAGGGCCGCTTCAACCACGACGAGCTCGACGAGCAGCTCGATCGCCGCGGCCTGATGAACCGCGTGCTCGGGCCGCTCGCCCGGCGCGTCGACGCACCGTGGAAGATGTATCCCGTCGGCGTGCTCTTCGGCCTCGGCTTCGACACCGCCACGGAGGTCGCGCTGTTGGTGCTGTCGGGCAGCGCCGTCGCGAGCGGGCTGCCCTTCTACGCGATCTTGTCGCTGCCGATCCTGTTCGCCGCCGGGATGACGCTGTTTGACCTCGCGGACGGCTGCTTCATGAACTTCGCCTACGGCTGGGCGTTCTTCCGCCCGATCCGCAAGATCTACTACAACGTCGCGATCACGGCGCTGTCGGTGCTCGTCGCCGTCGTCATCGGCACGATCGAGCTCCTCGGTCTCTTGCCGGGCGAGCTTGGATGGCACGGAGGCGCCTGGCGCTTTTTCGCCAACTTCAACTTGAACCGTGCCGGCTTCTTCGTCGTCGGATTGTTCGCGCTCACCTGGATCGTGGCGATGGCGATCTGGCGCCTGTTCCACATCGAAGCGCGCTTTGAGTCTCGCCTTTCCGAGGTTCCCGAGGCGCCGTCAGCCTGACAGCGCAGGGGATCGGTCGGTAGCCTGCAAGAAGAGGCGGGCCACGGCCCCCGAGCCATGGAGCGAGCGATGACGCCGGTGATGCGCGCAGGCCTGCAGCTCGGGCCGCTGCCGACCCCCTATGCCGACCGCGGCAAGCCGCCGCTCCCCCGCGTGATGCCGGTGCGCCAGCGCTTTGCCACCCCCCGCGTCGGCGACGTCGCCGCCGCGGTGCGGGCCGCCCTGGCGCCGCTCGCCGGCCGGGTACGCCGCGGCGAGAAGGTGGCGCTCACTGCCGGCAGCCGGGGCATCCATGACCTCGTCATCACCCTGCGCACGGCGGGAGCCGTCCTTCGCGAGCTCGGTGCGGAGCCCTTCGTCGTCCCTGCCATGGGCTCGCACGGCGGGGCCACCGCCGAGGGCCAGATCGCGGTGCTCGCCCACCTCGGGGTGAGCGAGGAGAGCGTCGCCATGCAGATCCGGGCGACGATGGAGACCGTCGTGGTCGACCAGATCCCCGACGGACCCACCGTCTACCTCGACGCCAACGCCGCGGCGGCCGACCGGATCTTGGTGGTCAACCGCGTCAAGCCACACACCCAGTTCCACGGCATGGTCGAGAGCGGCATCTCCAAGATGCTGGCGATCGGCCTCGGCAAGCGCCGCGGCGCCGAGGGCATCCACGCCTACGGCCCGAGCGGCCTTGCCCGCTACATCCCCGAGATCGCGCGCCGCGTCGTGGCGACGAACAAGGTGCTCGGTGGCCTCGCGCTGGTCGAGAACGCCGTCGACGAGACGGCCCGCGTCGTGCTCCTCGAGCCCGCCGACATCGCCGCAGCACGAGAGAGCGAGCTGCTGGCGGAGGCTGGCCGCCTCATGGGCCGGCTGCCCTTCGACGACCTCGACGTGGTCGTGGTCGACGAGATGGGCAAGAACTACTCGGGCTCGGGCATGGACCCGAACGTCCTCGGTCGCCTGGACCTCGGCCACGGGGCGCCACCCCAGCTCCCCGACATCCGCGTCGTCGCCGTGCTGTCGCTGTCCGAGGTCTCCGACGGCAACGGCTGCGGCGTCGGCCAGGCGGACTTCGCCTCGCGCCGCCTCGTCGAGGCGATCGACCTCCAGACGACCTACATCAACATCCTCACCTCCGGGCTCGGCGGCATCCGTCACGGCGCCATCCCGGTGACCCTCGAGAACGACGAAGAGACGATCGCCGCGGCGATCCATCGCTGCGGGGTGCCGAGCGCCGAGGCGGCGCGCCTCGTGCGCATCCACGACACGGCACACCTCGAGCAGCTGCTCGTCAGCGAGAGCCTCGCCGAAGAAGCGGCCAAGCACGCCCACCTCGAGGTGCTCGGCGACCCCGCACCGCTTGGCTTTGACGATCACGGGAACGTGGCGGACTTCGCCGCCGCGTTCTCCTAGGACCGGCGCCGGCACCTCGCCGGAGCCGAGAGGGGGAAGATGCAGACACCGTTGCTTGCCTACAGCACCTTGGCGTTCCCGAACGAGCGCCTGGAAGACGTCGCCGAGCTCGGCCGCAAGACCGGCTACGGAGGCATCGAGCTTCGCCTGATCGACGGCGAGCTCATCCCGCCCGACCTCGGCGCGGACGCGATCGCCCGCGTGCGCCGGGCCATCGCCGGCCTCGAGCTCGTCGCGCTCGACACCTCGATCCGCCTCGCCGAGGACGACGCTGCCGCGCAGATCGCCGCCTACCTTCGCCTCGCGCACGACCTCGGCGCTCCGGTCATCCGCGTCTTCGGTGGCGCGCTTGGCACCGACGCCGCCGAGCGCGCGGCGCGCCTTCGCCACGGCGCGGACGTGCTCGGCGAGATCGCGGACGAGGCGCGCGCGCTCGGGATCGTCGTCGCCGTGGAGACCCACGACGACTTCTCGGCCTCCGCGGACCTCGGCGCCCTGCTGGCGCTCATCGAGCACCCGGCGATCGGCGCGGTCTGGGACAGCCACCATCCCTGGAGGATGGGCGAGGACCCCGCCACGGTCTTTGCGAACATCGGGGCGCGGGTCACCCTCGCCCAGGTGAAAGATGCCCGGCGCGACGAGTCCGAGAAGAGCGGCTGGAAGCTCGTGCTCCTCGGCGAGGGCGAGGTCCCCGTTCGCGGGATGCTCGAGGAGCTCGCGCACGGCGGCTATGGCGGGCCGATCTCGGTCGAGTGGGAGAAGCACTGGCACCGCGAGATCGAGGACGCGTCGGTCGCCATGCCCCAGCACTACGAGCTGCTCACGCGCTGGATCGCCGAGATCCCCGGCTGGGGGCAGGGCGCGGCGCACTGAGCTCTGGGTGCAGGTGCGGCCGAACTAGCTGGCGCGGCGCCCCTCGGCGGCGTGTGCCTCGGCGCTCGCCGCCGCCAGGATCTGACGGATCTCGGCGATGTGCCGGCGGGCGCCCTCCCGCTCGTTCTCCGGGATCCGCCAGTTCGGCCCCCCGCTCGTGCGATAGCGGCGAGCGGGGGGCCGACGGCGGGCCTTTGGGCGGGGCGCCGCCGGCGCCTCCTCGGCGAGTGAGCCTTGGTGGTAGCTGAGCTCGTGCACCATGTCGCTCAGGGTAGAGATGGGCTGTATCACTCCCATCGGTCGCGCTGCGGCCGGCCCGATGGACGCCCGGGCGACCGACGCGATGGCGCGGGGAACAGGGGCGATACCGCGATGCGACCGTCGACGCCAAGCTCGACCGCGCATCGCCGAGTACTTGGTGGTCGAGCCGAGCGCGACGTCGGTGACGAGGCCGTCGAGGTGCCGGGCTCGCCTCGCCGCCCGGCGCGGCCGGCAGTTCGAGCGCGCAGCCCCCTCGCTCAGCGGCGCCGCGGCGCCGTGCTCTCGCGAACGACGAGATCGGTCGCGAGCTCGACGCGCCGGTCGGTCGGCTCGCCACCGTCTCCCGCCTCGAGCAGGATGCGCACCGCCACGGCCGCCATCTCGGTCAGCGGCTGGCGCACCGTAGTCAGCGCCGGCGAGGACCAGCGCGCGATCGGTAGATCGTCGAAGCCGACCACACTCACGTCGTCGGGCACCTTGAGCCCCGCCTCGTGCGCCGCCTTCAAGACGCCGAGGGCCTGCAGGTCGCTCCCGGCGAAGATGGCGGTCGGGCGGTCGCGCCGCGCCAAGAGCGCCCGGGCCTGCTCATAGCCCCCGAGCACCGTGAAGTCGCCACAGGCGACCAGCGAGTCGCCGATGAAGATGCCGGCCGTCTCGAGCGCCGCCCGGTAGCCGTCGATGCGTGCCCGGCTGCAGAGCAGGTCGGCCGGCCCGCCGATCACCGCGATCTGCTCGTGGCCGAGCTCGACCAGATGGCGCGTCGCCGACAGGCCGCCCGCCCAGTTGGTCGCCCCCACGTAGCTCACGTGCGGCCCCGGCTCGCCACGCGGGTCGATCACCACAAAGGGCAGCCGGCGCGAGTGCAGCTCGCCGCGCTGGGACTCGGTGAGCTGGGAGAGGAGCAAGATCACCCCCCGCGTGCCACGCGAGGTGATGTGGTCGAACCAGATCCGCCGCTCGTCGCCCTCCTCGAGGGAGGTCAGCGCCACCGTGAGGCCCTCCCCCTGGGCCGCCGCCACGGCACCGCGCACGATCTCGACCGCCCAGGGGCTGTCGAAGGTCTCGAAGACGACGTCGATCACCGGCGAGCTCGTCTCGCTGCTCGGCGAGCTGCGCCGGCGATAGCCGTGGCGAACGATCAGCTCTTGGACCCGCGAGCGCGTCTCGTCGGCCACGTCAGGACGGCCGTTCAACACCTTGGAGACCGTCGCCACCGACAGCCCACTCTCCTTGGCGATCGCCGCGATCGTCACCTTTCCGCGGCGCTCCGCGCCACCCAGACGATGCTCTGGCCGTGGCGGGGCGCTCTCACGGACCGACTGGGGCAGCACGCTCGTCACCGCCTGGCGAGCCTAGCGGAACTTTCGAACAGGGCCCGGCACAGGGCGCGCCGACCAGTCCCGCCCATCACCCCGGGCTGGCGGTCACTACCCCCCGTAGGGGGCAAGGACACCTTCAGGGGGTGGATTGACGCTCTGGGGAGCCAGGCGTACCATCCGGCCGTAACACATCAGCCATGGCTCGAAATGTTTCTGGGCATCTGCGGCATCTCGATGCGATGCCCTGCGGGCCGCACGACAAAAAGGGGGGAAGTTGGAGACCAACTCTTCATCCGCACCACTGCGCCACCGGCGCTGGGCGTCCAAAGGGGCGGCAGCGCTCGGCACGGCGCTGATCGGCACCTCGCTGCTGGCCGGGTCCGCCATCGCGTCGACCTCGCCCGGCACGCAGCACACCAAGGCGCACGCGACCCACAAGGCCAAGGGCCCGACCGCGCACATCACCGTCTGGTTCGTGACCAACCCGGGCCCGGTGAACAACTACATGACGGCGCTGGCAAAGAAGTTCGACGCCGAACACCGGGGCGACCAGGTGACCGTGGACTTCATCGCCAACACACCCTTCAAGCAGAAGATCTTGTTGGCCATGGGCGCGAAGAAGCCGCCGGCGCTCTTTTTCACCTGGGGCGGCGGCGTGCTCCAGCAGTACATCAAGGCCGGCGACGTCGCGCCGCTCGGTCCCGCCAATGCGCCGTGGACCAGGCCCTTCTTGAGCTCGGCGCTCGGTGCGGTGACCTTCAACAACAAGGTCTACGGCATCCCGATCCAGGGCACCCAGCCGGTGTTCTTCTACTACAACAAGGCCATCTTCAAGCAGGCGCACCTGAGCTTCCCGAAGACCTGGCCGCAGCTGCTGTCCGACGTGGCGACCTTCAAGAAGGACGGCATCGCCTCGCCGATCGAGATGGGCAACCTCTCGGGCTGGGAAGGCCTGATGTACCTCGAGTACCTGACCGACCGCATCGGCGGCCCGAAGGTCTTCGACGCCATCCAGTCCGGCAAGAAGAACGCCTGGAACAACCCGGCGGTCCTCAAGGCGCTCAGCGACATCCAGCAGCTCGTCAAGGCCGGCGCCTTCCAGACCGGCTATGACTCGGTGGACTTCGGCTCGGAGACCGATGCCCTGCTCTACAGCGGCAAGGCAGCGATGACCTTGATGGGCGACTGGCAGATCTCGACCCTGCTCGGCGAGGACGCCAGCTTCGTCAAGAGCGGCCAGCTCGGCCAGGCGCCCTTCCCCGCCGTCCCCGGTGGCAAGGGCAACTCGGCCGACCTGGCGGGGAACACGAGCGACTACCTCGCCGTGGCGAGCCACATCACCCCCGCCCAGAAGGCCGTCGCCGAGCAGTTCCTAAAGACGATGTTCACCACGAAGGCCTTCGCCAAGACCGAGGTCGCCTCCGGCCAGGTCCCGGTGATCAAGGGCTCGGTGGCCGCCCTGCGCACGGCGAGCCTGCATCAGTACCTCGTGCCGATCTTCAACGATGTCTACCGGGCACCAAGCTTCCAGTACTCCTGGGACCAGGCGCTCGGCTCGGCACGGGCCACCCCGATGCTGAACAACCTCGAGAAGGTCTTCGAGCTCAGCGAGACGCCCAAGCAGTTCGTCTCGACCCTCGACAGCTCGAGCACGGGCGTCTAAGCCCTCCCTGGCGCAGCAGCCCGGCGCCGGCCGCATCGCCGGCGCCGGGCTCGCGTCCGGAGTGACACCATGCCCACCGTGACGGACACCCCAACGCTCTCCGGCCCCGACGTGGCGCTCGCCAAGCGGAGCCCTCGCCCCCACCAGGCCAACCGCCCGGTCGGGCGCGGCGCGTACCGCAGCGCGGATCTCGTCGGCCTGCTGCCCACGCTCGTCCTCTACGGCGCCTTGATCCTCGTCCCGATCGTGATCGCCGTCGTCTTGAGCTTCTACAACTGGAACGGCGTCGGCGCGCTGAAATTCGTCGGCGCCAGCAACTGGAGCCGCTTCTTCTCCGACTCGATCGCGCTCCACTCCCTCGAGGTCACCTTCCTCCTCGCCGGGGTGAGCTGGGTCGTCCAGACCCCCTTGTCGATGGCGCTCGGCCTGTTCGTCGCCGGCCGCCAGCGCTACCGCGCCGTCTACGCCGCCCTCTACCTCTTGCCGCTCTTGTTGTCGACGACGGGCATCGCGCTCATGTGGCAGGCATTGCTCGACCCGAGCTTTGGCGGGATCGCCTGGCTCGGGACGCACTTGCACCTGAGCTTTTTGGTCCAGAACTGGCTCGGCGGCTCCTCGACGGCGCTGTGGACGATCGTGGCGCTGATCGCCTGGCAGTTCGTGCCCTTCCACACGCTGCTGTACCAGATGGGGCGCCGCCAGATCCCCCAGGTCCTCTACGAAGCCGCCGCGCTCGACGGCGTGACGCCGCTCAAGCAGTTCTTCTACGTGACCCTGCCCCAGCTGCGCTACACGATCGTCGTCTCCTCGACGCTGATGATCGTCGGCTCGCTCACCTACTTCGACATCATCTACATCCTCACCAACGGCGGGCCGGGCGACACGACCCGCGTGCTCTCGCTCGACATGTACCAGGCGGCCTTCCAGAACACGACCTTTGGCTACGCGAGCGTGCTCGCCGTGGTGCTCGGCGTGATCGGCATCGTCGTCGCCTTGGGGCTCGTGCGGCTGACCGGCTTCGGCTCGATGTCGAGCCAGCGGGAGGGCGTGGCATGAGCACGGCCCCACAAGCCGTCGCCCTGCCTGCTGCGGGCATCGAGGACGCCCCGGCCCGGCGTCGGCCGCGCCTTGGTCATCGTGCGAAGCGCCGCCTGAGCGGCACCGTCGCCTTCGTGCTCGGCACGATCTGGCTGATCATCGTGCTCGCGCCCATCTATTTCATGGTGCTGTCCAGCCTGCGCACCCAGGGCACCTACGTCACGGCGAACCCGTGGGTCCCCACCGGCGGACTGACGGGGAGCGAGTACTCGACGGTCTTCCACGCCGGCCTCGGTGGCTACTTCGTCAACTCGGTGATCGTGACGGTCGCCTGCGTGCTGATCACGCTCGCGCTCTCCCTCGCGGCCTCGTTCCGCATCATCCGGCGCACCTCCCGGCTGTCGGGCGCGGTGATGCGGCTGCTGGTCTTCGGCCTGGCCGTGCCGATCCAGGCGCTGATCGTCCCCCTCTACATCATCATCGACAAGATCGGCCTTTACGACACCTTGTCCGCATTGGTGCTCACGATGAGCGCAGCGGCGATCCCGGTCTCGGTGCTCATCATGTTGAGCTTCGTGCGCGACATCCCCCGCGAGCTGATCGACGCGATGAGCGTCGACGGGGCTGGCGAATGGCGCATCTTCGCCAGCTTGATCGTCCCATTGTCGCGGCCCGTGCTCGCCACCGTGGCGATCTACAACGGCCTGAATGTCTGGAACAACTTCTTGCTGCCCCTCGTGCTCACCCAGTCCAACTCCAATGCCGTGCTGCCGCTCGGCCTGTTCAAGTTCCAAGGTGAGTACGGCATCGACGTGCCGGCGATCATGGCCGCCGTCTTGTTGTCGGTGATCCCGCTCGTGATCTTGTACATCGCGATGCGCCGCCAGTTCGTTCGCGGGCTGTCCGGCGTGGCGATGCGCTGAGCAGCGCACGGCACGGCGCCACGTGGGACCTCATTGCTGTCTCTTGGATTGAAAGGATTCGATCATGGCGCAGGACCGCTACCGCGACCCGTCCCTTCGCGTCGAGGAGCGCTGCGAGGACCTGCTCGCGCAGATGACCCTCGAGGAGAAGCTCGCTCAGCTCGGCTGCGCGTGGATCGCCGCGCTGATGGATCGGGACGGCTTCAGCGCCGAGCGCGCCCGACAGGTCGCGCCCCACGGCATCGGCGAGGTGACCCGCATCTCGGGCGCCACCGCGCTCAAGCCCAACGAGAGCGCCGCGCTGATGAACGAGATCCAGGCCTACATGACAAAGCAGACGCGCCTTGGCATCCCCGTGCTCGTGCACGAGGAGGGCCTTGGCGGCTTCCTCGCCCGCGACGCCACGGTCTTCCCCCAAGCGCTCGGCCTGGCGGCGAGCTTTGACCCCGGGCTCGTCGAGCAGGTCGCCGGGGTGATCCGCGAGCAGCTGCGCGCCGTCGGGGCGCGCCACTGCCTCGCACCGGTGCTCGACGTCGCCCGCGACCCCCGCTGGGGACGGGTCGAGGAGACCTTCGGCGAGGACCCCGTGCTGTGCGGCGTGCTCGGCACGGCGTACGTGCGCGGGCTGCAGACCGGCGATCTCGCCCGGGGCGTGCTCGCCACCGGCAAGCACTTCCTCGGCCACGCCCTGCCCGAAGGCGGGCGCAACCACGCACCGGTGCAGCTCGGCCCCCGCGAGCTGCGCGAGGTCTACGCCGAACCCTTTGCGGCGGCGATCAACCAGGCGAATCTGGCGTCGGTCATGAACTCCTACAGCTCGATCGACGGTCTCGCCCCCGCCGGCGCCCGGGCGATCCTCACGGACCTGCTCCGCGGCGAGCTCGGCTTTTCGGGCATGGTCGTCGCCGACTACTTCGCCATCTCGCTCCTCATGACCCACCACCACGTGGCGGCCGACAAGGCCGAGGCGGCGGCGAAGTCGCTGGCCGCCGGGATGGACCTCGAGCTGCCCGAGACGAGCTGCTTCGGAGCCCCGCTGCGCGCCGCGATCGAGGCCGGCAAGGTCGATCTCGTAACGCTGGACGTCGCGGTGCGCCGCGTGCTGTCGGCCAAGTTCGCGCTCGGGCTCTTCGAGCACCCCTTCGTCGAGGAGGGGCGCGCCGTCGAGGTCTTCGAGACCCCGGCCCAGCGCGAACTCGCGCGTGAGGCCGCGATCGAGTCGCTCGTGCTGTTGAAGAACGACGGGATCCTGCCGCTGCCGAGCGGGCTGACGCGCCTGGCGCTCATCGGCCCGGGGAGCGATGACCGGCGCCTGCTGCAGGGCGACTACCACTACCCCGCCCACCAGCAGGTGATCATCGACGCCGCCGAGGACGGGAGCCTCGCCGACACCTGGAGCGGTGGCGGCGACCTCAACTTGTTGCCAGTGACCGGCGGGGAGTGGCAGCCCGGCGCCTACTACACCGAGCACGTGACCCCGCTCGCCGGCCTGCGCTCCGCCGCGCCCGCCGGCCTCGAGATCACCTACGCGAAGGGCTGCGACGTCCTCGGCGAGGACACCTCGGGGATCGACGAGGCGGTCCGCGTGGCCCGTGGTGCCGAGGTCGCCGTGGTCGTCGTGGCCGGCCGCTCCGGCCTCGCCCCCTCGAGCACCGTCGGCGAGGCGCGCGACGCGACGCGCCTCGAGCTCACGGGCGTCCAGCACGAGCTCGTCGAGGCCGTGGCGGCGACCAAGACGCCGACGGTCGTCGTCGTGCTGAGCGGCCGCGTGCACGACCTCACCCGGATCGACGCGCTGGCGAACGCGCTGATCCAGGCGTTTCCGCTCGGCGAGGAAGGCGGCGCCGCGCTCGCCCAGGTCCTCTACGGCACGAGCGCGCCCTCGGGCCGCCTGCCGGTCAGCCTGCCGCGCGCCGTCGGGCAGGTGCCGGCGTACTCCGGGCACCGCTCGGGCGGCTCGACGGCGATGTTCTACGGCAGCTATGCCGACGGCCCGACGACCCCGCTCTACCCCTTCGGCCACGGGCTGAGCTACACGACCTTTGCCTACGACGGCCTCGAGATCGACGCCAGCGACACGACCTCGCCGGTCAGCGTCCGCATCGACGTCACCAACGATGGGGAGCGGGACGGCACCGAGGTCGTGCAGCTGTACGTGCGCGACGTGGTCGCCCAGACGGTGCGCCCCGAGCGCCAGCTCGTCGGCTTCGCCCGCGTCGCGCTGGGGGCGGGTGAGACCCGGAGCGTCACCTTCACCGTCCACCCGAGCCGCCTCGGCCTGTACGGCGAGGACCTCGTGCGCGTCACCGAGCCGGGAGAATTCACCTTCTCCGTCGGGGCCTCGGCGGGCGACCTGCCGGCATCGAAGACGATTGTCCTCAACGGTGAGGTGACGAGCTACCCGATCGCAACCGTCGTGCCCACCGCCGTCGCACTCAGCCCGAGCTCGCCCCGACCGGCCGCGCGGCGCCCCTGATCACCACGGCGGGGTGACCCCGCCCGCCGGCCCAAGCTCGGCCGCGAGCGGCGAGCTCACCACCCGCGGCCGGCTGATCACGCCGTGGCGTGGCCGATCGGCCGAAGGGCGTGGTGCCCCACGCGCCGGCACTTCCGCGCCACCGCGCTCGGGCGCGACCCTCACAGAGAACCTTGAGACAACTCCCAGGTCGCTGCGAACCTGCCGGGGCATCATCACGACGTGGCGGTCGATGGGCCGCCGACGAAGACGATTCGGACTGCGCCGCTTCGGTGGCACAGGTGAGGAGAAAGGGCATGCCAATGACGTCGACCGATCTCCATGGCGCGTCCGCCGACGCAGCGGGCGCTCGCCGCCCACGCCGCGTGGCCGCGATGCTCGCCCTCGCCGCCTTGTCCAGTGGCGGCCTCGGCGCTGGTCTCGCGGCCGTGCTCACGACCGGTGCCGTACATGTTGGCCGCGGCAAGGCGGAGCGGACGGCGAGGCTCACGGCGAGCACGGCGACCAGCACGGCAGCGATCGCCAAGGCCGTCGAGCCCGCGGTCGTCGACGTGAATACCACCCTCGATCCCCTCGAGGGCGGCGGCGCCGCCGCGGGAACCGGGATGATCCTCTCGGCGAGCGGGCTGATCGTGACCAACAACCACGTGGTCCAAGGGGCCGATTCCATCGAGGTGACGATCCCCGGCCACGGCCGCCATGCCGCCACGGTCGTCGGGACCGACCCGTCCCAAGACGTCGCCGTCGTGAGGGTGAGCGGCTTGAGCGATCTCCCCACCGTGCACTTCGCCAACTCATCGACGGCGACCCTTGGCACCTCGGTCGTCGCCATCGGCAACGCACTCGCCCTGGGCGGATCGCCGACCGTGACCACCGGGATCATCTCGGCGACCGGACGAACCATCACGGCCTCGGACTCAACGGGTGCCAACACCGAGACGCTGCATGGGATGCTGCAGACCGATGCGCCGATCGCGCCCGGCGACTCGGGTGGCCCGCTCGTGAACGCCAGCGCGGAGGTGGTCGGCATGGACACCGCCGCGGCGACGGCTGGCACCTCGAGCTCGAACGTCGGCTTCGCCATCCCGATCAACCGGGTGCACAAGATCGCCCAGGAGATCATCGGCCACAAGGACCTTCCCGGCATCGTCTACGGGCGGCAAGGCTTCCTCGGGGTCGAGGTGGTCGACTCCTCTCAGATCGGTAGCGGCGTCAACCCCTACGGGCCCTTCGGCAACCCCTTCGGCTTCGGCTACGGCTTCGGGCCGGTGGCGACGACGCCGAACGGAACGCCGGGCATCGTCATCGCGGCGGTCGACCCGCACAGCGCCGCCGATCGCGCCGGCCTGCAGAGCGGGGACGTGATCATGGCGGTCAACGGCCAGGCCACCCCGACGACGACCGCGTTGTCGAAGATCATGCAGGCGAAAAAGCCCGGACAGGCCATCACCCTCAAGGTCGCGACCGCCAACGGCACCACGACGCTGCACGTGACGCTTGGGGCCGGGCCGGTCGACTGATGCACCTCGTCCGCCCGGGCGAGGCTGCGAGCTGCGATCAGAGCGGGGCGCCGTCGGCGCCCCGCTCGGGCGTTGCGCGCCAGTGGCACCTGGGCCGCCCGCGGCCCGGCACCGGGCACCGCGGCCCCGTTTGGCGGCGGCGGTGCGTGGGCGCGTCCATCAGGCCATCACGGCGCGGCGAGCTGCCTCGAGTACCGGGCGTGCCGTCACCCAGCGAGTGCCCGCGCCATGGCGTGGGGCTCGGCGGGGTAGACGTCCTCGCCGAGGAGGCGGACCTGATCCTCGGTCAACCAACGCCATTCGACGAACGTCGCCGCCTCTGTAGCGTCCATCGCGCCGCGTACCTCGGCGCGCGCAACGCGAACCAAGAAGATCCGCTCGTCACGCGAGCGGCGCTCGCCCTTCCAGTGGTATTCGCGATGCAGCTGGAGGGAGCGATCCGGATCGATCGCCGCGACGATCCCGGTCTCCTCGCGCAGCTCGCGGCCAGCCGCATCGGCCGCGCGCTCGCCCGAATCGATCGCGCCGCCCGGCGGCTCCCAGACCTCGTGCGCGCTGAGCGGATCGCGTCGCCGGGCCAACAACAGACTCCCGGCGCCGTCGAGCACGAGGACGCGCACGTGGGTCGCCGGGCTCACTGCACGATGTTGGCCGTGAACCACGCGTCGATCGCCGCCTGGCGCTTGCCCCAGCTGACGGGATTGATCGCCTGGGTGCGCACGTGCGCGAGCGGCGGCAACGCGGCGAGCGGGCGCACGTCCTGCAGAATCGGGTAGTAGAGCGAGTCACCCGTCGGGTCGCCCGTCTGCATCGCGTGCTGACCCGCTCGGGACAAGACGAATCGCACGAACTTCTCACACTCTTGCTGGACCATTGTTGGCGCCTTGGCGTCGATGCCGATCGCGCTTGGGAGCAGTGTCGCCGGGTCGGGGTACTCGACGGCGAAGTTCGGATCCGAGAGCTCGGCGCTCACCGCCGCCGTGCTCTGGACCAGGGCGATGTTGATCTGGCCGTCGGCGAGCGCGCTGAGCGTCGGGCCGTTCTTCTGGTTGATGACCAATCCGTCTGACTTCAATGCGAGGAAGAAGGCCTTCCCCGGGTTGATCCCACCGAGACTGGACATCATGCCGGCGACGAATGGATAGGTGGGACCAGAGATCGACGGGTCGTTCATCCCGACCGTGTGCTTCCACTGCGGCTCGAGCAGGTCGAGCCAGGTCTTTGGCGGGTGCGACACGTTGTGCTTGTTGTAGACGAGCGCGGCAGCAATCGTGAGACCGGTCGGGACATAGCTGCCGTCACGGGGCACGGCCTGCTGGCCGAGCGTGGTCCAGCGCACCTTCGGCACGATGTCGTGGAGGAGCAGGTGCTGGCGGTCAAGCAGCGTGAAGTTCGTCGGGCCATCGGTCCACCACATCGACCACTTGGGGTTGTCCCGCGACGCTTCGATCTGTGCAAGTGCGACACCCGTCGCGTTGTGCTCGATTTCGACAGGGATGTGGTACTTCTTGGTGAACGCTGCGGCGACCGCCTTGTCGTAGCCGATCGAGCTGTAAAAGACGATCGGCACGATCTTGGCGCGAGCGCCTCCTTCAGAGGTCGCCGCGCCCGCAGGGGCGGCGACGGCCGCACTCGCGCACCCGATTGCGCCGAGACCCAACAGGAACAGCTGCGCTTGGCGTGCGCCATTGCGTCGTCTTGATCCGAAGTGAATTGCGTTCATGTGCCACTTGTAGCATCGCGAAGTGAACGTAGCTTTGACGGCGGAGAAACGTTGCGCATCGACGCGATGACGGGACGCGGTACCCCTGCCGACCCCCTTTGCGCGACCTGCTCGTCCTAGCGGGTCGAAGGCCGATCGCTCACCAGGCGGAACATCTCCCGGCGCCAGGCCGAGCGGCTGCGCGCCGCCTCGACGCTGTCGGGGTGCACCAGCCGCGTGACACTCGGGTCACCCGGACCGCGGTGGAACGCGGCAACCCGCTGCTCGATCTCGAGGTCACCTCGCGTGTAGTGCGCGCGCTGGGCGAGATAGCCGTGCCAGGAGGCGACGATGAAGGTCTCGAGGAAGCGGCCGTGCACCGCCGCGTCCTCGAACACGCCCCAGCGGGTCGCACCGAGACGGCGGCGCACGACGCGTAGCTCCGCCGCGGCCTCGAGGAACTCATCGACGTCGCGCTCCTCGAGGCGGTACTCGACGAGCACGAGCACGGGGCCGTCGTCAGGGTGCACGTGCTCGCCGACCGTCAGTGTGGGGCTCACCACGGGCTCGAGCGAAGCCCGGTCCACGGCCGGCAGCCCAAAGCGCGGGATCAAAACCACCCCCGGCACGAGCGCGACGGCCGCCACCAACAGCGTGACGCGCAGCGGCAAGAAGGTGTCCACCACGCCAAAGGCGATGCCACCGGCGACAAAGGGCCCCATCAAGACGATGTAGAAGATCGAGAGCGCCCGCGTCTGCACCCACTGGGGGACGACCTGGCGCGCGGCGATGATCAAGGTCGTGGTCGACCACACCCAGCTCGCGCCGGTGACCACGAGCACCGGCGCGGTCACGAAACGGTTGGGCCAGGCGATCAGCACGGCGAGCGCCGCCGCGTTCGCCAAGGTCGCCCCGGCCACGAGGGCATCGAGGTGGAGGCTGCCCTGCAGGCGCGGGAGGACGAGCGCCGCCACCATCGCGCCGGCGCCGCTCAGCGCGAGGTAGAGGCCGTAGCCGAAGGCCGAGGTGTGCAAGTAGCGGGCGGCAAAGAGCGGCAGCAGCGCCCCGAGCGCCGCCGCGGGCGTGACGTACAAGGCGGTGCGCGCGGCGACCGCGCGCAGGCCCGGGCTGTTCAAGAAGAACCTCCAGCCCGCGGACATCGCCCCGAGGAAGCTCTCGACCGCCGCGCCGCCCGGGCTCGACAGGCGCAGGTCGCTACGGCCGCGCCAGATCGAGAGGAACGCCACGAGCGGCAGCATCACCCCCCCGCAGCACGCGAAGAAGGCTGCCGGCCCCGCGCCGTGGAGCAGCGAGCCGCCGAGGATCGGCCCGACCACCTGACCGATGTTCCATTGGAAGCTGTCGATACTCATCGCGACGGGCACGACCTCGGGGCGCACCAGGTTGCCCACTGTCGTCCACCACGTCGGCGAGGAGATGCCGTTGGCGACGCCCATCCCGGCGACGCCGACGAGCAAGCTCGCAGCGTTCAGCTCGCCGGTGGCCGCCACCAAGCACAAAAAGCCCAGGGACGCGACGAGCACGGACTTCGCCAGCAGCAGCACGCTGCGCCGGTCGCTCGAGTCGGCGACCGCGCCGGCGAAGACCACCGCCACCATGCCAGCGAGCGGGCTCACGTCGGTGGCCAGGCTCACGAGCACCGGCGAGCGGGTCAGGCGCTCCATGAGGAAGCCGCCGAATAGCGACACCATCCAGACCCCGATGTTGGCGGCCATCCCGGTGCCCTCGAGCCAGCGGAACGCTCGGCTGCGCAGCGGCTCGAACAGGGTGGCCACGACCGCAACACTACGAAGGTTCGGCGCGCCGCGACGGCCGCTCGTCGCCGCGCACCGATCGACCGCTTGTCTGGAGACTCGCCCGGCCATTGGGCCGGGGCGCCAGGGCAAGAGCGGTCTTCGGCCTGGCTTCGGGCCGAGCACCTAGCATGGGCGCCACCGAGCACGCCGCGCCGTGCGGCGCGCGCGACGACGAGCACAAGGGGGAGCCGTGGTCCGTTTCGGTCTCATCGGGTGGGGTTGGCGGGCGGAGTTCTTCGCCCGGGCCGCCGCCGCGCTCCCCGAGCGCCTCAGCCTCGCCGGGGTGGTCACCCGTGACGCCGCGCGGGCCGAGGCGGTGCGCGAGGGCTACGGCGCCCCCGTCTACGCTGACCTCTCCTCGCTGCTCGAGGCCGAGCACCTGGCCTTCGTCGTCGTCTCGGTGCCGCCGGCGATCGCCGCCCAGCACCTCACCACGCTCGCTCGCGCCAACATGGCCGTGCTGTGCGAGACGCCGCCGGCAGCCGACGTCGAGGGGCTCCGGGCGGTCTGTGAGCTGGCGCGCCACGGTGCTCGGATCCAAGTCGCCGAGCAGTACCCGTTCCAGCCCTTGCACGCGGCGCGGATCGCACTCACCGACGCCGGCGTGATCGGCGGGCCCTCGATGGCCTCGGTGTCCTTCTCGCATGGCTACCACGCCTTCTCGGTGATGCGGCGCCATCTGCACGTCGGCGGCGAGGCGGCCGTGATCCGCGCCGCCCGCCTCGTCGCGATGAGCGAGAACGGCAACACCCGCGCCGGGCCGCGCGACCACGCCGAGCTGGTGGCGAACGAGCGCATCACCGCCACGCTCGAATGGGAGCACCGCCTCGGCCTGTACGACTTCGAGCAGAACCAGCACCGCTCCTACGTGCGCCTCCCTCACGTGGCCATCCGCGGGGCGAACGGCGAGATCGCCGACGACCGCGTCCGGCTCGTGCACGGCCTAGACGAGCTGCGCACCGTGCACCTCGAGCGCGTCGTCGCCGGCCAGGACGGCGATCTCAGCGGCCACGAGCTCATGGGCATCACGGGCCTTGCGGGCTGGGCGTGGCGCAACCCCTTCATGGGGGCACGCCTCGCCGACGACGAGATCGCTGTCGCCGAGTGCCTCGTTCGCATGGCGGCGCACGTCGAAGGCGCAGACGGCTTCTACAACGTCGCCGACGCCGCCCAGGACCACTACCTGTGGCTCTTGCTCCAGCAGGCCGCCGCCAGTGGCGAGACGCTGCGCAGCGAGGTCCAGCCCTGGGCAGACCAGCTCACGATGCACTGATTTCGCCGAACATTGGGGCGATCGCTCCCCTGCTCGGTGCGGCCCCGGTAGGGTCAAGGCGCCTGCAAGCACGCCGTCGGGCGGGAGGTGCCATGGCCAGCTTTGGCCAACGGCGCGCAGAAGGGGGAGAGCGATGTCGTCATCAGAGGGAATGAACTACGCACCGAGCGGCAAGCCGAGCCCGGTGTGCGCACCCGGTGAGTTCGTCTTCGCCGCGGTCGGCCTCGATCACGGCCACATCAACGGCATGTGCAACGGCCTCGTCGAGGCAGGCGCCGAGCTGCGCCTTGTTTACGACCCCGATCCAGAAAAGGTCGAGGCGCTCGTCGCGCGCTTTCCGGGCGCGCGCGCCGCCCGCAGCTACCAAGAGGTCCTCGACGACCCGTCGATCCAGCTCGTGGCGAGCGGGGCCGTTCCCGGCGACCGGGCGGGCGTCGGCATCGCCGCGCTCGAGGCCAACAAGGACTACTTCGTCGACAAGCCGCCGCTCACGACCCTCGAGCAGCTGGCGAAAGCCCGCGAGGCCGTGGCGCGCACGGGGCGCAAGTATGGCGTCTACTACAGCGAGCGCTTGCACGTGGAATCCGCGGTATTCGCCGGCCAGCTCATCGAGCGCGGCGCGATCGGCCGCGTGCTGCACGTGTTGGGCACCGGCCCGCACCGCATGAACGCGCCGGCCCGGCCCCCGTGGTTCTTCGAAAAGGACCGCTACGGCGGCATCCTCTGCGACATCGGCAGCCACCAGATCGAGCAGTTCCTCTTCTTCACCGGCGCGCAAGACGCCACCATCACCGCCAGCCGCGTCGCCAACTACCACCACAAGGAGTACCCGGGGATCGAGGACTTCGGCGACTGCGCGCTCGTCGGCGACAACGGGGCGACCGGCTATTTCCGCGTCGACTGGTTCACGCCGGACGGGCTGTCAACGTGGGGGGACGGTCGCATGGTGCTGCTCGGCACCGACGGCTACATCGAGCTGCGCAAGTAC
>JAJZBI010000020.1 GCA_021798985.1 Actinomycetes bacterium
CACGGAAGGAATGCCCATGACCACCGTCTCCATCGATCTCCGCCGGCCGCTCGGCGAGCTGGACCGCCGGGTCTTCGGCGGCTTCGTCGAGCACCTCGGGCGCTGCATCTACGGGGGCCTGTATGAGGAGCACTCGCCGCTCAGTGACGAGCGGGGCTTTCGCCGAGACGTGCTGGCGCTCTTGGGGGACCTGCGCCTTAGCGTGCTGCGCTGGCCGGGGGGCAACTTCGTGTCGAACTACCACTGGCAAGACGGCATCGGCCCGAAAGACGAGCGCCCCGTCCGCCCCGAGCTCGCCTGGGGCGGGACCGAGTCGAACCGCTTTGGCACCGATGAGTACATCGACTACTGCCGGGCCCTTGGTGCGGAGCCCTACATCTGCTTGAACATGGGAAGCGGGAGCCTCGAAGAAGCCCTCGCCTGGGTCGAGTACTGCAACAGCGACCGGCCGACCTACTGGGCCGACAAGCGCCGGCAAAACGGCCACGACGAGCCGCACAACGTCTCGTGGTGGGGCCTTGGCAACGAGATCTACGGCGCCTGGCAGGTCGGCGCGATGTCGGCCGAGGAGTACGTCGCCGAGGCGACGCGCTGGGGCCGCGCGATCAAGATGATCGACCCGAAGGCGCGCCTCGTCTCTTGCGGCGAGCTCGGCTGGACCGACTGGGACCTGCGCGTCATCGACGGGCTCGCCTCGCTCGTCGAGCTGCACTCGATCCACCTCTACACGGGCTCAGAGGACTACTGGACGAACGTCCTCACCCCCCATGCCGCCGAGCGGGCGATCGCCACGGCGGCCACCGCGCTCCAGCGCGCCGCCTACACCCAGCGCCTCGCCGAGGCGCCGCGCCTTGTCTATGACGAGTGGAACGTGTGGTTCCGCAACATGACCGGAGCCCTCGAGGAGCGCTACGTCTTCCACGACGCCCTCGCGGTCGGCGCCTACCTCAACATCTTCGTGCGCAACTGCGCCTGGGTGAAGATGGCCAACCTCGCCCAGATGGTGAACGCCATCGCGCCCATCGTGACGACAAGCAAGACCGCGGTCGTCCAACCCATCTACTACCCGTTCCTGCTCGCCTCGAGCGGGCACCAGGCGATCGCGATCGACGCCTACGTGGATGGCGCCACGGTCGAGGCACCGGAGGAATGGATAGGCAATCCTCGTCGAACTCGCGGCATGCACGGGCTCGGCCCCTTCGACCTCGTCGACGTCGCCGCGACCTGCGACGCCGCGCGCTCCAAGGTGGCGCTCAGCATGGTAAACCGCTCAGAACACAGCGAGCAGGTCGACGTCGTGCTCCGCCAGGGCGCCTTTGCCGCCGATGCCACGCTGCGCTGCGTGACGGGGGACGGCACGCCGGCTGCGGTGCCTGGCGTCGAGGCGGCCCAGCTCCAAGAGGGCAGCGCCCCGCACAAGGACGCCACGGTGTCGGTCACCTTGCCGCCGCGCTCTTATGTCCTCATGGAGGCGCGCATCGCCGGCGCGTAGGGCAGGGATGGCTTTCGAGAGGCTGAGCCGACTTGGTCTATCGCTACCCGCGGGGCCCGCGTTGTCCAGTTCATCCTGATCGTCGAGCACCGGCCCACAGCGTCGATCCGATGCCGTGGGGCACCTTTCTCGCCAGGGTCTTCGAGCAATGGGTGCACGAGAACGTTGGACAGGTCTTTGTCCAGATCTTCGACTCGACGCTCGCTTCGGTCGTCCGCGCCCCACCAGGAGTTTGTGTGTTCGCGAAGACCTGTGCGGACGCGATCGCCCTCGAGGACAACGGTGATCTGTACTCCTGTGACCACTTCGTCGACCCCCGCCTCATGGCCGACCTGCTTGCCGCCAAGCGGCCAGCAGCTGGCATCGTCGAGATCATCCCCAGCGCGCCGCGCAACGCGCCGTGTCCGTGCGAGAACCACCGCAACGCCAAGCTCTGCCATGCGCGCTAATGGCACCTCGCGGACACCACTCGAGAGAGCTCACCTGTTGCTGGTAAGTCCAGTAATGGAGAGGCTCATGCGACGGTCGAGCAAATCGAGCCATGAGCTGGACGGCCAGTCGCGCTGCTCACGGTCAACTAGCCCTGACCATCGATGAGGAGGTGCACCGAGGGTGCTCATTGGAACCCCGGCACGTCGTCACCGTCCAGCGACTGATCGAAGTCGTCCAAGACTTACTCGTCACGCGGTAGGGCCGACAGTAGCCTCACGCTCGACAGCCGCCCGGGCGAACGCCTTTACCGGCTGTTCCGGCGGGTAGGTGGACCGGCTGCTGATCGATGAAGCGACATACCTGCCACTGCGGCAGACGCGCTCCACGGTGGCGAAGGCCAGCGCGACCATGCGGCACTCGCCGCACCGCACCCCGAATCGGCCGCTCCGAGTTCGTCGTAGCAATGCCTCGGGACGTCATCAAGACGAGCGGACCTGGCCTCTGCCGTGATCCGACCGCCCGCGCCTCGCGCGCGCGAAGCTCCCCCGACGGGGCCGATGTCACGCGTCGCTGATCCCAGGGTGCGCCATGGCGGCGCGGGCGCCGACCCGACCGCGGGGGTCGCTTCTTCCGGTCGGGACGGACGCCAACGCTTTCGGGGGCGGGTCGACAAGTACGTGGTGTGAAACACGCGGGCGCTACAAGGAGGGCGGTGACCTCAGACGCTGAATTGATCGGCCGGTCGGTCTCGGGCGACGACGAGGCCTTCGTCGAGTTGCTGCACCGTCACGAGGCCGCTGTATGGGCGTACGTCGCCCGGCGGGTTGGTCGAGGCCAGGCCAAGGACCTCGTGAGCGAGGTCTGGATTGCGGCGTTCGGCGCCAGGTGTTCCTACGACCCGGCGTTCCCCGGTGCCCGTCCATGGCTGTTCGGGATCGCCCGGAACGTCTTGCGGCGCCACTGGCGGGCCCGGCTGGACGAGGACCTGGAGGCGGACATGGAGGCGCTCGCCAAGCGAGCGGATCCCTGGCCGGTCGTGGACGAGCGGCTCGACGGCGCGGCAATCCTGCGACGGATCTTGACCCAGCTCCGACCTGAGGAGCGGGAGGTGCTGCTGCTCGTGGTCTGGGATGAGCTGAGCATCTCTGAGGCGGCAAGGACTGTGGGCGTGCCAGCCGGGACCGCCCGCTACCACCTCCACCGCGCCCGCGTGGCCCTGCGGGCCGCAGCCGGGCTCGAGCCGCTGCTCGCTGGGCTGGACGCCGTGCAGAACGACAAGTGAGAGCAGAACGACAAGTGAGAAGAGAGGCACATTGATGATGGACGAGATGGAACTGGTGCGCCGTGCCGGGGTGGTCGATCCCCTTCCGCCCGAGGTCTCGGAGCGGACCGAGGTGGTCCTCCGGGCCGCAATGGCGCTCTCGAGGACCGAGCGGGGGGTGCCCTCCAACGCCGCCCGACCCTTGCTGGCGATTGTCGACGAGAGAGGGCATCGGACCCAGCCCAGGTGGCGCACACGACGGCTCTGGGCAGGTGCCGCCGCAGCCGCGGTTGTCGTCGGAGCTGCTGGCGCGGTGCTCGCCAGCGGCCCTGGCTCGCCGCCCCGGCAGGCACAGGCGAACGGGGGCGCCTCGACGGCCCACTCGGCCGGCACGACACACGCCGATACGGCCGCCTACGTGGTGGACCAGCTCCAGGCCGCCGTGGACGGCAACACCGCCGTTCTGGTCACGTTGGTCCATGCGGCGAACGCCGATACCGGGCAACCGGTGACCACCGAGAGCTGGAGTAGTGCCACCAGTCCCACCACTCGGAGCGAGGTTCTCGGCGCCGCCGGCAACCCGGTGAGTGGTGACCTTCTCACCGTCTCGGCCAAGCAGACGACGGCGGTGCACATCAACTACGAGAACCGGACCTGGAGCACGAGGACCTATCCGTTCGGCTCGTCCTCGTCCTCGACGGCGCCGGCCCCCTTGCCTGAGACGCCGGATCAGATCGCGGCCCAGCTGCAAGCGGCCGTCCGGACCGGGGTTACCGTGGTCGGCACGGGGACGGTAGACGGCCAGCAGGCCGTCGAGCTACGCGACGCCGTCCGGGCCGACGGCAGCATTCCCGCCGGCGTGATCACGACGTGGGTCGACGCCACCACGTACTTGCCGATCCGGGAGGTGGACACCTCCTCGGGCCACTCCCAGACCACTGACTACCGGTGGCTTCCCGATACGCCGGCCAACCGCCAGCTGCTCACCACCGCCGCGGCCATCCCGGCCGGGTTCACCCAGGTCTCCGGGTAACCCGGCGCCGCCCCGGCATGGCGCCGGTGGTGGCCGTCAGCGCACAAGAAGGTGCCGAGACCTGCAAAGAGGGTTTCGGCGCCTTCCGCGCGCAGGGCGATCAGGCGACAGCCTGCACGGCTCAACCGGTCACGCAGCCGGGGCCGACAGTCCAGGCCGCCTCGAGTCTCTCGTCCGAGCCGTATTCCGTCGAATCCGCAGCTCCCCTTGTCAGAGCGGCTCTCCAACCCGCTGACGCCCGCGAGTGGGACGTGCACCCGTAGCGCTTTCTGCCCGATCAGGCGCAGTGTCGAGCCGGAGGGTCGGTCAGCTTCAGCTTTTTCATTGACCGTGTCCACGGCGGCGCTCTCGTGCACGGGCAGAAGGGAGCGGTCTGTATCGCTGTCGGGGTGCCGCGCGACGTCGTATGGCGGCGCAAAAGTCACGAGGCGGACCGCACGCGCGGGCCATCGAGGAAGGGGGCACAGCCGCAAAGGTACTGCCGGGGTGACGGTAGCCCAACGGGCCACCTTCGGACTTTGACGTCCTGGAAGTCCGAGAGTAGTCCGAAATCCCTACAGAAGAAGTGGGAAGTTCTACCCCTTCTACCGGGGCTTAGCGGTGAGGTCTTCACGTTTGGGTGTGACCTGGCGGTTGTCGTGACGCGGAAGGTAACAACCGCGGGTTAAGGGGCTGGCGCTCGCGCCTTATCCACGGGCGCGCGGCGAGCGCCCCAACGAGGCCGGCATCAACGTCGACGTCCGAGGCTGGTGCAAGCTCATGGGCGTCACCCCCTTTGGGCTCTTCCTCGCCTGCGCGTGCGCCATCGTCAACTTCGGTCTCGTCGACACCTTCAAACGGCACGCGGACGACGTCAGCCGACGCAGCGGTCCGCCAGTGCCTCGGCCGCGCCCCCGGCGCCGGCGCACCCTCGCAGACCTCGCAGCGGCCGGCGCCAACGCGCCGCCGTAGTCCCGCTCCTCACCCGAGCGCTGCAGGACCGCCCGGGTCAGCACGCGCGCCGTGGGGGGGCGAAACGCGCCGAACGGCCCGCTACGGGGCCGTTCGCGCACTGTCACAGCAAAACGTGAAGATGGGGAGGTTCAAAACGTGAAGGCCTCGGAGTGCGCTCGGAGGGACTCGAACCCCCAACCTTCTGATCCGTAGTCAGATGCTCTATCCAATTGAGCTACGAGCGCTTGGCGCCAAGGAAAGCACGGCACCAGCGGAGAGGGGGGGATTTGAACCCCCGGACCGGATCTCTCCGGTCAACTCATTAGCAGTGAGCCCGATTCGGCCGCTCTCGCACCTCTCCTCGTCCTGTGAACTGCGCCTTTGTCATCCTAGCGAGGGGCAAATGATGCCCAGGACAACCACCGGACCACAAGCCCGAGCCGAGCGACGTGGTCTCCCGGCATCCTCGCTGCCCGGTAAGGACCAGCGAAGCGTAGCCGAGCCCGCTGGTGGCGGCGGACGCCACCTCGAGCCCTCGACCTGCCCCAGCGTCGGCTCGGCCGGCTATCCCGCGACCTCGTGGCCCACTGGCGGCTCAGGCGCCCCTCCCGCGGGCACCCAGAGTCGGTGGCGGCGGCGACAGCTCCGTGGGCGACGCGTGCGCCGAGTGGGAGAGAACCGCCGCGGCCAGGTCGATCAGGCTCGAGCATGATGACCCGCGGGTGGCCGGCCGGCTCTACGCTCGGGGAGCGCCCGATCCCGCCGCGTGACGATCATCGAGACGGCGAGCTGGCGGCGTGAGGTCGTTGTCTGCCGTTGGCATCAGCAAGGAGGGCGACGATGAGCGATGCGCCCGAGGGCCGTGCCGAGCCCGACCGTGATGCAGTCCCACTTCCCCAGGGGGAGTTCCACGGTGTGCCCTTTGATTTCCGCAAACCGTCGCTTCGCCGCGCCAAGTCGCGCTGGTGGAACCCGGGTGACCCGCGCGTCTTCACCCCCAAGGCCTTCGGAGCCGGCTGGGACATCAACTTCTACTGGTTGACGCACCCTCGCTCGTATCTCCATCGGGACCGCTAGCCACAACATCGTCAGACGAGCCCTCGCGTGTCTCTGCTGCCCGCGGAAGCGCCTCGCCATGGTTCGTTCGGGGTGCGCGCTTGACGCGTGGGCGGGCGCTCCGTCCCGGTGGCAACGCGCCGGCACCGGGTCCTCGTGAGTGCGGCGAGGGGCCTCGAGGTGGGAGTCGCCAGGGTCCGCTCCGCTCGCTCGGCGAGGTGCCGGAGGTGCGTTGACCAGGCCGCCAAGTGCTGCTAGACCGCTCGGAACGCGGCAGGAGCATCCCCCACAGTCGGTTCGCCCGCCGAAGAGGATTCTCGCCCCGGATGGCCCCGGGACGCGAAGGGCAGGTCGGCGACATTGACGCAGGAGCGGAGGTGGCTTGTGCCGCAGCACAAGGTGCGAAGGAGCGGACTCGGTCGTCCGACGGCCGTGCTCGTGGCGAGCGGCGTCTCGCTCACGATCCTCGCCCCGCTTTTGTCTCCCGCGGCGACGGCGAACGGTGCCGCACGCCCGGCGGCGCTCGGTGCGCTCGTCGAGGTGGGCGCGCTCGCCCACCCTCCGGCCGGGGCGCGCCCGACGGGGACGCTCGGCGCAGAGGCCCGCGTCTCGCTCGGGGTGGCGCTCGCTGCCCGCAACACGGCCGGGCTCGCCAACTACGCGGCCGCGGTCTCGACCCCGAGCTCGCCTGACTACCACCACTTCCTCACGCCGGCCCAGTTCGCCACCCGCTACGGCCCGCGTCCCGGCGCGTTCGCCGCACTCCGAGGCGAGCTGCACGCGGCGGGGCTGTCGGTCTCCGCGCCCTCCGCCAACGGGCTCCTCGTGAGCGTGCACGGCACGGCGGGCCAGGTAGATCGCGCCTTCCACACCTCGCTTGAGGGCTACCGCCTCCCCAGCGGTTCGCTCGGCTGGTCGCCGTCGACGCCGACCAGGCTGCCGGCCGCGATCGCCAGCGGAGTCGCGGCGGTCGTTGGGCTCGACAACACGGCCGCGCCGCGCTCGATGCTCGAGCGGGCGCCCGTTGCACGCCGCGTCCAGGTCAGCACTGCGGCGCTGCGCGCCGCACGGGCGGGGGCCGCCCGGGCGCCGCACGGCTCGCCACGGGCCTGCGTCGCCGCCACGGACGCCGCGCTCCAAGCGGGGGGTTGGACGGACCAGCAGCTCGCCTCCGCCTATGGCTTGGAGGGCCTGTACCGGGCGGGTGACCTCGCCCAGGGCCAGTCGATCGGCGTCTTCGAGCTCGAGCCGTTCTCCAACGCCGATCTCGCCACCTTCGATCGCTGCTACTTCGGCACCAGCCACGTGTCCCAGATCAGCCGCGTCAACGTTGACGGCTTCAATCTGAACGGCACCGGCTCGGGCGAGGCGCTGCTCGACCTCGAGGACCTCCAGGCGCTCGCGCCGGACGCCAAGATCGTCGTCTACCAGGCGCCGAACACGACCTTTGGGGCGATCGACGCCTACAACGCGATCGTGAGCCAGGATCGCGTCAACATCATCTCGACCAGTTGGGGCGAGTGCGAGCAGGCGGTCCAGACCGCTGCACCCCAAACCCAACAGCTTGAGAACATCTTGTTCGAAGAGGCCGCCGCACAGGGCCAGACCGTGTTCGCCGCGGCGGGGGACACGGGCTCGGACGACTGCGCGAGCACGCCGTTCGGCTCGTCGACCCCGGCCGCGCCCTATCTGTCGGTCGACGACCCGGCGAGCCAGCCCTATGTAGTCGGCGTCGGCGGAACCTCGATGACCAACGATGCGAACCCACCCCGCCAGACGGTTTGGAACGACGGCGCGAAGTGGGGCGGTGGCGGCGGTGGGCTCTCCAACACCTGGCCGAGCCCGCCCTGGCAGCAGGGCTCGGGCGTTCCCGGGGCGGCGACCTCGACGCGGCGCGAGGTCCCCGACGTCTCGGCGGCCGCCGACGAGTGGCGCGGGATCACCGTGTTCAGCGCGCTCTTTGGCACGGGCGGCTCCATCCGCGCGCCGGCTGGGTCACCGACCACCTCGCCGTGGCCGACGCCGCCGGCGGGCTGGGTCACGCTCGGGGGGACCTCGTCGGCGGCGCCGATCTGGGCGGCTGTCGACGCCGAGATCACCGCCTCGCGCCTGTGCGCCGCCGCGCCAGTCAACTCGGCCGGTCGGGACCTTGGCTTCCTCGCGCCGCTGCTCTATGAGGTGGCGGGCTCGCCGGCGGGGTATGCGCACGCCTTCGACAACGTGCGCGTCGGCACCAACGACGTGTTCGGCCTCGGCCTCGGCTACGCGGCCCATGCCGGCTTCAACCTGGCCTCGGGGCTCGGTTCGCCCATCGTGACCGACGCGGCCGGCCGCGGTGGCCTCGACGCGGCGCTGTGCGCGCTCGCCACGGCCAGCACCCCCGCCCCGGTCGTCACGAGCGTCTCCCCCTCGGTCGGCCCGACGACGGGGGGCACGGCGGTGACGATCACCGGGACCGGCTTCCCAGCGGGCGATCCTGCGGCCGTCTCGGTCGACTTCGGCGCGACGTCCGCCACGGTGACCGCTGTGCCGTCCTCGACCACGATCGACGTCACCGCGCCGGCGGCGCTGCTCCCTCCCGGTGCGGCGAGCGGCAGTGGGACCGGGAGTGCCGGACCGGTGAACGTCAGCGTCACGGTCACGACGTCAACGGCGCGCCAGACGGCACGCGTGGGTCTCGGCGCCCGCTTCGACTACGTGGTCCAGGCGAGCAACGGCTCGACCATCCCCAGCGTCGCGGCGATCGACCCCTCGGGCGGCAACCTCCTCGGCGGGGACCGGGTCCTTGTCTACGGCTCGGGGTTCGCGGCGTCCTCCGTCCCGTCGGTGACCTTCGGCGGCGTGGCCTCGCCGTCGGTCAGCGTGCTCAGTTCCACCGAGCTCTCGGCGGTGGTCCCGCCCGAGCAGCCCTCCACCGCGTGTGCCACCGGATCGGGCTACACGCCCTCGGCGGCGTGCCAGGTCCAGGTCGTCGTCACCGACGCCAACGGCTCCAGCCCGACGGCGACGATCCTCCCGCCGATCTCCGGGCCGATCGTCTTCCAGCCCAACGGCGTCGTGGCGCCGACGCCGGAGACCGAGGTGGGTCCGGCGCCGAGCGAGTACGACTACGCGCCCAAGCCCGTGATCACCTCGGTCGCACCCGATCCGGGGGACGCGTCCGGCCAGACGCCGGTCGAGATCAACGGCCGCGGCTTTAGCTTCAACACCTTGGAGTGGGTGAACTTCGGTCCACCCGGCCAGGTCGCAAGCGAGCAGACCCAGATCCTCGAGATCACGCCGACCAGGATCATCATCACCCCACCGAGCGGCAGCGCCAACGGCTCGAGCGCGACCCGGCTCCCCGGCGGAGTGAGCGTCCAGACGGTCGGCGGGCGCAGCGCGCAGGTCCCCTACTGGTTCGCCGGCGTTCCGGAGATCTCCGCGATGTCTGCTTTCGGCGGCCCGGCGACGGGGGGGAGCCGGATCGTCATCCGCGGCCACGGCATGGGACTGGTGGACTACGTCGAGTTCGCGAGCCAGGTCTCGCCCAGCGCCTTCGGCGCCTCGCTCAGCGTGCGGATCAGCTCGCGCACGGCGCGCGCGGTTACCGTGCGCACGCCGGCCGACCTGCCCGGACCGGTCGACGTGCTCGCCTGCAGCGCAACGGCGTGCTCGGGGCGCGACCCGTCGGTCGACACCTTCGTCTACTACTCCGTCGGTCGTCCGAGCCTGGCGGCGATCAGCCGGGCCTCGGGGCCGGCGGCGGGGGGCACCGCCGTCGATCTGTTCGGCAACGGGCTGAACGGGACCACGGCCGTGCGCTTCGGTCATGCGCTGAGCAAGCGGATCGAGCCGGTCGTCGGCTACCCCGACGGGGATCCCTATGTCGTCCGGGTGCTCTCGCCGCCTGGTCCCGCCGCGGCGAGCGTCCCGGTGCGGGCCGTGACGCGCGCCGGGACCAGCGCGCAGCGCTCGACGCTGCGGTTCCACTACCTGCCGAGCGCGCCGAGCGCGCCGGCGCCCTTGCACGTCACGCTGCGCGCCAGCGCGGCGAGCCTGCACTGGAGCCCTCCGGCGAGCGACGGGGGATCGCCGGTGACCGGCTACGTCGTGCTGGTGAGCGGGGCGGGGATGGCGCCCCTTGGCGCCCACCTCGCCGCCTCGGCGCGCTCGTACGCGTTCGCCTCGCTGCCGAGCGGACGCGCCCTGACCTTCCGGGTCGCGGCGGAGAACGCGGCGCACGGGCGGGGTCCCTGGGCAAGCAAGGGGCCGCTCTTGTCGAGTTATGGCGCGGCCGGCTACCGCGTGGTGAGCCCCGCGGGGCTCGTCGAGGGGTTCGGCAGCCTGCCCTCCCTCGGTGGCATCGGGGGCGGCCGGGTTGCCTCGCCCGTCGTCAGCATGGTCGGCACCAGTACCGGTGAGGGCTACTGGCTGGTGCAGCAGGACGGCACGGTCACCGCCTTCGGGGACGCCCCCCGCTTTGCCTTCGCGCACCCCGCCGAGGCCACGATCGGCCTTGCCCCGACGCCGGACGACCTCGGCTACTGGGTCGCCACGGCGACCGGCAAGGTCTTCGCGTACGGCAACGCCCGCCAGCTGGCCTCGCTCGACCCTGCCCGGCTCGGGCGCAACGCGCGCGTGGTGGCGATCGTCCCGAGCCCGAGCGGGCAGGGCTACTGGCTCGTGACGAGCACCGGAGGCATCTTCGCCTTCGGTGACGCGACCCACGTCCCCAGCGCGAACCTCCACGGCGCCCGGGTCGTCGCAGCGCAAGGGGTGGGATCGGTCGACGGCCTGTGGCTGCTCACCTCCACCGGATCGGTGATCGCCCGCGGCAAGCTGGCAGCGTACGGGGGGATCCCCGCCGCCTCGATCGCCAAGCACCCTCCGGTCGGCCTCGCGCCGACGGCCGGCGGGAAGGGGTACTGGATCGCGACGGCCGCCGGTGCGGTCTTCAGCTTCGGCAATGCCCGCTATGAGGGCGGCGCGCCGCTGAGCGGCGGCGTCGCCGCCATCGCCACCATTTAGCGCCCGACCGAACGCCGGCGAGCCATCGGCGGCGATCGGGCCTACCGGAGGCTCAGGGACCTCCGCCGTGACGAGCGGTCACCTCAACACGGCAAGCTTTCACCGCGCGTTCATCTCAGCGTCGCGACGCAACGGATCCCTGTCAATCTGGCCCTTCTAGCTTCTCGAGATGTCACGTCCCGTGCATGCAGCGGCGGCACGGATCGAGCATGCGTCCCGGTCGGGACGGCGAGGAGGAGCAAGGGATGGGGAAGGTGTCGGCGGCCCGGTGGTCGGCCGCGGCGGCGGGAGGTGCGCTCGCAGCGCTCTGCACGCTCGCTCCGGCCACGATGGCGAGCACGAAGGCGGCGACGACGGTCGCCCACACGAAGAAGGCGAGCTGTGACTGGGCGATCGCCACGTCGGTTGCCTCCTGCGGCGGCATGCACGCGCTCGTCGCGGCCGCCAAGAAGGAGGGCGTGCTCAACGTGATCACGCTCCCGGCCAATTGGGCGAACTACGGCACGATCATGAAGGACTTCACGGCCAAGTATGGCATCAAGATCAATGACGCCAACCCGGACGGCTCGAGCCAGGACGAGATCAACGCCATGGTGCAGCTGAAGGGCCAGACCCGGGCGCCTGACGTGCTCGACATGGGAACGCCCTTTGCCGTCAAGGCCGACCAGGAGCACCTGCTCGCTCCCTATCGCGTCTTGACCTGGAGCGCGATCCCGGCCTCGGCCAAGGCCGCGGATTCCACCTGGTACGACGACTACGGCGGCTACATCGCGATCGGCTATGACCCGAGCAAGGTCAAGGTCGCGCCCACGTCCTTCAAGGACCTGTTGAAGCCGATCTACAAGAATGAGATCGCGATCAACGGCAACCCCACCGAGGCCGGCGCCGCCTTCGCTGCGGTCTTCGCGGCGGCGCTCGCCAACGGCGGCTCGCTACACAACATCGCACCGGGCATCAGCTACTTCGCGAATCTGCACCAAGAAGGCAACTTCGTTCCCGTGACCGGGAGCGCGACGACGGTCGAGAGCGGCCAGACCCCGATCTTGATCTGGTGGGACTACCTGCTCGCGAGCGAGGTTCAGCCGAGCGTCAAGAACTTCAAGATCGTCATCCCGAGCGACGCTCACTACGCCGGCTACTACAGCCAGGCGATCAACAAGAACGCCCCGGACCCAGCCGCGGCGCGCCTTTGGGAGGAGTATTTGTACTCCAAGGTCGGCCAGAACCTCTGGCTGGAGGGCAAGACCCGGCCGATCGAGCTCTCGCACCTCGTCGCCCGCCAGGCGGTGAACCGCGCCGCCTACAAGGCGCTTCCTCCCGTCGAGGGCGCGACCGAGATCGCCTCGGTGCCCGAGCTGACCGCAGGAGAGACGGTCGTCGCCAAGCAGTGGTCGGCAAAGGTCGGCTAGCGCCGCGATGAGCGCTCCGGTGATGGCGGCGCCCCTTTCCGGCGGGATCGCCGGCGAGGGCGCGCCGCCGACGGGGTCCAGTCCCCCGCGCCGCCGACGGGGTCGCCTGCGTGACGTCGCCGCGATGGCGCCGTTTTGCGGTTACACCATCGTCTTCTTGATCGTCCCGGCGGTCGTGGTCGCGCTCGGCGCCTTCCAGGCGCCGAGCGGCGGGCTCACCTGGTCGAACCTCACGACCGCGACCTCGGGCGTGTACGCGACGGGCATCAAGAATTCGATCGAGCTCTCGCTCTTGACCGCGATCGTGCCGGCAGTCTTTGGCACCTTGATCGCCTATGCCATCTATGTCGGGCGTCCCGAGAGCCTGCTCCGCCGGGCGGTCGTCACGGCATCGGGCGTGTTCGGCCAGTTCGGCGGGGTCCCCCTCGCATTCTTGTTCATCGCCAGCTTCAACCCCTACGGCCTCGCGACGTCTTGGCTGGCGGCGATCGGGATCAACCTCTCCTCTCTCGGCTTCAACCTGTACACCTTCGGCGGCGTGGCGCTCGTCTACCTGTACTTCCAGATCCCGCTGATGGTCCTCATCGTCTTGCCGGCCTTCGGGGGGCTGCGGCAGACCTGGAAGGAGGCGACGCGCAACCTCGGTGGCTCGACGTGGCGGTACTGGCGCCACGTCGCGCTCCCGGCGCTGGCACCGACCATCCTCGGCTGCCTGCTCGTGCTGTTCGGCTCGGCGTTGTCGGCCTATGCGACGGCAGACGCCTTGACGAGCGGCAGCATCGCCCTCAGCCCGATCCAAATCGGCTCGTTCCTCAACGGCAACGTGCTCGCTGGCCAGCAGAACGTCGGCAAGGCGATCGGCCTGTTGATGCTCGCGCTCTTGGCCGTCGTCATGCTCGCGTACTCGCTCTTGCAGCGAAAGGTGTCGAGATGGCTGCGCTAGGGGCCTTCGACGTCTCTGTCCGCGACGACCGCCTGGGCGGGGCGCGCTCGGTGTCGATGACCCGCCTTGGCCGCCTGCGCTGGTGGCGCCTCGCGATCTTGGCGCCGGCCGGGCTGTTCTTCTTCGTCCCGCTGATCGCCGCGGTGCGCTTTTGTGTCGACACCCCCGGTGGCGGCCACTCGCTCGCTGCGTTCACCTCGCTCGTTGGCCAGCAGGGCTTCGCTCCCTCGGTCTGGCTCTCGCTGCGCCTTGCTGGGGTCGCCCTGGCGATCTCGCTGGCGCTGATGGTCCCGACGGCGATCTACGTCCACTTGCGCCTGCCCCGCCTGCGCCGAGCGATGGACGGCGTCACGGTGCTGCCGATCGTGATTGCCCCGATCATCCTCATCACCGGCGTGCTCAGCGTCGCGCCGTCGTGGCTGAAGGCGACCCCCTATTTGCTGGCGCTCGAGTACGCGGTCTTGGCGATGCCGTTCATGTACCGCTCCCTTGACGCCGGCCTGCGGGCGATGGATCTCGCCACCCTGGTCGACGCCGCCCGCTCGCTCGGCAGTCGGTGGAGCACGACGATGCTGCGGGTCCTCGTGCCGAACCTGCGCGCGGCGATCATCTCGGGCAGCGTGCTCACCGTCGCGCTCGTCTTCGGCGAGTACACGATGGCGACCCTTGACCAGTACCAGAACTTCTCGGTGTGGATCTACGTCTTCTCCCAGTCGAGCGCGCAGGTCTCGGTGGCCGCGTCCCTCTTCGGCCTCGTGCTGCCGTGGGCGCTGCTCTTTGCGATCTCGTTCCTCGCGACCGCCAAGCCGGGCCGCCTTCGGCGCCACCGGGTCGATGTCACTGGAGGTGAGCGATCGTGAGCATCCTCTCGCGCAGCGAGCTCGCGCCACGCACCCCACGGGCGCCCGAGGCGGCCCGCGGCAGCGCGGTCGAGCTCGTCGGCGTCAGCCGCCACTACGACAAGCTCCGGGCGCTCGACGACTTGCACCTGCGGCTCGAGCCCGGCGAGCTCGTCGCGCTGCTCGGCCCGTCGGGGTGCGGCAAGACGACGGCACTGCGGATCCTGGCGGGCTTCGAGCACGCCGATCGGGGGCTGGTGCTCGTGAACGGCCGCGAGGTGGCGAGCGTGCCGCCCCAGCGCCGGGACATGGGGATGGTCTTCCAGAGCTACAGCCTCTTTCCGACGATGAGCGCGCTCGACAACGTCGGCTTCGGGCTGCGCCTGCGCGGCGTCGCCCGCAACGAGCGCCAGCGACGCGCCCGTGAACTGCTCGAGCTGGTCGGGCTCGCCGAGTGGGTCGGGCACTTTCCCCACCAGCTCTCGGGCGGCCAGGCACAGCGCGTGGCGCTCGCCCGGGCGCTCGCCATCGAGCCGCGCGTCCTGCTGCTCGACGAGCCGCTCTCGGCGCTCGACGCCAAGGTGCGCGTCCAGCTGCGCGAGCACATCCGCGCGCTGCAACAGCGCCTCGGCATCACCACCTTGTTCGTCACCCACGACCAGGAGGAGGCGCTCTCGATCGCCGACCGGGTCGGCGTGATGCGCTCGGGGCGTCTGGAGCAGATCGGAACCCCGGCCGAGGTCTACACCCAGCCCGCGACCGCCTTCGTGGCGAGCTTCGTCGGCTCGGTGAACCGCCTGGCCGGCACCAGCGTGAACGCGCGCAGCGTCGAGGTGCTCGGGGTGCGCCTGCCAATCCCGCCGGGACAGGGCGATCTCGTGGCGAGCCGCCCGGTCGAGGTCCTGCTGCGCCCCGAGGCGCTCCGGGTCAGCGCCGACCGGGAGGGCCGCGCGCTTGTCACGGGCCGGGCCTTCCACGGTGCCACCATGCGCATCACGGTCCGGATCGACGCCGCGACCGAGGTCGTCGCCGCGCTGAGCGCGCTTGAAGGCAGCCTCCTCGAGGCGGGGACCGCGGTGCGCCTCGAGCCGGTCGGCACGCCGCTGTTCGTCGTTCCCGGCGCCGATCCGGAAGGCAACCCGTGAGCTGCCTCGTGCCGGGTCCGCGCGGCCCCGGCGGCTACCGCCGCCTGGTCGGCGCCCCCGAGGGCGCCCCCGTGCTGCGCCGCGACCTCGGGGTCCACCTGCCAAGCGGCGTGGCGCGCTCGCTCGTGAACTTCGTCCAGCTCTCCGACCTGCACGTGACCGACGCCCAGAGCCCGGCGCGCGCCGAGTTCCTCGACCGCCTCGGCGATGTTGACCAGCCGAGCGCTTTGGCGGTCGGCCGCGTCGGCACCTACCGCGCCCAGGAGGCGCTCACCCACCAGGTGCTCGAGGCGATGGTCCGCGCCGTGCGCAGCGAGGGTCGCGGCCCGTTGACCGGCGCGCCGGTGAGCTTTGCGATCTCGACCGGCGACAACATCGACAACGGCCAGGACAACGAGCTTCGCGCCTACCTCGCGTTGTTGAACGGTGGGACGTCGGTCGTGCCCGACTCGGGTGACCCGGCCCGCTACGACGGGGTCGGCGCTCAGCACTGCTACGACGTGCGCTACTACCACCCCGACGGCACGCCGCCCGGCGAGCGCGACGACTGCTGCCGTGCCGGGCGGGGCTTCCCACTCATCCCGGGTCTCCTCGATGCGGCGCGCCGGCCCCTTGCGGCGAGCGGGCTCGGCATCTCCTGGTACGCGGTCTACGGCAACCATGACGCGCTCATCGGTGGCACGATGCCGCCAGAAGACGAATTGGTCGCGCTGGCGCTCGGTGGCCGCAAGCCGATCGCCGCGCCGGAAGGCATCGACCTCGTGGCGCCGCTGGCGGACAACGAGTTCGGGCCACCGGCCGGGGTGTGGGGGATGGCAGGCGGCGCCACACGCCCGGTCGCCGCCGACGCCAGCCGCCGGCCGGTCGGAGCCAAGGAGTGGATCGCCGCGCACCTTTGCGACGGCGGCTCGCCGGTCGGCCATGGCTTTGGCGAGGGGGCGCGCGACACCGGCCGCGCCCACTACGCCTTCAGCGCGGGCGGGGTCCGCTTCGTCGTGCTCGACACGGTGAACCGCGCCGGGGGCTGGCAGGGCTCGCTCGACCGCGGGCAGCTCGAGTGGCTCGAGGCCGAGCTCACCGCCGTGCACGGCGCGTTCTTCGACGACACCGGTCGCCGCCGGCACCACGGCGCGGCGGACCAGCCCGTCATCGTCTGCTCGCACCACACGCTCGAGACGATGACCAACCCCTGGGCGCCCGACGGGGCCCGCCGCGTCCTCGGCCCCGAGCTCGCCCGCCTGCTCGCCCGCTTCCCCAACGTGGTCGCCTGGCTGAACGGCCACACCCACGCGCATCGCATCGTCGCCCGCCCCGCCGCGGCGCACCTGTCCGGCGTGCCCGGGGGCTACTTCGAGATCACCACGGCCTCGCACATCGACTGGCCCCAACAGGCGCGCCTTGTCGAGGTGGCGATCGATGACGACCAGCTCGTGCTGGCCACCGGGGTGCCCGATCACGCCGGGGCACGCGATGGGCGCAGCGAAGCGCTCGACGAGCCGGTCGCGCTGGCCGGCTGGTCGCGCGAGCTCGCGCTGAACGCTTGGCAGGGCCTCGGGCCCGACGGGGTCCCGCTCGGTGCCGGGCGGGTCGAGGACCGCGACGTGCTGGCGGTGTTACCGCTTCGCCCGCCGAGGTGGGGAGGTGCGGCCCGATGAGCGCGTCGCCCTCCCTCCCGCGCCTCGTCGTCGTCGGCGGGGGGATCCTCGGGACGATGCACGCGCTCGCAGGTGTCCGCCGCGGCTTCTCGGTGACTCAGCTTGAGCGCGACGAGGTCCCTCGCGGCGCCTCGGTGCGCAACTTCGGTCTCATCTGGGTCGGCGGCCGGGCCCCCGGTGCCGAGCTCGAGCTCGCGCTGGCGGCGCGTGAGCGCTGGGAGGCGATCGCCGCCGCGGCCCCGGCGGCGGGCTTTCGGTCCGCCGGCTCGCTCACCCTCGCGCGCCGGCCCGAAGAGCTGGCGGTGCTTGAGGCGGCGGTCGAGCTCGAGGACGCAAAGGCGCGGGGCTTCTCCTTGTGCTCGCGCGCCGAGGCGATGGCGATCGAGCCGGCGCTGCGCGGCGACTTCCTCGCCGCCTTGCACTGCGCGCAGGACGCGATCGTCGAGCCGCGTCTCGCGCTCAGCGCGTTGCGCAGCAGCCTGCAGGCGAGCGGCCGGTACCGCTACCGGGGTGGCTGCGAGATCGTCGAGCTCGGCGACCACCACGTGGTGGACGCGACCAGGACGCGCCACGATGCCGACCTCGTGGTCTGCTGTCCGGGCGCCTCGCCGGCCGGCGCGCTCGCCGAGGCGCTCGCCGGCGCGCCGCTGCGGCGGGTGCGACTGCAGATGCTCGAGACCGCGCCGTTCGCGTCGCCCCTCGCGTCAGCGCTCGCGGACGGCGACTCGCTGCGCTACTACCCCGCCTACGCCGGACCGCCCCGCGAGGCGCTCGGCCCCCAGGCCCCCGTCCCCGCGGCGTGGACCGCGCAGCTGTTGATGGTGAAGCGCCTCGCCGGCCACCTCACCATCGGGGACACCCACCAGTACGTGGAGCCCTTCCCCTTCGACCTGTGCGCCGAGCCCGAGCAGCACCTCGTGGAGGTCGCCGCTCGCCTGCTCGCCACGGCACTCCCGCCGATCGAGCGGCGCTGGGCGGGGATCTACAGCGAGGTCACCGATCCCGCCCTCCTCTACTACCGCGCCGAACTCGCGAGCGGCGTGGTGGTCGTCACCGGACCGGGAGGCCGGGGGATGACCCTCTCCCCGGCGATCGCCGAGGAGACCTTCGCATGAGCCAGCCGCAGATCCAGCTGTGCTGCATCGACCTTGCGGGCACGACGGTGGTCGACGAGGGGGCCGTGCTCGCCGCCTTTGGCACCGCGCTCGATGCGGTGGGCGTCCCCGCCGCCTCACCTGGGCGCAAGTCCATGGAGCGCGCCGTGGGCAGGAGCATGGGCACCTCCAAGATCGAGGTGTTCCGCCAGCTTCTTGGCGACGAGGCCCTCGCCAGGGAGGCCAACGGCGCCTTCGAGCGCGCGTACGGCGAGGCGCTCGAGCGCGACGGCGCGGCGCCGATCCCCGGCGCCCGCGAGACGATCGAGGCGCTCCAGCGGGCAGGACTCCGCGTCGCCCTGCACACCGGCTTCTCGGCGGTGACGCGCGACCGCCTGCTCGGCACCCTCGGCTGGCAGGACCTCGCCGATCTCGTCCTGTGCCCCGCCGAGGCGGGCCGGGGCCGACCCTACCCGGACATGATCCTCGCCTCGGTCCTCGCCCTTCGGATCGACGACGTGCGCCTCGTGGCGGCGGTCGGCGACACCGCCGCCGACATGGCCGCGGGGGTGCGCGCCGGGGCCTCGATCGTCGCCGGCGTGCTCACCGGCGCCGACGCCCGCGAGCGGCTCGAGGAGGCCGGCGCGACCCACGTCCTCTCCTCGGTCGCCGAGCTGCCCCGGTTCCTCGGTCTCGCGTGAGTCACCGGGCGGGATCGCCCCCCCGGGGGGGGACGGCGCCCTGCACGCGTGACGGCCACCGCGGGCCGCCCGAACCGAACCCGTGCGCGAACACCAAAGAGGCGCAGTGCTCGCTGGCCTCCAGGGACGCCGCAAGCCGGCCGAGCCGAGCAGGCCGGGGGCGTCAGCTGGTCAGGATTGGTCGGAGTCCTCGATCTCGAGCACCGGCGCGCTGGTGAACAGGTAGGTGCGTAGCTGCCGATCGAGCGCCGGGTCATGGCGACGCAACCACTCAAGGGTCATCGCGGCGTGCTCTTTCTCCTCGTCGCGATTGTGCGCAAGGATGGCTGCCAGCTCGGGATCGCTCGCCGCGGCGACACGCTGGTCGTACCAGTCGATCGCCTCCAGCTCCTCCATGATCGAGACGATCGCCCGATGACGGTCGATGAGCTCGGGGGAAAGTACCGCCTCGGACTCATGCAGCGACGAGCTTGACCCGGCCATGGCTTCTCCTCTCGCTCGGGCACCTCTCCTCTCGACCTTAGGCAGGACTGCGCCGGTCTCAGTCGCCTCAGCTCGAGAGGAAGCGGCGCTGTTTGGGGGTGCTCGCCTTGGCCCACACGGTGGGAAAGCGCTCGGCGGCGGCCGCCATGGCGCTCCGCTCGCGCTCGGCGAGCACGCCGAAGGCAAAGGCGTGGCCCGCGCGCTGGCCGGCGCGCAGCGCCTCGGCGCGGTAGCGGTCGTGGGCGACCACTGCGTCGTGGCGCTCGCCGAGCACGTCCTGGACGGCGGTGAAGGCCGCGGCGAGCCGCGTCGCCGCCTTGTGGTCGACGGCGGCGAGCACCTCGGCGCCGTAGCGGACGCGCTTCGCGCGCTTGCGCGCCGAGTGGAAGGCCGCCTCGGCCTCCGGGCCGTCCGAGGCGAGCGCGCTGCGCACGGTCACCGCGACGCGCTCGATCTCCTTGGCGACGCAGCGGCGCAGCCGGCGCGGGCTCGCCGCCCGCCCGGGCCGGTAGCGCGGCGCGGCGGCGAAGCGGGCGAGTGACTCGAGCGCCTCGCAGTACCGGGTGCTGTCGAGCACCTCCTCGAGGCGGGCACGCGCCGTGCTCGCCTCCGCCTCGAGTGTGCTGAGGAGGTCGGCCGCGACCGTGGCGAGGTGCGCCTCGTCAAGGCGTTCGCCGAGGTCGGCGCGCGCCCGAGCAGCGAGGACCTCGGCGTCGCGCGCCGCGCCGAGCGCTTCGTTCAGCCAGCCGAGCTCGGCCCGCAGGCCCGCCACGGCGGGCTCGTCGAGCAGCGGGGCGAACGTGCGCAGCGCCGAGCGCGTCCTGCGGAGGGCGACGCGGAAGTCGTGGATGGCCTCCGGCGCGCGCTGGCGGACGCGGACGTCTTGTTCGGCGAGCATGGCGACGAGGGCGTGCAGCCGGGCGGCCAGGAGGTCGCGTCGCGCCTTGTCGTCGGCGGGGGGAGCGACGTCGAGGGCGCGCGCCGCCTTGGACGCCGCGGCGGCCGGGCGGGCGCCGGCGCCCGCCAGCAGCCGCTCGAGCGCGCGGGCGACCTTGCCCTCGTCGCCGAGCCGCTCGACCTCGACCTCCCGCCAGGCGCGCACCTGGTGGTCGCCGAGGCGCTCGGCGACCACGCGGTCCTCGGCCACCTCGACGAGCGCCTCGCCGCCCTCGGCGCTGATCCGCGTCGCCTGGCGGTCCGTATCGAGGGTGAGGACCGGGCGCAGCCGAGCGCCGCGCAGGTACGCGGTCATGAGCTTGGCGAGCTCGGGCGGCACGGCGGTGCCGGCTGAGAGCGGCAGGCGCAGCTCCATCCGCTCGCCGGGCCCGCCGGCGGGCAGCTTCAGGTGCCAGCCCTCGTCGGGGCCGCCGACGCGGCGCCGCAAGGTGATGTCGGCGCGCAGCAGGCGCAGGTCGGCGCTGTCGAAGTAGGTGGCGCGCAGCATCGCGTGCTGGGCCGCCTCGGCGTGCACGCCGAGGCGGGCGAGCGGTGGACCGAGGGCGGCGAAGCTGAAGCCGTCCTGCACGTCGAACTTGTGCTCCTGCTCGCGGTGGCGCTCCATCGCCTCAATTATCCGGTGCCGCCGACCCGGCGGCGCCCCCTGGCGTCAGATGGCTCGTGCCGGCAGCGCCGCCGGGTCGCGCCGAACACGAGATTGTGCACGGCGCGCCGATGCGAGACGCTTTGGCGATGCCCATCGACGACTCGGGAAGTGAGCCGCTCGCCAGTGTCATGGGCTGGTTCGACGCGGCGCGCGAGGCGGCTGATCCGGCTCTCGTGCACCTGGCGCTCGCCACCGCGACCCCAGCTGGCGTCCCCTCGCTGCGCATGGTGCTCCTGCGCGGCCTCGGCCCCGGGGGCTTCGTCTTCTACACGGACCGCTCGAGCCGCAAGGCCAGCGAGCTCGCGGCGAACCCGATGGCCGCCGCGGTGCTGCACTGGCAGGCGCCGCGCCACCGCCAGGTGCGGGCCGTCGGGCCCGTGGAGCCGGTGAGCGCGGCCGAGTCCGACGCCTACTGGGCGAGCCGACCGGCTGAGTCGCGGCGCTCGGCGATGGCCAGCCACCAGAGCAGCGTCGTCGCCGACCTCACCGAGCTCGAGGCGAGGCGTGCCGCGCTCGAGGGGCTCGGCGAGGAGGCGCTCGTGCGCCCCGAGCGCTGGGGTGGCTATCGCCTCCGGCCGGTCGAGGTGGAGCTGTGGGAGGAGCGCCCGCACCGCTTCCACGAGCGGGTCCGCTGGCGCCGCGTCGGCGATGCCTGGGTCAGCGAGCGCCTCGCCCCGTGATCAGGCGTGGCGCCCCGACTCGACGACGCGGCGCAAGAAGCGCTGGGTGCGCGGGTCGCGCGGCGCTTCTTGTCGGCGAGGCCGAAGCGGGCGAGCAGCGCCCGCGCCTCGGACTCGGCCTCGACGCGGCTGTGGCCGAGCACGACGGTCGGCGCGAGCGTGATGTTGCGCAGGACCGTCATATGTGGGAAGAGGTTGTAGGACTGGAAGACGATCCCGACCTCTCGCCGCACGAGGTTGGGATCGATGCCCTCGGCGGTCAAGTCGTGGCCCTCGAGAAGGATCTTGCCGGCGTCGATCGGCTCGAGGAGGTTGGCGCAGCGCAAGAGGGTCGACTTGCCCGACCCCGAGGCGCCGATCAAACAGACGACCTCGTGGGGGGCGACGGCGAGGTCGATGCCACGCAGCACGGGGCTGTGGGCGAAGGACTTGTGCACGCCGGCGAGCTCGAGCGCGGGCGTCGCGCTCACCGCGCCCCCGCGAGGCGCCGGGCCCGGTCCTTGGCGATGAGGCGGTCGGTGAAGCGGGCGAGCGGGATCGTGACGAGGAGGAACAGGATCGCCGCCACGGTCAGCCCGGCATAGCTGAAGGCGGTGTCGCCGTAGATCTCCGCGGCGCGCAGCGTCTCGATCGTCCCGAGCACCGAGACGAGCGCGGTGTCCTTCTGCAGGCTGATGAAGTCGTTGAGCAGCGGCGGGATGACCGTGCGGACGGCCTGGGGGAGGACGACGTGGCGCAGCGCCTGCCAGTGGCCGAGCCCCAGCGAGCGCGCTGCGGCGACCTGGTGGTTCGGGACCGAGTTGATGCCGGCCCGGTAGACCTCTGAGACGTAGGCCGAGTAGGAGAGCACGAGTGCTGCCACGCCGTAGACGACCGAGGACTGGGTCGAGAGGAAGTGGATCTGCAGCGCCGGGATGCCGAAGCCGATCGCGTAGATGACGAGCAGCGTCGGCACGCCGCGCATCAAGTCGGCGTAGATGGTCGCCAGGACGCGCAGCGGGAAGAACACCGGGCTGTGCTGTAGGCGCACGATCGCCACGATCAGCGCCAGCACCAAGACGAGCGCCTCGGAGACGAGGAACATCTCGATGTTCAAGACGAAGCCGTCGCCGACCGAGGCGAGGCCCTTGGCCGGGTCGCCGAGGAAGGCCTGGCGCATGTCGGAGAAGTTGAAGAAGTAGTGCCGCACCTCGGCGCTGCCGGGCGCGAGCAGGAAGGCGAGGACGATGAGGCCGAGGAAGACGACCGTGCTCGTCGCCGAGACCGCGCCCGCCCGCCCGCCGCGCAGCATCCGGCTGCGTCGAGCCGAGCCGAGCGGCCCGAGCGGGCGCGCCTCCAAGACGCTCGGCGGGCTGGGCGCGCTGGCCGCGTCGGGTTCTTGCGGCACGGGACCGCTCAAGGGGGCGCGGGCTGCCTAGGGCTTGATCGTCGGGATCGCGTTGTAGATGCCGAGCCAGCGGTGCTCGAGCGCGGCGATCGTGCCGTTGGCGCGCAGCTTGGCGATGGCGTCGTCGACGCAGGAAACGAGCGGGTCGCCCTTGGCGAACAGCAGCCCGAAGTGTTCGTTGGAGCGGCTGAACTGGCCGACAACCACCGAGTTGGGGATCTCGGACGACGCGATGTACTGCGCCGTCGGGGTGTCGGCGACGAACGCGTCGATGCGGTGGGTCTGCAGCGCCGACTTGGCGTCGTTCAGCGTGTTGAAGACCTCGGCCGTGCTCTTGGGTTTGATTGCGGTGTTGATGAAGCCGAGGCTCGTCGAGCCGATCTGGTCGCCGTAGATGTAGTTGCGCAGCTGTGCCGGGCTGTGGTGGTGGACGATCGGCGAGTTCTTGAGGGCGATGATCGCCTGGGTGACGTCGTAGTAGCTGGTCGAGAACGAGACAGCCGTGGCGCGCTGGGGCGTGTAGGAGATCTCGTTGATGTCGAAGTCGAACTTCTTCGGCCCCGGCGCGAAGGAGGCGTCGAAGGGCTCGACAACCCAGCGGACCTTGGGGGCGGGGATCTTGAGCTGGCGGGCGACCGCGTAGGCGACGGCGCTCTCATACCCCTTGCCGTTGGAGGGCTTGTTGCCGATGAACCACGGCGTGTAGGCCGGGCTGTCGGTGGCGACGGTGAGCACGCCCTTTTGGTAGAGGTCGTGCTGGATGCGCGCCGGGCTGCAGCTGGCGACGGCCCGCCCGTGGCGCTCGGGTGCGGCGGCGCGCCGCGCCGCGCCGCGACGCTGCGCTGGCTGGCGCCGGCCGCCGGCATCCCGGCGATCCCTCCGCCGAGCGCCGTGCCGAGCGCGGCCAGCCCCGCCAGCGAGATCAGCACCTTGCGCACGAGCATCCTCCGTCCAACGGGCCACGGCGTGGCGAGCGAGCGCCGCGCCATACCTCCGGCGGCGGCGAAGCCACCAGGGTCGCCATCGCGGCGGCGCCTGTCAAGCCGGCAGGGCGCGATCGGGCCAGGCTGGGGCGGGGAGCGGTGCGACGCTGGCGCGGATCCCCCGCTCGTCCACGTCGATGCGCACGAGGCCGCATCCGGCAACGGGCTGGAACTCCACGCTGGCGAGGGGGTCGGCGAGATAGGCGGTAGCCGGCGCGACGAGGACGGGGATTGCACCGAGCGCGCCCTGGCAGTGGTGGTGGGCGTGCCCGCAGGTGATCAGTCGGACGTCGCTGCCGGCGATCGCCTCGGCGATCGCCTCGGGCGCGCGCAGTCCGAGGCGCGCCATCGGCTCGATCGGCGAGTCGATGGGCGGGTGGTGCAGCATGAGGATGGTCCCCTCGCCGGCGGGCCGGGCGAGCTCGTCGGTGAGGAAATCAAGCGTGGCAGGGGCGAGGGCGCCGGCATCCTCGCCCGGGATCGTCGAGTCGAGCGCGATGACGCGCAGCGCGCCGTGCCAGGCGACGCTGTTCAGCGGCTCGTCCCCGCTGCCGGTGGGCAGTGCCGCGCGCTCGAGCTGGGCGAAGAGGTGCTGGCGCATCGCCGCGCGCCTGTCGTGGTTGCCCGGGACGGCGACGACGAGAGCGCCACCGAGCGCCGACGAGCTCGCCAGCGCCTCGGCCAGCTCGTGATAGCAGCTCGCCTCGCCGCGGTCGGTGAGGTCCCCGCTCAGCAAGACCACGTCCGGCCGGAGGCCGTGGCGCTCGATCGCCGCGAGCGCCACGGCGAGGCCCGCGGCGGGTTCGGCGCCGGCGCGCAGTCGAGGGGCGGTCGTCAGGTGCGTGTCGGACAGCTGGACGAGCAGGTGGCTGCCCATCGACCGGTCGCGGTTAGTGCCCGGCGATGCGATGCGGCTCGTAGGGCTCCTCGAGCTGCTCGAGCTCCTCGTTCGAAAGATCCAGGCTCAAAGCTCCGAGCAGATCGCCCAGCTGCTCGGGGCGGGTGACGCCGATGATCGGCGAGTCCACGCCGGCCTGGCCGAGCAGCCACGAGAGGGCGACCTGGGCCCGAGAGGCCGAGCGCTTGGTGGCAATCTCGGCGACCCGCAGGACGATCGTGCGGTCCTCGTCGTGGTACAGGCGCTTGCCGAACTCGTCGGTGCCGCTCCGCTCGGTCTGCTCGTCCCAGTCGCGCGTCAGCCGGCCGCGGGCGAGCGGGCTCCACGGGATCACGCCGATGCCCTCGTCCGCGCACAGCGGCAGCATCTCGCGCTCCTCCTCCCGGTAGAGGAGGTTGTAGTGGTTCTGCATGCTCACAAAGCGCGTCCAGCCGTTCGCGTCAGCGACGTGCAGCATCTTGGCGAACTGCCACGCGTACATCGACGACGCGCCGATGTAGCGGGCCTTGCCGGCCCGCACGACGTCGTGCAGGGCCTCCATCGTCTCTTCGACCGGCACCGTCGGGTCGAAGCGGTGGATCTGGTAGAGGTCGACGTAGTCGACGCCGAGCCGGCTCAGGCTTTGGTCGATCTCTGACAGGATCGCCTTGCGCGACAGCCCGGCGCCGTTCGGCCCGTCGTGCATCCTTCCGTGCACCTTGGTGGCGAGCACAATCTCGTCGCGGCGCGCGAAGTCGGCGAGCGCGCGGCCGACGATCTCCTCGCTGGACCCGTCGGAATAGACATTGGCCGTGTCGAAGAAGTTGATCCCCGCGTCGAGCGCCTGGCGGATGATCGCCCGCGACGGCTCCTCGGGGAGGCTCCAACTGTGGTTCCCCCGGTCCTTTTCGCCAAAGCTCATGCAGCCAAGGCAGAGGCGGGAGACCTCGAGACCTGTCGAGCCGAGCTTCACGTACTCCATCGGGCAACCGTCCTCGGGTCGAGCCGAGCCCCGAGCCCTGCGCAAGGGGCGTGGCGTGGCCGTCACCCACCCTACCGGCGCGGCGGTGACCGCTCCGGCAGGGTGGGTGACGGGCTCAGCGGCTGTTGGCGCCGCCTCGCGTGGCGGAGCGAGGGCCCTGACGACTGGCGGCGGCAGCCGCCTTGTGGCGCGGGGGGCGCGCCGGGCGGTTGCGGCGTCGCCCGTCGCCCTCGGCGACGGGTCGGGCCCCACCGGGACGACCGCTCGGGCGGGGGCGGGAGCCGGCGGGCCGCTCGGCCGGGAGCGGGGCGAGGTCGCCGACGTGCTCGACCTCGACGGCGAGTGCGCGCTGCAAGCTGGCGGCGGCGCGGCGCATCTCGGGGGTGACGAGCGCGATGACGGTGCCGCTGGCGCCGGCGCGGGCGGTCCGGCCCGAGCGGTGCACGTAGGTCTTGGGGTCCTCGGGGAGGTCGAAGTGGATCACGCAGGCCACGTCGTCGACGTGGATCCCTCGCGCCGCGACGTCGGTGGCGACGAGCGCCTGGACCTTGCCGTCGCGAAAGGCCGAGAGCGCCCGCTCGCGCTGGGCCTGGCTGCGATCCCCGTGGATCGCCGCGGCGCGCACGCCGACGCGGTCGAGCTGCTTGGCCACGCGCTCGGCGCCGTGCTTGGTCCGCACGAACACCACGCTCGCGCCGGCGTCGCCGATCAGCTCGGCGCACAGCGCTGCCCGCCCCGCCGCGTCGACGGCGTGGAAGCGGTGGGTGGCCCGACCGAGGTCGTCCTCGTCCACCTCGACCTCGTGACGGGCCGGGTCGTGCTGGTAGTTGCGGACCAAGACGTCGACCTCGCCGTCCAAGGTGGCCGAGAACAACAGGGTCTGGCGCCGGTTGACGGTCTTGTCGAGGATCCGGCGAACGGCGGGCAGGAAGCCCATGTCGGCCATCCGGTCCGCCTCGTCGATGACCACGACCTCGACCTGGTCGAGGCGCAGCTCGCCGCGCTCGAGCAGGTCCTCGAGGCGCCCGGGGCAGGCGACCGCGACGTCGATGCCCTTGCGCAGGGCCTGCTGCTGGCCGCCGAAGCCCACCCCGCCGTAGAAGGGGTGCGCCCGCATCTTGCGGGCGGCGAGCAGCGGCGAGAGCTCCTCGGCGATCTGGGCGGCGAGCTCGCGCGTCGGCGCGAGCACGAGGCCGCGGGGCCGACGCGGCTCGCTGCGCCGCATGGCGGCCGCCAGCGGGATCGAGAAGGCAAGCGTCTTGCCCGATCCGGTGGGAGCCTTGCCGCACACGTCGCGGCCCGCCAGCGCGTCGGCGATCGTTGCGGCCTGGATGGGCAGCGGCGAGGAGATGTCGCGCCGGGCGAGCGCGCCGACGAGCTCTGGCAGCACGCCGAGCTCGGCGAAGGTGGGGACGGGCGCGTGGCAGCCCGCGAGTAAAGACGACAACCGACAATCTCCGTTCTCTAGGTGGCGCACTCGCAACCCGAGGGACGGATCCGCTGGTTCGGAGTGTGCTCGCGCCGAGATCAGCTTCCCGGCGCGTCGGTGAGCACAGCATAGGGCGAATCGCGCCCCGTCGCTCAGCGTGACCCGAGCGCCTCGTTCAGCGCGTCCGCCTCGCCGTCGAGGCGCGCCAGGATCCCAGGGACAAGGCGCGCCTCGGCGCCGCGTCCGATCACGGGGACGGCCACCACGATCTCGCCGTTGAGGCGGCGCTGCGTGCCACCGCCGGGCTCGCCGGCGAGCGTGAAGCTGGCCGTCCCGTGCAGACGCCGGCGGTCGCGCTCGGCCCACATGACGAGACCGCCGCCGCTCGCGTCGTCGGCGACGCTGAGCTCTTGGATCCAGGCGAGCTCGTGCCCGCCGAGCAGGCGGCGGGCGATCGGGTCGAGGCTCCCGGTGAAGACGTAGCGGAGCCGGAGCACGCTGGCAGCAGCCTCGTGACGCGCCGCGACCAGCGTGGGGGGAGCCACGTCGGCGAGCGCGAGGCCGGTGTGGAACTCGGGGTCGGCGAGCAGGCGGGCGACCGCGTCCGCATCGCCGCGAAAGCGGTGTTCGCACACAAAGCGCACGCCGCATGCTCGCGCGTCCGCCGACCGGCCCGGGCGCTGGCAGACTGGGGCCGATGCGCGCCCCGTTGGACGAGACCGCCTGAGCCGTGTTCGACGTCTTGGACTGGCGCGAGCTGCTGGTCGCCGAGGCGCGCCAGCTGCAAGAGAGTGGCTACGAGCCGGCGCTCGGCGCGGACGAGCTCGACCGGCTGGTGGGCGGCGCGCTGCCCGAGTCCCCCGAGCTCGGGGCCGCGTACGCGCGCCTTGCCACGAGCCGTCGCCGCGCCGGCACGACGGAGGTCGCGCCCGAGTCGCTCGAGGACATCACGGCGCTGTCGTCGCCGCCCCCGGCAGAGCCCGTGCCGGCCGGGCGAGCCGAGGACGGGGTGCTCGCCGCCTGGCTCGGGCGGTGCGTGGGCTGCAACCTCGGCAAGCCCGTCGAGGGCTTCGGCTGGAGCCGGCAAAAGCTCCGGCGCTACCTCGAGGCGGCCGGTGCCTACCCGATCACGGACTACCTGCCCGTGCTCGATCCGATGCCGGACGGCCTCGTCTTCAACCCCGCCTGGCGGGAGACGACGCGCGGGCACGTGCGGGCGATGGCCCGCGACGACGACCTCGACTACACCGTGATCGGCCTCGAGCTCCTCGAGCGGTACGGGCCGGGTTTTCGCACCGCGGACGTCGGCGAGCTGTGGCTGGAGCTGCTGCCGTTCTCCAAGACCTACACGGCCGAGCGCGCGGCCTACCGCAACCTCGTGCGCGGCCTCGTGCCACCGCAGACCGCCACCTTTGCCAATCCCTATCGGGAGTGGATCGGGGCGATGATCCGCGCCGACATCTTCGGCTACGTCTGTCCCGGCGACCCGGCCGCGGCGGCCCGCCTTGCCTACCGCGACGCCACGCTGTCGCACACCGCCAACGGCGTGTACGCCGCGATGTGGGCGGCCGCCCTCGTCGCCACGGCGTTCTCTGCCACCTCGCCGCGCCAGGCGATCGAGCGGTCGCTGTCGGTGGTCCCGCCCGGCTCTCGCCTCGCCCGGGCGGTGCGCGACCAGCTCGACGCGCACGCCGAGGGGGTCGGCTTCGACGAGGCGATGGCCCGGGCCGACCAGCGCCTCGGCCACTACCACTGGATCCACGCCATCAACAACGCCGCAGTGGTCGCCGCCGCGCTGCTGTGGGGCGAGGGCGACTTCACGCGTACCGTCGGCTATGCCGTCGAGGGCGGCCTCGACACCGACTGCACCGGGGCGACGGCCGGCTCGGTGTGCGGCGTGCTGGTCGGCACCGCCGGGCTGCCCGCGCACCTCGTCGACCCACTCGAGGACACGCTGCACAGCGCCGTCTTTGGCTACGAACCCTCGCGCATCTCCGAGCTGGCGAGGCGCACCGTGGCGCTGCGGGCGGGCTGAGGGGGGCGCTCGGGCGAAGCGTCTGGTTGCGCGGCGCCGATCAGGTACTCGGAGATGTCCCGCACGCTCAGCGTGTCCCCGGCTGCCTTGCGGAGGTTGATGAGGCACAGCGGGCACATCGTCACGCACGCCGTGCCCACTTCGCGCAGCTGGGCGACCCGCGCCGCGGCGACCTGTGCCGCCTTGTCGGCGTCGAGCGACTCGACCGGCCCGCCGCAGCACCAGGTCCGGGCGCGGGAATGCACCGGCTCGAGGACGCGCAGCCCGGCGGCGGCCAGCAGCTCCCGGGGCGCTTCGAGCACGCCCTCGGCACGGGCAAAAACGCACGAGTCGTGGATCACGACCTCGTTCTCGACGGCTCGAGGCGACCCGGTGGCCGCCGCGGCGAGCACCTCGAGGTACGTGCGAACCGACACGTCGTAGCCCGGCACGAGGCGGGGGTAGATGCTGCGCAGCATCGTCGTCGTGTGGGGGTCGATCGTGATGACCTCGCGCACGCCGTAGCGCTCGAAGATGCGAGCGACGCGGCGGGCGTGGGCCGCCACGACCTCGTCAGCGCCGAGGTCGTAGGCGAGCGCCCCGGCGTACAGGTCGTCCTCGTACAGCGAGCCGAACTCGACGCCGGCGCGCTGGAGCAGCCGGGCGACGTTGGCCGGCACGGCGTCGTAGTCGCGGCGCTCCGCCGCGCTCGGCCGCGCCACGAGGCCGATCGCGTTGACAACGCGGTTGACGCGTCGCGCCAGGCCACTCAGGCGGGCAAGCGGCGTGTCGGCGATCCTCTGTTCGAGGCGCACCACCCGTTCGATGTAGGGGATCAGCTGGTACATCGCCCCCGTGTAGAGGACGCGCGGGCCGCCGCGGGGCAGCGCGAGACCGCGCGCCCAGCCGGTGGCGGCGCGCGCCGGGATCGGCAGCACCGATCCGCGCCGCTCGAGGTTGTCCGCGAGGATGCCGACGACGTCGACGGTGGAAAGCCTCATCGCGCCTCTTTCCTGAGCAGGTAGCGCCGCAGGAGCCGGATGTCCTCGCTGATGTGCACTCCGGCGGGACAGGCGCTCTCGCACGCCCGGCACAACAGGCACGAGAAGATCGCCTCCGCCTCCGCGAGGAGGTGGTCCTCGAGGCCGAGCGCGGCGTCCCGCAGCACGCGCCGCGGCAGGACGTCGATGCCGAGCGGGCAGGTTGCCGTGCAGGTGCCACAGCTCATGCAGACCTCGGGATCAAAGGGCCCGAGGGTGCGCAGCGCGTCGGCGACCTGTGGCGACACGGTGGCCGTCATCGCTTTGCCACCGCGTAGGAGAAGTAGCCCTCTGGGGTTGGCTCGCCGACCGTCACGTCGCCGTACTTGCGCATGCCCATCACCCAGATCACGACCTCGTCGGCCGGGTGCCCCGAGGCCGCAGCGAGCTCAGGCACGGTGAGCGGTCCCGCCTCGAGGAGCTGGAGCAGCCGGCGACGAACCAGCGGCTCGTCGCGCACGACCTCGCGTACCTCCCGGGTCATGGCGCCACCTCCCCGGCCATCGCCGTGATCATCGCCCGCAGCTGAACGTCCCGGTATCCCTGGAGATCGATCGCGTCTTCCGGGCAGACCGGCACGCAGGCGCCGCATCCCTTGCACGCCGAGGCGTCTACCCGGGCGCGCGGCGACGCGCCATCGAGAAGCGCGATCGCTGCAAAGGGGCAGGCGGAGACGCACTCCCCACAGCCGCTGCACGCCTCGGCGCGCACGATTGCGACCTCCGGGTCGAGCTCGGCGACGCCGCGTTTCAGCACGGCGGCGGCATGCGCCGCGGCCGCGAGCCCCGAGGTGACCGCCTCGGCGGCGGTCTTTGGTCCCTGGCACGCGCCGCAGATGCTCACGCCGTCGACGATCGTCTCGACGGGCCGGAGCTTGGGGTGGATCTCGTTGAAGAAGCCGTCCCGGCCGACCGGCAGCTTCAGGGTGTTCACGAGCTCATCGTTCGACCGCGGGCGCATGCCCGTCACGAGCACGAGCAGGTCCACCGAAAGGGCGAGCTCCTCGCCGGCCGCCAACTGGTCGCGCACGATGACGCGCACCTGTTCGCCCTCGGCGCTGATCCGGGGCGCGTCGTCGTCGCCAAAGCGCAGGTAGAGCGAGCCGAGACGCCGAGACTCGCGAAAGGCGAGCTCGTTGCGCCCATAGGTGCGGAGGTCGCGATGCAGGTGGAACTGGCGCAGCGACGGCTGGCGCCGCGCCGCGAGGATCGAGGCGTGCACCGCCGCGCTGCAGCAATAGCGAGAGCACGCCGGATTCTCCTCGTTGCGGCTGCCGACGCAGTACAGGTAGGCGACCGAGGAGACCTCGCGCCCGCCGGCGCGCAGCGGGCCGCTGCTCTTGGCGAGAAGGCGGTCGAACTCCTCGAGGGTCACGACCCCGGGCATCCCGTAGCCGTACTCGCCGAGCTCGGGGGTATAGCTCACAAAGCCCGTGGCGACGATGATCTGGCCGACGGCGACGCGAGACACCTTGCCAGCTGTCTCGACCGCGACCTCGTAGTTGCCGTAGGTGCCCCGCTTTTCGCGCAGGACCGAGCGCGTGCGCACCGTGATGGCCTCGCGCTGTTCGATCTCGGCGATGAGGCGAGCGGCGAGTTCGTCGCCGCGCACCTGGTTCGGGAACATCTCCCCGAGGCCCGCCACGGCGCCGCCGAGGTGATCCTCCCGCTCGACCAGGACGACCTCGATGCCCACGTCGGCCAGCGCGACGGCGCTGCGCATGCCGGCGACGCCGCCGCCCACCACGAGGGCGCGACGCGTCGTCGTCACGTTGAGCGGCTCGAGCGGCGCCGAGAGGCGGGTCTTCGCGATGCCGGCCCGGACGAGGCGGATCGCCTTCTCCGTTGCCCCCGCGCGGTCGTCGGTGTGAGTCCACGAGCACTGCTCGCGGATGTTCACCTGGCTGTAGAGGTACGGGTTCAGTCCGCCGCGGCGAGCGACCTCCCGGAAGGTCGTCTGGTGCAGCTTGGGCGAGCAAGAGGCGACGACGAGGCCATCGAGCTCTTCGGCGGCGATGTCCTCGACGATTTCGCGCTGGGTGGCTTCCGAGCACGTGAACATCGCCTCGCGGGCAACGACCACGTCGTCCTCTTCTCGCACCGCCTCGACGACGCGGCCGACATCGACGTAGTCAGAGATGTTCCCGCCGCAGTGGCAGACGTAGACGCCGATGCGGCGCCGGCGGGGCTGAGGGGCGGTCATGCCGGCACCCTCGTGGACTGAAGGTAGGCCGCCGCCTGCACGGCGGCCGCCCCGGCATGCAGGATCGACTCGGGGATGTCGCGCGGGCCGGTGACCGCTCCGGCGGCAAAGACGCCGGGAATGCTCGTCGCCGCGGGGTGATCGTCCTCGCTGACCTCGAGCACGAAGCCCTGTGGGTCGAGCTCGAGGCCGTCCTCGAAGAGCCGGGCGATGCCGGGGCTCGGCTGCACGCCGACCGCCAGCACCACGAGGTCGTACTCGGCCACTCGCACGCCGCCGTGCGCGATGTCCTCGTAGGAGAGCATGAGGTCGCCGTTCTCGAGCTCGTTGATCTCGGCGACGCGCCCTTTGATGAAGGTCGTCCCCATCGCCTTGGCCTGCTCGAAGAACTCGTCGTAGCCCTTTCCTGCCGCCCGGATGTCGATGTAGTGGACGGTGACATCGGCGAGGGGGAGCGCGCCGAGGATCAGCTGGTTCTGCTTGAGCGAGTACATACAGCAGAACTTCGAGCACATCGGGTTGTTGACCGTCTCGTCTCGAGAGCCCGTGCACATGACGTAGGCGATCTTCTCGGGGACCTTGCCGTCGCCTGGGCGCAGGACCCCGTGATAGGGGCGTGTTGGTGCCAGCAAGCGCTCCATCTGGGTCCCGGTGACGACGTTCTTGAATCGCCCGTAGCCGTACTGCGGCTTGAGGTCCGCGTCGAAGAGGCGGTAGCCGGTGGACACGATCACGGCCCCGGCGCGCACCGTGTGGTCCTCGGGGCGCATCTCGAGATGGATGGCGTCCGCCGGGCAGGCGGCGACGCACTCGTGGCACTCCGAGCAGACCCCGCAGTCCAAACAGCGTCCGGCCGCAGCGAGCGCCTCGTCCTCGCTGAGCGGTCCCTCGAGCTCCGCGAATCCCCGAGGTGCGGGCGAGAGTACCGGCCGGTGGACGAACGCCTCGCGGCGCGTATAGGCGCGCTGGCGGGCGAGCACCGCGTCGTGGGAGACGACCGGTAGCGGCACCTCGAGGCCGGCGAGATCCTTTCCCGAGAGGTAGCGGTCGATCATGTGGGCGGCGTCGCGTCCGGCGCCGACCGCCTGGGCGATCGTGGAGGGCCCGCTGACCGCATCGCCGGCGGCGAAGACTCCCTCCTCGGCGGTGCGAAACGTCGCCGGGTCGGCCCGAAGGCGCCGAGACCCCGCCGGGGCGAGGGAGGGGAAGGCCGCGGTGTCGACCTCCATGCCGATCGCGACGAGCACGACGTCGGCGCCGAGCTCGGCGCGCCGGCGATCGTCGTAGGTGGGAGCGAAGCGGCCGTCGGCGTCGAAGACGGCCGTGCAGGCCTTCAGCCCGACGGACGCCACGGCGTCGCTCCCGGACAGGTCGGCGATGCCCCAGCCGTCATGGAGCTCGATCCCTTCGGCGAGCGCCTCTTCGACCTCGAAGGCGTGCGCCGGCATGTGCTCGCGCTGCTCGAGGCAGACGAGGTGCACCGAGCGGGCGCCGAGGCGTGCGGCGCTGCGCGCCGCGTCGATCGCCACGTTGCCGCCGCCGATCACGGCGACGGTGCGATCGGTGAGGTCCACTGGCGCACCGAGCTTGAGGTCACGCAGCAGCCCGAGGGCGCTGCGCACCCCGTCGAGGTCCTCTCCCGCCACGCCGAGCCGTGCGGCAAGGGGCGTGCCGGTCGCCACGAGCACGGCGTCGAAGCCGCCCGCCCGCAGCTCGGCGAGGTCGCGCACCAAATGCCCGGTCTCGATCTCGACGCCGAGCTCGGCGAGGTTGGCGAGGTCGCGCTCGACCGTCGCCACCGGCAGGCGGTAGGAGGGGATCGAGAGGCGCATGGCGCCGCCGGCGACGGGCGCGGCCTCGAAGATGCGGACCGCGTGCCCGGCGCGCGCGAGCTGCCAGGCGGCGGTCACCCCCGCCGGCCCCGATCCCACGATCGCCACCCGCTTGCCGCTCGGTTCGGGACGGGCGGGCGCTTCGTGGTTACCGTCGGACCCATAGTGCACATCGGCGACGAACCGCTTGAGGCGCCGAATGGCGAGCGGGCCCTCGAGCGCTCCTCGGGTGCAGGCCGCCTCGCAGGGCGCGTAGCAGGCCCGCCCGAGGCTCCCGACGAGCGGCGTCGTCTCCGAGACGAGCGCGAACGCCTTGTCGTACTCGCCGCTACGCACGAGCGACACGTAGCCGTGCGCTTTGATCCCCGCAGGGCACGCAAAGGTGCACGGGGAGGTGCCGGCCCGCTCGATGAGCGCCTTTTGCGGCAGCGCCTGGGGGAAGGGCAGGTAGGCGGCGCGGCGCGACACCAGCTCGCCGTTGTACTGGTCCGGCACCGCCACGGTGCAGGCGAGCTCGCACTGGCGGCACGCCGTGCACGCCGCCACGTCGACATAGCGCGGCGTCTGGTGGATCGTGGCGCTGAAGCCGCCGTCGGTCATACGCACGACCCGCTCGAGACGGGCGTCGGTCAGCACGCTCACGTTGGGATGGTGGGCGGTGGCCGCCATCTTGGGCGTCGAGATGCAGCTCGCGCAGTCAAGGGTGGGGAAGACCTTGCTCAACAGGATCATCTTCCCGCCGATGCTCGGCTCGGACTCGACGACGAGGACCCGGTAGCCCATGTCGCCGAGCTTGAGCGCGGACTCCATGCCGCCGATGCCGCTGCCGAGGACGAGGACGTCGTAGTCCGTCACGATCCGAGCTCCTCGAGCGAGTCGCAAAAGGCGCGCACCTGGCGCGCAAAGGGCTCGGCGCACACCGAGCAGATCGCCGTCATCTTGAGGCGTCTCCCGTCGATCCCCTCGGTTGCGAGCAGCTCCTGCGCCGTTGCGACCAGGCGCGCCGAGCGCGCCGAGCAGTCGGCGAGGTAGCCGCACTCGTCGCCGTCGGCGGCGATGAAGACCCCGTCGAAGCCTTCGCGCAGCGCGTGCAGGATCCAGGCCGGCTTGATGCCGCTCGTGCAGGGAACGCTCAGCACCACGACGCCCGGGTCGTAGTGCAAATGCGAGCTCCCGGCGAGGTCGATCCCGGGATCGGAGATGAGGTTCGTCGAGAACACCAGCACGCGCGGCGCGCCTGGGCGAGCGAGCAGTTGCGGGGCGCGCAGCGGCGTCGCGCTGGACGTGCTCACTTGGCCCGGCGGATGAAGACGCGGTCGTAGCCCTGCGCCGCGACGACGCCGAGGAAGCCGTGCCCCACCTTGTTGGCCCACGCCGCGACGTCGGTCTTGGTCTGCGGGTCGCTCGACCACAGCTCGAGCACGGCGCCGATCTCGATGCCACCCATGGCCTTCTTCGCCTCGAGTAGCGGTCCCGGGCAGGCCGCGCCGCGGGCGTCGACGACCGTCGAGGCCTCGAAGGCCTCGGCATCGCTCTCGTTCAGCATGCTGGTCATTGCGAACTCCTCTCTGGCGGGTGCTCAGTACACGAGGCTGGCGGTGGCCGAGGTCACCTCGGCGACAAAGCGCGCCCCGGCGACGATCTCGGCGCCGTCGACGAGGTCCTCTTGGGTGAGGCCTCTGGACTTGAGGCACGGCGAGCAGACGAGCAGCTTGCCGCCGAGCTCCTGGACGGTCTTTAACAAGACATGCATGGGTGTGAACTCGGGAACGGCGATCTGCTCGGCGACGCCCTTCTTCATGAGCTCACACCCCGCGGCTTGGAAGCCCATCACGACCTCGACGTCTGAGGCGACGGCGGCGCCGGCCATCACGAAGGGAATCGTGGCGAGCTCAGGCTCCTCAGGGCCATGGGTCACCATGATCACGAGCTTCTCGGTCTCTGCCATCTCAGGCCTCCTTGCCTTTGCGGATCAAAAAGACGAAGGTCTCGCCCTCGCGGTGTTGCGCGACGAGCTCGTTGCCGGTCGTCTGTGTCCACGCCGGCACGTCGGCGAGCGAGCCGCGGTCGGTGGTGGTGAGCCTGAGGACCTGGCCCGGCGCGAGGCCGCGCACGGCGGCCGCGGTCTTGATGATCGGCATCGGGCACAGCAGCCCGCGCGCGTCGAGCTCCAGGTCTGCCTGCGGTGGCGCGTCAGTCATCTGCTCGCTCTTTCTCTCTCTAGACGAACAAGGTCACGTGCGCTGCCCGCGCCTCGGCGAGGAAGGCCGCCGCACCGGCGAACTCCACCCCGTTGATGAAGTCATCGGTCTGGTAGCCAAAGACGTCCATCGTCATCTGGCAGGCGATGAGGCGGACCTCGAGGTCGCGCGCGGCCTCGAGGAGCTCGCCGATCTCGGGCACGTGCTTGCTGGCAAACTTCGTGCGCATGAGGCGCGTCGACATCGGGCCCATCCCGGGGAGGCCGAGGAGGAAGTTCGGCATCGGCACCGGCATTGGCATCGCCGGGTTGCCGAGCGGAGAGACCTTGAGGAGGCGGGCGAAGTCCTTGTGGATGATGTTCAGCCCGTAGAAGGTGAAGAAGACCGAGGTGGCCATGCCCGAGGCGGCCGCCGTCGTAGCCAAGATGAGCGGGGGGTAGGCCCAGTCGAGGGTGCCCTTGGAGGCGATGATCGCCGCCGAGCTCGTGCCCCGATCCGCCAGCGCCAGCTCGCCGAGCTCGGAGCGGACGATCCTTCTGATGTCCGCTTCGCTCAGCGCGCCGTCTCGCCGTGGCCCACCGTCTCGTTTCAGTGCATCGAGCGCTCGCGCAGGTGCCGCTTGGCGCGCTCTGGCCGCAGCCGTCGTCATGGGACGCTCGCTCACGTCGCCTCCGTCCCTCGCAGGTCCGTGAGCAAGCTTCCGTCGCGATCGAGGGGTGCTGTAGATGGCGAAGGTCACCGGGGCCGGTGACCTTGGTTGGATACCCGCCCCGGTGTCTCGCGACGCGCCGTCGGCGAGCGCGACGCACCATCGCGTCCAGCTGGCGACGCGCCACCGCCCCGCCGCTGCGTCGGCAGGGGCGGGGCGGTGGCGCGAGGGTTCGACTACTTGATGGTGACGGTGCCCTTCATGTAGCCGCTCGCGTCCATCGGGCCGTGCTCGCTGTTCTTGCCCGTGCCGCAGGGGGCGTAGCACTGCCAGCTGTAGGTCCCGGCCTTGCCCGTGTGGATCGTCGCTTGCACCACGATGACCTTGCCGGTGGGGGCGGCGGGGATCGGCAGGTTGATGCCGAGCTGGGGGATGGTGAAGGTGTGGGAGATCACCTTGTTGCTGACGTCGCTCAGCGTCTTGCCGCCGGCCTTCTCCTTGCCGCCGACGGTGCCCATGACTTTGTCGTAGAAGATGACGTTCTTCGGCAGCGGGGCAGCGCCGTCGTCGTGGGAGTCGATCGTGAGGACCACGGTCGAGTTCTTCGGCAGCACGATGTCCTTGCTGTTGACGTACTCGGGCCAGCCCTTGCGTCCGCTCGACTGGATGACGAGCGTCTTGTGGACGACGGCGCTGGCGTGCTTTGCGGCCGGAACCCTGGCGGCACCGGCGGGAGCGGCGAGCGCCGCGGTGCCGCCGGCGACGGCGAGGGCGCCGGTCAGTCCGGTGGCGATCGTCTTGGCGGCGGTGCTCTTGGTCAACATGTTGGAGGATTCCTTTCTGGTGGTGGAGCTCTGGGCGTTGCGAGGAGCGTTGGCGCTCGAGGACAGCGCCGTGGTGGTCGCGGCGATCGGCACGGCGGCGGCGCTTGCCGCCCCCGCCGGCCCAGCGGTGAGCCAGGCGTTCTCGTCGGAGATGTTGCTGACGACCCCGACGCCGAGCACGGCGACGAGGCTGGTGACGCCGGCTGCGACGACCCAGGACGTCCAGGCAATCCGCTGCTTGTTCGCCGCAGCGATGCGGCGCTGCTCGCGCCAGGAGAGCACCCGGGCGCCGAGGTGGTCGAGCGCCATCAAGAACGAGTAGCCGGCGCCCGCGGCGACCTCGATCTGGCGAGTCGTGTCGAAGACGGCGCGCCCGCGGCCGGGGTGGCGCAAGGCAGGGAAGGTGCTCATGCCGTCACCTTGATCGAACCCATCATGTAGCCGGCGTGTGCCATGACCCAGCTGCCGCAGGGAACCTCGCACTGCCAGCTGGCGAGACCCGCCTGCTTCGGGTCGATCGTGAAGTGCACGGTCGCCGGGCCCGGCGGGACCGTCTCATTGACGCCGAGCGAGGGCACCGTGAAGGTGTGGGGCATGGGCGTTTTGTTGACGATCGTGACCGTCGTCGGCGACCCGGCCGTCACGGTGCCGAGCACCGCCGCGCCGACGCCGTTGCTGCCGACGTAGGCGGGCTGCTGGCCCTCGGGGGTCTTGACGTTCTCGATGCTGACCGTGAGCGACGTGCCGCCCGCAGGCGAGGCGGCCGCAGGCGACGCGGCGGTCGTCGCGCTCGCCGGGTTCGTCGCGTGCCAGACGGCACCGACGCCCGCTGCCACACCGATCACCGCCGCTGCGCTGAGGGCGACCCCGCCAAGGAGGCTGCTCAGACCGATCATGACTCGCCGTGGCGACGGTGCCTGGGTGGTGTCCACCTTGTTGACCTCCTTCCGCCCCGTACGGCCGAGGCGACACCGACATCGTCGGCGTTCGGGGCGAGCGGCGATACCCGGATGCCACGGGACTACGGGCGCGCAATCTTTCGGGGGTCGCTCCGTGGAACTACGGAGATCGCACGAAGACCAACAGATCGGGTGCGTTTCGCCAGCTTCTCCGGGTGTCCCGGCCAGGCGGGATCAGCGTTTTCACGGAGCCACCCGTGGCATCTCGGGTGCTGGCATCCGCAGTACCGGGGTATCGCCATCGCCCGGGTCCCTGGAGGATTGCTCCAGCGGCCCGCCCTCCCCCCTGATCTTCGGCGCGAGGTCCGCGAGGAGGCTCATCATGTCGACCGCCGTGACGGCAGGACCGCAGATCCTGCGGGTGCCGCGCCGATTGCTCCAGTGCCAGGCGCCACGGCGCCAGGGCGCCGTGGCCGCGTGCTCGCTCCGAGCGCGCCGCATCCAGCTGGCGCTCGGGATCTTGTGGCTCCTCGACGGCGTGTTGCAGCTGCAGCCGTCGATGTTCTCCCGCACCTTTGTCACCACGGTGCTGCTCCCGAGTGCCGCGGGCAGCCCGGGTTTTGTCGCCGGCCCGATCAGCGAGGCCGCCCGGCTGCTCGCGCCGCGGATCGTCGTCTTCAACGCCCTGTTCGCCGCCGTCCAGCTCGGCATTGGCGTCGCGCTCGTGCTCGGGCGCCAGGTGCGCGCCGCGCTCGCCGCCTCGGTGGCCTGGTCGCTCGGGGTGTGGTGGCTCGGCGAGGGCCTCGGCGGCCTGCTCGGCGGCGCGGCCTCGCCGATCAGCGGCGCGCCGGGAGCCGTGCTGCTGTACGGGATCGCCGCCCTGCTCGCCTGGCCCCCTGGCCAGTCCGCGCCGGCCGATCGGGTCGGCGTGTTCTCCGCTCGGGCGGCACGTTCGCTGGTCGCCCTCGTCTGGGTGCTCGGCGCGGCCCTCTTGGCCCAGCCGGCCAACCTCGCCGCGCATGGCTTGTCCTCACAGCTGCTCGCCGGCGCGGCCGGCGAGCCGGCGTGGCTCGCCTCCCCGATCCGGGACCTCGCGCGCCTGCTCGGTGGTGGCGGCACGGCGGCGACCTTCGCGGTGATGGTTACGATGCTCGCCGTGGCGATCGGTCTTGCGACCGGGCGATTCCTCGGGGCGGTGATCCCGCTCGCCATCGCCCTCGCGCTCGCGATCTGGTGGTTCGGCCAGGCCTTCGGCGGTATCGCCACCGGCTCGGCGACCGACCCCAACTCGGCCCCGTTGTTGATCCTGCTCACCCTCTCGGTCAGTGGCGCTGCCAGCCAGCGCCCGCCGGCCCGCGAGCTCGCGGGTGCGCAATGAGCGCGCCGCTGACCCGCTTGGGTCCCTCGGCCGTGCCCTGTGACGTGGCCGAAGACGAGCCACCGGTCGAAGTGCCGGGGGGGACTTCGGACGAGGACAAAGAGGCCTTTTGGCATCGGCGGCCGATCGGCACCTTCCCCCACACTGGCGAGGTGCCGACACTGACCAACGAGCCAACTGCCCAGCCAGCGGCCCTGCCAGGGGAAACGCTACGCGCCGGCCAGCGGGCCATCACCGTGGCCATCGTCGACGACCATGCGCTGTTTCGCGAGGGCACCGTCTATGTCCTCGAAGGCGAGGAGGGCGTCGAGGTCGTCGGCGAGGCAGGCACCGGCGAGGACGCGCTCGAACTCCTCGAGCGGCTGCGCCCGGACGTCGCGATCGTGGACATCAACCTGCCGGGGATGAGCGGCTTGCAGGTCGCGCGCACCCTCGCCGATGCCGGCTCGCCGGTGCGGGTCCTCATCGTGAGCGCCTACGACGACTATGCCTACGTGACCGAGGCGCTCGAGGTCGGGGTCGCCGGCTACCTGCTGAAGACCGCGTCCGGCCGGGAGCTCGTCGACGCCGTGCGCGCCGTGGCCGACGGGGTGTTCGTCTTGGACCGGGCCGTCTCCTCTCGCCTGGCGCGCCGCAATCGCGTCGGCGCGGCAACCAGCAGCGACCAGCTGACTCCTCGGGAAGTCGACGTGCTCGCCCTGCTGGCCCAAGGGCTCTCGAACAAGCAGATCGCCCAGCGCCTCGTCCTCGGACTGCGCACCGTCGAGAGCCACGTGTCGAATGTGCTCGCCAAACTGGGCGTGACCTCGAGGACCGAGGCCGTGCTCTACGCGCTTGAGCACCATCTCGTGACCGGGGGGACGGACCGTGGCGCGGACCCACGCAACTCGCGCTGAGCTCTCGGCGGCGCTGAGAGGCGCGCTGCGCCCGCCCGTGCGAGAGGGGCGCTTCTGGGTCATCCAGCTGATGGTCGTCGTCATCGCTGGCGCCCACCTGGTGCTCGACGCCCACGGTGGCTTCGACAACGAGGCGGTGCCCGGGTTCATCTCGGTGGCCCTGCTGCTCGTCCCCGTCGGCTACGCCGCGGTCCGCTACGGGCTCGCCGGCTCGGCGGCCACCGCCTTGTGGGCGACGCTGTTGTGGATCCCCGACCTGACGATCCGCCCCTTCGATCGGCACCTCCTCGGCGATGTCGCCAACCTGGTCCTCGTCGATCTCGTGGCGTTCGTCTTCGGCCGCAGCATCGAGGCCGAGCGGCTCGCCCACCTGCGCCTCGAGGAGGCCACCGCCGAGCGGCTGCGCGCCGAGGCGCGCTTTCGCCGCCTGTTCGAGACGAACAGCGCGCCGATCCTCGTCCTGTCCGAGCGCGGGATCGTGCGGGCCGCTAACCCCGCCGCCGAGGACATCTTCGGCGCCCTGCTGATCGGTCGGCCAGGAGCCGAGCTCCTCGATGACCGCCGCCAGCTCACCGAGCGCGCCGGCGAGCTCGTCTCGTTGGCGAACGGGCACGATTACCGCATCGACGTGGCGGTGGACGCCTCGGCGAGCGAGGCCATGGTCCAGGTCATCTTTGAGGACGTGACGGCGGAGCGCCGCGCCGGCCGGCGCGCCGAGCGCTACGCCCAGCTCGTCGTCCAGGCCGAGGAGGAGCAGCGCCTGCACCTCGCCCGTGAGCTCCACGACGAGCCCCTCCAGCTCTTCTTGCACCTGGCGCGCCAGCTCCAGCACCTTTCGGAGGTGCGCGGCGTCCCCGAGCGCGTCGCATCGGGCCTGGCGGCCGCCCGTGGTCAGGCACTCGAGGCGGCCGGCCGGCTGCGGACGCTCGCCCGCGACCTGCGCCCGCCAGCGCTCGACCAGCTGGGCTTGGTCGCGGCGCTCTCGAGTCTCGTCGCCGACGTCGAGGAGGAAACGCCGTTGCACTGCGACCTCGCGGTCCACGGCGAGGAGGTCCGGCTCGCCCGCGACATCGAGCTCGCAGCGTTCCGGATCGTCCAGGAGTCGGTGCGCAACTGCCTCAAGCACGCCCGCGCGAGCGCGGTGCGCGTCGAGGTCGCGTACGCGCCCGAGGCGCTCCGCCTGTCGATCGTCGACGACGGGCGCGGCTTTGAGCCCGCGGCGATCGACGAGCTGCGCACCGACCACTTCGGCCTCCTCGGCATGAGCGAGCGTGCCCGGGTCCTCGGGGGCGAGCTGTCGGTCCACTCCACGCCGGGCTGTGGGACCCACGTCGAGGTGACGGTGCCCCTCGCCGGGCCGGACGAAGCGAGCCGGCCGATCAGCGCACCGCAGGGCTCGGGCGAGGCCGCCCCCGCCGCTCGGGCCAGCTGAGCGCGCTCTTGCCGGGCGTTCCACGGACGAGCCGAGGCGCGGACGGGAAGCGGCGCAGGCCAGTGCGTGCCGTGATCGGGATCATGCGACTGGCCGGTCCCGGGCGCTCGCCGGTGGGCGCGCCGCCCGCCACTCAGCGCCCGGCGCGGTAGCGCAGGGCGAGGACGCCAGAGGAGACGGCGCGCGCCTCCACCAGCTCGAGTGCCAACCGGTGCTCCTGGCGGGGGAAGTAGGCGGTGCCGCCGCCGAGCAGGACCGGGTGGACCCGGGGCCGGTACTCGTCGATCAGGCCCAACGCGGCCGCCTCCGCGGCGAGCGTCGCGCCACCGATCGCGATGTCGCTCGTGGCTGGCTCGGCCCGCAGCCGTTCGATCTCTTGGGCGAGCGTGCCCCGGGCGAGGCGGGCATTCCCCTCGAGCGCCGACAGCGTGGTGGAGAACACCACCTTGGGGAGCGCCTTCCACAGTGCGGCGAACTCGAGCGTCGAGAAACCGAGTGCCGGATGCTGGTCGGTGCGCTCCCAGTACTGCATCGTCTGATACAGCCGTCGACCCAACAGGTGCACGCCGACGTCGCGGAGCTCGTCCGTGGCGAGACCGAAGAGCTCCTCGTCGGGTGCCGTGAAGTCGAAGCTGGCGTCGGGGGCCGCGATGTAGCCGTCCAGTGAGACGTTCATCGCGTAGGTCACCCTGCGCATGAGGGTCCTCCCCAAGCGGCGCGTTGGTCCCCGCCGGCGCGTCCCGGAGCGGGCTGCGCCGGTGGCGTCGGCGACGCTACTAGCCTCAGGGCGCGTGGAGAATGCCTCGACGCGAGCCTTCGCCGCGGCGTCGCGCTTTTATGCCGACGCGGTCGCGGCGGTGCCGCCCGAGCGCTACGCCGAGCGATGGTCCGATGTCTGGCGCATCATCGACCTGATCGCGCACGGCAATCGCGCCAACACCCTGCCCGTCGAGTACTACGAGCGGCCGGTCGCCAAGGCGGGGCCTGAGTACGTGCTCCCCGAGAGCATCGCCGCTCGCGCCCGTGAGGCGGTGAGCTTCCTCGGCGAGGATCCCGTCGCAACGGTGCGCGCCGCATCGGAGCGTGCGCTCGCCGTGGTGGCGGCGGCGCCCGAGGGCGCGACGGTGGGCACGCCCTTTGGCGAGGAGCTGCTCGAGACCTACCTCGCCTCGCGCACGGCCGAGCTCATGCTCCACGGCCTCGACCTCGACGCCGACCTCGACCCGCCAGACGAGGCCGTCACCGCCGCCACCGCCTTTCTGTGTGGGCGCGCGGTTCGCCTCGGGCGCGGGATCGAGTTGCTGCGTGCGCTGAGCGGGCGCGGCGCGCTCGCCCCCGGCTTCAGCGTGTACTGAGCCGCCGAGCCGCGGGTCCCGGCGCGATCGCCGTGGGCGACACAGCGACCCGGCCGCCCGCGCTGCCCGGCCCGACCCCCGCAGTGCTCGGTCAGGCGAGCGGTTCCCCAGGAGCATCGAGGGACGGGGCGTCGTCGACCGAAGCGCCGTGGCTTGCGCGCGCGGCGCTGCGCTCGATGACCTCGACGACGGCGGGTACCACCGCAGGGTCAAAGAGCGTGCCCGATCCTTCGCGTAGGTGGGCGAGCGCCTCGTCAGGCCGGAAGGTGCGCGGCCGGTAGTAGCGGAGCTCGATCATCGAGTCGTAGACGTCGATCGGCCCGAGGATGCGGCCGATGGTCGAGATCTCCTCGCCCTGGCGGCCGTAGGGATAGCCCGAGCCGTCCCAGCGCTCGTGGTGCTCGAGGATGCCCACCGCGACCCGCTCGAACTCCTCGCCTCTCGCCGCGGCGGCTCCGGGGACACAGGCGCGCACGATGTCGGCGCCGATGGCGGGATGGCACTCGATCTCCTCGCGCTCGTTAGGGTCGAGCGGGCCCGGCTTGGACAGGGTCCCCTCGCTCACTCCGAGCTTGCCGAGATCGTGTAGCAACGCCGCCTGCCACAGGCATTCGAGCTCGGGACCCTCGAGGCCAAGGACGACGCCCACCTCCCTCGCCAGCGAACCGACCCGGCGTGAATGCACGCCGGTGGGCACGTGGTAGGCGCTCAGCGCCTCGCTCAATGCCGTCGCGAGCCGCGGCCTCCTCGTCCCCATCGGGTGCATCATCTCTCCTCATCGCGTGCGAGCGACCTGCACACTAAGCAATGGCGACGCTGCGCCGCGTGATCTGGCCGCGCCGGTGGTACTGGCCGGGTGGCAACGTTGCCGCGCAGGGGCCCTCGCCGGGCCCGGACTGCGCTCAGTGTGATCAGATCCCCGCTGGCGCGACCTCGCCGACGAGCGTCGCCCACCGACACCTGCGCCGTGCGCTCGTGCTCGGCTTCGGCGGTCGGCTCCGAGGTGCGCGCCCGAGTGTGGCGGCGCGAGCTGGACGGATGCTGCGTGGCCCGGTGGCCGCGCCGGGCGGAAGGTTCGCTCGCGTCCAGCCCCTTGACGACTCGAGGGGGATCCGCTTAAGTACGGCTAAGCAGTAAGGGGGACTCGTCGAGCAACGCCCGGGGGGACGGTCGGGCACTCGATCATGATAGCGCTATCAATGTCCTGGTATCGGATGGTGGTAGCGCTATCACGATGGCTTGATCGGTGGCGGAGCAGGTGACCGGATCGGAAGGGGACGACGGTTCCCGGTCGCGTGGTAGCGCTACCAAATCCGGGTCCCGGATCAGCGAGCACCCACCACAAGGGGGAAGTGGCATGACCCGAACTATCAGTCCACGCACCAGCCGGCCGCGCCGCATCGCTGCGCTCGCCGGCGCTGCGCTCGCCGCCGCGGCGATGTCGACCGCCGTCGTCGGCACCTCAGGCGCGGCGACCAAGCACGCTGGCAAGCCGATCAAGGTCGCCATCGTGCCGAAGCTCCTCGGCCTGCCGGTGTTCGAGGCGAATGTGAAGGGGGCGGAGGAGGTCGCGCCCTCGCTCGGGATCGCCCTCAAGTACACGGCACCGGCGACCGCATCGGCCGAAGGGCAGGTGCAGATCTTCAACAGCTTGATTCTGCAGCACTACAACGTCATCACCTTGTCCTCGGACGACCCGACCGTGCCGGCCCCGGTGCTCGAGAAGGCGATGAAGGCGGGGATCAAGGTCATCACCTTCGACTCCGACGTCATCCCGGCCGCTCGGGACTTCTTCATCCAAGACACCGCGTACAACACGATCGCCCAGGGTGTGATCAACGCGGCGGAGAAGTTCACTGGTCCGAACGCCGAGGTGGCGATCATGTCGTCCACGCCGGACGCGACGATCCAGCTGGCGTGGATCAAGGCGATGAAGGCCTACCTCGCCACCAAGTTCCCGCACCTCAAGATCGCCACGATCGGCTACGGCCAGTCCAACCAGGCGACCTCGCTGACCCAGGCCGAGGACATCATCCACTCCTACCCGAACGTCAAGGCGATCCTGCCGATCGACGGTGCTGCCGTCGTCGGCACGGCCCAGGCGGTCCAGGACCTCGGAGATGCCGGCAAGATCGGCGTCTTCGGCATCGGGGATCCCCAGCCGAACCAGAAGTACTTCGCCAACGGCTCCCTGCAGGGCCTGTTCCTCTGGAACGAGGTCAACCAGGGCAAGCTGATCATGTACGTGGCCAAGCTCGCCTATGAGAACAAGCTCAAGGCCGGGCACGCCTTCCGCGCCGGTTCGCTCGGCACCTTCATGGTGCAGGCCAAGGCCGATCCCGTGACGGGCGCGACGCGCAACACGATCATCTTCTCCAAGCCGCTCGAGTTCACCAAGGCGAACTACAAGAAGTACGACTTCTAGTCCTCCTCCGGCCGGTGGGCTCCCGCAGGCGTCCCCCTGCGGGAGCCGCCGGAGGCGGCGTCCTTGTCAACCTCGCAATGCAAAGGCAGAAGCTCGAAGGATTCCAGTGAGTACGTACTCGTGCCGATGACGATGCCCTTCATCCACCGGGTCCAGCCGAAGACCGCGGCTGCTCCCGAGCCCACCGCTGGCGGGTCCGGTCCGCTCGTGGACCCACCGCCAGCAAGCGGCGCCCGCCTGGTCGCCCACGGGCTCACCAAGTCCTTCAGCGGCGCGACCGTCCTCGACGCCGTGTCGGTGAGCTTCGAGCCCGGCGAGATCCACACCCTGCTCGGCGAGAACGGCGCGGGGAAATCCACGCTGTTCAAGATCCTGAGCGGCCTGTATCCCGCCGATGCCGGTTGGCTGGAGCTGGTCGGCGACCGCCTGCCCGAGCTCACACCGCGGCTGGCGCTCGAGCGGGGCATCTACCTCGTGCCGCAGGAGCCGACGCTGATGGCGCACCTTTCGGCGGCGGAGAACCTCTACACCGGGGTGCTCCCGCGCCGGCGGATCTCGGCGCTCGTCGACTGGGGTCGCATCCGAAAGGACGCCGCGAGCTCGCTCGAGCGGGTCGGCCTCGACATCGACCCGGAGACCCCAGCCCGAGATCTCAGCATCGCCCAGCAGCAACTGCTCGAGTGCGCCCGCGCGCTGGTGCACCACTGCCGCGTGATCCTGTTCGACGAGCCGACGTCACCGCTCACCGCTCATGAGACCGAGATCCTCTTCGGGCTCATGCGGGCCCTGCAGGCCGAGGGGCTATGCCTCGGCTTCATCAGCCACCGCCTCGACGAGGTGATCGAGATCAGCGACCGCATCAGCGTCCTTCGCGACGGGCGCCACGTGGCCTCCTTCGACCGCGGCACGGTGGCACGCGACGACCTCGTCACCGCGATGGTCGGGCGCGAGATCGGCGTGCGGACCCGGACACGGCGGACCTCGGACCTGGCGTCGCGCCAAGAGGTCCTGCGCGTCGAGGGCCTGAGCCTTGCCCCGGTCTTCACCGACATCTCCTTTCACCTGCTCAGCCATGAGGTAGTCGGCATGGCGGGCCTCGTGGGCAGCGGGCGCACCGAGATCGCTGAGACTCTGTTCGGGCTGCGCAGCGCGGACCGGGGGAGCGTCCGGATCGGCGAGCGCACCCTGGGGCACCGCTCGCCGCGCACCTGCATCGACGCGGGCCTGATCTACCTGCCCGAGGACCGGGGGCGCCACGGGATCTTCGCCGAGGTGGATCTCACGCGCAACGTCACCGCCGGGATCGTGCCCCGCCTGCCGCGCCGGTGGGGCCTGCTCAACAAGTCCGAGGAGGAGCGGGGGGCGTCGACGGCCGTTGCGCGGACCTCGGTCAAGACGGCCTCGCTCGGCGCGGCGATCAACACGTTGTCGGGTGGGAACCAGCAGCGGGCGATGTTCTCCCGGTGGCTGATGGCCGAGCCGCAAGTCGCCATCCTCGACGAGCCGACGAGGGGCGTCGACATCGGCGCGAAGGACGACATCTACGACATCATCTCAGACCTCGCCGCCTCGGGAATGGCCTGCCTCATCATCTCCTCGGACCTTGAAGAGCTCGCGCTGACCTGCGACCGGGTACTCGTCGTCTACGAGGGACGCATCGTCGGTGAGGTGGGCGGCGCCGAGATCACGACGGCGCGCCTTGGCGAGCTCGTCGTCGGGGCGGGCGTCCGGTGACCGTCGCGCTCCCCTTGCGCCGGCGCGAGCGCGGCGGCGCCTCGATGCGGCGCGCGGTCCTCGGCCGCTGGCTGCGGCTGCGCGAAGTCCAGCTCGTCCTGGCGATGGCCGCCGTCGTCATCGCCAGTGCGATCTTGCACCCCGACTTCCTCGCGCCCGGGAACATCTCGTTCATGCTCGCCGACTCGGCGGTGACCGCGATCCTCGCGACCGGCCAGACGCTGGTGATCCTCGGCAAGGGGATCGACCTGTCGGTCGCTCCAATCCTCGGCATCTGCGCGGTCGAGGTGGGATTCCCCGCACAGAACCACAACCTCAACCTCGCGCTCGCGCTCATGCTCGTGATGGGCATCGGCATCATGCTCGGGATCGGCAACGGGCTCCTCGTCAGCTGGGCCCGCATCCCGCCGATCATCACCACGCTCGCGACGCTGTCAGTCTACGGCGGCCTCCAGTTCATCTTGGCGAACGGCCAGGAGGTCGTGAACATCCCGAACGCCTACGACACGCTCGGGAACGCGGACCTCCTCAGCGGCGTTCCCTGGGTGCTCGTGATCGCGGTGGGGATCGCCGTGGCGGTGGCGCTCTTTCTGCGCCAGACCAATCTCGGCCGCTCCATCTACGCGGTCGGCAACAACGCGGACGCCGCCCACCGCTCGGGGATCGCGGTGCGGCGGATCATCTTCACGACCTACGTGCTCTCGGGCCTGCTTGCCGGCATCGCCGGCCTGATCTACCTCTGCCACACCGGCTCGGCGGATTCGACGACGGGCACCGACTCCAATGTCGAGCTGACCTCGATCGCCGCCACCTTGATCGGCGGCACGACGCTGACCGGCGGCCGGGGCGGGGTGATCGGCAGCGTGCTCGGGGCGATCTTCTTGTCGGTGGCGCTCACGGCGATGGTCTTTGCCCGCATTCCGGCGATCTGGGAGCCCGCGGGCGTCGGTGCGCTGATCCTGCTCGCGATGGTGACGGACCGGCACTCGGGCACGCTCGCCTCGCGCGCACGACGGCGAGGTGGCGAGGTGGCGAGATGATCGACCTGAAACTGCCGCGCCCGGCGGCGCCCGCGGCCACCGTCGCGAGACGGGCGGACACGCGACGGCGGGACCGCAACTGGGTGCTCGCCCTCGTCCTGCTCCTCGTGCTCGAGGTCCTCTACTTCTCGGTGACCGTCTCGGGCTTCTTCGGGAACGGGTCGGGGCTGCTCGCGCTCAGCGAACAGTTCCTCGACGTCGGGGCGATCGCGCTCGGCGAGGCCGTCGTCATCCTCGCCGGCGAGATCGACCTGTCGGCGGGCACGCTGTCCAGCCTGTCGGGCATCGTCATGGCGGTCCTGTGGCAGCAGCAGCACGTCGAGATCTGGGTCGCCGTGGTGATCGCGCTGGTGCTGTCCGGCGTGATCGGCGCCTTCAACGGCCTCGTGATCACGTTCTTTAAGGTGGACTCGCTGCTCGTGACGCTGGCGACCCAGTTCATCCTCGGTGCGGTGGCCACGGCGCTCAGCGGCTCGTCGCCGCCCTATGGCTTCCCGGGCTCATTCGTCTCGATCGCCGGCACCGGGACGATCGGGCCGATCCCGAACCAGCTCGTGGTGTTCGCCGTGCTGGCGATCGGAGTCGCCGTGGCGGTGAGCCGCACGCGCATGGGGCGCTCGCTCGCGCTCATCGGCTACAACCGTCCTGCCGGTCGCTACTCCGGCATCCGGATCGAGCGGACGGTGCTCGGCGCCTTCGTGTTCAGCGCGCTGATGGCCGGCGTTTCGGGCATCTTGGTCTCGGGTCTGTACAACGCGGCGCGCGACGACATCGGCAACTCGCTGCTCCTGCCCGCCATCACCGTCGTCGTCCTCGGCGGCGTCGACATCTTCGGCGGTCGCGGGCGCATCAGCGGGGTCATCGTGGCGACCTTCGTCCTCGGCTTTCTCACCCAGGGGCTCCTCGTGGCCGGTGACAGCTCGCTCTCGGCGACGATGGTGACCGGCATCTTGCTGATCGTCTGCCTGGTCCTAAAGATCGGCCTCGATCGCCGCGCCGGGCTCGACGTCCGGGCGATGCTGCGCCAACGGATCGCCCGCACCTCCGGTCCGCGGCGCGCCGGGGAGGCGTCATGAGTCGTCGGTGCACCACGGCCAGTTGCTCGACGCGACCGACGCGCCTTGGCCTGCCGCCCCCACCCGGGGGATGGGCGATTGGTAGCGCTAACATCTGTGCCCGACGACACCGCCGGCGATGGAGGGGCACCGTGGAGGTCGACCAGCCCCAAGTGAGCGCGCCCGGCACGGGCGCGAGCACGGCGGCGATCGAGAACCCGCCCGGAGCGGCGCCGTCGCCCGAGGCGGCGCGCACCTCGCCGCTCATGACCGACGTGGCGCGGGCGGCGGGCGTGTCGCCGATGACGGTCTCGCGCGTGCTGAACGGGCACCCCTCGGTGCGGCCCGAGACCCGCCAGAAGGTCCTCGAGGCGGTCGAGCGCCTGGAGTACCGGCGAAACTCCGCGGCGCGGACCCTCGCGACGCGACGGTCGCAGACCATCGGCGTCGTCGCGTTCGACAGCACCTTTTACGGCCAGGCGGCGTGCGTGCGCGGCGTCGAGCACGCCGCCCGGGCCGCCGGCTACTTCGTCAGCATCGCCACCGTGAAGGAGGTCAACGAGCGCTCGCTGGGCGAGGCGTCGGACTCCCTTGTCGCCCAGTCCGTCGACGGCCTCGTCGTGGTGACCCCGCGGGCCTCGGTCCTTGAGGAGCTGAGAGAGCGGGCGGTGGGCGTCGCGATGGTCGTGGCGGGCGGGTCGCCCCACAGCGGCCTGCCGACGGCATCGGCCGACCAGGAGGCCGGCGGGCGGCGGGCGACGCGCCACCTGTTGTTCCGCGGGCACGAGACGGTCTGGCACGTCGCCGGCCCGGAGGACTGGGACGACTCGCACGGGCGGCTCGTCGGCTGGCAGTCGGCGCTCGCCGACGCCGGGGCGATCGAGCCGCGCGTGATCCGCGGGGACTGGACGGCGGCGTCTGGCTACCAGGCCGGGCTCGAGCTCGCCCGCCATCGTGACGTGACCGCCGTCTTCGTCGCCAACGACCAGATGGCCCTCGGGGTGATGCTGGCGCTCAAGCAGTCGGGACGGCGCGTGCCCGAGGACGTCAGCGTCGTCGGCTTCGACGACATCCCCGAGGCGGCGTTCTTCGATCCGCCGCTCACGACCATCCGCCAGGACTTCGAGGAACTGGGGCGACGGAGCATGCGCCTGCTGCTGCAGGCGATGGAGACCGGGTCGGTGGCCTCGAGCGCCCCGGTGATCCCCGAGTTCGTCGGCCGCTTGAGCACGGCGGACGCGGGAGCGGTGGCCAATGGGCTCCGCTGAGCGCGGCCTCGGCGCAAGTGGCGCGCCGATCGCCCGCATCGACGCGAACGGAGCGACGCTCGTGCTCACTCGCCATGGCAACTACACGGTCGAGCCGATCAGCTTCACGAGCTCCCGCCTGCAGCTCGCCGGCACGCTCTACGTGCCGGCGGGGCTGGAGCGCCCCGCCCCGGCGATCGTCATCTTGGGGCCGCTCGGGCAGGTGAAAGAGCACAGCCCCGTGCAGTACGCGACGCGGCTCGCCGACGAGGGCTTCTTGGTGCTCGCCTTCGACTGCGCCCACCATGGGGAGAGCGCCGGTGAGCCCCGCCAGCTGATCGATCCGGCGCGCAAGGTCGCCGACCTGCGCGCCGCGGTCGGCACGGTGGCGAGCCTGTCGATGGCCGACCCGAACGCCATCGTCGTGGTGGGTATCGGGGAGGGCGGCGCGGAGGCGATCGCTGCGGCGGCGAGCGAGCCGAGGATCTCCGCCGTCGTCACGGTCGCCGGCCGCTACCGCGACCCCGACAGCGACCTCGTCGCGCTCGGTGGCGAGGACGCCGACCTCCCCACCAGCGAGGGGGCACGCCGGCTGCGCGCCCGTCTGGAGCGCGCCCGGGCCGCCTCTGCCCGCTACGCCACCACGGGCGAGGTCGACTACGCCCCCCTCGTCGACCCCGCCCGCGACGATGTGGCGCTGCCGGGCGAGGCAGCGTGGCGGTGGTTCAACCGCAACGCCGGTCTTGGGCGCTGGGAGAACCGCTACGCGGTGATGGGGGACCTCTCCTACTTCGCCTTCGAGTCGCTCGGCGCCGCCGCCTCGCTCACCGTGCCCTTGCTGATGGTGCACGGCCAGATGGACTCGCCGGACGCCGCCGCGGCGCGCCGGCACTTCGAGCGCGTGGCCTCGCCCAAGCAGCTGGTGTGGCTGGAGGAGCCCTCGCGGCTTCGCTATTACGACGACCCGGTCGTCGTCGACCAGGTGGCCGCCCAGATCACGCGCTGGCTCGCGCGCGGTTCGCCAGCGCGCCGGTAGCCAGCGCGCCGGTAGTCAGCGCGGTCGAGGGCCACCCGCCCTGAAGGGCGCGCCTCAGTGGCCGCGGCGGTGATGGCGCGCACCGTCGCGCCCCGCGGCCGGCTCCTCGTCGCCGAGGCGCGAGCCGTAGGCCGTGATGGACAAGAAGCGCACCGGGACGCCCGCCAGGCGGACCGGCCCGTGGGGCACCTCGCCGTCGAACTGGAGCGCATCGCCCGGCGCCAGGCCGTAGACGGCGCCGCCGTAGCCGTAGTCCATCTCCCCCTCGAGCAGGTAGAGGAGCTCGGTGCCGGGGTGCTGGTAGAGCGGGAAGACCTCCGCCTCGTTCATCAAGGTGACGAGCATCGGCTCCATGCGCTTGGCCGGCCCGCGCATCGAGCCGAGCAGCTGGTAGCGATGGCCCGAGCGGGTGCCCGGCCGACCGAGCTCTGGCGCCTCGCCGGCGCGGGTGAACAGGGCGTCGCGCTCCTCGTCGAGGCCCTGGAACAGCGCGGTCACGGGGATCTCCAGGGCGTCGGCGAGGCGCACCAGCGTATGCAGGCTCGGCGAGCCCTGGGCGGCCTGGATCTTGGAGATCATCGGCTTGGAAAGGCCCGTCCTGCGGGCGAGGTCGCTCTGGGACAGCCCCAGCTCCTGGCTGCGGCTGCGCACCCGGCCGGCGATCACGCGCGCTAACTCGGCGAGGCGGTCCTCGCTCGTCGCCGAGGGCGCGGGCGCGCTCAGCCGGTCGGCGCGCGAGCCGGCGCGGCGCTCGCGACGCCTGGCGACCGCCTCGCTCAAGCGGACGGGCTCGCGGCGACCATCGGGTGGACGGGCGCGTCGAGCGACTCGACCTCGATGGTCCGCGCGGCGTGCGACGCCCGCAGCGGCGCCTGGAGGTGGAGCACGCCGTTGGCAACGCTGGCGCGCAGCTCGTCGAGCTTCCAGTGGCTCGGGAAGACGAGCCGCCGCTCGAACAGGCCCTGCACTCGACCGCGCTCGATCAGCTTGATGTCCGAGTCGGGCAGCTCGCGAGAGACCGAGATGGTGAGGTACTGGTTCTCGAGCGAGACGTGGATCGCCGACGCTTCGACACCGGGCACATCGAAGTCGATGCACAGGTCATCGCCCGAGCGGTAGACGTCGTAGGCGAGCGGTGCCTCGGTGCCGATCTGCTCGGAAAGGTTGGCGAAGGGGGCGACCGGCAGGGGCCGCATCTCCTCGACGGGGTCGAATCGCTTGGTCATGGCCCACTCCTCTCTGCTGACCTTGAGCCTACCGCCGCGGTCACGTTCAGTAACCACTTTTTCCGATCCGTGAACCAGGGCACCGGGTCGTCCGCTGCGCCGCGCTGGCGAGCCGAGTGCTGGGGTCCCGGGTGGCCGGGTGCGGTCGCGCGCCCGGCTGTGTACCTTGGCTCCCGATCGCGTGGGCCAGCGGACGGCGACGCCGAGACGGCTCGGGGATGGCTTCAGAGCACCGCTCGTCGAGACACCCGCGGGTCTAATCGAGGATCGAGAGAGGCAACGGAAGGACTCCAGCTGATGACCACCTTGTATGTGGCGACCGACGGCTCCGACGCGGCGGACGGGTCGCCGGCCCATCCGCTGCGGACGATCGACCGGGCCGCACAGCTGGCGCGGGCCGGGGACACCGTCAGGGTGCACGCTGGCGAGTACCGGGAATGGGTGCGGCCGCGCCGCGGCGGGCTGAGCGACCAGCGGCGCATCACCTACGAAGCCGCCCCGGGTGAGCACGTCGTGATCAAGGGGTCCGAGCGCGTCACGGGCTGGGAGCTCGAGTCGGGCACCGTGTGGCGGGTTTCGGTCCAAAACGCGCTGTTCGGTGAGTGGAACCCCTTTGGCGAGGAGATCGCCGGTGACTGGCTCGTCGAGCCGGAGGCGCCACGCTGCAAGCACCTTGGCGATGTCTACCTCAACGGCCTCAGCTTCTATGAGGTCGAGCACCACGGCGATCTCGCCGACCCGCCGCGGCGCACCGAGGTGGTCGACCACTGGACGGGCGTCACCGACCGCGTCCGCAACCCTGAGCAGACCCGCCTCGTCTGGTACGCCGAGGTGGGCGACGACGCGACGACCATCTGGGCGAACTTTGCGGGCGCGGATCCGAACGCCGAGATCGTCGAGATCAATGTGCGCCGCTCGGTCTTCTTCCCGATCGAGCATCACATCGACTACATCACCGTGCGCGGCTTCGAGCTCGCCCAGGCCGCCACCCCGTGGGCGCCGCCGACCGCCGATCAGCCGGCGCTGATCGGCCCCAACTGGGCCAAGGGATGGATCATCGAGGACAACGTCATTCACGACGCCAAATGCTCGGCGATCTCGCTCGGCAAGGAGGCCTCGACGGGCCACAACTACTCGAGCCTGCGGGGCGACAAGCCCGGGTACCAGTACCAGCTCGAGTCGGTGTTCTCCGCCCGAGACATCGGCTGGGACAAAGAGCACATCGGCTCGCACGTGGTCCGGCGCAACACCATCTTCGACTGCGGCCAGAACGGCGTGGTGGGCCACCTCGGATGCGTCTTCTCGACGATCGAGGACAACCACATCTACAACATCGCCATCAAACGAGAGTTCTACGGCCACGAGATCGCCGGGATCAAGCTGCACGCCGCGATCGACGTGGAGATCCTCCACAACCGCATCCACGACTGCTCACTCGGGACCTGGCTTGACTGGCAGACCCAAGGCACTCGGGTCGCACGCAACCTCTTCTACCGCAACAATCGCGACCTGTTCATCGAGGTGAGCCACGGCCCCTATCTCGTCGAGCACAACGTGCTGGCCTCGCCGGTCGCCTTCGAGTCCTTCAGTCAGGGCGGTGCGTTCGTGCACAACCTCTTCGGCGGGACGCTCCGGCTTCAGACCGTCATGGACCGCGCGACCCCTTACCACCGCCCGCACAGCACCCAGGTCGCGGGCTACGCCGTGATCTATGGCGGTGACGACCGCTACCTCGGCAACATCTTCCTCTCCGGAGAGCGCTCCGCCGCCTACCAGAACCTGCCAAACGCGCATGTCGGCTACGGGACCGGCGGCTATGACGGCCACCCGTCGAGCTTCGAGGAGTACCTCGAGCGGGTCGACGCCGAGCCGGCCGGAGACCTCCAGCGCTTCATCGACGTGCGCCAGCCGGCCTATGTCGCCAAGAACGCCTACGCGCCGGGGGCTTCCGCCTACTCCGGCGAGGACGGCGCGCTCGTTTTTGACGAGGAGGTCGCCTTCGAGGTCGTCGAGGAAGGCGACCACGTCTACCTCGACGCCCAACTCCCCGCGGCGTTCGACGATCTGCGCCTCGGCGTCGTCACGGGCGCCGACCTGGCGCGGGTGCGCTTTGTCGACGCAGAGTTTGAGGCGCGCGATGGGGGCGCGGTCGTGGCGGACGTGGACCTGCTCGGCGCACACAAAGCACCCGATGACCGCTATCCCGCCGGCCCCATCGCGAGTCTCGGCGCCGGCAGGTCCCGCCTGCGCGTGTGGTGACCAGCGGCGAGGACCGGCTGCGCCAATGCGATGACGGGGGAGGATGCGGGTCGGCGCGAGGATCCGCCGAGGGGCGCGGCCGGTGCCCGCGTCGCAGGCGCGCGAGCGCGGCGGAAACAAGAGCGACCGGGTCGGGCGCGCGGCGCGGCGCGAGCTGGCCGGGATGCAGGAGGTGACGGTGCCTGGGCCGCGGCGGGCGCTCGAGCGCCCGCCGCTCGGCTGGAACAGCTGGATCTGTTATGGCGCGAGCCGCGGTGCATCGCGTTCGACGGCCTGGGCAGGCGGGGCGCCCGCGATGGCGCCGGCGTGAGGCAACTGCACAAGGGCTCGAGGTGGTTCCTCGACAAACGATGATTGCCGGCGCGACGGCGCGCTGGTACAACCGACGGGGCGACGCGCAAACGCCGTCTGATGTGTCCGACGAGAAGGGGGGAAGGTCGTGACTATTCCTTTGTCCATCCGCCGCGGGGCGATCGCGGCGCTGATGGTGGCGACCACCTTTGGGGTGGCGAGCTCACCAGCGAATGCGGCGAGCCCCCGGGCTCAGAGCTCGGGGACCTACCTGGTCGGCGTCTCTGAGCCGATGACCGGTGCAGAGGCGCAGGCGGGGACGGAGATCTACGACGGTGAGCTGCTCGCGGCTCAGCGGATCAACGCGCAAGGTGGCGTGCTCGGGCACAAGATCGTGCTCAAAGAAGAGGACGACGCCTGCGACCCGCAGACGTCGGTGAACGCCGCGAACAAGCTCGTTTCCCTCGGGGTCAAGGCGATGGTCGGCGGCTACTGCTCGAGTGCCGCGCAGCCGGCCGAGTCGATCTATGCGCGTGCCGGGATCCCGAACATCGAGGCGGCGGCGAACTCGACCACCCTCACCCAGGGCGGGTTCCACAATGTCTTCCTCGTAGACCCGGGCGGTAACCTCCAGGCCAAGGAAGCCGCCAATTTCTTCACCAAGATTCTCAAGACCAAGAAGCTGCTCATCGCCGATGACCAGTCGACCTATGCCGTCAACGTCGCGCAGCTGACCGCCGCCGCGCTGAAGCACAGCTCGGTCAGCGTCCTGCCGATCCAGGCCGTTCCGAACACGACCCAGGACTTCAGCGCCGTCATCAACACGATTCGCAGCGACAACGCCGGCGCCGTCTACTGGACCGGCTACTTCGCGCAGGCCGCGGAGTTCGTGCGCCAGCTGCGACAGGCCGGTTTGCACATCCCCTTCGCGACGGCGGACGGCTCGGTCGACCCGACGTTCATCAAGGACGCCGGCGCGGCAGCCCAGGGCACCTTTGCGACGATCTCGGTGCTCTCGGCCTTCCTCACCGGCCCGGCGGCGCGCGCCTTTGACGCCGGCTACCAAAAGGAGTTCCACGCCCAGCCCGGCCCGTACTCGGCCTATGGCTACGACGGGATCTTCGCGCTGGCGAACGCGGCCAAGAAGGCGCACAGCCTCGTCCCTGCCAAGGTGATCGCGGCGCTGCACCACCTCAAGTTCCAAGGGCTCACGGGCATGGTCTCGTTCGCGCCTAATGGGGCGCGGGTCGGTGCGCACTTCGTCGTGCTGCAGGTCCGTGGCGGCGCCTACCACCTGGCACCGCGCCAGCCCTGAGGAGACCGAGCGACTCGGTCCTGACCGCGAGGGGATGACGTGGCCTGGAACACTGTCGGTCCCGACATCGTCGCCGGGCTGTTTCTCGGGGCGTTCTTCGCCCTGATCGCGGTCGGCTACTCGATGGTGTACGGCATCTTGCGGCTCATCAACTTCGCCCACGGCGACTTCTACATGGCCGCGGCGTTCGTGAGCTACTCCATCCTTGGTGCCGTCACCATCGGGACCCGGATCAATTGGGGAAATGTCGCGTGGGTGGGCCTCGTCACCATGGTCGCGGGCGGTGTGCTCGCGGTCGCGGTGGAGCGGCTTGTCTACCGGCCGATGCGGAGGGCGGCGGTCCTCTCCTTGATGATCGCCGCCCTCGGCGTCTCCCAGATCCTCGAGAACGGGACGCTCAACATTCCCGCCTGGGGCTCCAACTACCTGCCCTATCCCGTCACCCCGCCGATCACGGGCTTCGACGTCGCCGGCGTGCACTACACCTGGACCCAGCTCGGGATCGTGGTCATCGCGATCGTCCTCATCCTCGCCACCTATCTCGTCGTCAACCACACGATGCTCGGCACGGCCATGCGTGCCGTCGCCCAGGACCGTGCCGCCGCGACGCTGATGGGGATCAACACCGACCGGATCATCTCGCTCGTCTTCTTCATCGGCGGCGCGCTCGCGGGCGCCGCTGCGGTGATGGCGAGCCTCTACTACGGCCAGATCAACTACCTGATGGGCTTCTCGATCGGTTTGCAGGCCTTCACGGCAGCGGTGCTCGGCGGGATCGGAAACGTGGCCGGCGCGGCGGTGGGCGGCCTGCTGCTCGGGATCCTCGAGTCCGTCGGGACCGGCCTGTTCGGCCCGCAGTGGGCGCTGCTGTTCGCGTTCGGCGCGCTGGTGCTGACGCTCTGGCTGCGGCCCTCGGGGCTGCTCGGCGAGCGGATCGGGCAGCGTGTCTAGCCTGCTCGAAGGCGGAGGCGAAGAGGAGATCGTCGTCCCGGCGATCAAAGAGGCCCGTTCCCGCTCGGCGCTCGCGCTCGGCGGCGCGGCGGCCCGCCTTGCGCGCGCGGGCGCGCTAGTAGGCCTCGTCGTCATCGCCGGCTTCTTTCCTGACCTGGCGCACAGCAACTACCTGACGAGCATCGGGCTCCAGATCGAGATCTTGATGTGCCTCGCCCTCGGGCTCAACTTCGTCGTCGGCTACGCCGGCATGCTCGACCTCGGCTTCGCCGCCTTCTTTGCTATCGGCTCCTACACGACCGGGATGCTGTCGGTGCACGCGCACTGGCCGATCCTTGCCACGCTCCCGCCCGCCGTCGTGATCGCGCTGATCGGGGCGATCTTCGTGGGGGTCCCGACGCTCCGGCTGCGCAGCGACTACCTGGCGGTCGTGACCTTGGGCTTCGGCGAGATCATCCAGACGGTCGTCAACAACTTGAACCAGACCGGTGGCCCCGAGGGCATCTACGGCATCCCGCCGCTGCGGATCGGGAGCTGGACGCTCACGAGTACGGCGAGCTACTTCGAGATCTTCCTTTTCCTCGTGGTGGTCTTCGTCGCCGTGAGTGCTCGGATCCGCCACGCCCGCCTCGGGCGCGCCTGGCTCGCGATCCGCGAGGACGAGGACACGGCCCAGGCGATGGGCATCAAGGTGCGCCGCTACAAGCTGTACGCCTACATGGCGGGCAGCGTCTTCGGCTCGATCACGGGCTCGCTGTACGCGCCCGCCTTCATCGCTATCGCCCCGCCCAGCTTCGGCTTCACCGAGTCGCTGCTCGTGGTGATGGCGGTGTCGATCGGCGGCATCGGCAGCATCTGGGGCGCGCTGCTCGGTGCCGGCGTCGTCATCGCCTTCCCCGAGGTCTTCCGCCAGTTCGCCCAGGCCCGCCTGCTCGTCTTCGGGATCGCCCTCGTCCTCGTGATGGTGCTCCGCCCCCAGGGCATCTGGCCGGAGAACGGGCTCGGCTTCGGGCGCCTCCAGCAACGCTGGCGGAGCCGCCGCGTCGAGGGCGCGCGCCGCTGATGGCCGCGCTCAGCGTGCGTGAGCTGTCATTGCGCTTCGGCGGCGTCGATGCGCTCGCGCAGGTCAGCCTCGAGGTCCCGGACCGCTCGCTGTTCGCCGTGATCGGGCCGAACGGGGCGGGGAAGACCTCGTTCTTCAACTGCCTCACCGGCTACTACCGCCCGACTGGTGGCTCGGTCCTCTTCGACGGACGAGATATCACGCGTCTTGGCGCAGCGGACGTCGCGGCGCTCGGGATCCGGAGAACCTTCCAGAACGTCCGGGTGTTCCCCAAGCTGAGCGCCCGGGAGAACGTGCTCGCCGGCGCGCACCTCCGGGCGAGCGCGAGCGTCCTCGGGACGCTGTTCGGGACCCCGGCGCATCGCCGTGGCGAGCGGGAGCTGGCCGAGGAGGCGGACCGCTGGCTGGACTTCGTGGGGCTCGCCGACAAGGCGGCGGTGCTCGCCGGCGACCTCCCTTACGGCGTGCGCAAGCGCCTCGAGGTCGCCCGTGCCCTCATCGCCCACCCGGCGATGCTGCTGCTCGACGAGCCCGCCGCCGGGGTCAGCTCCGTCGAGCGCGAAGAGCTCGCCTCGGTGATCCGCCGCACCGCGGCGGACGGGGTGACGGTCGTGATGATCGAGCACGACGTCGAGCTCGTGATGCAGCTCGCGGCGGGCGTCGCCGTGCTCGACCGCGGGCGGCTGCTCGTCCAGGGCAGCCCCGAGGCCGTCCGGGCCGACCCCCGGGTGGTCGAGGCCTACCTCGGCAGGCGTCAGCGATGAGCTCACGACTAGAACAGGGTGGACCAGTGAGCGTGCTCGAGCTCTCCGGCCTCTCCGTCTACTACGGCCCGGTGCGCGGCGTCGTCGACGTCGACCTCAGCGTCAAAGAAGGCGAGATCGTGGCGCTCCTTGGCGCCAATGGTGCGGGGAAGTCCACCGTCTTGAAGGCGGTCTCCGGCCTGGTGCGGCCCCGCGGCGGGACCGTCGCGTTCTTCGGGGACGACCTGCGGCGCGTGCCGGCCGCGGCCCGCGTCCGACGCGGGCTGGTCCAGGTCCCCGAGGGTCGCCGCATCTTCCCCGCGCTCACCGTGCGAGAGAACCTCGAGCTCGCCGCGTTCGGCTTCGGCATTGCCCGCGGCGCCCGGCGCCAACGCCTCGAGTCGGTCGTCGAGCGCTTCCCGTTGATCCGAGCCCATCTTGCCAAGCTCGCCGGCATGCTCTCGGGCGGCGAGCAGCAGGTGCTGGCGATCGCCCGGGGGATGATGGCCGAGCCAAGGCTGCTCATGGTCGACGAGCCGTCGCTCGGCCTCGCGCCGCAGATGATCGAGTCCGTCTACGACCTGCTCGTGCAGATCGCGGCGGAGGGGACACCGGTGCTGCTCGTCGAGCAGAACGTGACCCTCGCGTTCGAGATCACGGCGCGCGCCTATGTGCTCCAACAGGGGAGCGTCGTCCTGTCTGGGGAGAGCGATGCGCTTGCCGAGGACCCCCGCGTGATCGCCGCCTACCTCGGGGCCGCGGCGCAGGCGCCGGCGGAGCCGTGAGCGTGCCCGCCGCGCTCGAGGTGGCGGCGCGCCTGCGCGAGCGGCTCGAGGAGCTCCTCGGGCGCCAAGGGGTGCTGGCCGTCGACCTGCACGCAGCCGGAGAGCACGGTCGGGTGATCTTGAGCGGGGCACCGGCGGTGCCGGCCGCCTCGATGCTCGAGGCGATGCGCTACCTCGCGAGCGCAGAGGACGACTTGCGCCTGCGGATGCTGCGCGAGCCGCGGGGCTATCCGGCCGCCAACTGCAACCTCGTGCTCCCCGCCTCGGTCCCCGAGGCGGCGTGCGGCTTCGTCATCATGGAGCAGGTCGAGTACCCGCTGATGTCGGGCAGCAACACGATCTGCGTGGCGACCGCGCTGATCGAGACCGGCCTCGTCGCGCCGAGCGAGCCGACCACGACCTTCGTGCTCGAAACCCCCGCTGGCCTCGTCGGCATCACCGCCGCGGTCGCAAACGGCAGGGCGAGCGCGATCACCTTCGAGAACGCGCCGAGCTTCGTCTTCGACCTCGACGTCCCGATCACGGTTCCCGGCATCGGGGAGGTGCGCGTCGATCTCGCCTACGGCGGGATGATCTACGTGCTCGCCGACGCCGAGGCCCTCGGGGTCGACCTCGCGCCCGAGAACGCGCGCACCTTGGTACGCGTGGGCGAGGCGATCAAGGCCGCCGCTCGGGAGCAGGCGCCGCAGGTGCACCCCGAGCGCCCTGACGTGGTCGGCCCGACCATCGCTTGCCTCACCGGCTCGCCGAGCGGGCCGCACGCCGACCAGAAGAACGCGGTCGTCGTCTCGACGGGCGCCTTGGAATGGGACCGCCCCGACACCTTCACCGGGGCGCTCGACCGCTCGCCGTGCGGCACGGCGACCTGTGCCCGCATGGCGGTGCTGCACGCGCGCGGCCAGCTCGGGCTCGGGGCGGAGTTCCGAAACGAGGGGCCGCTCGGGACGATCTTCGTCGGCCGCCTCCTTCGCGAGACCGAGGTCGCAGGGCGCCGCGGTGTCGTAGCGAGCATCACCGGCTCGGCCTACGTCACCGGCTACCACCTCGACGTCTTGGAGGACGCCGACCCGTTTCCGGCCGGCTATACCCTCGGGGACCTCTGGGGGGCGAACCCGCTCGCGCGCTCACTGAATGCCCCGGGGGCCCCTAGCCCCGCCCGCACTCGGCGATGAGCAGCTCCCCCCCTCCCTATTTCGACCGGGCCGCGATCGAGTCGGCGGTCTCGCCCCTCGCCGCCCGGGCCGCGATCGCGGCCCTCGCCTCCGCCGGCGGCCTCGATGGCCCCCAGCGCTGGTCAGTCCCCTTCGGCGGCGGCGAGCTGCTGCTCATGCCGGCGGCCGGCGCTCGCCTGGGCGGCGTCAAGGTGGTGGCGCTCCCCGACCACCGCCGCCCGCCGCCCGCGCCGCTCCCCGGGGTCCAGGGGCTCTACGTGCTCTTCGACAACGACACGCTCGCGCCGGTGGCCCTGCTCGACGCGGCGGCGCTGACGGAGCTGCGCACCGCCGCGGTCTCCGCCTTCGTGGCGGACTGCTTGCTGCCCGCCGGCGACATCGTGGCGATGCTCTTCGGCACCGGTGCCCAGGCGCGCGCCCATCTCGTGGCGCTCGACGCGACGCGCCCGCTCGTCGAGGTGCTGGTGGTCGGACGGCGGGAGGAGGCCGTCGCCACGATGCTCGCCTTTGCCGCCGCGAAGGGCATCGCGGCGCGCCCGGCGACGGCCGAGGAGGTGGACCGGGCCGGCGTCGTCTGCTGCTGCACGACGAGCGCCGAGCCGCTCTTTGACGGGGCGCGCCTCGCCCCGGGCACCCACGTCATCGCCGTCGGCTCGCACCGCCCGACGCGCCGGGAGGTGGACACCACCACGGTGCGGCGCAGCTTCGTCGTCGTCGAGACCCGCCCCGCGGCGCGACGGGAGGCGGGCGACCTGCTGGTCCCGCTCGCCGAGGGCGCCGTCGAGTCCCTGCCCGTCGACGCCGACCTCGCCGAGCTCGCGGCCGGCGTCCGCGCCGACGCCGACGCCGACCTCACCTTGTTCAAGTCCGTCGGCGTCGCCGCAGAGGACCTCGCCGTCGCCGAGGCGGTGCTCGCCGTCGCCGAGGCAGCGAGCACCGCCAGGGGGTCCTGAGGGGCGCTCAGGGCACCCCGGCGCTGCGCCCGGTGAGGCGGGCGAGCTTCAGGCCGAGGTGGACGGTGAGGCGGTCGTAGCCGTTGGAGAAGTCGACTCCGGTCAATCGCTCGGCCTTGGCCAGGCGGTAGTAGAGGGTGCCGCGGTGGAGGTGGAGCGCCTCCGAGGCGGCCTTCACGTCGCCGGCGAGGTCGAGAAAGGTCTCGACGGTGTCGACCAGCGCCGCCTCGCCGATCTCGAGGAGCGCACAGACCCGCGGGTCGAGCGCGGCCTCCTGGGCCTCCCGGGTCGGCAGCTGCGCGAGGGCGCGGAACACCCCGAGCTCGGACCAGCGCACGAGGTCGCCGGTCGAGGGGATGGCGGCGGCGACCTTGGCGGCGAGCCGGGCCTGGCGGTAGGAGGCGACGACGTGGGGCAGCTCGGCGCAGGCATCGCCGATCGCCGCGACCACCCGCACCGGCGCGCCGCCGGCGGCCTGGAGGCGCCGCGCGCACGCCGCCTGCGCGGCGCCGGCCAGCTCGAGCACGGCGTCGTCGCCCCCGCGCAAGCGCACCAAGAGCACCGCGTGATCGCTGAGCGCCAGCCGCAGCAGTGAGCCCGCCGGCGCCTCCCAGCCGACGTCGGTGAGCCCCTGCTCGAGCACGAGCCCCGGATCGAGCCCGCCGCCGGCGGCGATCGGCTGGATGACGACCGCGGCGACGGGCTGGCCCGAGGTGAACAGTGCCTGGTCGGCGATCTGCTGCGCGGCCGCGGCGCGCAGCTCTTCGGAGGGCGAGAGGAGGTGGGAGAGCACCTGGCCCATGAGCCGCTGGGCGAGCTGTTCCTCATAGAGCAGCACCGCGGCGTGCTCGGCAGTCTTGGCGATCGCCGGCAGGTGGTTGGCGGCGACCGCGCCGTCGCCGTCGATGACCCAGACGAAGCCGAGGAGCCGGTCCCGATAACGCGCCGGGGCGCAGACGCGGGGCAGGATCGCCCCCTCGGCGTGCCCAGGGACGAGCACGGGCCCGGTCGCGCTGGCGATCCCGAGGCCGCGCAGCCAGGCGATGATCTCCGGCGGCGTTGCCCGGTGCAGGATCGAGTCGCGCCGCAACTCGTCGATGACGCCGAGCTGGGAGGAGTGCGCGAGGGTGCGCTGCTCGTGGTCCTCGAGCACCACCGAGGAGCCGACCTCCTCGGCGAGGTGGTCGATCAACAGCTGCAGATCAGAAGCCATCGCGTTCCCCCGCGGCGCGGCACTCTAGACGACTGTCGAAGGCCCCGCGGCCGCAGGGTCGGCGTCGCGCTCGTCGGCGGGTGCCGCGTCCGGCGCGCCGAGGGCACCGAGGGCGACGGGTGTCGCGACCGGTCGTAGGTGCAGGTCGCCGACGAGCGCGGTGGCGCGACCGGTCGCCGCCGCGACCAAGAGCTGGGCGATCGGGCCGCACGTCCGGCCCTGGCAGTAGCCCATCCCACAGCGCGTGACACTGCGCAGCTCGCGCACCGAGCGCGCGCCGCCCGCGAGCGCGCGCCGCAGCGCCCCGACGGTCACGTCCTCGCAGCGGCAGACGACCGTCTCCTGGTCGCTCCACTCGAGCCAGCCCGGGGCGAGCGGGTAGAGCGCCGCTAGCCCCGCGGCGACCCGTCCGGCCCGCGCGAGGGCGCCGTGGCGGGCGCGCTCTGGCGCGCCGTGCCCGAGATAGCGCGCCGCGGCCGCCCCGGCGCGCTCGCCCTCGAGCTCGGCGAGGTGGGCGCCGCCGATGCCCGTCAGCTCACCGGCGACGAAGACGCCCGCCAGGCCGGTGACGCCCCCGTCATGGCGGGCCGCCGCGCCCGGGCGCCCGGGCGCGGTGTGGTCGGACAGGCCGAGCTGCCGGGCGAGCTCGAGGCGGGGGACGAAGCCGAAAGAGACGCACGCCGCGTCCACCAAATAGCGCCGCTCGCCGTCCGGCCGCGGTCGCCACTGCGCGTCGAGGCGGGAGACGACGACCGCTTCGACCCGCTCGCCGCCGACGGCAGCGGTGACCGCCGCGCCCCGAAGCAGCGGGACCCGTGCGCCGGCAAGGACGGCGAGGTAGGAGAGCGCGTCGCGCACGACGCGGGGCGCGGCACCGAGGCGGGCGAGCGCCTGGGGGCGACGCAGCGGATCGCCCGCCTCGACGACGGCGGCGACGTGGGCACCGCCGCGGACGAGGGCGGCGGCGACGGGAAGCAGGAACGGCCCCGACCCGGCGACCACGACCCGGCGCCCGAGGAGGACTCCCTCGTGCTTCAAGAGCGCCTGGGCCGCCCCGGCGGTCGTGACGCCGGGGAGCTCCCAGCCCCGGAACGGCAGCACGAGCTCGCTGGCTCCGGTCGCGAGCACGAGCGCCGGCGCGACGAGCCGCCCGGCGCCCGCCCCCTCGGGTGTCGCGAGGAAGAGCTCGTAGCCGCCCGGCACCGGCGACACGGCCCAGACGAGGCGTCCGGTCAGCAGCTCGACCCCGGCGTCGCGCAGCGCGGCGAAGCGCGCCGGGAGGTGCGGACCGATCGCCGCGCCGCTGCCGTCTGCGTCGCGAAGCGGTTGGCGGTAGATCTGGCCGCCGAGGCGCGGCGCCGCGTCGAGCAGGGTGACCGAGACACCGGCGGCGCTCGCGGCAAGGGCGGCGGCCATGCCGGCCGGGCCGCCCCCGACGACGACGAGCTCAGACATCGTCGGCGCCGCCCGTCGAGGCGGAGGTCTCCAGGCGGTCGCCGTCGCAAAGCGGCCGCAGGCAGGCGCGCACGGCGCGCTCGCCGTTGACGTCGATCAGGCAGTCAAAGCAGGTACCGATCCCGCAGAAGACGCCGCGGGCCTGTCCGGCGACGCGGGTGCGCCGCCAAGATGCGATGCCGTTGCGCACCAGCGCGCCGGCCAGCGTCGAGCCCACCGGCGCCTCGAGGGGCCGGCCGTCGAAGCTGAAGCGCAGCGCGCTCGCGGGCTCTTTGCTCATCGGCGTAGCGGCGCGAAGCGCGCCGGGGAGAACGGGTCCAGGCCAAAGCCGGGGGATGGCCCGCCGAGCAGGGCGAGGATTGCCCGGGCGCTCGCCGGGGCGAGGCCGACCCCGGCGCCCTCGTGGCCGGTCGCGTGCAACAGCCCCGGCGCGTGGAGGTCCTCGCCGAGCACGGGGAGCCGATCAGGGGTGGCGGGGCGGAAGCCGACGTAGGTGCGCAGGAGGCGTACCGAGGTGAGCGCGGGAAACAGCCGGATCGCCCGCGCAGCGATCGCCGCGCACACCGCGGGGTTGATCGTGCGGGAGAAGCCGACGAACTCGCGCGACGAGCCGAGCAGCATGGTGCCGCTCGGCGTCGCCTCGACGACGGCCGAGGCGCCGTAGCCGCCGGCATCGTCGTGGATGGCCGCGACGTAGCCGGACTCGTAGACCTTGTGCGGCGTGAGCGGTGCGACGGGCTCGGTGACGAGCACGTGCCCGCGCCGCGGCGTGACGGGGACCTCGCCGCCGAGGCATGCCGCGACCTCGCCCGCCCACGCGCCGGCGGCATTGACCACGGCGCGCCCGACGCCGATCTCGCCGGCCGAGGTGCCAAGGCGCCCGATCCGCCCCTCGCCCGAGCGCGTGGCGCCACGGACCGTGACGCCGCCGACGAGCCGTCCGCCGTGGCGGCGTAGGGAGCGGACGAACGCGTCGACCGCGAGCATCGGCTGGATCTGCGCGTCCTCCTCGTAGAAGACGCCCCCGGCCACCTCCCGGGACAGGTTGGGCTCGAGCGCAAAGAGCTCGGCGCCGGCGAGGACGCGCACCGCCGCGCCCTCCTCGCGCTGGGCGCGCGCCAACGCGACGAGCTCGGCGAAGGCCGCCTCGTCGGAGGCGACGACGAGCCCGCCCTTTTGCTCGTACTCGAACTCCCCCGAGTGCTCCTGCGCGAGCTCGCGCCAGCGCGCCAGGCTGGCGCGAGCCATCTCGAGGTCGAGCCCGGGGAGCTTGTCGGAGACGAGCAGGTTGCCCTCTCCCGCCGAGCTCGATCCCGCCGCCGGACCGATCTGGTCGACGACGCACACCTCGAGCCCCTCGGCTTGCAGCAGCGCTCCGATCGCGCAACCGACGATCCCTGCGCCGATCACCACCACCTCCGCGCTCGTTGGGAGCTCGTCGTCGGGCACGAGCAAGGCCGGGATCAGGCCTCGGTGAAGCTGAAGCCGGCCGGAAAGGGGTCGTCGGGATCGAGCAGGTAGCTCGCCAGGCCCGTCACGTAGGCCCGCCCGGTGACCGTCGGCACGACCGCAGGGAAGTCGCCGACGCGCGACTCGGCGACCAGGCGGCCGACGAAGCGGGTCCCGATTGTCGACAGGTGTGGGAAGTCCTCGTCGAGACCGAGGCGGCCGCGGGCGTGCAGCTGGGCCATGCGCGCCGAGGTTCCCGTGCCGCACGGCGAGCGGTCGAGCCAGCCCGGGTGGATGGCGACGGCCGCGCGCGCCGGCTCGGTGTCGGTGGCGTCCTTGGCCAAGATGACGTGGTGGCAGTGGTCGACGCCGTTCTCTGGATGTGCGAAGTCGAGCTGGGCGTTCACGGCCTCCATAACCGACAGCCCGGCGCGGATCAGCTCGTCGTGGCGCCGGGGTGCCACCTCGAGGCCGACGGCTGCGGCGGGGACGATGGCGTAGAAGTTCCCGCCCCACGCGAGGTCGAGGCGCAGACTGCCGAGGCCGGCCACCTCGACCTCGGCGTCGCGCAGGTGGAGGTAGGAGGGGACGTTGCGGATCGTCACCGCCGTCGCCCGCCCGTCTTGCACGGCAACGCTCGCCTCGACGAGGCCAGCTGGAGTGTCGAGGCGGATGACCGTCGTTGGCTCTTTTACCGCCACCATCCCCGTCTCGACGAGGACGGTGGCGGTCCCGATCGTGCCGTGCCCGCACATCGGCAGGCAGCCGGAGACCTCGATGAACAGCACGCCGAAGTCGGCATCTGGGCGCGCCGGGCGCTGCAGGATCGCCCCGGACATCGCCGAGTGCCCGCGCGGCTCGAGCACGAGGAGGCGGCGCAGGTCGTCACGCTCGTGCATCAGGTACTGCCGGCGTGCCTCCATCGTGACCCCGGGGAGGTCGCCGACCCCGCCGGTGATGACGCGCGTCGGCATGCCCTCGGTGTGGCTGTCGACGGCGGAGAGGACGACGCGGCTACGCATCACAACGCGAGCGCCTGCACCCGCCTCGCCAGCGCGCGCACCGCCGCTTCTTCTGTGGCCGGCAGGGGGAGGCGGGGCAGGCGGACGCCGCCCGCAGGGCGGCCGGCCTCCTCCTGGGCGAGCTTGATGGCCTGGACGAAGCGGGGATCGGCGTCGTAGCGCAACAGCGGGAGCATCGCGCGATACAGCGGCACCGCCGCGGCGAAATCCCCTGCCGCGCAGCGCTCCCACAGCGCCAGGCTGTGGGCCGGGAAGGCGTTCACGAAGCCCGCGATCCAGCCGACCGCACCCATGAGCATGGCCTCGACGAAGGTGTCGTCGCTCCCACAAAGGATCTGGATCTCGGGTGCGTGCTCCTGGATCGCCGCCACCCGGCGGATGTCCTGGGAGAACTCCTTGACCGCCACGACCTGCTCGATCTCGGCCAACCGGCCGATGAGCTCGGGGACGAGATCGACCCGGGTCGAGAAGGGGTTGTTGTAGGCGATGATCGGGAGGCCGACGCGCGCGATCTCGCGGAAGTGCGCGACCACCTCGTCCCACGTCGGGGCGTGGGAGGTCGGCGGGAGCGCCATGACGGCAGGGCAGCCGAGCGAGGCGGCGTGCTCGGCCCAGCGGCGTGCCTCAGTCCCAGACTTCGCCGAGACCCCCGGGATGATGGGGATCTTCCCGCCGACCGCCTCCATGGCGACCTTGACGGCCGCGGCACGCTCCTCGTCGCTCAAGGTCTCGTACTCGCCGAGCGAGCCGTTCGGGATGATGCCCATGACACCCGCGTCGGCGAGCCATGCGCAGTGGCGGGCGAAGCCGTCGAGATCGACGCCGCCGTCGGGGGTGAGCGTCATCGTCGACGCTACGTAGATCCCTCGCAACTGATAGGGCTGTGCCGCGGCCACATCGGCTCCTTCCACCTGGTCGACGCAAGCCTACGGCCGGCTCTTGTGGCCTTGAAGAGACGAAGCGCGAAGAGCCCCCGGGAAAGATTGGACACCTGTACAAGGCGGCTCGCGGAACAATGCGGCCACCGACAAGGCGCGACGGCGCATGTGGAAAGGGGGGGCGGCATGGAGCGGGCCGACACGGTGGCCGAGGTCCGGGTGTACCGCTACGGGCTCAGCTATGCGCACGGGACCTACGTCATGTCCAAGGGCCGAGAGGTCACCGTCTTGCCGAGCGTCGTCGTCGCCCTCACCGCAAGGAGCGGGACGACCGGATACGGCGAGGTCTGCCCGCTCGGGACCACGTACCTGCCGGGCTTTGCCGGAGGGATCGTCGCCGCCCTTGGCGAGCTCGGGCCGGCGATGATCGGCCAGGACCCCGCCCGCCCCGCTGCGCTGGGCGCGGCGATGGACGCGTGCCTCGCCGGGCACGGCTATGCCAAAAGCGCGATCGACATCGCGGCGCTCGACCTTTTTGGCCGCCAGAGCGGCCTCTCGTGCTCCGCACTGCTCGGCGGCGTGCGCAGCGAGGACTTCCCGCTCTATGTCGCGGTGCCGCTCGGCGCCCCCGAGGCGATGGCCGAGTTCGTCGGCGCGGCGCGCGCCGGGGGGATCCACCGGTTCCAGCTGAAGATCGGCGGGACGCCCGAGCAGGACGCGGCCCGCGCCGCCGCCGTCGTCGCCGCGACCGGACCGGAGGACGTGATCGTCGCCGACGCGAACGGCGGGTGGCGTCTCCAGGACGCGACGGTCGCCGTGCGCCTCTTTGAGGGGATGGAGCGCCTGCGCCTCGAGCAGCCCTGCCCGACGCTCGAGGAGTGCCTCATCGTGCGCCAGCGCACGAGCCTGCCCTTCGTGCTCGACGAGGTGATCACCGACGTCGCCGCCTTGATCCGCTGCTACGAACACGGAGCGATGGACGCCATCAACTTGAAGATCAGCAGGGTCGGCGGCCTCACCCGGGCCCGCCAGCTGCGCGACCTCGCCCAGGAGCTCGGGCTCCGCCTCACGATCGAGGACACCTGGGGCGGTGACCTCACGACGGCGGCGGTGAGCCACCTGGCGGCGACAACCGCACCCGAGGCGCTCTACGCGGCGTCGTTCATGAACGACTGGACCCTCGAGCACGTCGCCGGCTACCGCCCCCGCTCGGCCGACGGCAGGGGCCAGGCGCCGCTCGAGGCCGGGCTCGGCATCAGCGTCGACGAGGCGCTCCTTGGCGAGCCGGTCGCCTGCTATCGCTGAGCCTCAGCGTTGCCGAGCCCTCTCCGCGTCGCCTTCCCGACGGCGCTCGCTTTGCGCATCGCGCCCGGGGTGACCCCGAGCACCTCGTGCATCTGGCGGGTCATCGCCGCTTGGTCGAAAAAGCCGCACGCCGCTGCGATCGTGGCGAGGGGCTCGTCGCTGCGGACCAGGCGGTGCACCGCCTCCTCGAGGCGCACCCGCAAGAGCAGCTGGCGCGGTGAGAGGCCGAGGACGCGGCGCATGCGGCGCTCGAGGGCGGCGGGGCTCATCCCGGCGATGGCGGAGAGCGCGGAGAGCGCGACCGGGGCCGTGGCGTGCGCGCGCACGTGCGCGAGGGCGCGCCGCAGCCCCTCCATGGCCGCGTCGTCGACCGGCGCGTGCTCGTCGACCGAGACCGCCGCGATCGCCAGGTGCTCGCTGAGCTGGCTCGGCACGAGCGTCTTGTTCGTCACGTACCACCCGAGGCTGCCGTCGGGGCGGGTGATGATCTCGAGGTGCCGGCGCACCGGTCGGCCCGTCGCCAACAAGACGGCGTCCTGGGCTTCGTAGGAGCGGGCGAGTTCGGGGCTGAAGAGCTCCCCGGCGCTGCGTCCGACGACATCGCCGGGCCCCCGGCAACCGGCGCGGTCCGCGAACGCCTGGTTCGCCGCGAGGTAGCGACCGCGCTCATCTTTCAAGCTGAACATGACGTGGGGGAGGCCCTCGAAGAGGTTGAGGAGGGGATCGGTCGCTCCGGGCAGGGCCACGGCGGCAGTTTGGAGCCGATCGCGCCCTGCGGCAACTGCTCGCGCCAAGACGCGCCCGCTTCACTGGAGTCATGGACCACCACGCTGCAGACGAGCGCGACGCCCATCGGCTGGCGGCAGCCGAGCGCCGGGCGGCGGCGCTCGCGGACGCCGCCCGAGCCTTCGAATCGGCGGCCGACCGCCGCCAGCGCCGCCGGATCGGGGCGCTTGTCGCCGACGAAGCGAGCCGCCAGTTCCTGATGGACCTCACCGACCAGGTCCTGCGGATCGGGCCCCCGAGGCGAGCAGCGGCCCGGCTTGCTGATCTCGTCGCCGAGCGCGGCCTGCCGGCCTTCGCCGGACCGGCCGACCGGCTCGCGCTGCGCGCCGGGGCGGCGCTCGTGCCCGCTGTGCCCGGAATCGTCATGGCGCTCGCCCGCCTGCGCCTCGAGCGCGAGTTCTCGAGCTTGGTCCTGCCCGCCGAGGAACGGCGCCTCGCCGCGCACCTCGCCCGGCGGAGCGCCCAGGCGATCCACCTCAACTTGAACCTCCTCGGGGAGGCGGTGCTCGGTGACGACGAGGCGCGGCGGCGCCTCGAGGGGGTCGTCGCGCTCTTGCAGCGCCCCGAGGTCGACTACGTCTCGGTGAAGATCTCCTCGATCTGCGCGCAGCTCGACGTCTCTGCCTACGAGCACAGCCTTGAGCGCATCGTCGGCCAGCTGCGCCGCCTCTTTCGGGCAGCCGCCGGGTTCACGCCGGCGAAGTTCGTCAACCTCGACATGGAGGAGTATCGGGACCTGCACCTCACCATCGATGCCTTCACGCGCGTGCTCGGCGAGGCAGAGTTCGCCGGGCTCGACGCCGGGATCGTGCTCCAGGCGTACCTGCCCGACTCCTACGCGGCGCTCGAGCGGCTCGCGGCTTTCGCCCGGGCGCGCCACGCCCGCTCGGCCAGCATCGTCAAGGTCCGCCTCGTCAAAGGGGCGAACCTCGCCATGGAGCGGGTCGAGGCCGAGCTGCGCGGGTGGGAGCAGGCGCCGTTTTCCTCTAAGGCAGAGGTGGATGCCAACTACAAGCGGCTGATCGACCTCGCGCTCGAGCCGGAGAACCGCGGCGCGCTGCGCGTCGGGGTGGCGAGCCACAACCTCTTCGACATCGCCTGGGCGCTCGAGCGCCGCGAGGAGGCCGGCGCGACCGAGGCCGTCGAGATCGAGATGCTCGAGGGGATGGCGAACCCCCAGGCGCGCGCGGTCGCCGCCGAGGCGGGCGGCCTGTTGCTCTACGCCCCGATCGTGCGGCGGCAGGACTTCGAGTCCGCCGTCGCCTACCTCGTCCGACGCTTCGACGAGAACACCGCGCCGGAGAACTTCCTCGCCCAGCTCTTCGATCTGGTCCCGGGATCGGCGCGCTGGGCGAGCGAGTCGGCGCGCTTCGCGGCGGCGGTCGCTGCCCGCCGCGAGGCGCCCATGGGCCCTCGGCGGCACCAGGACCGCCGGGCCGAGGAGGCCGAAGGGGAACCGCCCGCTTCAGGGCGAGCGTTCACCAACGCGGCGGACACCGACTTCACCCTCGCCGCCAACCGGGCTTGGTTGGCGGACCATCTCGAGAAGTGGTCGCCCGTCGCTCTCGTCCCGGCCCGCGTCGACGTGAGCGAGGTCCCCGAGCCGGCGTCGGGGGTGGGCGTCGACCCCTCGGCCCCCGAGACCGCGCTCTACCGCTATGTCGAGGCCGACGCGGAGACCGTGCGCCGCGCCGTCGCGACGGCGCGACGCTCGGCCGAGTCGTGGCGAGCCCTCGAGCCGGCGGCGCGCGCCGGCGTGCTCGAGGCCATCGCCGACGAGCTCGGGCGCGCCCGTGGCGAGCTGCTCGCGGTGATGGCGCGCGACGCCGCGAAGACCGCGGGTGAGGGCGACGCCGAGGTGTCCGAGGCGGTGGACTACGCCCGCTACTACGCCGAGATGGCACGCGAGCTGCCCAAGCAGGGGGCCGCGTTCGATCCCTACCGAGTGGTCGTCGTCACCCCGCCGTGGAACTTCCCGCTCGCCATTCCCGCCGGAGGGGTGCTCGCCGCGCTGGCGGCCGGCGCCAGCGTCATCTTGAAGCCGGCCCCCGAGGCCGTGCTCACGGCCTGGACGCTCGCGCAGGCGTGCTGGGCCGGGGGCGTCCCCGGCGACGTCTTGCAGTTCGTCCCGACGGCAGACGACGAGGTCGGGCGCCTCCTCGTCAGCCACGACGACGTCGACGCGGTCATCTTGACCGGCGCCTACGACACGGCGCGACTCTTCTTGTCCTTCAAGCCCGAGCTTCGCCTGCACGCCGAGACGAGCGGCAAGAACGCCATCGTCATCACGGCGGCGGCCGACCAGGACGACGCGATCCGCGACCTCGTGCGCTCGGCCTTCTTCCATGCCGGCCAGAAGTGCTCGGCAGCGAGCCTGGCGCTGATCGAGGCGCCGCTCTATGACGACGAACGCTTCTTGGAGCGCCTCGCCGACTCCGTGCGCAGCCTGCGCGTCGGCCCCGCCGCCGATCCCGCCACCCAAGTCGGTCCGCTCATCCGCCCCCCGAGCCCACTGCTCGCCGGAGCCCTGCGCCGCCTCGAAAGGGGCGAGCGCTGGCTCGTCGAGCCGCGCCAGCTCGACGAGGTCGGCTACCTGTGGAGCCCGGGCGTGAAGCTCGGGGTCTCGCCGGGGAGCGAGTTCCACCGCACCGAGTACTTCGGTCCGGTGCTCGGCCTGATGCGGGTCGCCGATCTCGACGAGGCGATCGCCTTCCAAAACGCCGTTGCCTACGGCCTCACTGGTGGCATTCACAGCCTCGACGACGCGGAGGTCGACCGCTGGCTCGAGCGGGTCGAGGTGGGCAACGCGTACGTCAACCGCCACATCACTGGCGCTATCGTGCGCCGTCAGCCCTTTGGCGGCTGGAAGCGTTCCGCGATCGGACCTGGCGCGAAGGCCGGTGGGCCGCACTATGTGGCCTCGCTCGGCACCTGGCGGGCGACGGGCCCGGTGGACGTGGCCGCCGAGATCGACGCGGCCACCCGCACCTGGGAGCGGCTGGCGCGGGGCGAAGACCCGAGCGGCCTCACGAGCGAGGCAAATGTCTTCCGCCTGCGACGCCTGGCGTCGGTCGCGCTTCGCTTCGGCGCCGCACCGGCCCCCGACGCGCTCGCCGTCAGCCTCGGTGTCGCTGCGGCGATCGGCGTCCCAGTGCTGTTGTCGACGCCGCGTGCCTTCGATGGGCTGCCCGAGGGCACGGTGATCGAGGGCGAGCCGGCCTTCCTCGCCCGCCTGGAAGCGAGCGGGACCACCCGGGTGCGCCTCGTCGGTGGCGACCTTGCCCATCGCCTCGAGCTCATGGACCGCGGCCTTGAGGTCGACATCGAGCCCCTCAGCCCGATCGGCGAGCGAGAGCTCTTCCGCTACAGCCGCGAGCAGGCGATCAGCGAGACCCGCCACCGCCACGGCGACGTGCGCCCGGCCCGCCGCCGCTGAGCGGCTCTTCGGCGACGCCGGTCCTCGTGGGGTCGGCCCCTCGCTCGCCTGTCGAGCGGCGACGGTGACCCGGCAACCGAGGGTCGGTCGCGAACAGCTGGGTGGTCGCTGCGTGAATTGTCGGGCTTGGTGAGCCCGGGGTCGGCCGAGCCCCACAGATATCCATCCCGATATGGCGCGCGCAGGACCGAGACCTGGCGGCGCGGAAGCGGCGCGCCCACCGACCCGGACGTGTGGAAGATGGCGGCGATGCTCGCCCGAATCGCGGACGAGTCATGGACGCCATGGACAGCGGCTCGTGACCAGTGCCGGTAGGCCAGCCGACGCGGCGGCCACAGACCGATAGAGGACACCCGATGAACGACGACCAACGACTGGAACTGCGCCTGGATGGGAAGGTGGCCGTCGTCACCTGGGCGCATCGGGCATCGCCCGCCCATACCCTCGCGGGGGCAGGAGGCGCGCACGTTGGCCGACGTGGCTCCCTTGCTCGACCGCCTGTCGGTCCTCGCCAGCGTGCTCGGCGCAGCGCCGCAGGGCGAACTGCGGGCGCTGTTCGACTCGCTACAGCTCGACGGCGTCTGCCAACCGGCCGCCAGCACTCTCGATGTCGCCGTCACCCTCTACGATCGCGGCAGCCCAGTTCGAGGCACACGTTCGCGCGGAGGACTGGTCGGCGCACCTGGCCTCCCAGAGAGGAATAGTCATCCCTGAAGGACCGCTCCTAGTCAAGAGCGTCGCCCGAAGGGCGACACGATTTCTTCCTGTTCAGCGCATCGCCCGGTGGGCTGACGCGGACGTGCGGGCGCGACGAGGTGACCCTCTCCGAGGATCGTCGAGGGTCGTCAAGATCCGGACGACCGCCGGGTCTTGACGACCCGGAAGCGCGTCGCGGAGATCATGGAGAGGGCCTCGCCGAAGGCGGGGCCTGGATGCGCCCCTTCCTCTTCGAGGAAGAAGCGCCCTTCGCTCCTCCAGGTTGTCTTCCTGGCGGGGGCATGACGAGTCGTTGCTCGGATGCCAGTCATCCCTGCGTCGCGCTGGGCGACATGGAGCGATGCGACAACAGCCGGACGGGCTCAATCAGAAGCTGACGACCGCGCCTTTCGGGGGTCATGACACACGGCGAGCACGCGTCCGGCTGGTGCCGAGCTGTTCAACCGGCCTTTTCGGCGAGGCAACGGATCTCTCCGTCTCGAAGGCCGTAGTAGGCCAGGGTGACGATGTGTCGGGCGAGGGCCACCCGGGCGATCTTTTTGGAGTCGCGCCGGGCTGCGATCGCCTCGAAGCGCTCGGCCTGTGCTCCGTGGTGGCGGCTTGCGGCCTCGATCGTCGCCCAGCGCAGGATGCGGCTTCCCTGCTTGGTGATCGGCCCGCGGCTTACGTGCAGGTCGGACTCGCGATGGCGGGGCGTGAGCCCTGCCCAGCAGCACAGCTTCTCGGGCGAGGAGAAGCGGGAGACGTCGCCGATCTCTGCGACGAAGATGGCGCCGAGGACCGGTCCGACGCCCGGGATCGCCTGGATGGCAAGGTAGCCCTTGTCGCCGGCGAGGAAGTCGTCGATCTCGCCCTCCAGCATCTCGACCTGCTCGTCGTAGGCCATGATGAGCTCGCGCAGCGAGGCGACCCGGATGGCATAGGAGCGCCCGAGCCTCGTCGTGTCGAGGAGGTCCTGGCCGGCCGTGCCGAACAGGTCGGTCATCGGGACTGCGACGCCCTCCTTCGCGAGCACGGAGTGGACCTGGCTCTTCAGGCCGCTCCGCAGCGCGACGAGCTTGGCCCGGTAGCACGAGCTCGCGCAGCTCTCGTAGCGGCGGCGGGGCGACGTAGGCCTCGGCGAGACGGCCGAGGCGGAGCAGATCGACCAGGTCGGAGGCGTCGCGCTCATCGTTCTTCACCCGCCGGTTCCCCCAGGCGTTGCCGAGGGGGTGCGCGAGGTGCAGGTCCGCTCCGAGCGCTTCGAGCAGGTCCGCGAGCCAGTACCACCCGTAGCAGGCCTCGAGGACCACCTTGGGGTGCTCACCGGCCTTCTCGAGCTCGGCGGCGAAGGCGGCGGGATCGTTGTCGAGATGGACCGTCTCGAGGAGGGTGCCGGCACCGTCCTTGTGGACGATGACCGAACGGCGACGGTGGAAGTCGATGCCGACGTAGCGTTGTTCGTGTTGCACGGGTGCTCTCCTTCGCCGTGTTGGGGTGTTTTGGCGAACACCGAGTGTTGCGGCATTCGGTTCCTCACGGCGAGGAGAACTCCCCTTCTGCGTCCTCGCGGACCTGGGCATCGCGAGCTCCAACTGTCGGCGCTCGGGTGCGCACCGCCGCACTCGTCACGCAGGGGCCGCGTCGCGGTCCTTCATCGCATCA
>JAJZBI010000044.1 GCA_021798985.1 Actinomycetes bacterium
GCTCGGAGGTCACCTGGCCGCCCTGGCCCCGCCGCGGGCGCCGACGCGACGAACGGCCCACCAAGGGGCCGTCCGCAGGGTGTCACACCCAAACGTGAAGATGGGCGAGGTCGAAACGTGAAGACCTTCCGGTGGGCCGTAGACACTCGTATTCGAACCTCGATGACGTGCGGAGACGTCTGAACTGGCTCCAATGAGGCGGCTTGGCCGGCGCTGCCGATTGTCCCTGTATCGATGGTCGGCGGGGGTCGCCATCAAGTATCCACAAAAAGATAGGGACACCCCCAGGTGCTGGTGGCGGTGCTGTGTTCCTGGCGGTCGAGTCGACCGCGGTCGCCAGCCTCGGACCCCGTTGCTCCCGACGATCGAACGGGTCGACCACGTGTCGCTCGGCGCCTCGCAGTGGCCGCTCATGATCACCCTGCTCTTCGGCGCGGTCGCGACCCCGGTCATGGGCCGTCTCGGGGCCCGGCCGGGCACGTCGGTCCACCACGGTCGTGACGGTGGCCGTGATGACCGTCGGGAGCATGCTGTCCGCGTTGCCCGCAGGGTTCGTGTTGTTCCTCGCCGGGCGCGCCCTGCAAGGCGTCGGGCTCGGCCTCGTCCCCCTGGCGACCGCGATCGCCGTGACGACCTGCCCGCGAAGCGGCGGGGGCCGGACGCGCTGATCGGGATCACCACCGCGGCCGGCATCGGCGTCGGCTACCCCCTCGTCGGCCTGCTCACCCAGGGTCTCGGCCTGTACGCCCCGTTCTTCCCCGTGGCCGCCCTCAGCGCCCTGGCCCTGCTCGCCTCCGCCGCAGTCCTGCTGGCGAGCCCCGAGCGGCCGGTCGAAGTCGACCTGGCCGGCGCCGGCCTGCTCGGCGTGGGGCTCGCCTGCCTGCTCCTCGTCGTGGCCGAGGCGCCGGTGTGGGGATGGGGGTCAGCAACCACGGTCGCGACCGGCACCGGCTCGGTGCTGGCGGCCAACCTCACCGCCCTGCTGGCCGCCGATTGTCGCCGCCAGCTGCGTGGTGCTGATCGCTTCGCTGGTGCTGTTCTGGACCGCACGGCACGGCTACTGGGAGATCGTCGTGGCGATGGCACTCGACGGGTTCGGCGTCGGCTGCGTCTACGCCGTCAACCCCCTGCAGATCACCGGCGGCGTCCCCGCCGACGAGACCGGCAGCGCGATGAGCTTCTACCAGCTCGTCCGCACCATCGCCCACTCCCTCGCCAGCGCCCTCAGCGCCACCGTGCTGATCGAGGCCATCCCCCGCGGCCAACGCTTCCCGACCGACCACGGCTACCGCACCGCCGCCGCGCTCAACACCGCGATCCTCGCCGTCGCGCTCGCCGTTAGCGCCTTGTTCGCTGCGCGCACCCGAAATCCCGCCACCCACGACCGCCCCGCCTTGCCACAGGCGACCTGACCATCCCCGACCGGAGGATGTCGCAGCATGCCCGGCTCACCGGCGCCAGGGTCGAGGTCGTGATCGCTTGGAGGCTTCCGACGGCCTTGACCTCGCTGGCGACGCCATCGACGTGATGGCCCAAGCAAACAAGGGCGGAAGGAGATTCCCCGCTCTCACCTGGCAGGTCTCTCACTATGTATTGCGCTGCATCCGATTACGTAGTAATAATTGACCCCATGGCTACCTGGGGACGGAACCGGCGCGAGGGCGTCTCGAAGCTGAGCGGACCGCCACTGCTCGTTCTGACGAGCTTGGCATCTGGACCGAAACACGGCCACGCGCTGCTGAAGGACATCGAAGCCTTCTCCGGCACCCATCTTGGCGCCGGCACTCTGTACGGCGCCATTGGCCGCCTCGTCGAACGAGGGCTCATCGCTCCGCTGCCGGAGGACGACCGCCGTCACCCCTACAAGATCACCGAAGAAGGCCAGGTGCTGTTTCGTCAGGTCATCACGGAGATGAGCCGCGTCGTCGACGAAGGACGGGCGCGTCTCGTCCTTCTCCCAGAACCGGCGATCGCAGCCGAAGAGGGTGAGGTGAGGCCGGCGGGCGGTGTCGCATGAGGCGTTATCGCCTGTTCCTCCACGCGTTCCCGAAGGCCTGGCGCGGGCAGTACGGCAGGGAACTGCTGAGTCTGCTCGAAGACGACCCGAGCATTCCGAGGTGGCCGTGCGTCAACTTGCTGCATACCGGCCTGCAGGAGCGAGCACACTGCCTCGTGGCCGGTCGTGACAGACGTCGGACAGAGAGCGCCGAAGTCCTGACGCTGCGCCGGCCCGATCGACCCCGCGCCCCGGGAAGATGGGCTGCAACGGCCGTGTCAGTGGTTCTCCTCGCGGGGATCGCCTTGGCGCTCGCCAACTACGACGGCGGGGGCTCTCCGCAGCACACCGTCCCCATACCTGGCACGGTGGTCAGCACCCCAACGGGTCATCCCATCTTGCCGGTCACGTTGGCTGGCAAGCAAAGTCGGCACACGACAAGAGCCTCGCGGCGCGTTGCCGTTGCCGTCGCCGATCGCTCCGCGGCAAGAGCAACGCGACTCGTCGCTGAGCGACGAGTCGGCGCCGGAGCCGTCCATCGAAGCAACGGCGTCGCCTCTGCTGACTTGCCGTTGTCGACATGAGCCGCGCCACGCGCAGGTGGGAGCAGTCCACGTGAGGTTCTCTCGGCGTCCGCCTTCGCTCGCTGTGATTGCACGGGCTGAGCTCCGCTCGCGGCCGGGCCGGGCGATGACCATCGGTGCCGGTGTCCTTGCCGCGTCGGTGTGCTTTGGTCTGCTCTCCTCGGAGACCACGACGAGCGAGGCGCACGTAGCAAGCACTGTGAAGCGCAACTTTCGAGCCGCCTACGACATCCTCGTGCGACCGAAGGGGGCCGAGACGACGTTCGAGCGGAAACACCGCGTGGTTGACGACGGCTTCCTATCCGCGCTCTTCGGCGGGATCACAATGCGCCAATACGACGAGATCAAGTCATTACCGGGTGTATCACTCGCGGCTCCCGTAGCCGACGTCGGTTACTTCCTCTACCAGCAGACCCTCCTCGTCCCCTTTCCGGACACGATCTCGCGGTCGAAGGCCGCGGCTTTCAAGGTGGACCTGAACTGGAACGTCCACAACGGCCTCTCGAAGTATCCGGGCGCGACCCTCTATCTTTACTGGTCTCCCCGTGCGATCAACTTCGTGCCCTCGGGGAACAAATACCAGCCGTCGCCTGTCGGCGAGGAGGACTTCGCTAAGAAGGCGCCACTCCCGGTCTGTCGTGGATGGATGGAGAGCTTCCCGTACGCGAGAGCGGCGAGTGGCAGCGGCGAAGCCGCGGTCGGCGCGTCAGTGACCGCCACCGTCGGTGGGGGAGCAAGTTCGCCAAACCCCTACGCTGAGTCGACATTGCCGAGCTTCGACTGCGCGGCAGAGCTCGTGACGCTCGACGGCAAGTCGGTTGCCACCAACGAGCCCAACCGCATCGACGGGGAGCCATCCGGAAAGCTCGGCGCCGAGGTCACCTTCGCCCTCCCCGTGCTCGTGGCGGGTATCGACCCGAACGCCGAAGAACGGCTCGTCGGCCTGAAAGGCGCCATCACCTCGGGCACCTACCTCAGTGAGGGAGCCGGGCTCTCGGAGCCTGGCAATGTCCCAAACACCGGTAAGCCGTTGTCGCAGTGTGCCCGCTTCTCGCTCTCGCAGCCGTCAACCTGCGATGTCCGTACCTATCCGGTCATCGCGAGCACGAGCACCTATCTTGACGAGGCGGCAGACTTGACAGTCCATCGCCTCAACGTGCCCGCGGGGACGGACCTCGCGGCAGAGGTTGCGTCTTACCGCAACGCCTACGCGTTCCTCACCCACCTCTCCGGTCCGGTCGTGGCGAAGCTCGCCGTCTCGCCAACGACGGCGTGGCGCGCCGCGCTCTCGAACTTCACCTCGAACCTCGGATTCGACTCGGCGGACGGCTCCGGATTCTCGCTAACCTACTGGCGCCCGTCCGCGACCTCCGACCATGTGTCGGCGTCGGGACTGATCACACCGTCAACGGTTCCGAACGACCCGAGCGTGTGGGTCGACAACAGCAGGACGAAAGACGTTGTGGGGCTCTCGCTCGCTCCGCCGGGGAGCGACGACACCTGGTACCGGAGTCTGACGGCCTATGGTGCGTCGTTCGCGGCGGTGACGATCGACGGCAAGCGAACGGCCGTGACACCACTGCCGAAGCTCGTCGGCACGTTCGCTCCCGCGAAATTGAGGGGCTTCTCGCCGTTGTCGAAGGTCCCGCTTCAGACGTTCTATCCGCCAACGGTCACCGCCGGAAGCGCCGCGGCAAGAAAAGTGCTTGGTACGTCGCCGCTGGGACCGACGACGGACGTCGCTGGCTACCTCTCCCAGCCGCCGCTCCTGCTGACGACCGTCCAGGGGGCGATCGCGCTCGACAACGGAGAGGGTGATGCGGGCATGGTTCGACCGGGGTTACGCGCCGTTGCCTACCAAGGAGCGAGCCCGAGAGCCCCCGTCTCTACGATCCAGGTGCGGGTGAAGGGGGTCAGCGGGCCGAACCGGTCGAGCTTGCGGCGTATCGACGCTGTCGCCTCGCAGATCGAGCAACGTACCGGCCTCACCGTCGACATCACGGCCGGCAGCTCGCCCACGACCGAGCGTGTGGCACTAGCGCCAGGCAAGTTCGGTCAACCGGCGCTCGTCGTGGATCAGGGCTGGGTGAAGAAGGGCGTCGCCGTAGCGATCATCCGGGCACTCCAGGCCAAGGATATCGCGCTCTTCCTCCTCGTCCTCGTTGTCTCGGGGCTGTTCGTCGGAAGCGCCACCGCGGCGGCCGCCCGTGGTCGCCGCGGTGAGATCGCGACGCTCAGTGCGCTCGGCTGGCAAGCGCGCAGCATCTTCATGCTGGTAGTCGGCGAGGCAGCGTTGGTCGGCTTCGTGGCCGGGATTGTCGGCTGTGCACTCGCGCTGGTATTGACGGTCGCAGGGTCGCTTGACATTCCCGCGCTGCGCTTGGGTCTCATCGTCCCTGCTGCGGTCGCGCTCGCTGCCTTGGCAGCGGTGATCCCGGCCGCTCGGACGGCGACCGTGGCGCCGGTCGTTGCCGTGCACGACCCGGTGCGGCCCGGAAGGCGCGCACATCCGGTACACAGTGTCGAGCAACTTGCGATGGCGAACCTCGCCCAGGTGCCCGGTCGCTCCGCCGTCGCTCTCGTCACGGTGCTCGTCGGCGTGGGAGGCCTTTCGTTCATCGTCGGGACCGACCTTGCCTTTCGCGACAAGGTCGCGGGCAACCTGCTCGGCGGGTTCGTCAGCATGAGCGTGCGCGGAGTCGACCTGGTCTCCGCGGGGATCGTCGCCATGCTGGGCGTCGCGGCGCTCATGGACGTGCTGCACACCAACTTGCGGGAGCGACGCAGTGAGCTCGCCGTGCTCCGCGCGACCGGATGGACCGAGCGCGCCGTCAGGCGACTCGCGCTCGACGAGGGGCTGATGCTCGCCTCCGTCGGATCCCTCTTTGGCGCAGGGATCGGCCTGGGGGTCGCGACCGCTGCGGGAAGCCCTGTCGTTGCAGCGCTCATTGGCGCAGCGATCGCAGGTGTCGCCGGTTGCGTCGTGGCAGTCGCCGGTACCGGACTTCTGGTCGCGGTTATGGGAGCAGCAAGCCTGCCGACGACATAGAGCCCGAGTGAAGGAGCCCAAGCGAAAGGAGAGCTCGAAGGATGGCGAGCGAGAGACGAGCAGTCGGGGAGTCGCGGGCGACGACGAAGGGCGTCCCCGTTGCGGCGCTCGGGCTGACCAAGCGATTCGGCACTGGCAGCGCTGAGGTCATCGCCTTGGACAGCGTGGACCTTTCGATCGAAGCGGGGGAGGTCGTTGCCCTCATGGGGCCCTCGGGCTCGGGGAAGTCGACGCTGCTCCACCTCATCGGCGCGATGGACACGCCGAGCGCGGGGAGCATCCGCGTCGGTGACGTCGAAGTCGGAGCGCTGCGCGGCGCGGAGGCCGCCCGCTACCGGCGAAGCGTCGGTTTCGTGTTCCAAGGGTTCCACCTCCTCGCGGCCCTCTCAGCGCTCGACAACGTGCTTGCGCCGCTGATCCCGCTCCGCGAGGCCCGAGAGCGCGAGGAGGATGCGACCTCCCTGCTCGACCTTGTCGGACTCGCAGACCGGCAACGCGCGCTCCCCTCCGAGCTGTCGGGAGGGGAGCAGCAGCGGGTCGCAGTCGCGCGTGCCCTCGTCAACGAGCCAGACCTAATCCTCGCGGACGAGCCCACTGGCAACCTCGACTCGGTCAATGGCACCGCAGTGATCGAGCTGCTCTTGTCGCTACGGGCGGCGCGAGGAACGACGCTCGTCCTTGCCACACACGACTCGGCTTTAGCCGAGCGTTGCGACAGGGTTGTGCGGTTGACCGACGGCAAGGTCGTGGCATGAGCGGCAGAGACAGCACCGAGCAGGAGAGCGCGCGAATGAGGTCCGGGCACTCTGGCGCACGACTACGGCATGGACCGTGGACGCTGTAGCCCCCGGTAGCGTGGCCCTTCGTGGCGTCGTCCGCGGTCACGTCGTCGCAGCGATCGCCGTGTTGCGCGCTCGTCTACCCGAGCCGTGGTCGCTCGATGCCCTGGCGAAGGGAGGTGCACCTGTCTCGCTCGCAGCTCGCGCGCCTTCGACGCCACGATCGGGATGAGCCCGATGGCCTACCTGCGCCGGATGCGCGCCGAGCGGATGGCTCGGCTGCTGTTGTCGACCGACCTCTCCGTGGCCGAGGTCGCGCGGTCGGTGCCGTAGACACGGGAGAAGTCGATGAACCCTGGGACGACCGTCATCCCGGGCTCGAGTCTGCTGAGCCAATGTTCCTGGACATCCACTGGGCTAGCGAGCGGCTCGCCGAAGCGCTGCCAGAGCGCACCGGCAAGGGTTCGCCTTGCCGGTGCGAGTTCGTATGCCAGGGCAAGGCTGTCGGGTGCGCCCGCTCCATGGCCCCGCGATCCGATCGGCAGCGTCGAGAGCCGTGTGGAGGAGCTGCTCGACCGCCATCGTCCCCACCGTCGCGACGGCGCGCTCAACCGATTCGGGATCGCTGCCCATAAGCGCGTCGAACGCGCAGAACATCCCTCGCTCGGCAAGTTCGAGCCGATCGAGAAGCGCGACTCCAACGGGGGCAGCCAGGATGTCATCGACCACGGGCACCATCTCGGCCATGATGACCGAGAGGCGCTCGCTTCGTTCACGTGACTCCATGTCGGAGGACGCTCGCCGGCTCGGGAGGGGCTACCTGTGCTCGGTGGCCGACCTGTTGCGGGTTGGGGTGCCGTTGCCTTGCCGCCCGAGATCGGCGGTGCGGGCAAGGAGCTCGGACTCGGATCGGACGGACCGAAGGTGGGAACACCGGGCTGGCAGCTTGTCAATCGGCACTGCCGCGGAGCGTGCATTGGCCAAGGCCCGCGTCGTGAGCCGGAGCGGCTTCATAAAGCAAGGGTCCCGGGGGCTGGAACCCGTGGAGTGCTACGCGGTACGTCTCCGACGTATATCCGCTCCGCCAAAGGACACGCTGACGGGATCCATGCCGTAGGTCGGCCACTCGATCGTCATGCGAACCTCGCCCGGAGGGGGAAGAGGCATCACCCACAGCCACAGCGTGTCGTCACCGGATTCTCGGCGGCCAAAGGCGCTCAGCGTGATCGGACCCTCTCGGTCCGGTCGTTCCACGTCGTCGAGGAGCTCCTCGCGCCCGTCGGCGAAGCTGAGCCTGATCTGAATGCCGACGAATCGCCGGTTGGGCCGCTTACGAGGTGCTGTCGCATCCGAGCTCGACAGTGGGCCGAGGCCGTTGCGCCGAAGCTCGATCTCGAACCCGTCGTGGTACGGGATGACCCGCTCGCAGGTGAGCGACGCCCCATCCCTCTCCCACAGCATCATCGGCTCGTGGATCACCGAAGGGGGGAGCGCGCGAGTCTTCCGCGTCCGACCGGGGATGACGACGCCCTCCGCTGCGGTGCCCGAAGCGAAGGCGCCTTCAAGTAGCGGGGTGAGCTTCTGGGCGTCGATCGCGAGAGAAGCGGAACAGAGCAGGAGGCCGGCGAACGGGAGGGCAGACCATTCTCCCTGCACGCCGAGTACGACAACTGCTGCTCGCACCCGCCCCGGCGAGACACCAAACCGCTGGATGACCCCCTCAGCGATGGCGGAAACCGGCAGGTGTGCCAACCCCCGAGTCCTCGGATCCCGGGTGCCAAGACGCCGGCTGCGATCACTGCCCCAGCGGACGGCGTCGTCGTGACATGCGATCACGGCGCGGCGGAGCTCTGGGCGAGATTCCAGGACGTCGAGCTCAGGCCAGTCGAGGAGATGCTCGTCGACGACCACGAGGGCATCCAGGGGCGTCAGCTGCGAGTCGGGGAATCGGAGAGTCCGGAGCGCCTCCGCCGTGTTGAGGCTCAGGATGTCCTTCCACCACGAGAGCCACTGTGCGCCCGCGACGCCACGGACAGCGGGGTCGAGCACGTCGGAATGGTCGACCACATCACCATCGAGCGGCGGAGGAACCGACGAGTCGTCGGGGATAGCGAGTCGGCAGGCGTCGCGGACGTAGAGGGCCAGATGAGGCAGGCCCAGGTTGTCGTCGACCGACAGATGCCACGATTCCTCACCCGCTCGTCGCACCGTGATCCCTCCTTGCCTCACCCTGAAGGGTGACGACGTCCAACGTAGCGACCGCGTCAAAGCCACGCCGGGCAGCCTGTTCGCGAGGCGCTGAACCTTGGGCGCTCCGCGTCGCCCGCAAAGCGGGGCGGCGAGAAGGCGAGCCCTGAACTGGGGTTTCTCGGTCGAGAAGAATTCTTCGAAGAGCCCTTGACTTCGCGCGCGGATCGAGGTCTCATCTTCGCCCCTGGCGCGCTTGTCCGGTCGTGGGCATGCCCATGACGAACCTGAACCCCCCGATACCACCACCAGTCGTCCGGTCGCGCACTGCCGCGCCCGGCGCGCCGCACGGTTGTCCTGCCCACCCTCTGTGTTGCCGGCGCGTGGAGCTGCTGGTCAGAGGGTGTTTCGAACGACTTTGTCGAATTTTGGCCCTCTTCCCCCTGTTCTTCTATGGAGACCCTCGTCCCGGGAGGTCCATGCGACACCACCGCCACGTTCCCCGATGCCACCAGCACACTGCCGCCCGGCGCTGTCGAGCCCATCGAAGTGATGGACCCGATTGCCGGGAACGAGTTCCCGGACGAAGTCCTGGACGGAGAAGGTCCCGGACCCGCCAGAAGTGGGGGACCTCGCGGATCGCTCTAACTCCGACCCGCGAGCCTCGCGGGCGCAAAGACGCCGGTCAGGGCGCCAGACTGGCGGCCTCGAAGGACCCCGACTGTAGGGGAAGGTTGGCAGTCAAGCTTCTCCGCCTACTCGGCGGGCGGCGATGAACGGGGGCCGCGGCGTGGCGACGAGGATTGATCGGCTCGGCGCCATCGACCACGACATCCTCGGGCTGCTCCGGCTCCACCGGGTGCTCACCACGCCTCAGCTCATCACGCTTACCCGTCGTCCGGAACGGACCATCGACTATCGCCTCGCCCGGCTGCGGGAGCGCTCGCTCGTCGATCGGACCCGTCCGTACGCGGCGTCGGGCTCGGCGCCGTTCTACTGGTGGCTCACCCGGGCCGGCGCCCGCCTGGTCGAGGGCACCTCGCCCGCTCCGGGCACGGGCACGCCCAACCCGCTGTTCCTCCGCCACACGGCCGCCATCGCCGGCCTCTACGTCGCCTTCATCGACGTCGGCCCGAGCGTCGGGCTCACACTCAGCGAGTGGCGCCGGGACGAGGACGCCTGGGAAGACTGGTCGGGCTATCGGGGCACCGGGCGTATCCGCCCCGACGCCTACGCCGAGGTCCACCTCGACGTCGACGGCCACGACGGCGTGGCTGGAGCGTTCGTGGAAGTCGACTTCGCCACGATGGACCAGGCGCGTCTGCGGGCCAAGGTGGCCCGGCACCGCAGCTACTGCAAGGACACCGTCTGGTGGGACCGCCATCCGTGCTGTCCGATGCTGCTCCTCGTCACGACCACCGAGGCCCGCGTGAACCGGTTCTTGGCCGGCGTCGAGAGGGACCGGCCCCGGCCATCCCCCTACCCGAGCGAGAACCCGGCCCGCTACGACGAGCTGGTGGCGGCGTGCGCTGCCGTCGCTTCGCCTGAGGACGCCGTCGTTGCGCCCGTGTGGCGCCAAGCTGTGGGGGACGCACCGATCACGCTCTCGGCGCTGCTCGCGCCCGAGGTGCGCCAGTACCGCCGGGTGGTGGCACGAGTCGAGGCCGCCCAGCACCAGCACGACGAGCACCGGCGCCGCCAGCTGGTCCACGACCTCCACCGCGACGCCCCGGCGCTCGCCGACGCCATCGGCGACAACGAGGAGGCCGCGGCAGTGGTCCGCTACCTCTTCGCCGGGCCGCTCGCCGCGCTCAACTGCAGGGAATGCTGGGGCCTGGAGCACCTCGACCTCGTGGAGCAGACCGCCAGTTGGTGGGTGCAGGCGAAGGCCGGGACCGGAACTCCGGCACCGGCGCCGGTGCTCTCGGCCTGGCGTGCCCTCTACCGGGAGTGCTGGACGGCCCAGGCCGACATGCTGCTCTCCGGGAACGAGGCGGTCCGCTGCGCCGATCCCCGACTCTGCCAGCCGGCTGCCACCCTGGCCAGCGGCGCGCTCGTCGGCGACCGGGACCTCCAGCCGGGCTCCCCGATCGACGGCCGGACCGTCGTGGACGAGGCGATGGCCGAGCACGAGCGGCGCCGTTCGGCGGCCGTGGCCCGGGCACTCAAAGGCCTCCCGCTCCACCGGCGCCTGCGGACCGAGCGGGCGGACCTCGACGCCGCCTACGACGCCGAGCACCTCCTCGTCTGCCCGAGCTGCGCCGTGCCCTGCAACGGCGAGGAGCCGCCCGGCCGCAGCTACCACGCCCTGGTGTGCCGGTGCTGCGGCGGAGCGCTCATCCGCCTGGTCGAGGCGCCGATGCTCCCGCCGCCCCTCGCCGAATCGCTCGAACGGATCGCCGCCCGCCGGACCCGGCTCTGGGGCCGCCGATGAGTGGGGCGACGGGCCAGGGAACCGGGGCACGACGCCGCGGGTGTCGGGGCGCGACCGAGGACGAGGCAGTCGGTCCGGGCGCCGTGGTGGTCCCCCGCCATCCGCGAGGTCCCGATGACGGTCGGATCGGCAGTCCCCCCTGCGCGGGGGACCACTCGGGCCGCCTCCCCCAGCATCCGCGAGGTGCGCGGGTCGATGTCCCGCAGGCGGGAGACCCCGGCTCGGGAGTCCATCACCATCCGCAAGGTGACCGACCGCCACGTAGACGGCCAGTCCCGCGCGCGGGACTCCCCGCGTCGAGGTCCCACCACGACCTCGCGGATGGCGGGACCGCACGTCAGGGGCCGGCCGCAGAGGCATTCGGGCCCTACGCCCGGGCGCTCGTCGCCCTCGCCCTGGAGGTGCGTGCCGAAGGCCTTGCTCTCCCGGTCAAACGGAGGTCTCATGGACCGCTTGGCAAAGGAGGTTCCAGGTGCGCTGCGTGATCTACCTGCGGGTCTCGACCAAGGAGCAGGCCGAGAAGGACCTGACCGAAGAGGGGTTCTCCATCGCCGCCCAGCGCGAGGCCTGTGTGCGGCGCATCCGCGACGAGGGCTGGGAGCTCGCCGACGAGTACGTGGACAAGGGCGAGTCGGCCCGGACGGCCGACCGGCCACGGCTCCGGGCAATGCTGGCCCGGGTCGCCGAGGGCGGCGACATCGAGGCCGTCGTCATCCACAAGGTCGACCGCCTTGCCCGGAACATGGAAGACCACATCGCGATCCGGGCGCTCCTTCGCCGGCGCGGCGTGGCGCTCGTGTCGGTGACCGAGAACCTCGACGAGACCGCCTCGGGGCGCCTCGTCGAGGGCATCCACGCGCTCATGGCCGAGTTCTACTCGGCCAACCTTGCAGCAGAGGTCCGCAAGGGCATGGGCCAGAAGGCGAAGCTCGGCGGCTACCCCCACAAGGCGCCCATCGGGTACCTGAACGTCCGCGAGCCGATCGGCGGCCGCCAGGTCGCCCACATCGTCCCCGACCCCGAACGCGCCTCTTTGGTCAAGATCGCCTTCGAGCTGTACGCGACGGGCGAGTGGACCGTCGAGCGCCTGGCCGAGGAGATGGCCCACCGGGGGCTCAAGAATCGCGGTCGCGACGGCCACTACCCGGCCAAGGCGGTGACCGTCTCGGGCATAGCGCACCTCCTCGCCCATCGTGTCTATGTCGGCGTCGTCGAGTGGGACGGCGTCGCCTACGAGGGGAGCCACGAACCGATCGTCGACCGGACCACCTTCGACAAGGTCCAAGAGCTGCTCGCCGCCCGTGCCATGCGCGGGACCCGCGAGCGCCGCCATCACCACTACCTGAAGGGCCTGCTCGTGTGCGGCGTGTGCGGACGGCGCCTGTCGATCCAATACTCGAAGGGCACCTACATCTACTTCTACTGCTTGGGCCAGAAGGACCGGCGCAACGGGACCGGCTGCCGAGAACGCTACGTGGCGGCCGACCACCTCGAAGCCGAGGTCGAGGATCTCTACGGCCGCATCGAGGTGCCCTCCGATTGGGCCGAGGGCATGCGCCGGGCCATCGCCGCCGAGGTAGCCAGCCGTCACGAGGACACGACGGCCGAGCGTGAGCTACTGGCGACCCACCACGAGCGGCTGGAGTCCGAGCGCTACAAGCTGATGGAGGCCTACTACGCCAACGCGATCGACGTCACCATGCTCCGGCGCGAACAAGAGCGCATCGGCACCGAGCTGCGCGCCATCGAGTCGCGGCAGGGCGTTTTCGACGGGAGTCTCGACGACTGGCAAGAGGTCATGGACCTTGCGGTCCGGTTCTCGACGCGTTGTGCCACCGGCTACCGGCGCGGCAGCGACCGGACCCGCAAGCTCTTCAACACCGCCGTGCTCGATGAAGTCCACGTCCGCGACGGCCACGTCGTCGACGCCACGTACAAGGAACCGTTCGACCTGCTCTTCTCTTCGCCGAAGTTCGAATACGGCGATGTGGTGGGCGCTGCCGGACTCGAACCGACGACCTGCTCGTTGTAAGCGAGCTGCTCTAGCCAGCTGAGCTAAGCGCCCCCACAGATGTTCTCACGCCCGCAGGTGTCCCCTGGACGCTCAGCCCGGAGGCGGGGTCGCGCTGAGGGGGTAGACGCCGATGGACGTACCGCAAGCCTGGAAGGAGTCCGGCAGCGAAAGTGACTCGCTGCTGCCAGGGGGGCTCACCTCGAGCGACGCGACGGTCTGACAGCCGGCCCCGTTCACGGGGACCTCGGCGACCGAGATGACGAAGTTCGTCCCGTACCCCGGTGCCAGCAGCATCGCCTTGGGTGGTCCGCCGAGATCGATGTCGCTCAACGCGAGCTTGCTGCCTGCTCCCGCGCCGCCCGCCCCGGAGGGACCATAGAGGGCGACGTTCGGGTATCCCTCGAGCGAGCACGGGCTCGGCCCCTGGTTCTTCAGCGCAAAGGTCATCCTCGTCGTGCCGGCCGACGTGCTGACGCCGTTGGCCGCAACCGCCAGCACGCCCGTCGAGCAGCGCTGGGCAGGCAGGGTGGTCGACGTGCTCGTCGAGGGGGACGTCGAGCTCGAGGACGAGCTCGCGGGCGCCGTCGAGCTCGACGTGGTGGTCGAGCTCGACGTGGTGGTCGAGCTGGCGTGGTGACGGGGTGCCGACGAGCACGCCGCGGCAACCAGTCCGAGCGCGGCGACGAGCGCCAGCACCGCCCCGCTGCGGCGGAGCCGGCTCATGGGAACAGTCCCCGCAGCCTCGTTGCCTCCGCCACGCGCTCGAGACCGAGGGTGATCGCCGCCTTGCGCAGCGGGACCTTGAGCACCTCGGCGCGCTCCCAGGTCGCCTCGAAGGCCTGCTGCATCATCGTGCGCAGTCGCTCCGCGACGAGCTGGCCATCCCAGGCAAAGCCTTGGCGCGACTGCGCCCATTCGAAGTACGAGGCGGTGACGCCCCCGGCATTGGCGAGAACATCCGGCACGACGAGGATCTTGCGCCGCTCGAGCACCGCATCGGCGTCGGGAAGCGTCGGGCCATTGGCGGCCTCGACGATCATCTTGCAGCCGAGCTGCTCGGCGACGCCGGCGTCGATCACACCACCGAGCGCGGCGGGGACCAGCACCTCGCACTCGAGCCCGAAGAGCGCGGCTGGTGGGATCGGGTCGGCGAGGGGGAAACCGACGACGCTGCCCGTCGTGGCGATGTGCTCGCTCAGCGCCGCTGGGTCGAGCCCGGCCGGGTTGTGGATGGCGCCGTAGACATCAGCGACCGCGATGACCCGCATCCCGAGCGACGTGAGCAGGTACACGAGCGGGCCACCGACCTTGCCGACACCCTGCACCACGGCGCGCGCACCGGCGAGCGACTCGCCAAGCTGGGCGAAGATCGACTGCACGCAGATCGTCACCCCCGTCGAGGTCGCCCCGACGTGGCCCTGGCTCCCCCCGATGGCGAGCGGCTTGCCCGTGACGACCCCAGGCGTCGCCTCCCCGCGCATCATCGAGATGGTGTCCATGATCCACGCCATCACGCGAGCGTCGGTGTTGACGTCCGGCGCCGGCACGTCGCGATCTGGGCCGAGCAGCGGCGAGACGTCGAAGGCGTAGCGGCGCGTCAAGCGCTCGAGCTCCCCGACCGAAAGCCCCCGCGTCTCGACCCGGACGCCGCCCTTTGCCCCACCGAAGGGAATCCCGACGACCGCGCACTTGATCGTCATCTCTGCCGAGAGCGCCGTCACCTCCGACGCCGTGAGCGCCGGATGGAAGCGCACGCCGCCCTTGCCGGGCCCTCGGCTCGTGTCGTGCTGGACCCGCCAGCCCTGGCACATCTCGATGCTGCCGTCGTCGCGTCGAAAGGGAACGGCGACTTCGAGCACCTTCTCCGGCGTGATCACGATCTCGGCCAGCCCCGCCTCGAGCTCGGCCAGCTGGGCCGCCTCCTCGAGGCGGCTACGGAACGCCAGCCAGGGGTCCTCCGGCGCGGCCGGCGGCACGGCCGTTGGCTCACTCATTGGGCCAGCTCCTGGGTCGACAGGTGCTCGAGGGGCGGGCGACCGCTCGACAGCTGCTCCTCGGCCGCGCCGGCGGCGATCATCGGGGACGAGGAGAGCAAGAGCAAGGAGGCGAACATCACGACGAGCGCAGCGAACTCACCGGCGAGGCGGCCGCCGGTTGTGTGCAGGTGATCACCAAAGAGCCACACCCCCATGATGATGCTCGAGATCGGGTTGACCACGAGCAGCGCAGACTGCGAGGCGGCGACCGGACCGGCCTGCAGGGCGTGCTGGGTGAGCACGAGCCCGCCCAGCCCGGCCACGGCGACGCCATAGGTCTGCCAATGCGACAACACGTTCAACAGCCCGTTCGACCACACCTCGGCCACCGACTTGATGAACGCCGCGGTGAGCGCGAAGGCGATGCCCCCGGCAAAGCCGTAGGCGGCGGCGCGCCAGGCGCGCGGCCCGCGCCGGGCGCCGCTCGCCGAGATGCCGATCGCCCCGGCGCTCGCCGCCAGCAACAAGATCCAGTCCTCGGCCTGGGGGCGCGAGGTCCCAGCCCGCGCCGCGCTGACGGCGAGGAACGCCCCGAGGCCGCCCGCGGTGCCGACGGCGCCGGTCCACTCGCGCCAACTGAGCTTGCGGCGGAACCACAGCGCCAAGATGGCGAGGAGGAACAACAGCTCGGTGACCATCACGGGCTGGACGCTCGACAGATCACCGACCGCCAGGGCGACGGCCTGGAGGAGAAAGCTCGCGCTCGTGAGCGCCAAGCCGGCGAACCAGATCGGCCGGCGCAACACGCTCGCCATCAGCCGCTGGCCGGCCTGGGCGGGCGCCGCCTCTTCAACCCCGATGCGCTGCAGCACCGTCGCGAGCGCGTTGGCCGCCGCAGCTAGCAGGGCGAAGATGACGGCCATCGCCCACCGTTATAGCCGAGGTACTGGAAAAACGCGCCCCGGTTCGCCGGCCAGGACATCGGCAGGCTGGACCAGTCGCTCGACCGGCGCGACCTCGCCGTCCCCCTCGAGCGCCGCGGCCGCCTCAGCGTGCTCGGGCGCGCCATAGCCGACCGACCAGCTGCGCCGGTGCAGGGGCGACATCCCGTGCACGGCGACCGCGGCGCGGTGCTCGGACGACGCATAGCCCTTGTTGCGCGCAAACCCGTACGCCGGCCAGCTCGGCGCGTGGGCGATCATCTGGCGGTCCCGGGTCACCTTGGCGAGCACGGACGCGGCCGCGACCGGAAAGCACGTCGCGTCGGCGCCGATCACCGCCCGCGCGCCGGGATGACCCGTGTAGTCCCACTTGCCGTCGACGATCAAGATCTCCGGCTGCACGCTGAGGCGCGCCAGTGCCCGGCTCGCGGCCAGCTTTTGGGCGGCGGTCATGCCGAGCTCGTCGCACTCTTGCGGGCTGGCCTCGCCGGTCGCAGCGGCTGGGCACCACGACACGAGCGGGTCGTAGAGGGACTCCCGGGCGCGCTCGGCAAGAAGCTTGGAGTCCCGGACGCCGCGTGGCGCCTTGCGGAGGCATCCGGCCTCGACGACAACGATGCCGACGGTCACCGGTCCCGCCCACGCCCCCCTGCCGACCTCGTCCAGGCCGCCGACGAACGTGCATCCCTCGGCGAAGAGCTCGCGCACGAGCCGCCAGTTCGGCGCCCCCTGGCGCTTGGGTCTTGGCGGCGACGCCGGGCTCATCGCGACGGCGCGCCCTTGTGCTCGAGGCGGGCGACCGCCTCGGCGGTATCGGCGTCCGCATCGGTGGAGAGGAAGGCGTCGAGGATCTCGCTTGCGACCGCGTGCGAACACCAGCGCAAGGAGAGCGCAAGCACGTTTGCGTCGTTCCATCGGCGCGCCCCGCGCGCGGTTTCGGCGTCAAAGCAGAGGGCGCAGCGAATCCCGGGGATCTTGTTCGCGGCGATCGAGACGCCGGTTCCCGTCCAACAGCAGGCGATCCCACGCTCGGCTTCGCCGGCGGCGACCGTCGCCCCGACCAGCTGGCCGACCTCAGGCCATTGATCGTCTCTTGCGACCCGGACCACCTCGTGACCGAGCGCCCCGAGGTGCTCGGCGAGGGCGTCGACCACATCGTGCTCTTCGTCGGTCCCGAGCGCCACCCGCATCGCGAGCGAGGTTAGTGGCCCTACGCCCTGGCGCCAGGGCAATGCGCCGACGCGATCCCTAGACTCGCCGCGTGCGGGCGCTGCTTGTGCCGATCAAGGCTTTCCGCTTCGCCAAGTTGCGACTCGCCCCGGTGATGGGGCCAGAAGGCCGCGCTGAGCTTGCCCGCGAGCTCGCCGCACGGGTGCTCTCCTCGAGCCAGACGCTGTCGACCTTCGTCGCTTGCGATGACGGCGAGGTCGCCGACTTCGCGATCAGCCACGGAGCACAGGTGCTGTGGACGCCGGGGCGGGGCCTGTCCGGTGCCGTCGGCGCGGCGGTCGTCCACCTCGCGACCGCCGGCTTCGAGCTCGTCGTGGTCGCCCACGCCGACCTCCCCTTCGTCCCGCCGCTCGCCCAATTCGGCCGTGAGGGACGCGTCACCTTGGCGCCGGACCGCCAGCTGGACGGGACCAACGTGATCGCCGTGCCGGCCCGCTCGGGCTTTCGCTTCGCCTACGGCCCCGACTCCTTCCACCGCCATCTCGCCGAGGCGGCACGGCTTGGCCTTGCCAGCGAGATCGTGCGCGACTGGCGGCTGGCAACCGACGTCGACCATCCTGCGGACGTCCCGCTCGTCCGCTGATAAAGCGCCAAGGAGGCCCCAAGCACCGTGAGCACCACCAACCTCGACGTGCCCGAGCGCGCGCTGGCGATCGGCGCGCACCCCGACGACATCGAATTCGGCTGTGGCGGCACGCTCGCCAAGTGGGCGACACAGGGCTGCGAGATCCTCCACGTGGTCTGCACGGACGGCTCGCGAGGGACGTGGGACCCCGAGCAAGACCCGACCGCGCTCGTCGCCCTCCGCCAGTCTGAGCAACGCGCCGCATCGCGCGCCCTTGGCGGCAAGGGTGAGGTGGTCTTCTTGGGCTGGCCAGACGGGGAGCTCGAGTGCGGGATGCGCCAGCGCTTCCAGATCGCCGACGCGATCCGGCGGTTCCGGCCCGACGTCGTGTTCGGCCACGATCCGTGGCGCCGCTACCGGCTCCACCCTGATCATCGCAACGCCGGCTTCTTGCTGACCGACGGGGTCGTTGCCGCCCGCGATCCCTTGTTCTTCCCCGAGCTACGTGCCCCGCACCATCGCCCGGCGACGATCCTGCTCTTCGAGGCGGACGAGCCCGACCACGTCGAGGACATCACCAGCTCCCGGGCAATGAAGCTGGCCGCGTTGCTCGAGCACAAGAGCCAGCTCCGCTCCACGATGCACATCGCCGATGTGCTGGAGTCGCCCGCGGGCGAGGCGGCGCTGGCGACATTCACCGAGCGAATCGACGCCCGCCAGCGCGACGCGGCCCGCGGGCTCGACTTCGCCTTCGGCGAGTCCTTCAAGCGCATCGACGACCACTAGCCTGCCGCTTTCACGAACGCGCTGGTCCTGAGCTCGGCAAAGACGCGAAAGTGCCCATTCCGTAAGGGAGAATGAGGGTGTTCGAAGTCCTAACCACCCTCACGGAAAGACACCTTCGTGGTGAAGCGTAGCGGCCGGCTGGCACGGCTGAGCGTCACTGCGGACGGCGAGGGCGTGGTGTCCCACGCCGGTGCCGAACTGCTGCGAGAGCTGCCGGGCACGCCGGCCTGATCGATAACTGGGACACGGCGCTCATCGGCACCTACAAGGCGATGCCGATCCACTTCCCCGGCAGCGTGCTCGCCGATCTCGCCGTCGCGATCGCCGATGGGGCGGACTCGATCAGCGAC
>JAJZBI010000021.1 GCA_021798985.1 Actinomycetes bacterium
CGGCCGCTGTCACCCGCCGTGGGGGCAACCCGAGACGGCGCCAGATCGACCTCGCCATCGCAGCCACCGCCCAGGTGGAGGGAGTGCCCCTCTTGACCGAGAACGTCGGCGACTTCCAGATCATCGACGACCTGGTCGACGCTCGGCGGCCGTCCGACTGGTAGCCCATGGTGAGCTGCCGTGTGGAAGCCGACCGGTGCCTCGATTGGAGAAGGCCTTCGGGCATCTGCCCGAGACAACTCCTCAGAGACGAGAGATGACCAGTCAGCGCACTTACGGCCGGACCAAGAGCGGCGAGCCGATCACCGAGGGAATGATCGAGCGGTTCGTCGAGGAAGCGGAGCGCGGGTACGAGGCAGGGCAGCTGAAGGGGCGTCGCCGAGGGCCCGGGCGGCCGCCCCTGGGCGACGCGGCGAAGTCGGTGGAGTCGGTTCGCCTGGAGCCTGATCTCCGCAACGAAGTCGCTCGGCGGGCGGATGCCGAGGGTGTCACCGTCTCGGAAGTCATCCGCAGGGCGCTGCGCGAGTACTTGAAGAATGCGTAGCCAAGAGTTGCTCGGGACTGATCATTGGAGCAGCCCGAGATTGACCAGGGCAACCGCCCGGGCGGCTGCATAGGGCAGGGCGCTGACCAGTGGTTTCGTCGAGTCGGAACCGTTCTGCTAGGCCACGGGCCCCTCCCTCGCCCCTCCAGGTAGCGCTGCAGTTGGGGGCCGCTGAGCCCGGGCAGCCTTGAGCCGACTCGCCTTTGACGCCGCTACAAGAGAGCCGAGCTTCGGGCCATCAACTTGAAGGTGCGTCCTCGTCGCAGAGCATCTGGGGACCCGGCGTGCGGTGCGGGCGTGAATCAAGGACCACCCTCGATGCTGCTGGCTCGATTGACCCACCGGCGGGTGGCTTCGGATTCCTCCGATCGGGCGCCAGCGGCTCTCCTCTAAGCGTTTCTAAGGGAGGATGACCTGGGGTTAGACAGTGTTTGACTGCGGGTCATGGTGCGTCGCTTGGCGGCTCCCGCTCAGGCCAGGCCGGATGTTGCGAGGAGCCCCCGCATCCGGGCGATCGCCAGGTCGGGGTCGGAGAGCAGCCCCGCCGCGTCGGCGAGGCGGAAGCACTCGGCAAGGTGGACGAGCGAGCGGCCCGACTCGAGCCCGCCCACCATCTTGAAGTGGGCCTGGAAGCCATTCAGGTAGGCGAGGAAGACGACTCCCGTCTTGTAGAAGGAGGTCGGCGCCGAGAAGACGTGGCGGGCGAGCGGCAGGCTCGGGGCGATGCGCTCGTGGAAGCCAGCGAGGTCGCCGGCATCGAGCGCCGCACAGGCGTGCGCGGCGGCGGGCGCGGCGAAGTCGAACGCGCCGAGCAGGGCGTCGCTGTGGTGGGTGCCGTCGCCGGCGATCGTCGTCGGGTAGTCGAAGTCGTCCCCCGTGTACATCGCCACGCCGATCGGCAGCCGGGACCGGAGCTCGACCTCTTTGCGCTGCTCGAGCAGGGAGCACTTCACCCCTTCGATCCGAGCGGCGTGCTCGGCGACGATGCCGAGGAAGGCCTCGGCGGCCACCTCGTAGCTGCCGCTGCCCCAGTAGCCAGCGAGCGCCGGGTCGAACGCCTCGCCGAGCCAATGCAAGATCGCCGGCCGGCTCAGCTGTTGGAGGACAGCGCTGTAGACCGCGGCGTAGTCCTCCGGGCCCTTGGCCAGGCGGCAGAGCTCGCGGCTTGCCATCACGACGACGGTCGCTCCCGCCTGCTCGACGGCCTCGCACTGTTCGCGGTAGGCGCCAATGACCTCGTTGAGCGTGCGGGCGCTTCCGGGCGCCAGGTGGTCGGTCTGGGCGCCGGCGCACCAGCGCGCGCCGCGTCCTTTCGCCTCGGCACCGGTGCGGGCGATGAGGTCACGCGCGGCTGGCCAGTCGAGGCCCATCCCGCGCTGGGCGGTGTCCATCGCCTCGGCGACCGCCATCCCGAGGTCCCACAGATGGTGGCGGAAGGCGAGGGTCGCCTCGAGATCGAGGACTGCGGGCTCGCTCGCCGAGCACACGCGGGGATCGGCGACGACGTGGGCGGCCGCGTAGACCGTGCGCGTCCGCGGCGGATCGGCGCGCCGGGGATAGTCGCCCGGCTCGCCGACCCGATGCGTGGACAGCGTGCCGTCCGGGCCCGGCAGGAGGATCGTCCGGCTCATCTCAGCCCACCTCGCTCGCGAAGCTCGTGGCGATGCGCGCCAGCGCCTCCTCGGCGTCGGTCGCCCAGAGCTCCTCGTTGAAGATCTCCACCTCGATCGGGCCCCGATACGCCGTGAGCTCCTCCACGAGCTGGCAGAAGCGGCGGAGGTCGATGGTGCCTTCGCCGAGCATGCCGCGCCCGTTCAGGTGGTGGGGCGGGGGAGCGAGCCAGTCCGCCAGCTGGAGGCCGTGCACGAGACCGGCCGCGTCGGCGAGCGCGGCCTCGAGATCGGGATCCCACCACAGGTGGTAGCTGTCGAGCAGCACCCCGACGCCTGGCCCGGCCCCCTGGGCGATCGCCGTCGCCTGGGCCAAGGTGACCACGACCGAGCGGTCGCCGCAGTACAGCGGGTGCATCGGCTCGAGCGCGAGCGGCACGCCCACCTCGCGCGCATACTCGGCCAGCGTGGCGATGGCGTCGGCGACCTCGCGACGCGCCGCGGCGAGATCTTTGGTGAGCGCCGGGCCGCAGACGAGCGCCAGGCAGTCGGCGCCGATTGCGGCTGCCTCGTCGACGGCCCGGCGGTTGTCGTCCTCGCGCGCGCGCCTCGCCGACGCATCGGGCGCGAGGAACCAGCCCCCCCGACACAGCGAGGTGACCCGGAGCTCGGCGCGCTCCACGAGGCGCGCCACCTCGCCGGGCCCGGTCGCCGCGACCGGCTCGCGCCACAGCCCGATGTTGCGGTAGCCGTGGCGGGTGCACGCCTCGATCAGCGCCGGGACCGACAGCGAGGGCACGCTGCGCTGGTTGATCGAAAGGCGCGCGTCGACGCCTCGCTGCACGGGAGAGCCCACCGCTACCACTCGGGTACCTCGACGAAGCGGCGCTCGGCGATCGACTCAGCGGCGAGCTCAGCGAACTGCACACCGCGGGCGCCGTCGCGAAGACTCCAGGGGAAGGGCTCATCGGCGACCAGGTGGGCGAGGAAGCGCTCCCATTGGTAGCGAAAAGCGTTCTGGACCGGGGCGCGCGCCGGCACCTCGATCCAGGCCTCGCGCGGGTCGAGCTCTTGGGGAAGGTCGGGGTTCCAGGTAAAGCGCGGCGTCGCCTCGCCCGGCTGGAACCGACAGCGCCGCAGATCCGCCACGGCGCTCGCCTTGGTGCCGTCGACCTTCAACACGAACAGGTCGTCGCGGTAGGGACGCACGCACCACGAGGCGTGGATCGTGACGATGCCGCCATTGGCGAGCTCGACGAGCGCGGTGGCGTCGTCTTCGGCCGTCGCCCGATAGCGGCGTAGCTGCTCGTCCACGCGCTCGGGGATCTTCGTCGCGGCCCGCGCCACCACCGCCCGTACCCCGCCGAAGAGGTGGTCGAGGAGGTAGCGGAAGTGGCAGAACATGTCGAGAACGATGCCGCCGCCGTCTTCGGCGCGGTAGTTCCACGAGGGCCGCTGCGCCGCGCCGATGTGGTCGGGAAAGACCCAGTAGCCGAACTCGATGCTGGCGCTCAGGACCTCACCGAGCGTGCCGGACTCGAGCAGATGGGCGAGCTTGAGCAATCCGGGTAGAAAGAGCTTGTCCTGGACGACGCCGTTGCGCACCCCGGCGCGCTCGGCCTGCTGGGCGAGCGCGAGGGCGACCGAGCTCGAGGTGGCGCTCGGCTTCTCGCAATAGCAGTCCTTGCCGGCCTCGATCGCCATCGAGAGCGCGCGTTCGCGCCCTTGAGTCGTCTGGGCGTCGAAGTAGACGGGATAGTCCGGGTCGCGCAGTGCGCCGTCGAGGTCGGTGGTAAGCGCGGTGATGTCAAACTGCTCACCGAGCTCGCGCAGGCGCCCCTCGTCGCGCCCGACGAGGAGGGGATCGGGCATCACGAGCTCCCCGCCGAGGCGCAGACCGCCCTCGGCGCGGATCGCGGCGATCGAACGGGCGAGGTGCTGGTTGCGGCCCATCCTGCCGGTGACGCCGTTCATGATGATCCCGACGCGACGCGTGCTCATCGTTGCCACCGGCGCATTGGCTCCCCCTGAGAGATCTCGAGGTTCCAAGGTTACGCCGCGTGCTCTGGCACCTCGCCTCGGCCCCCAGCGTCGCGCGCCGCTCCATCGCGGCGCGTTGATCGGTTAATTGTTTGCAATTTGTGTCCGTTGCCGGCGGGCGCGGCCATCGGTCGTCTCTCGCGATGTTCGCATCCATGAATGGCCACGGTGCGCTGCTTCGCCGGCACGCGCCCCATGACCGGCGGCCAGGCCCTCTACCGACAGGCAAGCACCAGGTGGTGTCGCGAGTTGCTTGGATTTGCTCGGTTGTCTGGTGCCGCGCGGGGTGGATCGGCGCTTTGGGCGACGGGCGTGGAAGACTGGCCCATGCGGGCGGTCTTCTCGCCCGCGGGCGCTCGGTTCGGGGGAACATGGACGGCGAGAAGAAGGTGGCCGTGGTCACCGGTGGTGGGAGCGGGATCGGCAAGGCGGCGGCGCTCGCGCTGGCGAGAGACGGCTTCGCGCTCGTCCTCGCGGGCCGGCGCACGGCGCCGCTCGAGTCGGCGGCGTCCGAGATCGCTGGGATTGGAGGCGCCGCCTTGTCGGTCGCCTGCGATGTCGGAGACGAAGCCGACGTGCGCAGATTGTTCCAACAGGCGCGCCAGCACTTTGGGCGCGTCGATTTCGTGTTCAACAATGCGGGCATCTCGCCGCCGCGCCATTCGATCGGTGACGTGCCGCTTACGGAGTGGCACGCGGCCCTCGCCGTGAACCTGACGGGGGTCTTTCTGTGCACCCGGGAGGCCTTCGCTTTGATGCGCGACCAGCAACCGAGCGGGGGGAGGATCGTGAACAACGGGTCGATCTCGGCCCATGTGCCGCGGCCGGGCTCGATTGCCTACACCGCCACCAAGCACGCCGTGACGGGCATCACCCGGGCGACGGCGCTCGAAGGGCGTCCCCATCGCATCGCCTGTGGCCAGATCGACATCGGCAACGCGGCGACCGCGCTCACCGCCGACCTGTCGGCCGGTCGCGAGCAGGCCGATGGCCAGTGGCGCCCCGAGCCGACCATGGACGTTGAAGAGGCCGGACGCGCCGTTGCCTACATGGCCAGCCTCCCGCTCGACGCCAACGTGTTATTCATGACAGTCATGGCGACTGCGATGCCCTATGTCGGCCGTGGCTGAGGCCAGCGCGACCCCGAATCCGGCGCCGAAGGTCGACCCGGCGATCCGGCACCTGCTCGCGCGTGGCGATGCGCCCGTGCCCCGCGACGCCGCCGAGGCGCGTCGCGTCGACCCTTCGGCGCCAAAGATCGAGCCTGTGCTCGAAGAGGTCGCCCACATCACCGCGGCGAACGCCGGCGGCGTGCCAGTGCGCTGCTACGACCCGCGCCCGACGCCTGGCGCCGAAGAGCGGGTCGACTGCGTGCTGTGGATCCACGGTGGCGGCTTTGTCGGTGGATCGCTCGACTCGGTCGAGTCCACCTGCCGGGCGATCGCCCGGCGCGGCGGCTTTGTCGTGGTCTCGGTCGACTACCGCCTGGCACCCGAGCACCGCTTCCCCGCCGGACTCGACGACTGCGAGCAGGCGGCGCGCTGGGTCATCGAGGCGGCCGGCTCGCTCGGCATCGATCCACAGCACCTCTTCGTGGGCGGAACGAGCGCCGGGGGCGGACTCGCTGCTGGGTTGTGCCTCCGGCTGCGGGACGACCCCTACGTGCGCATCGGCGCGCAGGCGCTCGTCTATCCCTGTGTCGACACGCGCCTCACGTCGCCCTCCGCCCAGGAGTTCGCGACCGGCCACGGGCTGACGCGAGCGAAGATGGCGTGGTACTGGGAGCAGTACCTGGGCGGTGCCGAGCCAACCCCCGAGGCGGCGCCGATGTGCGCGGACGACCTGAGCGGGTTGCCTCGCGCGCTCGTCGTGCTGGCCGAATGCGACGTGATGCAGAGCGAAGGCGTCGCGTATGCGAGCCGCCTCAGCGACGCCGGCGTGACGGCGCGTGCGTCCATCTACCCCGGCATGCTGCACGGCTTCTTCGGCTGGTCGGGGGCGGTCCCCGCCGCCGACGCGGCGATCGACGAGGTGGTCGCGTTCTTCCGCTCATGAGACGAACGCGACGCCCCGGTGCGCGTGCGCAGAGCGGAAGGATCATCTCACGCTGTGGCATGATCGCTTCGCGGGGTCCGGGTGGCACGGGACGTCGCCGGCATCGACAACCCCGTGATGGTCGGCAAATGGCCAGTGATGGTCGGCAATTGGCGGGTGGTGCCAAACCAAGGGGCCCGCGAGGAGATCGAGCAGCGCCGCGCCGGCGCGACAGGGAGGGCCTGAGATGCGCCTTCAAGAGATCCGTGAGCTCATCCACCTCGCCCGCCCCGAGGCGCCCTATGGCGTGAAGCGGCTGGCGCGGACGGTGAACATCGAAGATCTCCGCCGCCTCGCGCGCCGCCGGCTGCCCGTCGGGGTGCAGGGCTACCTCGAGGGGGGCGGCGAGGACGAGGTCACCTTGCGGCGCAACCGCGCGGCGTTCAACGAGTTCGAGATCCTGCCCCGGGTGCTGCGCGATGTGCACGAGATCGACCTGTCGACGACCGTGCTCAACACCACGATGGCGCTCCCGTTCGCGCTCGCGCCGATCGGCTCGCCGCGCCTGTTCCACCACGAGGGCGAGCTGGCGAGTGCCCGCGCCGCGGGGCGCGCCAAGATCCCCTTCTCGCTCTCGTCTTCGGGGACGGTTGCGATCGAGCGCATCGCCGAGTCGAGCCCGGGTCCGCACTGGTACCAGCTCTATGTCTGGCGGGACCAAGCGCTGTGTGAGGAGCTGCTCGAGCGGGCGCGCAACAACGGCTACCAGGCGCTGCTCGTGACCGCAGACTCCGCGGTGCGCTCAAAGCGCGAGCGCGACCTGCACACCGGTATGACGGTGCCCTCGCCCACCCTCAGCGCGGCGAGCCTGCTCGACGGTGCGCTGCATCCGAACTGGTCGTGGCACTTCCTCACGAGCGAGGCGATCCGGTTCGCGAACCTGAGCTCGCTCAAGTCTCCTCCCAAGGCCGGGATGGAGAAGCTGGCGCGCAGCTTCGACGGGTTGACGACGTGGGCGGACCTCGAGTGGATCGCTTCGGCATGGAAGGGCCCGTGGGCGCTGAAGGGCGTGATGAACGTTGAGGACGCGAAGCACGCCGTCGACCTCGGGGCCACGGCGATCGTCGTCTCCAACCACGGGGGGCGCCAGCTCGATCACCAGCCCGCCGCGCTCGAGGTGCTGCCGCGGATCGTCGAGGCCGTCGGGGACCAGGTGGAGGTGCTCTTCGACAGCGGCATCCGGCGGGGCAGCGATTTGATGATGGCGCTCGCCCTCGGTGCCCGGGCGTGTCTGATCGGCCGGGCGCATCTCTACGGGCTGGCCGCGGCGGGCGAGGCCGGCGTGTCCCGGGCAATTGACATCCTCGCCGAGGAGCTGCGGATCGCGATGGCCCTGTCCGGCGCGGCGTCGCTGGCCGAGCTGACCCCGTCGTTGATCGAGCACCGCGCCAAGCGGTCGGCGAGCTGAGCGAGATGGGGGACGCAACCGCCCGCGCCAAGCGCCACTATGCGGCGCTCGGGGACTTCAGTGACCTCGTCGATCTCGCCGAGCGCCACGGCTGGTTCGGCTGGCGGCGCGACGACGCGCCCGTCGGTGGCCGAGCGCGCTGGGCGACGGCCGCCCGCCAGGCACTCGGCCCGCGCTCCGGCGACCTCGAGTACCCCATCTCGGTGCGCACCGAGCGGCGCTTTCGCCGCGGGGGCATCGACGGCGAGGTGGTGAGCTGGGACGTCGGATTCGGGCCCCGCAGCGTCGCCTTCGTGCTGCGCCCTGCCGGTGAGGATGGCCCGTTGCCTGGCGTGGTGGCCCTGCACTGCCATGGCGGCTTCAAGTACTACGGCAAGGAAAAGATCGCCGATGGTCCCGACGGAGCGCCGCCTGAGGTTGCTGCGGTGCGCGACCAGCTCTATGGCGGCGTGGCCTATGCCAACCTCCTCGCCGAGCAGGGCTATGTGGTCCTCGTGCCCGACGCGTTCGGGTTCGGGAGCCGGCGCGTGTCCATTGCGGGCGTCGACGAACACGATGTCGCGGGCTACAACGCGGCGGCGGTGGCCCACGAGCACGTGGTGGAGAAGCACTGTCGGCTGCTCGGCACCTCCTTCGGCGCGCTCGTGGCGCGCGAGGATCGCATCGCGGCCGCCTACCTGCAGCGCCGCAGCGACGTCGCGGCGGGCGGCGTGGGCTGCATCGGCTTGTCCGGGGGTGGGTTCCGCGCCGGCGCGCTGCACGCCACCTGCCCGAGCATCGTCGCGAGCGTGGTCGTGGCGATGATGTCGAGCTACGGCGGGCTCGTCGACGACCACGTCGCCCGGCACACCTGGATGCTCTATCCCGACGCGCTCCCTGTGTCGGCAGACTGGCCAGAGGTCGTGGGCTCGCGGACCGACATCCCGCTGTTCGTGCAGTACGCGGCGCGCGACGAGCTCTTCTCCCGCGAGGGCATGGACCAGGCCGACCGCATCTTGGGGTATGCCTTTGCGGCGGATCGGCGCGGCGGGGACTACACGGGGCGGTTCTACCCAGTACCGCACTGTTTCGACCCGGCGATGCAGGCCGACGCCTTCTCCTTCCTCGCCGAGGCGCTCGGCAGGCGCGAATGAGCCCGATTCGCCGCACGGCTGGCGCGGTCCTGATCGACGAGCTCGTCACGCTCGGCGTAACGCGCTACTACAGCGTGCCGGGCGAAAGCTTCCTCGCCGTTCTCGAGGCGCTGCGCGCCGAGGACCGGGCGCGACTGATCTCGACGCGCCACGAATCGGGCGCCTCGTTCATGGCCGAGGCCGACGCCAAGCTGACAGGGGTGCCGGCGGTGGCCATGGCGACGCGCGCCCCGGGGGCCGCGAACCTCGCAATCGGCGTGCACACTGCCTGGCACGACTCGACCCCGCTCGTCGCACTGATCGGTCAGGTCGAGGCCCGGTGGTACGGGAGCGGGCTGTGCTTCCAAGAGATCGACCTCGAGGCCTTCTATCGCCCCTTCACCAAATGGCAGGCGACGCTCGAGCATCCCGACGACGCCGCCCGGCTCGCCCGCCAGGCAATGGCCGTCGCGACGGGTGGACGACCCGGCCCGGTGGTGATCGCGCTGCCGAACGACGTGCTCTCACAGCAAAGCGACGTGCCGCGCGAGGTGCCCGCGCCGCCAAGCGGGACGCGACGGGCGAGTGCGGCGGAGCTCGCCGCGCTCAGCGAGCGGCTCGGCTCAGCGAGCGCCCCCGTGCTCATCGTCGGCGGCCGCTGTCGGGGTTCGTGGGACGAGCTGGTCCGCCTGGCCGAGGGCTACGGCGCCGGCGTGTACGCGGCCTTCCGCCGTCAGGACCAGTTCCCGAACGACCATCCCGCCTACCTCGGCCATCTCACCTTGCGCCCCGCCCCGGCGGTGCTCGACGCGCTCGAGCACGCCGATGTCGTCGTGGCGCTCGGCTGTCGGATGAGCGAGGTCACCACGCAGAGCTTCCGTCTGCCGGCCGCAGGCGCCTTCTTCGTCCACGTCGATCCCGACGCCGGCGGCGACTACGGCCCGGGCCGCGTGCCGGACGTCGCGCTCGACGTCGACGTGGCGGAGCTGATCGCCGCCCTGGCGGACCAGGCGCCGGGCGCGTCTCCCCTCGAGCGCATTGGCCGTGCCCATGGGGCGTACCTGCGCGACCGGGCCCCGCTCGCGCCGAGCGGCGCGCGGGCGGCGCTGCAGCCCGATGAGGTCGTCGCCGCGATGGCCCGCCGGCTGCCGAGCGATTGCGTGGTGACCAACGACGCGGGGAACTTCTCGATCCCGCTGCACCGCCAGTGGCGCTTCGTGCGCCCGAACAGCCAGCTGGCCCCGACGAGCGGGGCGATGGGCTACGCGGTGCCGGCCGCGGTGGCTGCAGGGATCGTCGACCCGTCGCACCTCGCCGTCGCGACGGTGGGCGACGGGGGATACTTGATGACCGGCCAGGAGATCGAGACCGCGGTGCGCGAGCACGCCAAGGTGGTCGTCGTGGTCTTCAGGAACGGCCTGTACGGCACGATCGCGATGCACCAGGCGCGCAGCTACGGCGAGCTGAGCGGTGTCGAGATCGGCGCCGTCGACATCGCCCGGCACGCCGAGAGCCTGGGGGCCCTCGGGCTGTCGGTCACCGACCGCTCCGAGCTTGACGACGCCCTCGATATGGCGGTGCGCTCAGATCGCCCGGCAGTCCTCGACGTGGTCGTCGACCCCGAGGCGATCACGCCCTCGGCTCGACTCGGCGATCTCCTCGCCAGCGCTCGCTCGAACCCACCCACCTGATCCCCAGCTGCCGCAGGCGCCACACCGCGGGCCCGATACCGTCCACATCGCTTGGCAGTTGCGGCGCGAGGGGCGTGCGACGGCGGCGCAGAAGCTGCTGGCGCCCTTCTCGGTGTGCGGATCGCGTGGCGCGTGCCATAAGCTGATCCGATAGCCCATCGCCTCCGGTGGTGGTCTCTCCAAGGCGCAGCGCCGATCGAACCACACCGGGTTGGTCGCGCGCTGTCGGCCGGTGCCCCCAACGCATCTCGGCACGAAGCGAACGGCGAGGCGTCATTGCACCGTTTCAGTGCCGGTGCTCGAGGGGGCGAGGGGCTGGCAACCAGCGGGCTGGCGTGACGAAAGGAGCCAAGATGGAGTACCGAGCCTTTGGCCGGACTGGCGTGCAGGTGAGCACGCTGTGCCTCGGCGCGATGATGTTCGGCGGCCCGACCGACGAGAAGGACTCCGGCGCGATCATCGACGCCGCGCTGGACGCGGGCATCAACTTCCTCGACACGGCGAACGTCTACAGCCGCGGCCGGAGCGAGGAGGTCGTCGGAGCGGCCCTTCGGGCAAACGGCAAGCGGGACCGCATCGTGCTCGCGAGCAAGGTGCACGGCCGCATGGACGACGACGACCCGAACGCCTATGGCAACAGCCGCCGGCACCTGATCGAGCAGTGCGAGGCGTCGCTGCGCCGGCTCGGCACCGACTGGATCGACCTGTACCAGATCCACCGCCCCGAGCCCGCGACGCCGATCGACGAGACGCTGCGGGCGCTCGACGACCTCGTCCGTCAGGGAAAGATCCGCTACATCGGCTTCTCGACCTTTGCGGCCTGGCAGGTGGTCGAGTCGATCTATGTCGCGAAGGAGCTCGGGCTGAACCGCGTCGTCTGCGAGCAGCCGCCCTACAACCTCTTGGACCGCCGGATCGAGCGCGAGCTCGTGCCGGTGGCCGAGACCTACGGGCTCGCGCTCATCCCCTGGTCACCCCTCGCGAGTGGCTTTTTGACCGGCAAGTACCGCCGCGGCGAGGACTACCCGTCCGACTCGCGCCTCGCCCGGCAAAACGGCGGCAACCGCACCTACGGCGAGGCCGCGTTCGCGGTACTGGACGTCGTCGAGCAGATCGCGAAGGAGAAGGGCTGCACGCCCTCCCAGCTCGCGGTGGCTTGGTGTGCGGCCCAGCGTGCCGTCACGAGCCCGATCATCGGGCCGCGCACGATGGCTCAGCTCGAGGACAACCTCGGCGCCCTCGACGTAATGCTCAGCGACGCCGACTTCGATCGCCTCGACACCGTCGCCCTTCCTGGGCGCGCGAGCGCGACCTACTACGAGGCGGACTTCGGGCCGAGCGCCCGATAGCACGGCGCAGCGGCCGGCGGGGAGCCCCGGCGGCCGCTGCCCACGCCGTCATGACGGGTGCGCCACGGCCCCGGCGCACGCCGATGGAACAGATCCTCAGCTCAGTCGTGTAGCGCCCGCATGGCGCGGTACAGCGCGGCCTTCTCTTCGATCCCGATGCCCGGTGCGCTCGAGGGGGCGAGGAAGCCGTGGTCGATCACGGCGTCATCGGCAAAGCCGCCGGCGGGGGAGAACTCGTTCGGGTAGGACTCGTTGCCACCGAGGTGCAGCGCCGCGGCGAGATGGACGGCGAACTGGTGTCCCCCGTGAGGGATGCAGCGCCGTGGCGAGATGTTGTGCTCGCGCAGCATCGCCAGGGTGCGCAGGTACTCGACGAGCCCGTAGCTGAGCGCGGGGTCGAACTGGAAGATGTCGCGCTCGGCCCGGACGTTGCCGTAGCGAACGAGGTTGCGGGCGTCTTGGTGGGAGAAGAGGTTCTCGCCGGTCGCGAGCGCGCCGTTGTAGGCGGCAGCGATCTCGGCGTGGGTGGCGTAGTCGAGCGGGTCGGAGGGCTCCTCATACCAGGCGAGCTGGTAGGGATCGAGCGCGTTCGCATACTCGAGCGCCGTGGCGAGGTCGAACCGCCCGTTCGCGTCGACCGCCAGCGCGTCGCCGTTGCCGCCGAGCACGTCCAAGACGGCCTCGATGCGCGCCAGGTCCTCGGCGAGCGGTGCGCCGCCGATCTTCATCTTCACGCGCACGTAGCCGGCGTCGAGAAAGCCGCGCATCTCGTCCTGCAGCTCAAAAAGCCCCTTGTTCGGCTGGTAGTAGCCGCCGGCCGCGTAGACGCTGACGCGCTCGTCCGGCGCGCCATCGCCGTAGCGATCGGCGACGAAGCGGGCGAGCGGCACGTCGGCGATCTTCGCGGCGAGGTCGAACAGCGCCATGTCGAGGACGCCGACGGCGACGGAGCGCTCGCCGTGGCCGCCGGGCTTCTCGTTCGCCATCATCACGTCCCAGGCCCTTGCGGGATCGAGGTTCTCGCCGGTCGCATCCAGCAGATCTGCTGGCGCTGCGGCGAGAAGACGCGGGATCATCCGACGGCGCAAGATGTCGTGCTGGCTGTAGCGGCCGTTGGAGTTGAAGCCATAGCCGACGAGCGGGCTGTGGTCGCGTACCACGTCGGAGACGACCGCCACGATCGAGCAGTCCATCTGGTTGAAGTCGATCCAGGCGTTTCGGATCGAGGACGAGATCGGCAAGATCCCGTCGTGGATGGCGACGATCCGCATGTGCGCTCCTTTTCCCGGGCCGCGGTCCTCGCCCGAGGAGGGCGGAGTTGCGCGGCACGGCCGGCCCACTGCCGTCGCCGCGTCCGGGCCGCGCGATGGGGCCCGCTCTTCGTGCCGCACCGTAGCAGCGCGCTGCGGCGGCGTCGATTGAGGTCGGAACATTGCGCCGCAAAGGCGCTAGATGAAAGGATCGCTCGCGTCACGAAAGATGCCAGGAGGTTGCGATGACATCGGCGGCATTGCGTGGCAGGTCTTCGCTTGGTTCCGATCGAAGCGACCTGTCGCGTCACCAAAGGACCCAAGACGTCATCGCGCGGCGATCTGGCGCACCGGCAACGACCGGGGCGATGCGATGACGCCGGAGCGGCGCGTCTACATCACGAGCGCGCTGGCCGCGCCGGGCGGCCCGAGCGATGGCGTCTACGGCTTTGTCCAAGACCCCGCGACCGGTGCGCTCTCGCCCATCGGCCCGCACGCGGCGGTCGAAGGGGCGAGCTTTGTCAGCCGCGACCGCACCGGCACCCATCTGTACACGTGCCGAGCCCGACCCGACGCCGGCGCGGCGGCCTTTGCGGTGAACAACGACGGCAGTCTCGAGGCGCTCGGCGAGGTGCGCAGCGGCGCCGCGGGGGCATGCCATGTCTGCGTGGATGACGCTTCGCGCTTCTTGTTCACCGCGCACTACGCGAGCGGGCATCTGAGCGTGCACCGACTGACGGCCAGCGGGGCGATCGCCGAGCGCTGTGATTTGGTGCTGCCGGAGGGCGCTGGACCGAACGCCGAGCGCCAGGAGCACGCGCACGCGCACTTCTGCTGGCCGATCCCCGGCACGGACCTGGTGATGCTGGTCGACCTCGGCACGGACACATTGTGGTCCTATCGCGTCGACGCCGATACCGGTCGCCTCGAGCTCGTCGCGGCGAACCAGGCACCGTCCGGCTCGGGGCCCCGCCACCTGCGCCCTTTTGGGATCGGGGCGCTCCTCGTCACCGGCGAGCTCGACTCGACGCTGATGGCGTTCCAATTCGATCGGACGGCGGGAACCGCGCGCCTGGTCGAGGCGCTGCCGGCCTCGGTGCGCGCCGGCGCGGGCGACAACGCGCCATCGGAGCTCGCGCTCAGCCGGGACGGGCGCTTTTGCTATGTCGCCAACCGCGGGCCGGACACCGTGGCGGTCTTCTCGCTCGAGGGGGGATCGCCCGCCCGCGTCGGCGAGGTCCCTTGCGGCGGGGAGATCCCGCGGCACCTGGCGGTCATCGGGGACTTCCTCTACGTGGCCAACCAAGAGTCCGGCAGCGTCGCGGTCTTCGCGCTCGGCGATGACGGCATTCCGCAGCCCACCGGCTTGGACGTGCCGCTCGAGCGGCCCTTTTGCGTGCGGGCCCTGCCAGTCGCGCCGTGATTCACGGTGCCGGGTCTCCCCGTTGCACGACCTTGATGCGCGCCCGTTGGCCCGCGCTGCGGGGCGCGGCGTCGCCCGCCTTGGATCTGCTGCCGGTTGTTGCGATGGGAGCGCTGCTAGCGCATCCGCGAAGCGGAAGTTAGGATCCGCAGAGGGGAAGCCCGCGCACGCCCGGTGGCGTGCGTGCGAGAGGGGAGCGGCAATGGCCAGCACCAGCGTCGGGTACTCGATCACCTTGCGCGTCGAGGCGCCCGCCACGACCAATGCGGCGGGCGAGCTTGTCGGGGTAATTGGCCAGGCAGGAGCGCTCGTCACCGCGCTCGATCTGGTCGAGAGTCGGGACCAGACCGTGGTGCTCGACATCTCCTGCAACGCGATCGACAGCGCGCACGTCGAGCGCATCCGCGAGGCGGTCGCTGCGCTGCCCGGCGTCACGGTCGGCCCGGTCTCGGACACCACGTTCTTGATCCACCTCGGCGGCAAGCTCGAGGTCAACGCGAAGGTGCCGCTTCGCCACCGCGATGATCTCTCGCGCGCCTACACGCCCGGAGTCGCCCGCATCTGCCTGGCAATCGCTGAACAGCCCGAGGTTGCGCGCAATCTCACCATCAAGAAGAACACCGTCGCTGTGGTCACCGACGGCTCGGCGGTGCTCGGGCTCGGCAACCTCGGCGCGGCGGCGGCCTTGCCGGTGATGGAGGGCAAGGCGGCGCTGTTCAAGCACTTCGGGAACGTCGATGCCTGGCCGGTCTGCTTAGACACCCAGGATCCGGACAAGATCGTCGAGATCGTGAAGGCGATCGCGCCCGCCTATGGCGGGATCAACCTCGAGGACATCGCCGCGCCGCGCTGTTTTGCCATCGAGCAGCGCCTGCGCGAGGAGCTCGACATCCCGGTCTTCCACGACGACCAGCACGGCACGGCGATCGTCGTGCTGGCGGCGTTGATGAACGCGCTCGCCATCGTCAACAAGAAGCTCACCGACGTCCGCATCGTGCTCTCGGGGGTGGGCGCAGCCGGGAGCGCGATCATCCGGCTCTTGCAGCTCGAGGGGGCCCGCAACCTGATCGCGTGCGACCGTCACGGCGCGCTGACCCGGGCGCGTACTGCGTCGGATCCCGTGCGGGGCTGGATCGGCGAGCAGACCAATCCCGACAACGTGTCGGGAACCCTCGCCGAGGTGCTCGCCGGTGCCGACGTCTTCATCGGCGTCTCCGCACCGAACCTGCTCATCGGCGACGACATCGCCAAGATGGCCGACGACGCGATCGTCTTCGCGCTGTCGAATCCCGATCCTGAGGTCGACCCGATCGAGGCCGGCAAGCACGCCGCAGTGGTGGCGACGGGACGCTCGGACTTTCCCAATCAGATCAACAACGTGCTCGCGTTCCCCGGCGTGTTCCGCGGCCTGCTGGACTGCGGCGCCCGCGACATCCCTGACGAGATGCTCGTGGCCGCCGCCCGGGCGATCGCCAGCGTGGTCGCTCCCGAGGCGCTGAATGCTGGCTACGTCATCCCGAGTGTGTTCGACCCGGCCGTCGCGCCAGCGGTTGCCGCCGCGGTGCGAGAAGTGGCGAACGAGCGAGCTGCCGGGGCGCCAGCTCACCGCTGAGGTGCACGTTCTGTGCGAGCTCGCGCAGGCCGTGCCCAGCGCTGCTGGCCGCGACCCGCGCGCTTTGGACCACTTGCCTCGGTTGTGGGTTGCACCGGGCACGGGTCGAGCGCCGCGGACCTCATGAGGCGATGCGCCGAGTTGTCGTGAGCCGGCGACTTTCGCTCCCCCAGGCGCTCTGGCACGCTGGACGGGCGGCGGGGGGGAGGCCCTTCGTCAAGGCAATGAGGAGGCAGGCAGATGGCAGGTGGCGGAACGATCCGACCGAGCGCGCTCGCGACCGTGGTCGCGGTCACGGCGACGCCGTTCGATGGCTCGGGGGGCATCGACGCCAAGGCCATGGAGCGGGTGGTCGACCGCCTCGTCGAGGGCGGGATCTCGGTGCTCGTGCCGGCGGGCAACACCGGCGAGTTCAATGCGCTGAGCCAGTCCGAATGGGACGAGAGCGTGTCGATCACGGTGGCGCGTGCCGGGGGAGCGATCGTCATGCCGGGGGTCGGGCGCGACCTCGCGACGGCGATCCACCAGACGCGCCGTGCACGCGAGCTCGGCTGCCCGATCGTGATGGTGCACCAGCCGCTCGACCCGTTCATCTCTGGCGAGGGATGGATCAACTACCACGAGGCGATCCATCAGGCCGTGCCCGACATCGCGTTGTGCGCCTACGTGCGCGACGCCCGGCGCAGCGTCGGCGAGGTCGCCCGTCTTGCTGCGCTCGAGGGCGTCGTCGGCATCAAGTACGCCGTCGGCGACCCGCCGGCTTTTGCCGAGCTGGTGCAGCGCAGCGACGCGGACCAGGTGGCGCTCGTGTGCGGGCTGGCCGAGCGCTGGGCGGTCTCCTTCGCCGCATCCGGGGCGGTGGGATTCACCTCCGGGCTCGCTGGTGTGGTGCCCAAGCTCTCCCTCGAGCTGCTCGGTGCGTTGCAGGCCAACGACTATGCCCGGGCACGTGAGCTCGTCGCGCTCGTCGAGCCCTTCGAGCGTCTGCGCGCACGGGACGGCTCGGCCTACAACGTCTCCGCGGTCAAAGCGGCGCTCTCGGCGCTCGACATCTGCGCGCCGACCGTCCGCCCGCCGGCCAGCGCGCTCCCCGAGGAGTTCCACCCGATCGTGGCGCGCTTCATCGAAGCGACCGGCGCGACGGCCTGACGCGACAACTTCGACGTGCCCAGCCGGGCCGGCCCGATGCGGGCGGGTCCGGCTGGGCACTGCAGCAGATCGCTGCAGTGACTTGTCTCAGTGGATGGCCGGCTCGGGCGTGGGCGGGCCGGCCTGGAGGAAGCTGAGGTCGCAGCCTTCGTTCGCCTGGCCGATCGAGTCGCTGTAGAGCTTTCCCCACCCCCGCTCGTAGTGCGCGGGCGGCGGCGTCCAGGCCGCCCGTCGGCGGGCGAGCTCCTCGTCGCTCACCTCGAGCTGCAGCCGGCGAGCGGGCACGTCCAAGGTGATGCGATCCCCGCTTCTCACGAGCGCGAGCGGCCCGCCGGCGGCCGACTCGGGGGCGACGTGGAGCACGCAGGTGCCGTAGCTCGTCCCGCTCATCCGGGCGTCTGAGATCCGCACCATGTCTCGGATCCCCTCGCGAAGGAGCTTGGCTGGGAGGGGGAGCTGGCCCCACTCGGGCATGCCCGGGCCCCCGATCGGTCCGGCCTGGCGCAGCACGAGCACCGAGTCCGGTCCGACCTCGAGGTCCTCGCTGTCGATGCGCGCCGCCATGTCGTCGTAGTCCTCGAAGACGACCGCCGGGCCAGTGTGCACCAAGAGCTCGGGAGCAGCCGCGGTCTGCTTGATCACCGCGCCCTTTGGGGCGAGGTTGCCGTGTAGCACGGCGAGACCCCCCTCTGGCCACAGCGGGTTGTCGAGGGTGCGGATCACCTCGTCGTTGTAGACCTCGGCGCCGGCGATCTGCTCACCGATGGTCGTGCCGTTGACGGTGCGCGCGTCGAGGTGCAGCAGGTGGGAGATGCGCGCCATGAGCCCGCGCAGGCCCCCGGCGTAGAAGAAGTCCTCCATCAGGTACTCACCGGAGGGCGCGAGGTTGGCGAGGGTCGGCACGCGCCGTGACAGCTCGTCGAAGCGCTCCAGGCCGAGCTCGATGCCGGCGCGCCGCGCCATGGCGATCAGGTGGATGACCGAGTTGGTCGAGCCGCCGAGGGCCGCGACGACCGTGACGGCGTTGTCGAAGGCCTCCTCGGTCAGCAAGGCCTCCGGGGTGAGGCCGAGGCGGACGACCTCGACCGCCTGGCGGCCGGCCAAGGCTGCCATCTGGGCGTGGCGAGAGTCTGCGGCGGGCAGCGAGGAGGCGCCGGGAAGCGTGAGGCCGAGTGCCTCGGTCGCCGCCGTCATCGTCGAGGCCGTGCCCATTGTCATGCAATGGCCCGCGGAGCGGGCGATGCCCTGCTCGATCTCTTCGACCTCGGCGCGTCCGATCAGCCCGGCACGACGATCGGCCCACATCCGCCAGGCCGACGTGCCGCTCGCCAAGGTCTTGCCGTGCGCGTTGCCCCGCAGCATGGGCCCGGCGGGCAGGAACACCGAGGGGATCCCGGCGCTCGTCGCCCCCATCACGAGGGCGGGCGTGGTTTTGTCGCAGCCGCCCATGAGCACGGCGCCGTCGACGGGATAGGAGCGCAGCAGCTCCTCGACCTCCATCGACAACAGGTTGCGATAGAGCATGCTCGAGGGCTTTTGGATCGGCTCGGACAGCGAGAGCGCCGGCATCTGCAGGGGAAACCCCCCGGCTTGCCAGACGCCGCGCTTCACCTCTTCCACGCGCTGGCGGAAATGCTGATGGCACGGATTGATGTCCGAGCCGGTATCGACGATCGCGATCACGGGTTTCCCGAGGAAATCCTCGGGGGTGTAGCCCATCTGGCGAAGACGCGACCGGTGCCCGAAGCTCCGCAGGTCATCTGGCGCCCACCAGCGCGCGCTTCGCAGGTTCCCGCTTTCGTTCTCGCCCGTCATGGGCTCAGCCTCGCGCGCGTGCCTTGCGGCGTCCACCGAGGTGCCAGGGCGCCCTGGAGCGGCGGTGCCGAGCGCGCGCCGGTGCCGGGGGCAGGCGTCGACGACCAATGGAGGCGAGCCGAGCCGATGGGAAGCAGAAGGTGCACGCGAAGCGCAGGCGGCTCGCACGATGGCTCGCAGACATTGACGCCGTGGCGGCCGCGCGCGTAGCATACCAGCGTTCGCATACATGAATGACGTTCAGGGGGCTGATCGGATCTTCCAGCGGTGCGAGCGCTCGGGCGGCGGCGTCGATCAGTGACGGCCCGCTTCGAACAATGTCGACGAGCGGGCGGGACTCCGCAGCGCGCGTCGAGGCAAATGTTCGCGCGGCGGTGATCCGCGGCCGTGGTCGCCGGTTTCGGCACGAGGAGGGGGAGCGGTGCAGGCAAAGATCGAGAGCGTCTCGGTGCGCGTCTTCAAGACGCTGAGCTGGACGGTCAACGACTCAGACGGGCACACCCACCCGGGACCTGAGCGGGCGAGCGAGTCCGCCATCGTCACGGTGCGCGACAGCGACGGCGCCGAGGGCCACTACAGCTGCAGCGCCGAGGCGCTGCGGCCCTACGTGCTCGACAGCTACGTCCGCAAGGTCTTGATCGGCGAGGACGCGTTCTTGCGCGAGCGCCACTGGAACCGCCTGTATCGCATGCAGCGCGGCAGCGGCGGCCAGCTCACCGACCGGGCGATCGGCTACATCGACCAGGCCCTGTGGGACCTCGCGGGCCGCAAGCTCAACGTGCCGGTGTGGAAGATGCTTGGTGGCGCTCGCACCAAGGTCCCGGCCTATGGCAGCACGATGTGCGGTGACGACATCGAGGGCGGCCTCAAGACCCCCGCGGACTACGGGCGCTTTGCCGAGCAGCTGATCGCCATGGGGTACTCGGCGATCAAGCTCCACACCTGGATGCCGCCGGTGCCAGGCGCGCCGGATCCCGACATGGATGCCGCGGCGTGCGCGGCGGTGCGCGAGGCCGTCGGCCCCGACGTCCCCTTGATGCTCGACGCCAACCACTGGTACACGCGCTTCCAGGCGCTCAAGCTCGGCCGGGCGCTGCAGGACCTCAACTACTACTGGTACGAAGAGCCGATGGAGGAGGCCTCCATCAGCTCCTACCGCTGGCTCGCCGAACAGCTCGAGATCCCGGTGATCGGGCCGGAGTCGGCGCCCGGGCGGGTGCACACCCGTGCCGAGTGGATCAGCTCGGGGGCCTGCGACATCATGCGCGTGGGGGCGAACGACACCGGCGGCATTACGCCGGCGATCAAGATCATCCACCTCGCCGATGCCTACAACATGGAGGCGGAGGTGCACGGGGGCGGCTCAGGGAACCTCGCGCTGCTCGGTGCGATGGAGAACGGGCGCTGGTACGAGCGCGGCCTCTTGCACCCACACTTCGACTACGACCGCGTTCCGCCGCACCGCAATTCGATCATCGACCCGCTCGACGCCGAGGGCAACGTCCCACTGCCTGAGCGCCCGGGCCTTGGTGACGACTTCAACTTCGACTACATCGACGCCAACATCGTGGCGCGTTGGTGATGGCGGCAACGAACCCGGCACGCGCGGTGCGCGAACTCGCGGGCGGCCTGTCGAGCTCGCGGCTCGTGCTCGGCACGATGACCTTCGGCTCTCAGGTCGACCAGGCCGGTGCCGACGAGATGGTGGCGATGGCGCTCGAGGCAGGGGTCACCCACTTCGACACCGCCAACGTCTACAACCACGGGGCGTCCGAAGAGATCTTGGGTCGCGCGCTGAAGGGCCGGCGCGACGAGGTGGTCATCGCCACCAAGGTGCGCAACAAGATGGACGACGCGCCCGACGGCGGTGGCCTCGGTGCACCGGCGATCCGCCGGGCGATCGACGAGAGCCTGGCACGCCTTGGTACTGATCATGTCGAGCTCTACTACCTGCACCAGCCCGACCGCTCGGTGCCCATCGAAGAGACGCTCGAGGCGATGGCGGGTCTCGTCACCGCCGGCAAGATCGGCCACGTCGGCTTCTCGAACTACGCGGCATGGCAGGTGGCCGGCATGATCGAGCGCTGTCGGCGTGAGGGCTGGGCCGAGCCACGTATCGGCCAGCAGCTCTACAACCCGATCAGCCGCGGGCTTGAAGAGGAATACGCCGAGTTCGCTGCCACCTGGGGCGTCTCGACGCTCATCTACAATCCCCTGGCGGGCGGCATGCTGACCGGCAAGCACCGTGGCAAGAGCGAGCCGCCGCCGGGACGCTTCGCGGCGAACGCCAACTATCGGGAGCGTTACTGGACGGGCGTGCAGATGGCGGCCACCGAGCGGCTCGGGGAGATCGCCGCGACGGCCGGGCTCAGCCTCATCGAGCTGACCCTGCGTTGGCTGCTCGCCCAGCCGGTGGTGGACGGCGTGATCCTCGGCGCCTCGAGTCCCGAGCAACTCCGTGCCAATTTGGCGGCGGCCGACGGCCCGGCGCTCGACGCCGCGACGGCGAGCGCCGTTGATGATGTCTGGGCTGATGTGCGGGGCACCTTCCCTCGCTACAACCGCTAGCTGACCGCTCGCGCTCGCTGGTTCCGAATCGGTGGTGACCGGTGCGGTCGGCGCGCGCCCTTATTGGAGATGACCGTGGATTTTGGCTTTTCTGACAAGGTCGTCATGGTGACCGGAGCGAGCAGCGGACTCGGTCGCGCCATCGCCGACGCCTTCGCCTCAGAGGGGGTGGGCGCGCTCGCGCTGCACTACCACTCGAGCCGAGATGGCGTGGATGCCGCCGTCGCGCATGCGGAGCGCCTCGGGGTCACCGCCGCGGCCTTTGGTGCCGATCTGTCGGTCCCCGGTGCGGCAGAGCGCCTCGTCGGCGCCGTCGAAGCGGCCTTCGGCCGCCTCGACGTGCTCGTGAACAATGCCGGGGCGATGGTGCAGCGCAGCCTCGTGAGCGAGGCGACGAACGAGCTGTTCGACAAGATCACCGCGCTCAACTACCGCTCGGTCTTCGAGATGTGCCGGGCGGCGATCCCCCGGCTCAAGGCGGCCGGTGGGGGCGCGATCGTCAACATCTCCTCCTCGGCCGCGCGCAATGGCGGCGCCGGCGGCTCGGTGCTCTATGCGGGCGCCAAGGGGGCGCTCAGCACCTTCAGCCGGGGGCTTGCCGCTGAGCTCGCCCGCGAGCACATCCGGGTCAACGTGGTCGGGCCGGGGCTGTTCGACACGCCGTTCCACGCCGAAATGACCTCGCGCGAGCAGCTGGCGCGGATCGAGACGACGATCCCGATGGGCCGGGCGGGCCGACCCGAGGAATGTGCTGGGCCCGTGCTCTTCCTCTCGAGCGACCGCCTGGCCAGCTACATCACGGGTCAGTCCCTCGAGGTGAATGGCGGGCGGCTGATGCCCTAACGGGCAGGGCCGGTCAGGCGCGCCCGTCGTCCGTTGCGGGTCTGTAGCAATCGGGGTGGATCGGACGCCGCCAAGTCTTGACAGTCGAGTGGGCAGTTTCTTACGATGCGTTCACCTACATAGGTGGCGTTCAGATAGATGAACGTTGATCATTGGGGGGCTGGGGTGTTGATGGATCGTCGGGGATCGACGACCTTGTCGTGGGGGGCGCGCCAATGGGCGTGACGCAGACCATGCTCGAGGCCGAGCAGCGCGTGCCGCTCGGCGCCGGGGTTGGTGAGCCTGCAAAGCGGCGTCGCAAGCACAAGGGCTGGGTGCCCTACGCGATGCTGTCGCCGCTCGTCATCTTGATCGCGGCGTTCGTGGCCTATCCGGTCGGGAGCGTCGTCTACTACAGCTTCCAGAACTACAACATCGTCGAGCCGTTCCTGAACGGCTTTGCGGGCTGGTCGAACTACAGCACGATGCTGCACCACGACCCGCTGTTCTGGTCGAGCTTGCTCTTCACGGGCAAGTGGGTCGTCACCGAGGTCGTGCTGCAGTTGATCTTCGGGATGATCCTCGCGCTGATCATGAACGAGGCGTTCCGCTGGCGGGGCTTCACCCGCGCCGCGGTCTTTGCCCCCTGGGCGGTCTCGGGCGTGCTCACGACGACGATCTGGCTGTTGTTGTACGACCCACAAGCTGGCATCGTGAACTACCTCTCCAACATCGGCCTGGCGCCGAGGGGCTTCGCGATCTTGGCCGATACCCACACGGTCTTTTGGGGTGCGGTCCTCGCCGAGCTGTGGCGCGGCGTCCCCTTCTTCGCCATCATCATCCTCGCCGACCTCCAGAGCATCCCGAGGGAGCTCATCGAGGCGGCGAACTGTGACGGAGCCAACGCCTGGACGCGTTTTCGCTGGGTCGTCCTGCCCCACCTTCGCGATGCGGTCATCTTGTCGACGCTGTTGCGCTGCGTTTGGGAGTTCAACAACGTCGACCTGCTCTTCACGCTCACCAATGGTGGACCGGGCACCGAGACGACCACGCTGCCGCTCTATGTGGCCCGCCAGGCCATCGACAACCACAACTTCGGTTATGGCGCTGCGCTGACCATGGCGGGCTTCGCAATCTTGTTCGTCTTCTCGATGATCTATCTAAAACTCTCCAAGTTCGGGGCATCCACGGGGTATCGGTCATGAGCGCGATCACAGCACCAACGGTGCGCGGCATCGGTGGCGGGGGATGGGGGCAGATGCGGGCGAAGCTCAACTCCGCGCGCCTGCACCTGTTCGTCCCACTGACGCTCTATCTGCTGTTCACCTTGGTGCCCTTTTATTGGATGGTCGTCTTCGCCTTCCGGCCGACCACCTCGCACAATCCCTATCCCTGGCCGATTACCCTCGCCAACTTCAAGGTGGTCTGGAACGTCCTTGGATTCGGGACGTTCTTCGAGAACAGCGTGATCGTCGGGGTCGGCGTGCTGATCGGCCTGAACGTGATCTGCGCCATGGCGGGCTATGCGCTCGCGCGCTTCAAGTTCGCCGGGCGCGGCGCGTTGATCTTGATCTTGCTCTGCACCCAGTTCGTGCCGGGCGTGATGTTGTTGATCCCGCTCTTTGTGATCTTCCGGCACCTCGGGCTGATCGACAACCTCTTCGCGTTGATCATCGCCGACATCGTCTTCCAGCTGCCCTTGACCTCGCTGTTGATGAGCGGCTTTATCCGCAACGTTCCCGTCGAGCTCGAAGAGGCCGCCATGGTCGATGGCTGCTCTCGGGTGCGCGCGTTCTTGTCCGTCACGCTGCCGCTACTGCGCCCGGCCTTCGTGGCCATCGGGTCGTTCGCCTTCATCGGCAGCTGGAACAACTTCTTGTTCGCCCTGATGTTCATGTCGAGCCAGAACCACTTCACCTTGCCGGTCGGCCTGGATTACACGATCGGTGAGTTCAGCGTGAACTTCGGCGCACTGGCCGCCGGCGGCCTGATCGCCGCCGTGCCGGTCGTCATCATCTTCGCCTTCGTCCAGAAGTACCTGGTGCAGGGCTTGACCTTCGGCGCTGTGAAGGGCTGATGGGGTCATGGAGCGTCACGCGCTCACCTCGGTCGCGTTGGCCGCGGGAGCACGGACGATGGGGGGACGTGGGGCCGCCTGGCGCCACGACCGCAGGTCGCGATGAGACGTCGCGAAGCAGTACCAGCAAGCCACAGGGAAGCCAACGAAATGGGGGTGGCATGAAGAAATATCTCGGACGCCTGGCGGTGGGTCTCGCCGCAGGCTCGATGGCGGCGACCGGAATCGGCGTCGGCGCCGCATCGGCGTCGAACGCGCACCGCGCGGTCGCCCACAAGGCCAAGTCGGTAACGATCACCTTCTGGGACGACAACGGTGGGCCGCGGACGCCCATCTACATGCACCTGATCAAGCTCTTCGAGCGTCAGAACCCGAACATCAAGGTGAAGTACGTCGGCATTCCGGACACCTCGGTGATCGAGAAGTACGACACCGCGATCCAAGGTGGCTCGCCGCCCGACATCGCCTCGATCCCCGGCGGGGACCTGGCCGGCATCATCGCCCAGAACGCGCTGATCCCGCTTAACAAGTACTACCAGTCGAGCAAGATCTACGGTCAGCTGCTGCCGACGCTGCTCAAGCCGACCGAGGCGATCTCGCCCGACGGCAAGACGCTGTACGCGCTGCCGTTCTCGGGCGTGCCGGCCACGCTGTGGTGCAACCTCAACATCCTTCGGCCGGCCAAGGTCACCTGCCCGACGACCTGGAACGCGTTCTTTAGCGACGCGGTGAAGCTGACCGATGCCAACAAGGGCATCTATGGCTTCACGATGCGTGGCTCTTCGGGCGCCACGGTGCAGCTGATCGATGAGATGATCTCCTACGCCGGTCTGAAGCGCTTCTTCCAGCCGGACGGCAAGACGAGCCTCCAGAGCCCACGCGTGCTGCAGTTCCTGCAGAAGTTCGTGGGCCTCTACAAGAAGGCGACACCGTCTGCTGACGTCGACAACGCGTACCTGCAGATGGTGGCCGAGTTCGACAGCAACAAGATCGGCATGATGCTGCACAACCTCGGCTCGTACGCGAGCAACGTGGCAGCTGTCGGCGGCAAGCAGAACCTGGTCGGCGAGCCCGACCCGGCGGGCCCGTTCAACAAGGGCCGCGTCACGATGGCGGCGCCGGGGCTTGACACCTACGGGATCTTCAAGGACTCCAAGCACCAGGCACAGGCCTGGAAATTTGAGCAGTTCTTGTTGAGCGCGGCGTCGAATGGCTACTGGAACAAGCTCGTCGGTCAGCTGCCCGCCAACAGCGGTGTGCTGAAGCAGGCGTGGGTGCACCAGCAGCAGCCAGTCGGCGCGCTCTTGTCGGCGCTGTCGTCCAAGCACACCTACGCGGTGTCGCTTCCCAACTACCTCCCCCAATACGGCGCGATCCAGACCAACTCGGACCCGCTGTGGCAGGAGGTCATGACAGGCCAGATGACCCCGGCGCAGTGGCTCGACCAGCTCGCCTCGGCGCTCGACCAGGCGCAGTCAGAGTGGACGCACGGCCACAAGTAGGTCCAAACAGCAAGTGCAGTCATCGGTGAAGTAGTACGTGGCCGACCCCGGCCCCCCGGGCAACGACGCCCGGGGGGCCGGCCGGCCCAAGGGCGTGAGCACTCCAGCGGTGCCATCCGCGAGGTGGTCCTTGCTCGCGCCAGCGGTTTTCGGGGAGCGTGGTGACGCTGCACGAAGCGGCGCAGGCCAGCGAACCCGAGAGAGAGTTGAGGACAACAGTGGTGCCAGGGGGCGGGAGACGAAACGGCGAGGGCGGGGCGGAGCAGGCGGTCGCGGTGCGCGGAGAGCTTGGCGCTTCGCACCAGCCGGTGAAGTCTGCGGCGCGGACCTTGGAGCTCGTCGAGTACTTCGCCCGCACCGGCGGGATGCACAGCCTGCGGGATTTGCATGAGGTCTTTGGCCACCCCAAGAGCAGCCTGCACGCGCTGTTGCGCACCCTGGCCGATGCCGGATGGGTGGAGGTTGACCGGACCGGCACGCTGTATGGGCTTGGGTTGCGGGCCCTGCTCGTTGGTATGTCCTACATCGACGGCGATGACGCCGTGGTCGGCGCGGCCGGAACCTTGAACTGGCTGGCGGCCGAGAGCACCGAGACGGTGCACATGGCGCGCCTCGATGGTCGCGACGTGGTCTACCTCGCGACGCGCGACGCCTCGCACGAGCTGCGGGTGATCTCGCGGATCGGCCATCGCTTGCCTGCGCACGCCACCGGGCTCGGCAAGGCGCTGCTCGCCGAGCACAGCGATGCGGAGCTGATGGACCTTCTGCCAGAGCGCCTCGAGGCGCTCACGCCGTCCACGATCACCGATCGGGACGCGCTGTTGGAGGATCTCGCCGAGACCCGGCGGCGCGGGTATGCGGTCGACCGCCAAGAGAACACGATCGGGTTGCGCTGCATCGGCGTCGCGCTGCACACGACAGCGGGCGTTCCTCGTGACGCGGTAAGCCTCTCGGTGCCGATCGGACGGATCGAGCCGGGACGCGAGCAAGCGCTCACGGCGCTGTTGCTGCGCGCGAAGGAGAGCATCGAGCGGGAGGGCTGGCGGACGGGAACCGCGGCGCGAGCCGCGGGCGAGGATGGGAGCTGAGTTGGCGGTCGTCGTCATTACCGGGGCAGCGGGGCGCATCGGGACCTACCTGCGGAGCGGCCTACGGCCCTTTGGCTGGGAGCTGCGCTTGTTGGACCGGCGCCCGATCCCCGACGAGCCCACCGCGGTGGTGGCTGACATCCGAGATCCCCAAGCGCTTGCGTCGGTGATGCAGGACGCCTTCGGCGTCGTGCATCTCGCCGGCGCAATCAGCCCGCGCGACAGCTTCGGCGACGTGCTTGCCGCGAACATCGAAGGGACCCACGCCGTGCTCGAAGCGGCACGCGTCGCCGGGGTCGAGCGGTTCGTCTTCGCGAGCAGCAACCACGCGAACGGCTTTGCCCCGCGCTCGGCGCCGGGGATCGCCGGGGCGCACGACCGGCCCGACTCGTTCTATGGGGTCTCCAAGGTCTTCGGCGAGTCGCTGTGCCGCCTGTATCACGACCGCTTCGGGATCAAGATGGCCTGTTTGCGCATCGGCTCGTGCTTCGATGTGCCACGGGTGCCGCGCATGCTGGGCAGCTGGCTCAGCCCGAGGGACGCCGCCGGGCTCGTCGACGCATGCCTGCGCAGCCCGGAGCTTGATTACAAGGTCTTCTACGCCATCTCGGGCAACACGCGGCGGTGGTGGGATCTCGCCCCGATGCTCGAGCTCGGCTATGTCCCAAAAGACGACGCCGAGGCCTGGGCCGAGGAGGTGCTCGCCGAGTTCGGCGGCATCGATCCGAGCGACCCCGACGAGCCGACGGGTGGGGACGCTGCCCGCCAGGGCGCGGCGGAGCCGGCCCGATGACGAGGAACCGGCGCGACGAGCAGATCGCCGCGGTGCGCATCACCCCGGTGGCCATGAAGGATCCGCCGCTGTTGAACTCGAATGGGATGCACGAGCCCTTCGCCTTGCGGGCGATCATCGAGTGCGAGACCGGCGACGGCTTGGTCGGCCTCGGGGAGACCTACGGCGAGCTCAAGCACCTCGAACGCTTGCGTGCCGCGGCGCCACAGCTGGTTGGCCTCGATCCCTTCTCGATCCACGAGCTGCACCGGCGCGTGGCGGTCGCGCTCGGCGAGGAGCCCGAGGGCGCCGAGCTGACGACGAGCCACTGGTCGCGAGACGTCGAGGAGACCTTCGCCGCGTTCGAGGTCGCCTGCTTCGACCTCCAGGGCCAGCGAAGCGGGCGACCGGTGTCGGATCTGCTCGGCGGCGCGGTCCGCGAGGCGGTCCCCTACAGCGCCTACCTCTTCTATCGTTACGGCGAGCACCCGATCGACCCAGGCTATGGCCCCGATGACTGGGGCGAGGCACTCGATCCGGCCGGCATCGTCGCCCAGGCCTCGCGCATGGTCGAGCGCTACGGCTTCACCGCCCTCAAGCTAAAGGGCGGGGTGTTCCCCCCAGATGAGGAGATCGAGGCCGCGATCGCGCTCGCCGAGGCGTTTCCGAACCACAAGGTCCGCATCGACCCGAACGCGGCCTGGGGGGTGGAGACCTCGATTCGCGTCGCCAAGGCGCTCGAGGGTCACCTTGAGTACTTGGAGGACCCCACCCCGACGATCGCCGGCATGGCCGAAGTGGCCAAGGTGGCCGCGATGCCGCTCGCGACGAACATGTGCGTCGTCGAGCTGGCACACGTGCCGCCGGCGGTCGCCGCAGACGCCGTGCAGATCATCTTGTCCGACCACCACTTCTGGGGCGGCCTCAGCGGATCGCGTCGCCTGGCGGGGTTGTGCGAGACCTTCTCGATCGGGCTGTCGATGCACTCGAACTCGCACTTTGGGATCAGCCTGGCGGCGATGACCCATCTCGCCGCGGCGACACCGAACCTCAACTACGCGTGCGACACCCACACGCCGTGGCTGGCGGGCGAGGACGTGATCAAGGAGCGACTGCGCTTTGTCGATGGCGCGATCGCCGTGCCGAGCGGCCCTGGCCTCGGGGTCAGCCTCGATCGCGACGCGCTCGGGGCGCTCGCCGAGCAGTACGTGTCGTGCTCGGTGCGCCGCCGCGATGACACCGGGTACCGGCAGCGCTTCGACCCGAGTTATGTGCACAAGCGGCCCAGATGGTGACCGGTGCCGTGTGGCGAGCCGTGCCCGGTTCGCTCACCACCCGCCTGCGCCAGGTCCGGGGGAACACGTTGGAAACAGAGGGGGAGTGAGCAGTGGAACAGTTCTTGCGTGAGCCGTGGCGGGACGGCAAGGCGGCGCTCGGCATCTGGTGCAGCGTCAGCGACACCTTGATCGCCGAGGCGCTCGCCTCGGTCAAACCCGACTACGTCTGTGTGGACATGCAGCATGGCCAGACTCATGCCGGCAACCTCGTCTCGATGATGCAGGCGGTCAAGGCCGGTGGCAGCGTGCCGATCGCCCGGGTGGCCGAGAGCAACCCGGCGCTCATCATGAAGGCGCTCGATGCCGGCGCACGCGGCGTCATCGTCCCGCTGGTGGAGAGCCGTGAGCAGGCCCAGCGCGCCGTCGAGGCCTGCCGCTTCCCTCCGCGGGGCACGCGCTCGTTCGGTCCGTACCGCGCCTCGATTACCGCCGAGAGCTCGGACCCCTACGAGCTCGAGCAGGTCGCCTGCATCGTGATGATCGAGACCGAGCGCGGGATCGCCAACTTGGAGGAGATCATCACCACCGAGGGAGTGACCGCCGCCTACGTCGGCCCGTCGGACCTCTCCCTCGCGCTCGGGCTGCCGCCCGGCTCGATCGACGCGCCCGAGTTCGTCTCGGTCCTCCAGGACATCCGCGAGGCCTGCGAGGCCCACGGCGTGGTCCCCGGCCTGCACTGCTATGAGGGGCGCACGGCGCTGCGCGCCGTCGAGCAGGGGTTCAAGATGGTCACCGTCGCGGTCGAGCTGCGCTTGCTGCGCGCAGCGCTTGCCCTCGAGCTCGACCTCGTGCGCTCGGCCCAGGCGCCCGCCGCGATCAGCGAGCGCTAGCGCCATGGCCCTCCAATTCGCCGCCAACCTCTCCATCATCTTCACCGAGCTGCCGCTGCTTGAGCGCCCCGCCGCCGCCGCGGCCGCCGGGTTCTCGGCCGTCGAGTCGTGGTGGCCCTTTGCCGCTTCGGTGCCGACCGACCAGGAGCTCGCGGACTTCGAGGAGGCGATCGGCGAGGCCGGCGTCTCGTTGATCGCGCTCAACCTGGACGGCGGTGACCTTGCCGCTGGCGAGCGGGGCATCGCCTCACACCCCGGGGTGGACCAGCGCTTTGCCGACAACCTCTCGTGCGCGCTCGGGATCGCAAAGCGCCAGGGCGTCCGCGTCATGAACGCGCTGTATGGCAACGCGGTCGAGGGCATGACGCGCGCGGTCCAGGACGATCTCGCCATCGAGCGCCTGGTGGTCGCCGCCAAGGCCGCCGAGGAGGTCGGGGCGCGCATCGTCGTCGAGACCCAGAATCACCTCGACAGCCCGCGGTACCCGCTGCGCACGCCTGCGGAGGTCATCGCGCTGTGTGAGAAGGTGCGCGCTGAGGGCGCCGGCGCCATCGGGTGGCTCTGTGACCTCTACCACGTGGCGATGGAGCAGATGGACCCGACGGCCGAGCTCGAGGCGCACTTCGCCGACATCGATCACGTCCAGATCGCCGACGCGCCCGGCCGCCACGAGCCGGGCAGCGGGTCGATCGACTTTCGCCGGGCGCTCGGGCGCCTGGTCGAGCTCGGCTATGACGGCTACGTCGCCTGCGAGTACCGCCCGAGCGGTCGAAGCGAGGAGAGCTTCGCCTGGCGGGCCGCGTTCGAGTCGCCCGACAGCACCGCAGCACCAAGCAACGGTCAAAGCGAGCAAGGAGCACGAGGGTGAAGGTCGCATTCATCGGTCTCGGGGTGATGGGCGCCCCGATGGCGCGCAACCTGGTCAAGGCTGGCCACGAGGTGACCGGCTTCGACGTCGTGGACAAGGGCGTCCAAGCGCTCGTCGAGGCGGGCGGCAAGAAGGCCGAGTCGATCAAAGCGGCGCTCGAGGGGGCCGAGGTGGCGATCACGATGCTGCCCGACTCCCCCCAGGTTGAAGCGGTCGCGTTCGGTGAGGAGGGGCTGCTCGCGTCGGCGAAGGCGGGCCTGCTCTACATCGACAACAGCTCGATCGCCCCGCCGGTCGCCCGCCGCGTCTCTGCCGCCGCGCGCGAGCGCGGCCTGCGCCCCCTCGACGCGCCCGTGAGCGGCGGCGAGGCCGGCGCGATCGAGGGCAGCCTGTCGATCATGGTCGGCGGGAAGGCCGAGGACTTCGAGGAGGCTCGCCCGCTGCTCGAGGCGATGGGCTCGACGGTTGCCCACGTGGGAGGCGACGGCGCCGGCCAGACGGTCAAGGTGGCCAACCAGCTCGTCGTTGCCGGGGTGATCGAGGCGGTCGCCGAGGCCACCGTCTTGCTGCAGGCCTCCGACGTGGACGTCCCTGCGGCCTTGGACGTGTTGGCGGGTGGGTTGGCCGGCAACCGGATCTTGGACCGTAAGCGGGCCTCGATGCTGGCGGGGGACTTCAAGCCCGGCTTCCGGGTCGACCTGCACCACAAGGACCTCGGCAACTTGCTGGCGACGGCGCGCGAGGCGGGCGTCTCGTTGCCACTCGGTGGCCTCGTCGCCGAACTGATGGCGGCGCTGCGCGCCCGTGGCGGCGGCTCGCTTGACCACTCGGCGCTGTTGTTGTTAGTCCAGGCGATGTCGGGTCGCGACGGCTCGGCCACCAAGTGAGCGGGGCGCTCGCCCGCCTGGCGGGCTACGACAGCCCGACGCTGTCCAATGCCATCGAGGCGTTCGGCGTGCGGGGATTTGAGGTGGGCTTTTGCGGCCACGGCCTGAAGCACCTCGTCGGCGGGCCGGGCCCGCTCGTCGGCCGGGCGGTAACCGCCACGATGGGCTCGCGCGAAAAGCGCCCCGATGCCGAACAGCGAGCCGCGCTCTATGAGGCGGTCGCGGCGGTCGACGATCCGGTCGTGCTCGTCATCGTCGATGAGGACGAGCGACCCGGCCATGGCGCCTTCCTCGGCGAGGTCCAGGCGACGCTCTTTCGCCAGCTCGGCGCGGTCGGCATCGCCACGAACGGAGCGGTGCGCGACCTCGAGCAGCTCCGCGGCCTCGGCTTTGGCGCCTACGCCGGAGGCGTCGCCGTGAGCCACGCCTACGCGCACCTGCATGCCGTCAACGTGCCGGTCGTGCTCGATCAGATGGAGATCGCCCCGGGCGATGTCCTGCACGCGGACGAGCACGGCGTGCTGGCGGTGCCGAGCGAGCTCGTGGAGCGCCTCCCGGCGGTCGCCGACGCGATCATCGCCGCCGAGGGCGACGTGTTGGCGTGGGTGGGCAGCCCGCAGTTCGCCACCGCCGAGATCCTCGAGCGGCTCGCCGCGGTGAAGACCGCAGCGGCGGGAGCGGTTCGAACGACCGAGTGAGCGCCGAGCTCGCGCGGCGACCATGGCGCCGCCAGGGGGACTGGCGCGAGCGAGCGCGCCCGGGCGGCGCCGAGCCCAAGCGAGTGGCACGCGGCGCCGCTTGGGGACGGCGCGTCGGTGACCCCGGTCGGTTGAGCCGAGCTCCTCGCCGTGGCTGGGAGGACTCCCTGGCGCCGTTCCCCGTCTCGGCGGGTGCGCCCGTTGGGCCGATAATGGAGCAGCGATGCCCGGCGACCTTCCCTGTGCCTACTGCGGGTCGCGCCATGGGCGCGCGGCGGAGGTGCGCGCCTGCTGGCAGCGCTCGCTCGCCGGCGCCGCCCCGGTCGCTCCCCGGGCCGAGCTGACCGCTTCCCGGGCCGAGCGGACCGCCGAGCCGGCTGTTGCGCGCGGCGAGCTGCCGCAGCGAGCCATCGGGGCGGTCCTCGGCCGAAGCGTCCTCGTCGCTCCCGGCCAGCCGCCTCCGCCGGCGTGGGCGGGCTGTGTGCGTTGGGGGGGAGGGCTCGACGAGCTGGAGGAGGCCTGGCGCACCCGCACGCCACTCGTGATCGAGACCGACGAGGATCCGCCGGGCGACGAGGTGGAGCGGCGCCCGGTCTGGTCGCTTTCGCCCAGCTTCGCCTTCCCCGGTGAACGGCGGGCCCACGCCGGCTTCGCGAACGCCGTCGATGCCCGCGGCGGCGCGATGCGCTGGCCGCTCGCCGAGCTGGCCGTGCACCTCGGTGCCAAGGCCACCGGCCCCGCCGACGTCGTCCTGCCCGACGGTCGCCCGGCCTATCTCGACGGCGGGCCGCTTGCATGGCAACGCGAGCTCGACGGCGCCTGTGTCATCGCGCGCGCCTGCGTGCTCGCCGGATCGCTCGCCGGCTTCGGGGACAACGTCGGCCCTGCCGACCTCGCGCCCGACCAGCTGGCCGCCGTCACCCACCCCGGCGGTGCGGCGCGCATCGTCGCGCCGGCGGGCTCGGGAAAGACCCGGGTGCTGACCGAGCGAGCTCGCCACCTGCTCCGCCGATGGAACCTCCCCGCGTCGGCCCTCACCCTCGTCGCCTTCAACAAGCGGGCGGCACAAGAGATGCGAGCGCGTACCGCGGACCTCCCCGAGCTTCGCGTCCAGACGCTCAACGCGCTCGGCCTCTCCCTGGTCGCGGCCAGCGAGGCGAGGGCGACGATCGAAGAGCGCGAGGTCCGCTCCATCCTCGACACCCTCGTCGACCTTCCACGGCGCGCCAACTCCGATCCCGCGGCGGCATGGATCGAGGCGCTCTCCGAGGTCCGCCTCGGGCTCCAGCCGCCGTCGGCCGTGGAGGCCGCCTATCGTGGCGACGTCGACGGGCTCGCTGAGGTCTTCGACCGCTATCGCGCCGTGCTTGCGCAGCGCCAGGTCGTCGACTTCGACGAGCAGATCTACCGGGCGATCGAGATCCTCCTCGCGGATCCCGCTACGCGCCGCCGGGCGCAGGCGGCTTGCCAGTTTCTGCTCGTCGACGAGTTCCAGGACCTCACCCCGGCCCACCTCCTCTTGATCCGTCTGCTGGCCGGCGGTGACGGGGCGGTCTTTGGCGTCGGTGACGACGACCAGACCATCTACGGCTACGCGCACGCCTCGCCGGAGTGGCTGATCGACTACCGCCGCTTCTTCCCGACCGCTGGACAGCACGACCTCGAGGTCAACTACCGCTGTCCGCCTTCGGTCATCGACGCCGCCCGGTGCCTGCTCACCCACAACACCTACCGCGTCGACAAGCGCATCGCTGCCGCACCCGGCCGGGTCGCGCAGCCCGGCGAATTCGAGGTGATCGCTGGCGAGGACCCCGTGTCGGCAACCCTCGAGCGCGTCGCCGCGCGACTTCACGGCGGGGCCGCGCCAAGTCAGGTGGCGGTGCTCAGCCGGGTGAACGCCTCGCTCGCCGCCGTCCAGGTCGGCCTCGTGCACCGGGGCTTTCCCGTCCAGCCGGCCGTCGACGTCACCTACCTCGCCCGCAACGGGGTGCAGACCGCCCTTTCCTGGCTCCGTATCGGACTCGCCGCCGAGGGCCGCCTGTCGGGCGCCGACCTCGCCGACGCCGCTCGTCGCCCGTCCCGGGCGCTCTCGCGCCGGGTCGTCGAGTGGATCGGCGAGCAGCGCTCGATCGCCGGACTCGAACGGCTCGCCCGTCGCGTCGCCCCGCGCGACGGCGACAAGATCTCTGGCTTCGCCGCCGATCTTGGTGCGCTGCGGGCACGCGCCGTCTCGGCGACAACGGGCGAAGTGCTTTGCTTCGTCCGCGACGAGGTCGGCCTCGATCGGGCGATGGAGCTGCTCGAGGGTTCGCGTCGGCGGCTTGACCGCTCGGCCCAGACCGACGACCTCGACGCGCTTGTCGCCCTGGCCGGCCTGCACCCCGAGCCCGAGGGCTTTGAGGACTGGCTCCGACGCTCACTTTCGGATCGGGGCGATCCCGACGGCGTCGTGCTCTCGACCATCCACCGGGTAAAGGGGCGGGAGTGGCCACACGTCATCGTGCACGAGGCGACCGCCGGGTTGCTGCCGCACCGCCTCGCCGAGGACGTCGAAGAGGAGCGCCGGGTGTTTCACGTCGCGATCACCCGTGCCTCGTGCTCGCTGGTGGTCGTGGCCGGCGACCCACCGTCGCCCTTTATCGCCGACCTCGCCCGGGCGTTCGATCCGGCGAGCGCTCGTCGCGCGGCGCCCCCGCCAGCGTCGCCGCAGCGAGCTCGGCCCGATCGCCGACCGCTGGGGCGTCGCGTCACCGAGCCGGCCGCAGGTGCCGCGCCGTCCGGCGCCACGGGCAGCGACGAGGCGACCGCCGACCAAGCCCGCCAGGCACTTCGCGCCTGGCGATCCGAGCGGGCAAGCGCCGAGCACAAGCCGGCCTACGTCTACCTCCACGACCGCACGATCGAGGCGCTGGCGAGCGCCATGCCATCGACGATGGAGCAGTTGTCTTCCATCGAGGGGATCGGGCCGGCCAAGCGCGAGGCCTACGGAGACGAGCTGCTGGCGCTGCTCGCTCGGATCACCGCCGAGACCGGCGGCACGCATGCGCCCTGACCGCACGCTCGTGGGCGGGGGGGTGGACTACGGCGGTCGGCGCCGCTCGCCGGCGGGTCCGGGTCGCGGAGCGGCGTGGGTGCAGGCGTTTTGACGAAGCGCAGCCGAGAACACGCTTCCTTCGACGAGCGGCAGGGTGCGCAGTGACGGGTGCGCAGTGACGGGGCTTGCCCACCGGCGGCGCAGCCGGCCGGCACCAGCCGCCCCACGCTGGGGCAGCGCGTTTGTGCTACCAAGTTATACATGAGCTCGGTGGGCATCCGAGAGCTCCGCCAACAGGCGAGCACGGTGTTGCGCCGCGTGCTGCATGGCGAGCGGATCGAGGTCACCGAGCACGGCCGGCCGATCGCCTGCATCGTGCCGCTCTCCAAGGACCCGCTCACCCAGCTGATCGCCGAGGGCCGGGCGAGCGAAGCCGACGGCGAGCTGCTCGGGCTCGCGGATTCGCTGGCCACCGCGAGGCGAGGAGGCACCTCGCCGTCGGCCGCCCTTGCCGAGCTGCGCGCCGACGAGCGCTAAGCCGTGGCGGTGTACCTCGATTCCTCGGCGTTCGTGAAGCTGGTGGTCGCCGAAGCGGAGTCGACGGCGTTGCGATCCGAGCTGGCCAAGCACCCAACGCGGGCGTCGAGTCAGCTCTTGCGCACCGAAGTCGTGCGCGCCCCTCGCCGCGCCCAGCACCACGTCGAGGTGGGGCGAGCGCGAAGAGCCTTCCGCTCCCTCCATTTGATCGAGTTGGTTCCCACCCTGCTCGACCGCGCGGCCGAGCTCGACCCGGACGGGCTGCGGTTGCTCGATGCGATCCACGTCGCATCGGCGCTCTTCCTCGTCGTTGGCCTCAAGTGCGCGATCACCTACGACGCGCGTCAGCGACGGGCGTTCGAGCTCGCCGGGATCGAGGTCCGCGAACCGAGCTGAGCCCGCCAGCGGGCTCAGCGCTCGTCATCGTTGAGGTGCCGGGTGACGGCGAAGTGCACCTGGCCGTCGCGATCCACGCTGATCACCCGCACCAGCGCGCGCGCCTCGTGGTCGCCCGCCAAGAGCACGGCCCCCGGCGCCACCGCCGCGGGGTCGCGGGCATACAAGAGCGTCGACCAGCCGAGCCCGTCGTCGTCCTCGGCGTTCAGGTCGGCGAAGAGATCGACCTCGCGTTGCGCGGGGGTCGCGTCGAGGAGCGGCGGCGTGCCGCGGTAGTGGGGGTTGTCGATGACGTCCTGGCGACAGGCAAGCAGGTGGCGCACGCCCTCGTGGAAGTCCTCGCAGATCAAGGTGTAGTGGCGCACATCGTGGCCGGTCGGCTCGAGGTGCAGCCCGCGGTGGACGACGTCGCCGACTCGAAAGACGCTCAGCTGCTCAAAGCAGCTCAGCGGCACCTGCTTGGCGAGCTGGTCGAGCGCCAGGCTTTCGAGGCCGAAGACCGAGATGCCATAGACGCCGTAGATGCGGTGGTGGCGGAGCGCGTGCATGAACAGCTCCGCCGCGTCGAGCGTCCCGCCGCGCACGATCTTGAGCGCCGGGTCGCTCGGTGCCGGACCCGTGCGCAGGTAGCGCAGCTTCAGGCGGCGAGTGCCCGAACCGTGGCGCGCCGGCCCGGCGAGCTCGGTCTTGGCGATCTCGTTGCGCAGTAGGTTGGGCTCGGTGACGAGCGAATCGCGAAGCGGCGTCGGCACGGTGGGCCCCGACGGCTCGGTGGCGGGCGCGACGGCAGGGGCCGCCTCGTTGGCGTCGGCGCCGTCCATGACCATCAGTGATAGCGCCTCGGAGGCGCCGGGGGAATACGGTCCCGAACGATTCATCAACCGCGAGGTCGCCTGGGTGGACTTCGCCGAGCGGATCTTGGACCTCGCCGACGACGAGCGCCAGCCGCTCTTGGAGCGGGTGAAGTTTCTCGCGATCTGCTCCACCGGCTCAGACGAGTTCTTTCAGGTGCGCGTCGCGGGGCTGAAGGACCAGCTCGCGGCCGGTGTCCGCGCCCGGTCGGCCGACGGGCTGAGCGTCACCGAGCAGCTGGCACGGCTCCGTCAGCGGGTCCGCGCGATGGAAGCCCGGCAGGCCGAAATCTTCGCAACCCTGCTCGGCGGACTGAGCGAGGCGCGCGTTCGCCTGCTCGACTATGCGCGTCTCGACGACGAGGCGCGCCAGCAGCTGCGAGAGATCTTCGAACGGGACATCTACCCCGTCCTCACCCCATTGGCGGTCGATCCCGGACATCCGTTCCCCTACATCTCGAATCTGTCGCTCAACCTCGGCGTGCTGGTGGAGGACCCCGAGTCCCATCAGCGGCGCTTTGCCCGGGTCAAGGTCCCGCCACTCTTGCCTCGCTTTGTTCCCTTGCCCGATGGGGAGCGATTCATTCCCCTCGAGCAGGTGATCGCCGGGAATCTCGATCAGCTGTTCCCCGAGATGTCGATCGGCGCCCACCACGCCTTCCGGGTCACGCGCAACGCCGACCTCGACCTCGACGACGAGGACGCCGATGACCTGCTCGAACAGGTCGAGCTCGAGCTGCGGCGCCGTCGCTTCGGCCGGGCGGTGCGTCTGCAGATCGAGCCCGGGGCCGACCACGAGATGCTCGAGTTGTTGCTGCGCGAGCTCGAGCTCGGCGCCGATGACGTCTATGGCGACGCCGCACCGCTCGACCTCGGGGCGCTGTGGAGCCTGACCAAGCTCGACCGGCCCGAGCTCTCGGCGCCCGACTGGGCACCGGTCGTGCCCCAGGGCCTATCCACCGACAGCGACGAGCCGGTCGACCTCTTCGCCGTCCTGCGCGAGCGGGACGTGCTGGTCCAGCACCCCTATGACTCCTTTGCGAGCTCGGTCGAGGCCTTCATCTCCCAGGCGGCTGCGGATCCTGACGTGCTGGCGATCAAGCAGACGCTGTATCGGACCTCGGGGGACGCGCCCTTCGTGGCCTCCCTGGCGCGTGCCGCCGAGGCGGGCAAGCAGGTCGCCGCGCTCGTCGAGCTGCAGGCGCGCTTTGACGAGCAGCGCAACATCGTTTGGGCCCGCCAGCTCGAGCAGGCCGGCGTGCACGTCGTCTACGGCGTCGTCGGGCTGAAGACCCATTCCAAGACGGCGCTCGTGGTGCGCCGGGAAGAGGACGGCATCCGCCGCTACTGCCACATCGGCACGGGCAACTACAACTCCGACACCGCCAAGGTCTATGAGGACCTCGGCCTGCTCACCTCCTCCCCCGAGCTCGGCGCGGACCTCACCGACCTGTTCAACCACCTGACGGGCTTCTCCCGCCCGAGCCGGGCGCGGCGCTTGATCCTCGCCCCCGAGCGCTTCCGTGCCTGGTTCTTGGAGGAGGTCGAGCGCGAGATCGCCGCCGGCGAGGCCGGCCGGATCGTGCTCAAGTGCAACGGCCTGACGGACCCCGAGATCATCGACGGCCTCTATCGCGCCAGTTCGGCGGGGGTGCGTATCGAGGGGATCGTGCGCTCGCTCTGCTCGCTGCGCCCGGGCATCCCCGGGCTGTCCGAGACGATCACCATCCGCTCGATCGTCGGCCGGTTCCTCGAGCACTCCCGCATCTACCGCTTCGGCGAGCCGTCGGTGGAGCTGCGGGCGCTGCAGAGCGCCACCTACCTCGATGAGAACGGCGAGCCGGTCCTACCCGAGCGGCCCCCGGCGCCCAGCGGCGCCAACGCCGCGCGCTATGTGATCGGCTCGGGCGATCTGATGGAGCGCAACTTGGACCGTCGTATCGAGGCGCTCGTTCCGATCGCCGACCTCGAGCTGTGTGCCCACCTCGAGGATCTCTTGGAGCTGGCGCTCGGCGACGACGAGCACGCCTGGGAGCTCGACGCGGACGGCAACTGGCACCGCCTCGGCGGCGAGGCACACCACTCGCTCCAGCGCCGCCTGCGAGAGCTCGCCCTCGAGCGGGCGCGCCGCCGCCGCGGCGAGCCGGCCCGGGGTGAGCACCGCTGAGCATGCGGATCGCCGCGCTCGATCTCGGCAGCAACAGCTTCCACCTGATCGTGGTGGAGGCGAACGCGGACGGCACCTTCTTGCCCCTGGCGCGCGAGAAGGAGATGCTCCGCCTCGGCGGGCTGGTCGCGGCGACGGGTCGGATCGGCGAGGAAGCCCAAGAGGCCGCCGTCCAGACCGTGCGCAGGATGAAGCACGTCGCCGAGGCCCAGGGCGCCGATGAGTTCGTGGCGCTCGGCACCGCGGCGCTGCGCGAGGCCGCCGACGGGGGCCGCCTTGTCGACCGGCTAGCCGACGAGGCCGGGGTTGACGTGAAGATCATCGACGGCGTGCGCGAGGCCCAGCTCGTCTTCCAGGCAATCCGGGCGAGCGTGCTCATCGAACCGGCCCCGGCCCTCGCCGCGGACCTCGGCGGCGGCAGCCTCGAGTTGATGGTGGGGGACCGCAGCGGCCTCAGCTTCGCGACCAGCCTGCACCTCGGGGTGGGGCGGCTGACGGCCGAGCTCGTCGAGTCCGACCCGCCGAGCAAGAAGGACCGTTCCCGGCTGACCGCCCGGGTGGCGAGCCAGCTCGAGCCGGTGATGGAGGAGATCCGTGAGCTCCGCCCGAAGCTGTTGATCGGCTCGTCGGGCACCTTCGTGGCCCTCGCCAAGATGGCCGTGGCGCTGCGCGACGGCCAGGCTCCCGACGTGGTCAACCAGCTCTCGGTGCCTGCCGAGGACTTCGCGAGCCTGGCGAGGAAGATCTTTGAGACCACGGCGGCCGAGCGGTCAAAGATGCCCGGCTGCGACGCCCGACGCGCCGAGCTCGTGCCGGCCGGCTCGGTGGTGCTCGGCCAGCTGATGGCGATGAGCGGCCTGCAGGCGATGACCATCTCGGAGTGGGCGCTTCGCGAGGGGATCGTCCTCGACACGATCGGCCATCATGACCGCGCCGAGCTGATGGACGACCCGCGCGCGCTCCGGCGCACCTCGGTGCTCTCGCTGTGCCGCCGCTCGAGCTGGCGTCAGGGCCATGCCCAGCAGGTCGCCCGCCAGGCCACCGCGCTCTTTGACGCCACGGCCGACCTGCACGCGCTCGGGCCAGAGGACCGCGAGCTCCTCGAGCTGGGAGCGTTGCTGCACGACATCGGCGAGCACATCTCGCGCTCGGACCACGACCGGCATACCGCCTACCTGATCGAGAACGGTGGCCTGCGCGGCTTTTCGCCCGACGAGGTCCGGATCTTGTCGGTGCTCGGCCGCTACCACTTGCGCGGCACCCCCAAGGCGAGCGGCTCGGAGGCCTTCGCGGCGCTGTCGAGCGACGACCGACGCCGGGCCATCGCCCTCGTGGCGCTGCTGCGCATCGCCGACGCGCTCGACTCCGCCCACGCCAGCCTGGTCGGCGGCCTGCGCCGCCTCCCCGCCGAAGCGGGGACCGTCCGCCTGCTGGCCTTCGTGCGCGGGGATGCCGAGCTTGAGCGGTGGATGGTGCGGCGCAAGGGCGAGCTGTTCGAGAAGACCTTTGACGCCACGCTGGCGCTCGAGGTCGAGGTGATCGGGCGCGGGGACTTCGACCTCGCCGAGGCCGAGGGCGCCGGGCTCGGCTAGGCCGCCGAAGCGAGGTGGCCCGGCGCCTCGGGGCTGGTGCGTCGGTGGCCGGGATCGCCCGGCGTCGGTTGCGTGCCCGCAGCCTCAGGGTAGGGAGGGACCATGGCGCCACCGGAGGCTCCCAGCGCGAGCCAGCGCCAGGTCGAATCGCTCGGTCGCCACGTTCGCCGCGACCTCGCCGACGCGTTGCGCGGCGAGCGCCGGGCCTATGGGTTCACAATGGTCGTCTGGGGAACCGGGGCGATCCTGCTCGGCTCGCGGGGCAGCCCTGGCATCGCCGGGGTCGCCGCCTATTTGGGCGGCATCGTCGTGGCGATGGCGATCGTCTTGTTGGTCGACGCGGGCGGCCCGCGCGCCGCGCTGCCGACGAGCCGTGGCTCGCACCCCGTCATCAGCGCCATCCATCTCATCGCCCCGGCAGGTGGCACGGCCGCGGGGGTGGCCTGCGGCCTGGCGGTCCCCGGCGTCGTCGGCTGCTACTTCGTCGCCGGCCTGGTCGCGTGCTTGGTGTTCCAGGTCGGTCTGGCGATCGAGCTCGTGCTCGGCGACCGCATGTCGGACTGAGGAGCCGCGCTCAGCACTGTGCGGGGAGGGGCGCGCCACCCGGCGCGAGCGCCCGGCGGCTCGGCCCGCTCGCTCAGTGGTCCCGGTGCGGGTCCTCGTCCTCGCTGCGGCGCCTCGCCGCCTCTTGGAGCAGCTCACGAAGGCGCGAGCGGGCCGCATGGCGCTCGCCGGCCCGCTCGCGGGAGCGTCGCGCCGGCGGCTCGGGCGCCGGCACGCCGGGCAGCGGCAGCTCAAGGTGCATGGCGGGGTCGCCGACGGCGTCGGGCGCGGCGGGATCCGACGGCGGCAGGTCAATCGGCGGGCCGCCGAGGCCCTCGGCGTCGCCGCGGGCGGGCTCGGAGTCCGCCGAGACCGTCGTCGCCAGCGCCTCGGGCGTGACGAGCTCGTGCAGGGCCTTGCGCCGCGCGCTGAGCGGCGCCCCGCGCGGGACCCGCAGCGAGAGGTAGGCGAGGGCGCCGATCGGGATCGGCAGCCAGAAGTTGACGAGCCGCCAGCCGATCACCGCCAAGGTGGCGACGCTGCCGGTCACGCCCGAGCTCGCGAGCAGGGAGGGCAGCACGACCTCGACCAGTCCGAGGCCGCTCGGGGTGAAGGGCAGCACGGCCAATACGTTGACGATGCCGTAGGCGGCAAAGAGCACGATCGGGTTGACGTAGTGGCCGAGCGCGGCGACAAAGCACCACAGCGAGGCCGCGTCCAAGATCCAGTTCAAGCTCGCCCACAACAGCGCCCGGCGCATCACCTGGCGGTCCCGGGTGAAGCTGCGCATCGAGGCGGCGAGCTGGCGGATCAATCGCTCGAGGGGATCGGCGCCGAGCTTGGGGATGTGCGAGCCGACCGACCGGACGGCGCGCACCGCGAAGTCCTCGCCGCGGGTGAAGGCGTAGACCAAGAGCGCGATCAGGATGAGCAGGATCAGCCCGACGAGCGCGACGACGACGTAGACGCGATGGAAGCCGGCGAGTGGGATCGAGATGACGAGCGAGCACCACAACAAGACGTTGAGGACGACCGCCGAGCCGATGCCCTTGGAGGCCATTGCGAAGCCCACCTCGGCCGGGTCCACCCCGGCCTGGGTCAAGATCCGGTAGCCGAGCGCCGCGCTCGCCGCGCTGCCACCGGGGACGACGTGGGAGACCGCCGTGCCGGCGAGGTCGATGCGGGCGATCGTGAAGAGGCTGACCGAGTCCTTGGGCAACAGCGCCAGGGCGAGCAGGTTGTAGGTGAACAGCGAGGCGGCCTCGAAGGCCAGGCCCCCGAGCATCCAGGCGATGCCGATACGCTCGATCTGGTCGAGGTGGGCCCGCTCGAGCTCGGGGATGACCAGGTACTCGACGATGATGAGCAGGACGAAGATGGTGACCCCGTGGCGCAGCGGCGCCGGGATCCGGTCCCTCAGCCGCCGCTTGCTCGGCGCTCGGGTGGCCTCGGGCATCGCATCATTCTGCTCGCGCCCCGGCGACCGGCCGGACATCTCCGCGCGGACTAGCGTGACCGGCACGATGCGGGTCCTGGTGGTGTTGCCGACCTTCAATGAATCCTTGACGATCGAGCGGGTGCTCGAGTCGGTGCGCGCCTCGCTGCCGGGTGCCGATGTGCTGGTGGTCGACGACTCGAGCCCGGACGGCACCGCAAAGATCGCCGAGGTCGTCGGCGAGCGCCTCGGCAATGTCTACGTGCTCTCGCGCCCGGAAAAGGACGGCCTGGGCAACGCCTACAAGGCGGGCTTTCACTGGGGCCTCGAGCGGGGGTACGAGGCGATGTGCGAGATGGACTCGGACTTCTCCCACGACCCGGGCGACCTGCCGCGCCTCGTCGCACCGCTGATGGGTAACCAGGCGGACCTGGTCATCGGGTCGCGCTATGTCCCGGGGGGCGAGATCCCCGACTGGTCCTTTTCACGCCGCGCCATCTCGCGCATCGGCAACATCTACGCGAACGTGATGCTCGGCCTCGGCGTCCAGGATTCGACCGCCGGCTTTCGGGTCTACGCGGCGAGCCTGCTCGAACACATCGGTCTCGATCAGATCCGCGCCGACTCCTACGGCTTCCAGGTCGAGATGACCTACCGCGCCCGGCAGGCCGGCGGGCGGGTCGTCGAGGTGCCGATCCGCTTCGTCGACCGCCAAGAGGGCACGTCGAAGATGTCGAGCGCAACGGTGACCGAGGCGCTGCGCCTGGTCACGGTGCTCGGTCTGCGTCGCCTCTTCAGCCCCGGAGAGTCCCGAGAGCTCGCCAAGGCGACCGCCCGGTCGTAATCCTCGCCGCCGCAACACGTGGCGGCCTTGCGCGCTGAATCGCCGCACCACGACCGCTCGGGCGCGCCTCGAGTTGGTCACGGCTCAAGCCGGCGCCTCCGCCCTGGCCCGGCCCTCCGCCCTGGTGGTGGCCGCGCGCCTCGGCAGGCTCGCGGAGTCGAGGCGCGGGAGCACCCGCTCCTCAACGTCGCTCAAGGCGAGGCGCACCGCCCCGATGGCGACGGCGTCCTCGCCGAGCATGGAGCGCTCGATCTGCGGCGCTACGAGGCAGAGGCGGCGGACGCTGGCACGCAGCGCCTCAAACATGGCGTCTCCCGCGCCGGCGAGGCGCCCGCCGATGACGACCATGTCGGGATCGAGCACCAACAGCAGCGGGGCGAGCCCGCGCGCAAAGCGGGCGATGACGGCGTCGACGACTCGACGCGCCGCCCGGTCGCCCGCCTCGCTCGCGCGGAACACCTCGAGCGCGTCGAGCTCGGGGCCAGCCGCGGCGATCCGTGAGGTGCGCCCCCGTGGCCGGCTGGCCTCGGCGCGGGCCATGGCGACGATGGCGCGCGATCCGACGGCTCGCTCGAAGGGGCCGAGGCCGTCGTCGTCGGCCACGGCGTCCCCGCCGGCCGTCTCGAGCACGTTGAGGTAGCCCACCTCGCCGGCAGCACCAGCACTGCCGCGATGCAGCCGCCCGTCGATGACGATCCCCGCTCCGACGCGTTCGCCCCAGAGCACGAACACGACATCCCGGGTCGTCGCCGCCGCGCCGCGCCAACATTCGGCGAGCACCGCGAGGTTCACGTCGTTCTCGACGAGCACGGGGGCGCGGAACGAGCTGCGGAGTTCCTTTGCCAAATTGATCGACGCCCAGCCGGGCAGGCTCGGCGCCTGGACGATGGTGCGCTCGTCGAGGTTGACGATCCCCGGGCTGCCGACGGCGACCGACATCACATGGTTTCGGGGGATGCCGCTGCGGGTAAGGGCGTCGTGCACCGTGGCGCGGATCACGCCGAGCAGTTGCGTTCGGTCGTGCGCGCCAGTGGTGCTTTGGCGTGCGCTGGCGACGGGCACGCCGTCGAGGTCTGCGACCACCACCTCGGTGGTATGCGCGCCGACGTCGATCCCGACGACGAACCCCGCTTCGGCGCGAAAGCGCACGACGCGAGCAGGTCGCCCGACGCGTTGGCGACCGGGCGGGCCGTCGTCGCAGAACGACACCCACCCGGCCTCACACAGCTCGTCGAGTGCGGCAACGACCGTCGGTCGCGACAGGCCGGTGAGCTCGGCGATCTCGCCGAGACGCAGGAGATCCGCGCGCCGGACCGCAGCGAGGACGTGCGCCTGGTTCATTTGGCGCAACGCCGCGGGGCTGCCTGGTCCGGCACCTCGCATCGAATCTCTTGACGCCACAGCCACAAGCTAACTATATTGAAAACTCATTCCATATGGCGATACTTGTCGCGCTCTACGACATCGGGGGATGGGGCGGACAGCTTGAGCTGAGCTCGGCGGAGCTGAGCGGGGTGCTGAGACCGAGGGCCGCTGGCGGTCGTCGGCAAAGGGGGGCGTCTTGGCGCGCGAGGAACGACTGAGGATCGGTGTCGTCGGGGGCGGCGTCATGGCCCGGACCCACCTGGCGTCGCTGCTGTCGATCCCGACGGCCGAGGTCGTTGGCCTGGCAGCACCCGAGGTGAGCCCGGAGGTGGCCGGCCTCTGCCAAAGCGCAGGCATCCCCGTCGGTGCGGACGTGCGCGGGCTGATTGGCAGCGATGGGCTCGATGCCCTTGTCATCGCCGCACCGACCGATGCGCACGTCGCGTTGGTGCAACTCGTCGCGGCGAGCGGACGACACGTGTTCTGCGAGAAGCCGCTCGCGCTGAAGATCCGGGACGCGCGCTCGGCCGTCGATGCCTGTGCGGCCGCCGGTGTGCGGCTCGCGGTGGGCCATGTCGTGCGCTACTTCCCGGCCTATGCCAAGCTGCGCGATCTGGTGGCCGCGGGGGAGATCGGGCCGCCGGCGATGGCGAAGTGCCGGCGCATGTCCGGCCCGCCGGGCGAGGCCCGGGAGTGGTACGCGGACAGCTCGCGTTCGGGCGGCGTGCTCACCGACATGGGCGTGCACGACTTCGACTGGTTGTTGTGGACCCTTGGGCCGGTCACCCGGGTCAGCGCGTCGGTCGTCGACCGCGGCGCCGGACAGGTGGCGATGGTGCTGTTCGCTCACGAGAGCGGTGCAATCTCTGCCGTCGAGCTGTCCTGGATGGACCCAACGGGCTTTTGGACCGCGGTGGAGGTGTCCGGCCCAGGCGGCCTGCTCAGTCACGACAGCCGTACCTCCGCGACCTTCCGCTTGGAGCGCGCCCCGAACGTGGCGCCAGCGCCCCCATCGGTCGAGGTCCCGCTCGGCGCGGCGCTGAGCGATCCCTACCGCGACGAGATGGTCGACGCGCTCGCGTTCTTCGCCGGGGGTGCGGTGCCGCGAAGCAGCCCGCAAGACGCCGTGGCAGCCGTGGCGCTCGCCGAGGCGGCGCGCCGTGCAGCCGAGATGCAGGCAACCATCGAGCTGAAGGACGTTGGCTCGTGACGGCGCGCCTGCCAGTTGCGATGGTCGGTGCCGGCCACATCCATTCCCCCGGCTACCTCCGCTGGCTCGCGCAGAGCCCCGACGTTGACCTCGTCGGCGTGTACGACCAAGATCCACGGCGCGCCGCCGAGCTTGCCGAGGCGAGCGGCACGAAGGTGCTCGGCTCGCTCGAGGAAGCCACGTCCCTTGCTCGGGCGGCGGTGATTGGCCCCGAGCCCACGCGCCAGCTCGCGCTCGCCGAGGCGGTGGCGCAAAGTGGCGGCGCGCTCTTGATCGAAAAGCCGCTCGGGGTGAACGCGGCGGAGTCCAAGGCGCTCGTCGCGCTCGCCGAGAAGGTCCCGATCAGCGTGACCTTGCCCGTCCGCTACCACCCTGGCGCCGTGCAGCTCGCTCGCGCGGTGCACGAGCAGCAACTCGGCGAGGTCGTGGCGATCTGGGCCACGAACCGGAACCGCTTTCCAGGAGGCTGGTTCGGTGACCCGGCGCTCGCGGGCGGCGGGTGCCTGCTCGACCATGTGGTCCATGTCGCCGACCTGATCGGTTGGATCTGGCAGACGACGTGGTCCTCGGTGCGCGCCGAGGCCGGCACGCTGCACCATGTCGACCTTGCCGTCGAGGACAGTGCGATCGTCCTCGCGCAGACCACCAACGACATGATGGTCAGCGTCGATCCCTCGATGTCGCGACCTGACGACATGGCCGGCGCCCTCGACTTGACGATGCGGGTATGGGGGGAGCGCGGCGTCGCGACGATCGACATCTTCGCGGCGCGCGTCGACGCCTTCGACACCTCAGGGCGCCACCGTCAGCACCTCGTCGGTGCCGACATGGACGGGGCGATGCTCAGCGACTGGGTGCGCTCGGTGCGCGGCGCGGGACCTCCGCCGGTGCCGTGCGCCGATGCCTTCCGGGCGAGCGCGCTGGCCTTCGCCGCCCAGCAGGCAGTCGCCACGCACCAGACGGTGCGGCTGAGCTGAATCTCTGCAACACCCACACGACAGAGGGGAGAACTGCAGGTGATGAAGCACCACAAGAGCCAAAGGGCGCGCCGGTCCCTTTCCCGGCGGGGGCTGCTCGCCGCGGGGCTGGTGGCGGGACCGCTCGCCATGATGGGGATCTCCACACCGGCGCATGCCGCGTCGTCGGTGACCAACATCACGGCATGGGAGGGTGACACCGGCACCGCCGCGACGGCCCTCAAGGCGCAGGTCGCCGGGTACAACAAGACCTACGCGCATAGCTGCCACGTGACGACGGACTTCATCGCCGCCACGGGGCACACCTTCACCCCCAAGCTGCTCACCGCGTTGTCGTCGGGGTCGGGGCCCAACTTGGTCCTCAGCTACTCCGAGCCCCAGGACATGGCCGAGGTGGCGGCCACCGGTCACGTCGTCACCTTGAACAAGTACATGGCCAAGGAGGGGCGCCCGGGATCGGTCTTCTATCCGGCCATGTTGAAGGCGTCGACGTTTGGCAACAAGGTGTACTCGTTCCCCACCGACGGCGGGGACTACGGCGTGATCTACAACAAGAAGATCTTCGCCAAAGCGGGGATCACCGCGACGCCGACGACCTGGGCACAGCTCGCCGCCGACGCGGCCAAGATCACCAAGGCCGAAAAGGGGGTCTACGGCTTCTATGTGCCCTTTGGCGTCAACGAGTGGACGGTGTGGACCTTTGAGTCCATGTTGTGGTCAGAGGGTGGTCACTTCTTGAACGCCAAGAACAACAAGGCGCTCTTCGCCAGTCCCGCGGGCGTCGCCGGGCTCAATGTCTGGGTGAACCTGTTGAAGGACCACTTGGCCTATCCGACCTCGCTCGCCAACAGCAGCCAGAATGCCGGCTACCCCGGCTTCCAGGACGGCAAGGTCGCCATGTACATCGACGGCTCCTATGACCTCGGGCTCGACGACAAGGCGCTCGGCACGAAGAACGTCGGCGTCTTCCAGTTCCCCAAGGTCAAGACGTACGCGATGAACACCGGCACGAACCAGTCCTTCATGACGACGGGCACCCCCGCACAGCAGACTTGTGAGTGGGACTACTTGAAGTACATGACCTCGCCCACGGTCCAGGCGAAGTGGGATGTCGCGACGGGCTTCCTGCCGACCGTGCGTGCCGTGGCCAACACGCCGACCTACCGGGCTTTTGTGGCCAAGGACCCGCGGCTCAACGTGTTCGTCCACGAGCTCAAGTACGCGCACACGCGTCCATCGATCCAGAACTACGCGCAGATCTCGGCCGAGCTCGGCAAGCAGATCGAATCGGCGCTCATGCAACAAGAGTCAGCCAAGGCGGCGCTCAGCGCAGCCCAGGCCCAGGCGAACCAGATCCTCGCCCAGGGGTAGCGGCGCCGTGCCGGTGTCGATGACCCACTCGAGGGATTGATCGCGGTGATCGGGGCGCGTGTCGGCGGGAAACCGACACCGGCGCGCGCCCCGGCGCCGCGGCCGCCGGCACTGCGTCGCGCGGCGCTGCATCGCGCGGCGCTGGGTCCGGCCAGCATGGCCGGGGTGCGTCATGGCTGAGGCGACCGAGGTGCTTGTGGCACGCCGTGGCCGCAGCCAGCGCGCCATACGACGGCGTCAGCGGGCGATGGAAGACAAGCGCAGCGGCGGTGGCGTGAGCCGGCGGGAGGAGATCATCGCCGGCTATGCGTTTGTGGCGCCCACGGCGGTCCTGCTGAGCTTGTTCTACTTCGTGCCGCTGATCGAGACCTTCTACTACAGCTTCACCAAGTGGGATCCGGCCTCAGTCACCCCGGCGCACTACGTGGGGCTGGCGAACTACCGCCAGCTCGGCGGCAGCGTGGGCTTCCTGCCCGCCGTGCTGCACACGCTCGTGTACCTGGCGTTCACCGTCCCGATCTCGGTCGCCGTGGGCCTTGGGCTCGCGATGCTGCTGAATCGGCCCTTCCGCGGCTCGGGCATCTACCGCACGCTGGTCTTCACGCCCTACATCGCGCCGATCGTCGGCAGCGCCCTCGTCTTCTCCTACATCCTCTCGCCGCTCGGCGGGATCGCCAACGACCTGCTCAGCGCGTTCGGCATCCATCCGATCAACTTCCTCGCCGAGAACCCCTGGGCGATGATCTGGCTGATCATTTTCTCGATCTGGCAGGTCGCCGGGTTCAACATGGTGATCTACCTTGCCGCCCTGGCCTCGGTGCCCGAGGTCTACTACGAGGCGGCCGAGATGGACGGCGCCCGCTTCTTCGCGCGCTTTCGCCACATCACCTGGCCGCTCATCTGGCCGTCCACGCTCTTTTTGCTGGTGATCGGCGTAGTGAACTCGATCCAGGTCTTCACCCAGGTCTACGCACTCACCGGTGGTGGCCCGATCGACAGCACGTGGACGGTGATCTACTGGATCTACCAGGAGGACTTCGTGTACTTCAACGGGGGCCTCGCCACCGCGGGCTCGGTCGTGTTGTTCCTCGTCGGAATGATCCTCACCTTGTTGCAGCTTCGCTTCCTCGGCCGGCGGCGCGTGGAGATGATGAGCTGATGGCCACCGCGCTCGAGCTGCGAAGCGGCCGGCTTCGGCGCCCTCCCGCCGCGCCGGTGCGCCCGCGCCGAGGCCGGCGCGAGCGCAGGGTCGTGGTCGTCGCCCGCCACGTGGTGTTGATCATCGCGACGGCGCTGTTCTTCGGTCCGTTTGTGTGGATGATCCTCACGAGCTTGAAGAGCTCGTCCTCCGCGCTTGTCTACCCTCCGACGCTGCTCCCGCACCACTGGCACTTCGGCAACTACCTCGACGTCTTTCGGGCGGCGCCGTTCGGGACGTTCTATCTGAACAGCATCATCCAGGCGGTCGCGAGCACCATCGGTCAGGTGGTCACGAGCGCGCTCGCCGGCTACGCCTTCGCGCGGCTGCGCTTCCCGGGCCGCCAGCTGATCTTCTTCATCTTGCTCGGGGCGCTGCTCGTGCCCTTCCAGGTGGTCTTCGTGCCACTCGTGCACCTGCTGGCGGCGCTGCACTGGCTGAACAGCTACGAGGGCCTCATCATCCCCAACATCCCCTCGATCTTCGGCGCGTTCTTGTTCCGCCAGTTCTTCATGAGCTTCCCGGCCGAGCTCGAGGATGCGGCCGCGGTGGACGGGGCGGGGATCTTGCGGCGCTTCATCAGCGTCGTCGCGCCGCTGTCGCGCGGCACGGCAGGCGCCTTTGCGATCCTGGCCTTCATCTACAACTGGAACAACTTCTTCTACCAGTTCATCATCGTCAACACGAACCGCTATATGACGGTCCAGCTCGGCCTCGTGCTCTTCCAGTCCCAGCAGACGGCGAGCGAGTTCAACCTGTTGATGGCCGCCTCCACGATCGCGGTCATCCCCGTCCTCATCGTCTTCCTCGTCTTCCAGCGACAGATCGTCCGCGGCATCATGCTCGGCGGGCTGAAGTAGCGCGGTGCGGTCGCGCGACGGCGCAGAGCCGGCGGACGGCGCGATCTCCCCGTTTCGGATCGCGATGGGTGGGATCGCCATCGAGGCGAGCGCCTTCTCGCCGCACCGCAGCACGCTGGCGGACTTCACCCAGCGGGGCGGTCCCGAGCTCATCGCCCGCTACCCCTTCATCGCCGACGCACCAACGTGGTCGCGCGGGGTCGAGTGGGTGCCGCTGCATCATGCCCGCGCGCTCCCCGGCGGTCCGGTGCTCGCCGAGGCGTACGCGGCGCTCAAGTCCGAGATCCTCGAGCGCGCGGTGGCGGCCGGGCCACTCGATGGCGTGTTGTTGGACATCCACGGGGCGATGACCGTGATCGGGTGCGAGGACGCCGAGGCCGATCTCGCCGAGGCGCTGCGCGCCGCGCTCGGCGAGGGCGTCATGATCTCGGCATCGATGGACCTCCACGGCAACGTCTCGCGCCGCCTCGCCGAAGTGGTCGACTTGCTCACCTGCTACCGGACGGCCCCGCACGTGGATGAGGAGGAGACGCGCGAGCGCGCGGCGCGCAACCTTGTCGCGCAGCTGCGCCAGGGGGAACGGGCGCGCAAGGCCTGGGTGAGCGTCCCGCTCCTCCTCCCCGGAGAGCGCACGAGCACCCGCGTCGAGCCCGCGAAGGGCCTCTACGCGATGGTTCGCGAGGTCGCCGGCCATGACGGCATCCTCGATGCCTCGTTCTTTGTCGGCTACGCCTGGGGTGACGAGGCGCGCTGTCGTGCCGCCGTCGTCGTGATGGGCAAGGACGTCGAGACGGTCGGCGCCAAGGCGGCACGACTGGCCCAGGCGGCCTGGGCAGCGCGCCACGACTTTGGGTTCGCGGCCTGGGCGGGAAGCCTGGACGCGTGCCTGGAGCGGGCGATGGTGTCCGCCTCGCGCCCGTTTTTCATCAGCGACTCGGGGGACAACCCCACCGCGGGCGGTGCCGGCGACGTCACCTTCAGCCTCGCGCGCCTGCTCGCGACGCCCGAGCTGGTGCGCGGGACGCGGCGGGTCGTCTACGCGAGCATGCTTGACCCCGAGGCGGTCGCCGCCGCCGCGGCGGCCGGGGTGGGCGCGGCGGTGCGCGTCGGCCTCGGGGCCAAGCTCCTGCCCACGCCCGCGCCGCCCGTGGCGCTCGAGGGGACGGTCACCTGCCTGCGGCCCAACGATCCGGTCGGGGGCGACTTGGCGGTGATCGGCGTCGGGGGCATCGAGGTGATCGTGACCTCCCGGCGAAAGCCGTACCACAAGGTCGCGGACTTCAGCGAGCTCGGGATCGACCCCCGCGAGCGGGACATCGTCGTCGTCAAGATCGGCTACCTCGAGCCGGAGCTCCACGCGATCGCTGCGGACTGGTGCCTGGCACTCACCCCCGGTGGGGTCGACCAGGATCTCGCCCGCCTCGGCCACCGCCACCTCGCCCGCCCGCTCTTCCCGCTCGAAGGGGCGGACTTCGACCCCGACCTGACGCCGGTGTGCTGGTGAGCCCGGCGGACGCGTCCCCGCTCGTCTTTGAGGTCTGTGCGGGCTCGCTGGCGGCCCTCGAGGCCGCCCTGGCGGCGGGGGCAGCACGCGTCGAGCTGTGCGCCGGGCTTTCGCTCGGCGGCCTGACGCCGAGCCTCGGCGCCATCCGGTCCGCCGTCGCCCGCTGCGCCCGACGGGCCAGGCTGCACGTCCTCATCCGCCCGCGGCCGGGCGACTACGTCTACTCGCCCGGCGAGGTCGAGGTGATGGAGGCCGACGTGGTGCTCGCCAAGGCTGCCGGGGCCGACGGCGTGGTGATCGGCGCGCTCGATCAACGCGCCAGGGTCGATGTCGCCACGTGCCGGCGCCTCGTCGCGCTCGCCCGTCCGTTGAGCGTGACCTTCCACCGCGCCTTCGATGCGACGTCCGATCCACTGGCGAGCCTTGCCGAGGTCGCGGCGCTCGGGGTCGACCGCCTCCTCAGCTCCGGTGGTGCCGCCGATGCGCTGGCCGGCGCCGACGTGCTGGCCGAGCTCGTGCGGCGTGCCGGCGACGAGCTCGTGGTGATGGCGGGGGGCGGCATCACCGAGGCGAACGTGGCCGACGTCGTCCGGCGCGCCAAGGTGCGCGAGCTCCACTTCTCTGGCCGTCCGGCGTCCTCGGGCGGGGCGCCGAGCATGCCCGATCGCCTGGCGGCGCGCCTCGAGGCCATCATGGCGAGCGCCCGACGCGGCGACGACGCCGAGCGCGGGGGGCGAGTTGGTGCGCCGCTGGTCGGGCCGGCCGGCGGCCAGGACGCAAAGGGGCCGACATGGGCCAGCTGAGCACGCCCGGACGGGCGACCTCGTCCCTGTATTGCTTTGGTACGGACCTGTTGGACGAGGGCATCGACGTCGTGCTCGAGCGCGCCAGCACGGCCGGGCTCGATGGGATCACGATGGCGGCGAAGTACCACGCCGTCAGCGACCTGTATCCCCATAACCCGCGGCGCCGACAGGCGAGCGTGGCGCCGGGCTGCTACTTCGTCCCCGAGCCACGGCGCTATGGCGAGATCGTGCCCGCGCCCCACGAGCTGTTGGACGGGCGCGACCTCCTCGCCGAGCTGTGCGCGCTCGCTCCCCGTCACGGTCTTGGCGTCTCGGCGTGGGCGGTGGTGCTGCACGACGACGACGCGGCGCCGGGCACCCCCGGGCTTGGCCGCAACTGCTTTGGCGAGGAGGTGGCGGGCACCCTGTGCCCCTCGAGTGACGCGGGGCGCGACCTCGTGGTCGGCCTCGTCACCGACCTGTGCCGCTACGGCCTCGTGGCGATCCGGCTGGAGTCCGTGCACTTCCACGGCTTCGGGCATGGTCATCACCACGAGCGCCTCCTCGAGGACTACGGCGAGCTCGCCCGCTTCGTCCTCGGCCTGTGCTTTTGTGCGGCCTGCTGTGGGCGCGCCGATGCCGCCGGGCTCGACGGTGACGAGCTCGCGACGCGCGCCCGTGCCTACGTCGAAGCGGTGCCGTCGGGATCCGTCGCGCCGCAACCCTTCTCCAACGACGCCCTGGCCGCAGCGTGCGGGGAGGCCGCCATCGCGTTCTTGGCGCTGCGCAGCGCGGTCGTCGCCGGCCTCGTCGCCGAGGTGGTGCCGATCGCGTCGGGCAGACAGATCACCCTCAGCGTCATCGACCCGTCGATCGCCACGGCGTCTTACGCGACCGGCGAGCTCGGACCCCCGAGTCCGCTCGGGGGGCTCACGCTCGGCATCGATGCGGTCGGCCTCGCCGCGAGTGGCGCTCGGGTCGAGGTCACGGGATATCTGCGCGACCCGAACGCGCTCGACCAAGCGCTCTCGGCCGGTGCGCTCGGGGCGCGAGATGGCCAGGCCGATCCACGCCTGGCGCTGATCTTGCGGCCCGGCGCGCCCGACGGGGCCGACGCGGGGAGCCTTGCCGCCAAGGTGGCAGTCGCCCGCCACCACGCCGTCGAGGTCAACTTCTACAACTACGGCCTGTACCGTCTCGATGCACTCGAGCGCATCGCGTGGGCCCTAGCGTGACGGCGCAGCGGACCGGCCGGCATGGCAGCGTGGCCGAAGCGATCGATGGGACATGATGCGGCGACGCAAGGAAGGAAGGCGATGAGCGCGGCAGCGACCAGGCGGAGCTATGGGAGCTTGGAGGTGGTCATCCACCCCGACCTCGACGACCTCGCCGATGCGGCGTGCGCCGAGGCCGTGGCAGCCATCGCGGCTGACTTCGCCCGCCGGGGCGAGGCGGCGATCGTGCTCGCGACGGGCAACTCCCAGCTCGGCTTCTTGGAGCGACTCTGTGCCGCCGATCTGGACTGGTCGCGCATCTCGATCTTGCACCTCGATGAGTACGTCGGCATCGACGCGGACCATCCCGCCAGCTTTCGCCGCTATCTGCGCGAGCACGTCGTCGACAAGGTGGCCCCGAAGGCCTTCTACGGCCTTGGCGGGGACGCCGCGGACCTCTCCGCCGAGTGCGCCCGCTACCGCGCCCTGCTTAAGGCGTGCGATCCGCAGCTGTGTGTGATGGGGGTGGGGGAGAACGGCCACCTCGCCTTCAACGACCCGCCGGCCGACTTTTCGACCACTGCGGTCGTGCACGAGGTTGAGCTCGATCGCGCCTGTCGCCTGCAGCAGGTGGGCGAGGGGCATTTCCCCGACTTCGACTCAGTGCCGACACGGGCGCTCTCGCTCACCGTGCCCGCCATGTTGTCGATGCCGCACCTCGTCGCCATCGCGCCCGAGCAGCGCAAGGCCCAGGTGATCGCCACGGCCCTCGACGGGCCGATCTCGCCGGACTGCCCGGCCTCGGCGCTGCGCCAGGCCGCCGGCGCCGTGCTGCATCTCGACGAGGCATCCGCCAGCCGGCTCGCCTGAGCACGCGTTTGGGAATCTCGCGGCGCGAGCAAACCCTCAACAGGCCTGCCGTGGCCAGCGTCGCGACCCGGTGCCCGCGCCCCGGGGCGCTCCGCCCGGCGCCGGTGGCGGCGCCGGCGCCCCAAGGAGGGAGCCGACTCGTGAAGCCGGAAGAGATCGCCAAGCTCGTCCACGTCGGGCGTCCCGACGCCCCCTATGGCGCCCGGCGGCTCGCCCGCTGCTACGACATCGCCGATCTCGCCCGCGTGGCGCGCCGTCGCCTGCCCTCGGGCGCCGCCGGCTACCTCGACGGTGGCGGGGAGGGGGAGTGGTCGCTTCGGCGCAACCGGCTCGCCTTCGGTGAGCTCGAGCTGATCCCCCGGGCGCTGCGCGACGTGAGCGAGGTCGACACGACGACGACGGTGCTCGGCTGCAACCTGCCCGCCCCGATCATCTGCTCGCCCGTTGGCGGACCGCGGATGTTCCACCATGAGGGGGAGCTGGCGGTCGCCCGGGCCGTTGCGCACGCGAAGATCGCCTACGGCGTCTCGACGCTTGCGACCCAGCCGCTCGAGGCGGTCGCCGAGGCGGCCGGGGACGCGCCGGTCTGGTTCCAGCTCTATTTGTGGGGCGATCGCTCGGACGCGAGAGCGCTCGTGCGGCGCGCCAAGCGTGCGGGCTATCGCGCCTTGCTGTTGAGCATCGACTGCGCGGTGCGCAGCGAGCGCGACCGGGAGCTGCACCGCGGGATCGCGTTGCCCACCCCCCAGCTCGACCTGAAGACGCTGCTCGACGGCGCCATCCATCCCGATTGGTCCTGGCACTTCCTCACCAGCCCGGCGCTCGGATTCCCGAACCTGTCGATGAGCGGGCCGAGTTCGCGCGACAAGCTCGAGCAGATGTTCGACGGCACGCTCACCTGGGAGGACCTCGAGTGGATCCGAGAGGAGTGGGACGGCCCGATCGCGTTGAAGGGGGTGCTGCGTGTCGATGAGGCCCGTGAGGCGGTCGCGCGCGGCCTCGACGCCGTGATCGTCTCCAACCACGGCGGGCGCCAGCTGGACCGCGTGCCGGCCACCTTGGAGGTCCTCCCCGAGATCGTCGAGGCCGTCGGGGATGACATCGAGGTGCTCTTTGACTCCGGGGTGCGCCGGGGCAGCGACATCGTCACCGCGCTGTGCCTCGGCGCGAAGGCGGTGCTCGTGGGCCGCGCCCACCTCTACGGCCTCGCCGCGGCGGGCGAGGCGGGGGTGCGCCACGCCATCGACATCTTGGAGCGCGAGCTCAAGATGGCGATGGCGCTGTGCGGGGCGCGCGCCTTGGGCGACCTCGACCGCTCGCTGCTGCGCCCCGCGGCTCCGCCCGATCTCGACCCCACCCACGCCAGGGCCGTGCAGGCGGCGATCTCCAGTTAGGGCGAGCGATCGGTGCCGGCGATGTCGTCGGCGAGCCCCGGCCGGCCCGCGAGCAAGCCACCGTCAACCGCCAAGACGGCGCCGGTGATCCATCTCGCCTCGTCGGAGCACAAAAAGGCGGCCGCTGCGGCGATGTCCTCGGGGGTCCCGACGCGCCCGAGCGGATAGATCCCCGAGAGCTGCTCGAACAGGTCGGGCTGGCGCGCAAGGCGAGCGTCCCAGGCGGGCGTGGCGACGGTGCCGGGCGCGATCAGGTTGCAGCGGATGCCGGTGGGGCCATAGCGCACGGCGATCGCTTGGGTGAGGCTGACGAGCCCGCCCTTGGCGGCCGAATAGGCCTCATTGCCGAGGAACTGGAAGGCGTTCACCGAGCCGATGTTGCAGATCACGCCCGATCGCCGCGGGGCCATCGTGGCGAGTGCCGCCTTGGCGCAGCGGAACGGGCCGCCCAAGGTCACCTCGAGGTCGCGGGCCCATTGCTCCTCGCTGAGCTCGGCGAGCGTGGCGTCGGTGCACGAGGCGGCGTTGTTGACGAGCACATCCAGCGGACCGAGGCGCCGCTCGAGGGCCGCGAGGCCCGCCGCCACGCTGTTGGGGTCGGCGACATCGAGGCGGATCCCGACGCAGCGGCTCGGGAGGCCCGCGGCCAGCGCCTCGGCGGCCTCGAGGTCGAGGTCGCCGATCGCGACCGCGGCGCCCTCACTCGACAGCCGGGCCGCGATCGCGGCACCGATCCCCGAGGCCCCGCCCGTCACGAGCACCACCTTTCGCGAAAAGCGGCTCATCGACCGCCTCGCTCATAGCGCGGCGGGGTGCCGATCGCCAGGCGCGCGAAGTCCTCGGCCGCCTGCAGCGCCTCCGCCCAGGGGCGGCGCAGCTCGCTTGGGGGTCGGGCAACCAGGCGGCGCTGGGCGGCGGTTGCCTCGATCCACGGCGGCAGCGGCTCGGGGGGGAGCGGCTCCAAGACGACACCGCTCGCGATCGTCGCCACGTTGACAAGCAGCTGATCGACCCGGCGCGGCACGAGGTAGGTGTCGAAGAGGTCGACTTCGACCCGCTCGAGGCGAAAGATCGCGACATCCGCGCGGCGACCCAGCGCGAGCGCCCCCCACTGATCGGCCCGCTTCGCAACGCGCGCCGGGGTTAGCGTCATCGCGGCGATGACTTGCTCGAGCGGCATCCCGAGCGCGAGCAGCTTGCTCGCGCACGTCGGCAGGTCGAAGGCGGGACCGAGCACCGAGCGCAGGTGGAGGTCGGAGGAGATGACGTCGGGCCACTCGCCCCGTGCCGCCATCTGTTCGGCGACGGCGTAGCTGAACGCCCCGCTGCCGTGGCCGAGGTCCAACAGCACGCCCCGTTCGCGCGCCGATGCTGCCGCAGGACGGAGCGCCCCGTGCTCGTCCAGCAGCGCCATCGACTGGCCGGTGCAGGCATGGGTGACGAGGTCGCCCGGTGAGAGCAACCCGAGCACCTCGTCGATCTCGGGCGGCCCGCCGCCGATGTGGACCATCACCGGAACGCCAGCGGCTTGCGCAACCGAGCGGGCCTGGCGCAGCGGCTCGAGCCCAGCGGGTCCGACGGCGTGGTGGTCGAGGCGGCTCTTCACCCCGACGAGCACGCCGGGGTGCGCGGCCAGCACCTCGGCGCACAGCGCCGCGTCGCAGTCGGACGCGGATCTCGCCTCGCCGGTCTCGGTGACGAGCCCCCGGCTCGAGATGTTGAGGAAGGCGGCGAGGCCAAGCGGGCTGGTGGCGATCTGGTCGAGGAGGGCACCGGCGTTGTAGGCACCGGCCGAGCCGGCATCGACGAAGCAGGTGACCCCGCTCCGCCACGCGACTGGCTCGGGGCGCAGGCTCCAAAAGCCCCCGCCGGCATAGACGTGGGTATGCAGGTCGACGAGCCCGGGGGTCACGAGACAGCCCCGCGCGTCGATCACCGCCGCCCCGTTGGGCTCGATCCGAGGAGCGATGGCGGCGATGCGGCCGTCGGCGATGGCGACGTCGTATGGCCCACGCCGTCCGCTCGCCGGATCGATCACCTCCCCGCCGCTGACCACGAGGTCGAAGCCCGGGGGCCCCTCGCTGTTCGGGGCGGGCGAGACCAGGGACTTTGGGGGAGCGCTCAATGGAAGAAGGTCTCGATCTCGTCGATCACGACGTCGTCCTCGTCGACGAGCAGCACCTTCCGCCAGCGGTCGAAGGCCGTGCAGGGATGCGACAGCCCGAACGCCAGCCGGTCGCCCACCATGAGTGGCGGCGCGCCGGGGTCCAAGACGAGGTAGCCGTGCTGGTCATCGAGCGCGCGCAGGTGCGCGGCGCTGTAGGGCTCGCGCTCGGTGCCCTCGGCGGCGACGCGGGCGAGCGGGATCGGAAGGCCGAGGTCGAAGGAGGTGTCGCGCTTTCCGAGCCCGACGATCGCGAGGTCCGGCTCAGGGCGCGAGAGCACCTCGGCCCACAGCTCGAGGGCCGGCCAGAGCTCGTCGGGACCACCGGTGCCGGCGAGCGGCGAGTTGGTGGCGTACACCCCGTGGTCATGGGTGAGGTAGCAGCCCGAGCGCACGACGAGGCGGACCTCGTGGCCGGCATAGTCGGCGCCGGGACCGAGCTTGTCGGCGACGCGGTCGAAGTACTTGCTTCCACCTGCCGAGACGAGAATCGGCCCGTTTTGCGCGAACAGGCCTGCCTCAGCCAGGCGCACGGCGAGCGAACGGAGCGCGTCGAGGAAGGCGTCGACGGCGTCGAGCGAGCCGGGCGAGCGATCAGAGGCCAGGGCGCCCTCGAAGCCCTCCACTCCGACGAGCTCGAGATGCTCGCTCGCGTTCACCGCGTCAGCGGCAGCGACGGCGGCCTCCGCCGTTCGCGCTCCGGCGCGGCGCCCGTTGGCGCCGAGCTCGACGAGAACGCCGAGTCGGCCGGTGAAGCCGGCCTCCGCAAGGCCGGCGTCGAGGCGTGCCGTGCCCGCTGGAGAATCCACCAGGCAGTTCAGGGTGCGGCCCGGGGCGCGGAGCGCGGCGATCGTTGCCGCGTCCGGACGAGCGACGACCTCGTTGGCGATGAGGACGAAGGTCGCTCCGGCGTCGAAGGCAACCTGAGCCTGGGCGACGTTCGCCACGGTGATGCCGATCGCGCCGGCGGCGAGCTGGCGGCGGAACAACACGGGCGCCATCGTTGTCTTGCCGTGCGGAGCGAGGAGGAAGCCGCGCTCGGCGGCATAGGCTCGCATTACCGCGAGGTTGTGTTCGAGCGCGCGCTGACGCAGCGCCATGGCGGGCAGCGCGCACTCGCCTGAGCTCACCGTCGATCCGATAGCGCCGATGCGCGCCGCGGACGACGCTATTGCGCGGCGCTCACGGACGGCGCGATCTCCGCTCAAGTCCATGGTGTCCTGGCTCGCTCGACCCGTGGTGAGATCCCGACCTCGGGGAGTCCACCCAGCGCGCAGCCCAACATCACCGCTCGGAATCGCGAGGCGAGCAGGGACATGGCACGGCGTGCTCACGCTGCACGTGATCAGGTGCGTGCGGTCCTGGCCACTGCGGCGCCAGGGCGCGCACGCGCGCAGGCTCGTTACCGGCACACGTCTGCACGACTGACGCGCGGATCGATGCTCGTCCTTGGTGGTGGCCGCGAGGGGGGCGGTGGCTCGCCGCAGGCGAGGGGACGAAGGCGGAGGCGTCGACGATCAAGGCCGCACCGCCACGGCGAGCAGCGCCTGGAGCTTCAGCTGGGTCTCGGCGAGCTCAGCTAACGGATCGGAGCCCGCGACGATGCCGACGCCCGCCATCAGGCGCGCCCGGTTGCCGTCGATCTCGGCGGAGCGGATGCCGATCCAGAACTCTCCATCCCCATTCGATTGGAGGTAGCCGACCGGTCCGGCATATCGCTGACGCTCGAGCCCTTCGTGCTTCGCGAGGTACTCGAGCGCCCGGGCCTTGGGTGAACCACCGACGGCCGGAGTGGGATGCAGGGCGCAGGCGAGCTCCAGCGCGCTCGGGGGAGAGGCGCTCGAGGTCGAGCCGGTGATCGGGGTCGCGAGATGCGCGACGTTGCGCAGCTCGAGCAGCTCAGGAACTTCTGGCACGCTGACATCGAAGTCATGACGCGCCAATTCCGCGGTGATCGCCTCGACCACGAGGCCGTGCTCGCGTCGCTCCTTGGGTGAGGAGAAGAGAGCGTCGGCACGCTGGCGATCCGCCTCCGGGTCGCCGCTTCGCGCCACGGTGCCCGCGAGCGGCTCGGAGAAGACATGTCCTCCGGTTCGCCGGCAGAGGAGTTCTGGGCTCGCGCCGAGGAAGCCGTCGAGCGCGAAGGCGAGACAGCTCGGATGCAGCGCTCGGAGCCGGGCGATTAGATCGGCCTGCTGGAAGGGTCGATTGGCGGTGACAGTGACCTCGCGGGCGAGGACCACCTTGTCGAGCTCACCGTCGGTCACCGCCGCCACGGCGTCGGCCACGAGCGCTCGGAACTCGGCGTGGCTCTTTGCGGAGGCCAGCGCGAAGCGGTCGGGAAGGTCGGCGTCAGGCTCGGCGACCGATCCTTCAAGAAGGGCGGTGTCGAGGCGTTCGTGAGCGTGACCCGCCGCGGTGGCGACCAGTGCCGTTGCTGCGTCGTCCTCGACGATCGCGAGAACCTCGGGAATCACCAGCGTGCCTGCCGCCTCGGGGTCAAAGGGCAAGGCAGTCAGGGCATATGCACGCCCGGCGCCGCCGAGCGTGGACAGCAGCGCTGCGGCAGTTGCCGCCGCATGGGCGGTTCTTGTCCCGAACGGCAGGATGAGGCGCGCCGCGGTGCCGAGCCCGAGGAGCGCCAGGTGCTCGCGTTCGAGCACACGTCCGGAACGGCGCGCGGCGGTCCGCAGGAGCTCGACCTCGCCTGGCCCAAGTGGGAACTCCGTGAGCTCGAGCGTGGTCGAATCGAGGGGTCGGCCGGCAGCGTCGCAGAGCAGTGCCGGCGTGTCGGTGGAGTTCCAGATGGACGGCGCGGATTCGGACTGCATGGGCTCCAGCGATCTCGACAAGGGTGCGTCCCGGAGCTAGTTGGGTGCCGGAGCGCCGATCCCCATCATGGGCCGACGGCAGGTCGCCGTGACAATTTGGACGATGCCCCCCGACAATTGCCGGCGCTCGACCTGCTCAAAGCCCGCCTCGTGGAGCATCGAGCGCAGCTCCTTGATGGAGGGGAGGTAGGCGACCGAACGGGGGAGGTAGCGATACGCCGCGGCGTCAGAAAGCGCCGCGCCGATCCTTGGCACGACGTGCTCGAACCAGATCTTGTGCCCGAGCTGCAACAGCGGCGAGGAGGGCGTGTCGACCTCGAGGAGCGAGATCCTCCCGCCGCGCCGCAGCACTCGGGCGGCCTCGGTGAGCACGGCGCCAAGGTCGGTGAAGTTGCGCACCGCAAAGCCCGAGACCAGGCCGTCGATCGACCCCTCGGCGAAGGGCAGGTGCAGGCCGTCGGCCTGCACGAGCACGCCGCGGCCGCGATGGGCCGAGGAGAGCATTCCGAACGAGAGGTCGGCGCCGAGCGCCCGGTACTCCGAGCCTTGCAGCATGGCAACGAGATCTGCCGTGCCACAGCCGAGGTCGAGGACCGTCGAGCCCGGCGCGAGTTCCAGCATCCCGATCGCCTGGCGGCGCCAGCCCTGGTCCATGCCAAGGGTCATCACCCGGTTGCACAGGTCATAGCGCGGGGCGATGGCGTCGAACATCGCGCGGACCATCTGGGTCTTGGTGATGCCGGTCGGCAGCGCCTCGTCGGCAAGGTCCCTGGTCGTGGAGGCGCGAGTCGGTACGGGTGCGGCCGGGTCCTCCATCGCGTCAGCGGCGGAAGTAGGAGCGGACGTAGCTGCGGCTCATCGGGTGCACGAGCAAGACGACGAGCGCGATCTCGAAGATCAGGCTGAAGATCCCGCCGGCAAAGATGCTGCCGGCGAAGACGATGAGCAGGACGAAGGGCAAGAAGGCGGCGATCAGCGCGAGGACATAGCCCCACTTGCGCTCGTTCGCGAGGCCATAGCCCGCGGCGATCTCGCCGATCACGAACAACAAGCCGAGCGAGATGACGGCCACGCCGCCGGCGAAGATGTAGGCGAGCAGGCCGAGGGCGGCGTTCCAGTACAGCAGCCAGGTCGCGATCTGCAGCGTCTGGGGCAACGAGCGGGGGAGGAAGCTCCGTGCCGAGAACGAGCGGCGGGGAGGTCCGCCTCCCCAGGGGCTTCGACCGTACCCACCGCCATAGCGCATGGCTCCATTGTGCCAGGCTGGCTGGCCGGCCGGGACGCGGTCGTGCTGGTCACCTCGCTGCGGCAGGCAGCAGGCCACCGGGCGCATTGGCTAGCTTCGGCGCCGTGGATCCCCACGCGCTCGCCGGACGACTGCGTGCCGCGGTGGCGAGCGCCGTGGTCGGCAACGACGCGGCCCTCGAGCTGTTGCTGGTGGCGCTGTGCTGTGGCGGCCACGCCCTGTTAGAGGACGTGCCCGGCGTGGGCAAGACCCTGCTCGCCCGCTCGCTGGCCGGCGCGCTCGGCTGCTCGTTCCGCCGGGTGCAGCTGACCCCCGACGTGCTGCCGTCCGACGTTACCGGGTCGAACGTCTACAACCAAAAGACCGGCGAGTTCGAGTTCCGCCCCGGTCCGATCTTCACCGAGATCCTGCTCGCCGATGAGATCAACCGGGCGACCCCGCGCACCCAGAGCGCGCTCTTGGAGGCGATGGAGGAGCACCAGGTCACCGTGGACGGCGACACCCGGGCACTGTCGTCGCCCTTTTTCGTGCTCGCCACCCAGAACCCGGTCGAGCTCGAGGGCACCTTCCCGTTGCCTGAGGCCCAGCTCGACCGTTTCTGTGTCCGCGTGCGCCTCGGCTATCCGACCCGCGAGCAGGAGGCGGCGGTCCTCGAGCGCTACGAGGCGACCGACCGGGTCGTGCCCGAGGCGGTGACCGAGCCCGCCGAGCTCGCCGCCTGGCAGGCGGCGCGCGCCGGCGTGCACGTGGCCCCGGCGGTGCGCGGCTACGTGCTCGACCTCGTGGCCGCCACCCGGGCCGATCCGCGCCTCGAGCTCGGTGCGAGCCCACGGGCCGCGCTGATGCTGCACCGCGCCGCGCAGGCCCGGGCGCTGTTGGCGGGCCGCAGCTTCGTGCTTCCCGACGACGTCAAGGCCCTGGCGATCCCCGTGCTCGCCCACCGGCTGATCGTCTCGCCGGCGACGCGGCTGTCCGGCGAGGACGCCGAGTCGGTCCTCGCCGGCCTGCTCGGCGAGGTCGCGGTCCCCGTCGAGGCGCTCGAGGAGGCGACGTCGCCCCCCGTGTCGTGAGCCGGCTGCGGGCGCTCGGGCGACGCTTCGTGCTCGCCGAGTGCTTCGCGGGCCTCGCGGGGTTGGCTTGGGCGCTCAGCTCGGACACGCTCGCGCTCTGCGGCTTCATCGGCGCCCTCGTGACCTTGGCGCTCCAGGCCTGGCAGCACTTCGCGTTGTCCGGCCTGTCCTACACGCGCACGCTGTCGGCGAGCCGCGTCCACTTTGGCGAGCCGGTCGAGCTCGAGATCGAGATCGTGAACGACAAGGCGCTGCCGCTCGCCTTCGTCGAGATCGACGACACCTTGCCCCGCCACGTGGCGATCGACGGGGCGGCGATCACCCAGCACTTCGGCTCGCCGCCGCGCCTCGTCCAGGTGCTCGGCCTGCTTCCCTACCAGCGGGTCCGGCGACGCCTCATCCTCACCTGCGCGCGCCGGGGCGAGCACCGTCTCGGCCCGGCGACCTTGACGAGCGGCGACCCGCTCGGGGTGCGCCTCCGCCACACCACCGTGCCGGCGAGCGAGCGCCTGCTCGTCTACCCCAAGTGCTTCGCCCTGGCGCCGTCGGGCATCGCTTCGCGGGTGCTTGTCGGGGATCACAAGAGCGCCAACCTCCTCGCGCCGGACCCGATCCGGGTGGCGGGTGTGCGGCCCTGGCAGCCCGGCGACCCGTTGCGCCAGGTCAACTGGCGGGCGACGGCGCGCACCGGGGCGCTCGTCGTGCGCCGCTTCGAGCCGAGCGCTCAGGTGAAGGTGGCCATCTTCTTGGACGTCTTCTTGTCGGGCGTGAGCGCGTTCGCGCCCGAGTCCGACGAGCTCGAGCTGCTCATCGCACTCTGCGCGTCCCTCGTCGGCGAGCTCGACGCGACCGGCATCCCGGTCGGCTGCTACAGCACCGGCAGCGCCGGCGGCCGTCCACTCGCTCTCGCGCCCCGGCGCTTTGGCGCTGCCGAGGTCCTCGAGGGCCTCGCCCGGCTCGTTCCGCTCTACTCCCTCAGCTTCGAGGCGCTGCTCGCCCAGGCGAGCGCCCGCCTCTCGCCGGCCACGAGCCTCGTGGTGCTCACGACTGAGCTCAGCGCCCCGGCGCTCGGCGAGATCGCCGCGCTGCGCCGGCGCTTTTCGGTGAGCGCCGTGCAGCTGGTGCTGCCCGATCACCCGCGGCTTTTTGCAGGCGGCTTCGACGCATTGTTGTCGACCCCCTATCTCGAGGACTGGCGTGAACGTGAGGCGCTCGAACTGGCGCGCTAGCGGGCCCTTGTCGGGCGCGCTCGTCCTCACCGAGTCCGTTTGGGCCTCGGTGCTCGCCACCGCGCTCGTGCACGGCCGCGGCGGGGGCCACGAGGACGTGCCGTTCCTCGCGCTCTTCTTCCCGGCGCTCGTGTCGCTCGCCTTGGCGAGCGCCATCGCCACCCGCGTCGCTTCGCTCGGCGCGCGCGCCGCGGCGATGGTGGTCCCCGGCGTGGGCGCGATGGTCCTCGGGGCGCTGGCGTACGACACGGTTGTCCTCGGGGGCCGGGCGGCCGACGTCGTGACCCCGTGGTCGGCGAGTGGCGCCGCCGGTCACGCCGCGGTGGTCGCGCTCGTCTTGTGCGGGCTGGCGGCGCTGCGCGGCGCGGTCGTGGGCCTCGCCGAGCCCCGGGTGCGCCAGGCGATGGTCTCGCTGGGGATCGGCACCGCGGTCGTCCTCGTGACGCTCCTCGTCGCCGCCACCCACCGCAGCGGCGAGGACGCTGCACTGGCGCGCAGCACGGCCAGCATGCTCGTCTTCGCCGTGCCGGCCGGCGTGGCGGCGATGGGGCTCGTCCGGGAGCGCCAGCTCGAGCGGGCCGGGACCGGCCGGGCGATGCAGGCGACCGGCATCGCGAGCCTGTTGGGGGTGGCCGCGCCGATCGCCCTCGCCGTCGCCGTGGCGCTCGTCATCGTCGCCCTCGGCAGCCTCGTGGCGCCACCGGTCGGACACGGGCTCGAGGCCGTCGGGCGCGGTGTCGGCGCGTTGATCTCAGACTTCTTCGGCCTGTTCCGTCACGTGCATCTGAAGCTTCCCCTCCGCCCGGCCTCGCGACCCGCGGCGGCGCCGCCGCGGCCGCTTTCGCCCCTGCACTTCCACGAGCGGCCGGCTGGGCCGATTCCTTGGTGGCTGCTCGGGCTCGGCGCGCTGGCGGCCGCCATCGTGCTCAGCGTTGCCGGCGTGGTCGTGGTGCGGGTCCTTCGCCGACGACCCCGTCGCCTGGCCCGCACCGCGGCGATCGGCGAGGAGGTCCGCGACTCGGTGTTCTCGCTCGCCCACGTCCTCGCCCAGCTGCGCTCGGTCTTGGCGCGCCACCCCGAAGCTGGTGCCCACGGCTCGCTCGGCACCGCCGAGGACGCCGTGGCCTCGGTCCGCCGCCACTACCGCCGCTTCCTCGCCAGCCTCAGCGCCGGGGGACTGGCCCGTCGCGAGGCCGAGACGGCCGAGGAGCTGGCGGCTCGCCTCATCGAGCCGGCGGGCTCGGCCGCGCCCAGCCTCGGCACCCTGACCGAGCTGTATGAACAGGTCCGCTACGGCGCCGCGCCGGAAGCAGGCCCGGTCGTCGCCCGCGCGGGCGAGCTCGTCGACGAGGTCGCCGCGGCGGTGCTCGCTCATCACGCACGTGGCGGCGCCGAGGAGGCGCCCGCGCCAAAGTGAGCCGAGCGCGAGGTCCGAGACGCCACGGGCTCGGTCTGGCGCTACGGTCGCACACGTGGCGAGCGTCGTGCATCGGGCCGATCAGCACCGCTTTGTGATTGAAGAGGACGGCGCCGAAGGCGAGCTCGTCTATGAGCGGCGCGACGGCGAGGTCGTCTTCGTCCACACGGGCGTGCCACCACAGATCCAGAACCGAGGGCTCGCCGCGAAGCTCGTCGCGGCGGGGACGACGTGGGCGGCATCCGAGCAACTCGTCGTCGTGCCGCAGTGCTCCTACGTGCAGGTGTGGCTGAAGCGCCATCCCGAACAAGCCGCCGCGCTCGACATCGCCTGGCCGTAAGAACGCGGCGGCCCGCCAACGCGCGCCCCATCCTCGCGGGCGCCGCCGCCCGCTGGCTGGCCCGCCAAGTGACGGCGGTGCCAGCCGGACCCCTCGGTGGTGCGTGCCGCTGCGCTCCCTCCCGGCAGGCGTGGTCGACGGGGTGGATCCACCCTCGCTCCCAGCGCCTCACTACGGTGAGCACCGTGGAGGACACCGGCGCCGCAGTCGTCGCTTCCCCGCCCCGGCGTCCCCGCCCGATCGACGGGGCGGTTCCCCGAGTCCTGAGCTTCCTGCCGGGAGATCCCCCGCGCCAGGGCACCTTCGTCGCCTACCCGCGCCCGGCCGGGATGCGAACAGGCAACGGGTCCGGCGAGGCGATGGAACTGGAGGTCGTGGTGGCGACGGGGCGGAGCGCGTCGGTTCGCCGCCGCATCGTCCCCGCCCAGCCGATCGGCATTGCCGAGGCGCTCGCCGCTCTCGACGGCGGTCTCGAGGGTGCCGCCATCTGGTCGGCCGTGCTCTCGGCGGGCCTCGGCCTGATCGCCCGCGGCCGGCTGTATCCGACGGTCACCACCACGGGGGCCGACGCCTGGCGGGCTGGTCCGCTCGATGCGGCGGATCGCCGGCTCCTCGCCGAGCTCGCCGCGGCGCTGCCGCCGGCGGCACACGCCCTGGTGGTCCCCGGATCGTCGCCGCTTCGGATCCGCTCGGCCGCCGGCTTGATCCAGGCCTGTTGGGACGCCCTCGCCGACACGCTCCCGCGCACGGCCGCGGCCCCCTTGATCGTCGCGAACGGCGCTGCGTCGGCCGCGCCCTTCGCCGCTCTTGCCCCGGTCGCCTGCGCTGAGCTGGCGCCGTGGCTCGTCGATGCTGCCGGCGGCCTGGTCGATGAGACGGGCGCGGACGTGGCGCTGCGCATCGAGCTCGATCCGCTCGCGGGGCCTGCGCCGTCTGTTCGACAAGCGCTCGATGACCAAGGAGATGGCGCCGCCCACCAGAAGACGAGCGGGCGCGAGGGCGAGGACAATGCCGGACTGGTCGGCCGTGCCGTGCTCCAGCTCACGAGCCGCGCGGAGGCAAGCCTGGTGGTCGATGCCGCCGAGCTGTACCGCGCACCGGCGGCGGTTGTGGCCCGCTTCGGCGATGATGCCGAGACCGACCTGTTGCGCGCGCTGCGGCGCGGGGCGCGGGCCTGGCCACCGCTCGAGGCGCTGCTGCACGAGCGGGCGCCGACCGGCCTCGACCTCGACGAGGACCGCCTCGCCGAGCTATTGAGCGAGGGCACCGCACGGTTCCAAGGGACGGGGATCTCGCTGCTCTGGCCGTCCGACATCTTGGCGGAGGGCATCGAGCTGCGCGCGGCGGTGGTCGCCGCTCCCGGGGTGGTGACCGAGGCGGGCTTCGGCCTCGACCAGCTCGTCGAGTTCACCTGGCAGGCCACCTTGGGCGGTGAGCTCCTCTCGGCCGAAGAGATCGACCAGCTGGCCGAGGCCAAGCGGGGCCTCGTTCGGCTGCGGGGGCGCTTTATCGCCGTCGACGCGGCGCTCCTCGAGCGCCTACGAGCAAAGCGACGGCGCCTCAGCGCCGCCGAGGCGCTCGGTAGCCTGCTCGCCGGGACGCTTGACCTCGATGGCGAATCGGTGCCCGTCGTGGCCGACGGTCCATTGGCCGGGCTGGCGGAGCGGCTCGGCGCGCTTCGCGCCGCGCCGGGTGACCTTGGCGTCCCGAAGGGCCTGGCGAGCGGGGTCGCGCTGCGCCCCTACCAGGCCCGCGGGGTGGCGTGGCTGGACGCGATGTGCGAGGCCGGGCTCGGGGGATGCCTTGCGGACGACATGGGGCTCGGAAAGACGCTGCAGGTGATCGCCCTCCATCTGCATCGCGCGGCGCGGGGCCGTGGGCCCACGCTCGTGATCTGTCCAACCTCGCTGCTCGGCAACTGGGAGCGCGAAATACGGCGCTTCGCGCCCGACACGGCGGTGCGCCGCCATCACGGCACCGCCCGAGATCTTCAAGATCTCGCGGTCGGCGAGATCGTCGTCACGAGCTACGGCATCGCCCGGCGCGACGCCGAGGCGCTTGGAGCCGCGGGCTTCGGCCTCGTGGTCGCCGATGAAGCTCAGCACGCGAAGAACCCCGCCACGGCAACGGCCCGGGCGCTTCGCGCCATTGGCGCTCCGGTGCGGCTCGCCCTCAGCGGGACGCCCGTCGAGAACCGCCTGAGCGAGCTCTGGTCCATCCTCGATTGGACCATGCCGGGGCTGCTCGGGCCCTTCGAGCGCTTCGTGCGCAACGTCGCCACGCCGATCGAGCGCGAGCGCGACCCGCTCGTGACCGAGCGGCTGGCAAAGACCGTGATGCCTTTCGTGCTGCGCCGTAAGAAGACGGACCCCGAGGTGGCGCCGGACCTCCCAGCACGCATCGTCAGCGACGTGCCGGTTCCCCTGACGAGCGAGCAGGTCACCTTGTATGAGGCCGAGGTGCGCGAGGCGCTTGAGGCGATCGCCACGAAGGACGGCATCGCCCGCCAGGGCCTCGTGCTGCGCATGCTGACGGTCTTGAAGCAGATCTGCAACCATCCGGCGCAGTACCTGCACCAGCGCGGGCCACTGGCCGGCCGCTCGGGCAAGCTCGCCGCGCTGGAGGAGCTCATCGACGTGATCGTGGCTGAGGGCGAGTCCGTCCTCGTCTTCAGCCAGTACGTCGAGTGCCTCGCGCTCATCGAGGCGCGGCTCTCCGAGCTCGGCGTGGCGAGCCTGCTCTTCCACGGTGGTGTCGCAGCCAAGCGCCGCGGCGAGATCGTCGCCGACTTCCAGGCGGGGAAGGCGCCGGTGCTCTTGTTGTCCTTGAAGGCCGGCGGGGTCGGCTTGAACCTGACGCGGGCGACCCATGTCGTGCACTTCGACCGGTGGTGGAACCCCGCCGTCGAGGATCAGGCAACCGACCGGGCGCATCGCATCGGTCAGGCTCGCCGCGTGCAAGTCCACCGGTTGATCGCCGAGGGCACCTTGGAGGATCGCGTCGGCCAGCTCATCGAGCAAAAGCGCGCGCTCGCCGAGGCGGTCGTCGGTGGCGGCGAGACGTTCCTCGGACAGCTCAGCAACGAGGAGCTCGCAGATCTCGTGCAGCTGGGGAGCGGGGCGTGAGCGCGATGCCGCCCCGTCCCGGTTCGCCAAAGCGCGCCAACGGCCCATCGCTGCGTCGCCCGGGGAGCCGGCGCGGCTTTGGTGAGTCCTGGTGGGGCGCGGCGTGGATCGAGGCGCTCGAGCAACGGGCGCGCCTTGACCCGAATCGTCTGCCGCGCGGGCGGACCTATGCACGCAGCGGTGCCGTCGGCACGCTGAGCGTGGCCCCGGGTGAGGTGCTCGCAGAGGTACAGGGGAGCCGGCCCGCTCCCTACAAGGTCAAGGTCCGCGTCCGGCCCTTCGACGCGGCCGAGTGGGAGCGGGTGCTCGACGCACTGGCGGCTGAGATCGGCCACACCGCCGCATTGCTGGACGGTGAGCTGCCCTCGGGCATCGCCGACGACGTGGCCTCGGTGGGTCTCGACCTGTTGCCCGGCCCCGGTGAGGTGCAGCCCCGCTGTTCGTGTCCGGACTGGGCCGATCCCTGCAAGCACGCGGCGGCCGTGTGCTACCTCGTCGCCGATGTCCTCGATACCGACCCGTTCGCGGTCTTCTTGCTGCGCGGCCGGGCCCGGGAGGAGGTGCTCGCCGCGCTGCGCGCTCGTCGCGTCGGCGCGCCGAGCCCGCAGGTCCGCGAGGACCTCGTTCTCGAGCCAATCGCCGACGCGGGCGTCCTCGCGCGCGAGGCCTGGAGGCGCGCGCTGTCGCCATTGCCGCCGCTCCCGCCGTTGCCCCGCCGCGCGCTCCGTCCGACGGTGCTCGCGGCAGATCCACCGCCTGGGTCCGGCGTTGACGCCGCTGGCCTGCTGATGCTGGCGGCCGATGCTGCCGAGCGGGCGCTGTTAATTGCACGCGGTGCGAGCGACGAGGCGCGTTCGCTGAGCGTCGAACATGACCTTGCCCGACGCGCCGCGCGCCTCGTCGGGAGCGGCGACGGGCCTGGTGATGCGGCAAGCCTCGAGGACCTGGCGCGGCGCGCGGGGGTGGCGGTGCGCGAGCTCGCGCTGTGGGGACGGGCCTGGCGCGATGGCGGTGCCGAAGGGCTGGCCACCTTGACCGAATCGTGGGATCCCGATCGCCTCGCGCTGGCTTGGGGACGCGAGATCCTTCCCCACGCCGTCGTGCGGCGCAACCGGTTGACTCAAGGCGAGCAGCAGCTTCGCTACGGCCGCGACGGGCGTTTCTACCCCTACCGCAAGGACCGCTCTGGTCGTTGGACCCCGGACGGCCCGCCGCTCAGCAGGGAGGCCGATGAGGCGGTCGGCGCGCTCGATGAGTTCGCGGCCGAAGGTGGCGACAAGCGCCGCTGAACCCAGCGCGAGCGCGAGACGCCGCGACGACGCCGCTCCCCAGCACGCCACCAAAGAGGGGTGCTGGGGCGAACGTTCGAACAAGCGCGGCATGGTCGTGCCGTTCTCGTCTTGGGTCGTCATTCATTGGCCAGGTCGGGCCTGCAGAGACGATGGTCATGCTTCGGCTTGGCGTCGCGATGGCCAAGGAGGAGGCAAGCGCTCGGGCCGAGCATGGCGCCTTGGCGCGTGCTCGGGGAAGCGGGGCGCAAGACGGCGAACGCCCGACAGATCTGCGTAAACCGGAGTCAGCGAATGCCGGGGCGCGATAGCCGCCCAACGCCGGGTACCAGCCGCCGTCTCGGTGAGTGGCGGCTCAGGAGACGAGTGGCCCTGCCGATAAATACATCCGTGTAACGTTCTGGCAGCGATCTGGAGAGCGCCGAGGGGTGTTCCCGATCGGGCGGCCTCGCTGTCGTTGAGCCTGCTCTCAAGCTCGCCATCCGATTCCAGGTCGTGTTCTCATATGCACACATCGGCCCAGCCGGCCGTGTGTGTTCATATCAACACGTGTCCCTTAATTATGACAATGCGTGCATATGGGCACAGCAGCTGAGTGGCGGGCGGGTAATCCAGCAGAGCTCGGGAAGACGATCGCCAGGTTGCGGCAGCGAGCGGGCCTGCGGCAGGAGGACCTCGCCGACAGGGCTGGCATCCGCCGCGAGTACCTCTCGAAGATCGAGTCCGGACACGCGACTGAGCAACTGCGGAGTCTCTTCATGATCCTCCGGGCGCTCGGGAACGAATTCGCTGTCGTTGAGCGGATCCATTGATGGCAAGCGAAGCGCTCGATGTCTGGCTGTATGAGACCCTCATCGTTGACACCTCCCCGCCCTGAAGGGCGGGGATTCGGGGAACACTCGGCCTGTCATGGGACACATGACAGATCTCCCGCGCTCCTTCCCGCTTCGCGGCTGGCCGCAGGGAGAGATCCCTGTCTGACATCAGCTCCACGGGCGTTTAGGGTCTCCGACTGCCCATCGGCGACCGATTGCTCGCGCATCGCGAGCAAGCGCAACCCCTCGGCGAGGATGTTGCGGGCGGCGTTCACGTCCCGGTCGTGGGAAGCACCGCAGTTGCTACAGGTCCAGTGACGGACCCCGAGCTCTCGCTGGCCCTTCGGGCCAGCGAGAGCAGAACAGGACGAGCACATCTGGGTGGAGGGAAAGAACCTGCCGACCCGCACGACTCGCCGGCAGCGACGATTCGCCTTCTCTTCGAGAAGGCGGAGGAACTGGCCGAGCCCCTGATCGGCGGTCGACTTCGCGAAACGGCTCTTTGCCATCGCCGCCACGTTCAGGTCCTCGACACAGATCACGTCGTGTGCAGCAACAATTGACGTGGCGACCTTGTGGGCATGGTCGAGCCGGGCTTCGCGGACCTTGCGGTGGCAGACGGCGACGCGGCGGCGGCGCTGCTTCTCGCGGTTCTTGGATCCCTTCTTTTTCCTGCTCAGTGCGCGCTGTGAGCGCTTCAGGGCCCGCTCCCGGCGCCGCAGGTCGAGCGGTGAGGCAATCTTTACCACCTGCTCGTCTCCATCACATTGCGACAGCATCGTGGCGTACGCGCTGAGGCCGACGTCGATCCCGACAACCGAGCCATTCGGCGCGGCGATCTGCTCGGCGACTTGCACCACGAAGGAGAGGTACCACCGCCCATCGGCTTCGCGGATCACCGTCACCGAGCTCGGGCGCTGGGGAGAGAGCGCGAGCAGACGAAGCGGACCGGTCCGATCTTCGGCAACGTACAGGTGCCGTCGCTCCCGTGTGTTTCGAACGAGAACCGTGCGTTCTTGGTAAATCGGGCGGTCTGGCGGCGATCGGAACGAGAGCGGAACCGCGGGTGGCCGGCCGGCCTGCGGCGCTCTCCTTTCAGCGATGCGAAGAAGTTGTGGTAGGCCGACTCGACGTCAGCGAGCACTTGTTGCAATGGAACCGCCGATACGTCTGCAAGGTAGTGGCGCTCAGGGGTGTGTTTTGCCTTGGCCAGCGCGGCAGAGAGCTCAGCGCTCTTGGGGTAGGGGTGCCCGCGCCAGCATGCGCTGCTTCGCGAGCGGCGACCGCATCATTGAAGACGACTCGGCAGCATCCAAGGAGACGGGCGAAGGACTTCTCCTGGCCTCGTGTGGGGTACGCGCGATAGCGGTACCGGAGAGTCGTCACCCTTAAAGCTACCGTATGGCACCGTCTGTCACCGATCGCCGTGCTCCGTCGAGCCATTGCACGACAGCAGCGTCCGGCCTGACGGCCGGAACGGCGCTTCACCACCGCCCTGAAGGGCGGTGCACTGCGCCGTGACTTGGTAGCCTCACGGAGCCGAAGTGCGGGAAGCTCAGACTTGACTACGTCGAGGAGGCCGAGACGACGTTTCGCCCTGGTTCCTCGGTCTTGTCCGTCTCGATGCCTCTGGACGTTTCGCGGCGACCGAATGGCGCTGTCGTGCGCGCGTTCTTCCATGGGTTGCTCCCCGAGGGGAGTGTAAGGGCAAGGCTCGAAGAGGAATTCTCTGTTGCGCTGGGGGATGACTTTGCTTTGCTGAGCGCGATCGGACGCGACTGCGCTGGCGCTGTCGTGCTCCAGACCACGGGGTCATCACCGCCAAAGAATGCTGGGTACTTTGCCGCGGTCACGGACGAGTGGCTTGACGGCGCCATCCGCCATATCGACGATCGCCCACTTGGAGCAGATGCCGGGGTCCGGGTCTCTCTGCCTGGAGTTCAAGAGAAGCTCTTGCTAGCGAGAACACCGGACGGGAAGTGGGCTCGGGCAGTCGATGGCGCACCGACCACCCACATTCTGAAGCCCCAAGACCTCCGGCTCCGCGGCTACGCGGCTGCCAAAGCGTTCTGCCTCGAACTCGCTCGATCACTCCGTATTACCGACGTCGAGGTCGAGGTGACGACGATTGCCAACAGGCCGGTGCTAATCGTCTCCCGTTACGACCGGGTAATGACCGACGACGGCGTCGAACGGCTCCACCAGGAGGACGCTACCCAGGCACTCGCCGTCGACTTGAGCGGAGGCCGAGCGAGGCTCAAGTACGAGGCCTACGGCGGAAAGTCCCTTCGCGACTTCGCAGAGGTTCTGCGGAGCTTTGCCTCAGCGAGCGACGTCGACAACCTTGTCCGGTTGACGGTCTTGAACGTTGCTGTCGGAAATGCCGATGCTCACGCAAAGAACCTGTCGCTCCTACACCCGCGGGACGGTTCAGTGCACTTGGCTCCCGCCTACGACATCACGCCGACGGCCTTCTACCGCGGCATTCCAACCGCCGACGGCCAAAGGACCTCACGGACCAACTCGGCATGCGTGTGAGCGGGCGACGCTCAGTGCACGGGGTGACTTCCGAGGATCTCGTCGCGGAGGCTTGCTCATGGGGCATTAGCCGAGGTCGGGTTCACGAAGTGGTGCGCCAAAAGTTCATAGACATCAGTGCGGCGACGGACTCAGCGGCGCAGCTTGCCGGAGTGCCAGGTGAGATCGTCGCGTTCGTGTCAGAGCGGCTCACAGCCCTCGAGGCGGGCGAGGCTGCTGGAGCCCGCGAGCGAACGACGTCATACTCCTTCGGTGATGGCGGCGGCGCCCCGGACACTCAGCCCGGACACTCAGCCCTGAGGCTCGATGAACTTCCCGACGTCCTACCTAAGGCGACGTTTCATACCGGCGCCAACGTGCCAACCAATGCGTTCGCAGCTCCGGGCACGATTCGCTATCCACGGACAAATGCCACGGATCGCACTCAGTGCGGCAACTGGCTACGGCCCGGCTCCGTCTGTCCTGCACACAATCGGCGCGCCACTGGCTTTGCAGCCATTGACGATTCGAACGGCCGCCTGCGCCTCCTCACCCCACCGCCGCGGCCGCCTCCTCCACCTGGCCGGGTTGCGGTCGGTGGCGGAGCGCTCCAGCGCTTCTCGATGAGCGGTGGTCCCCGACGTGGCGCGCTGCTCGAGGAGCGCTCGATCACGGTCCGACAGCACCACAATGAACGGCGAGGAGCGAGGCACCGGCACCCCCTGGCTGTCTACGATCGCTGCCAGAAAGTTACACCCATGTATTTATCGGCAGGGCAACTAGTGTCCTGAGCCAGAGATTCGCAAGAAATATCCTGAATCCGGGAATTTCTTCCTCGCCCGCGCGTTCTCCCCATCGTTCCTGCGACGATGGGAGGCGACATGGCAGCGAGGGGACGGCCGAAGG
>JAJZBI010000022.1 GCA_021798985.1 Actinomycetes bacterium
ACAGGCGGCTGGCCGTCAGCCGGTTCTTGGGTCAGAACGGTGCTCCAGGTGAGCCCGACCGTAGTGATCGCCATCGTGAGGGTGGTGGATCACCGCGGGTGAGGGCCCTGGCTCATACTCCCTGCCGAATAGGCGCTCGTCAGCCGAGCAGGACGCTTGGCGGTGTAGGCGAGCAGAACGCTCCCAGGCTCCCATGACCATGAGGGACACCTAGCGCCGGTAGGGCGTCGTCTGCGCCAGCCGCATGAACCCCAGCCGTTCAAGGATCGGCTGGCTGTCGATGAGGCATCGACTTGCAAGTACCGGTAGCCCCGCTGCGATGCCAGGGCGGCTCGGTAGCCGACAAGCGAGCGGAACACCCGCGCCCCGCCACGCCGGCAGCGTCCCGCCGCCCCACAGGCTGGCGAAGTCGCGCCCGGCCGGGAGCTCGATACGTCCTGCGGCGATCGGGCGCGATCCGGGCGCGAACGGGCGCGTCATCGAGGGTCCGAGCGGCGAATCACGGTCACTGGCGATCAACCAAAAAATGGGACCTGAACAGGGGAAACGAACGTCTCCGGAGAGGAGAGAGCGGGCGACGGGAATCGAACCCGCGTTCTCAGCTTGGGAAGCTGATGTTCTGCCGCTGAACTACGCCCGCGTGCACAACGTGGAGCCGGGTCGATGCCGAGGTCCGCGCGGATGTGCGCCGTCACTGTATCGTGCGGGCGCACATGATTCTCTCTGACCATTCCATCCGCGAGGCGCTCGAGGCCGGCAGGATCGTTATCGACCCGCTGGAGGAGGGCTCGATCCAGCCCTCGTCGGTCGACCTCCACGTCGATCGTTACTTCCGCGTCTTCCGCAACCACTCCCAGCGCGTCATCGACGTCAAGGAGGACCAGGAGGAGCTCACGGAGCTCGTTGACATCGTCGGAGACGATGCGCTCATCCTGCACCCTGGTGAGTTCGTGCTCGGTGCCACTCGCGAGCGGGTGGCGTTGCCAGATGACCTGGTGGGCCGGCTGGAAGGCAAGTCGAGCCTCGGCCGGCTCGGCTTGTTGATCCACTCGACGGCGGGCTTCGTGGATCCTGGCTTTGACGGATATCTCACCCTCGAGCTCTCCAACGTCGCCAACCTGCCGATCACCGTCTATCCCAACATGAAGATCGGCCAGATCAGCTTCTTGCGGATGACCACCGCCGCTGACCTGCCCTATGGCTCAGCCGAGCTTGGCTCGAAGTACCAGCACCAGCGGGGCCCGACCCCCAGCCGCTACTACCAGAACTTCTCGCGCCGCTGACTCAGCGCCGCGCGGCGTCGAGGGCGAGCAGGAGCGACTGGAGAAGCAGCGTCTCGTTGGGGTTCCGCTCGAGCAGCTCGGCGGCGGTGTCGATCGCCCCGCAGCACGCCAGCAGCGCCGCGGTCTCTCGAGCCGGCTCGCTGCCGCGAAGCTGGGAGCGGTAGGCCGACACCAGTGTGCCGAGCCCCGCCCGGAGCTCGTCGGTCCGCACGCGCCGCTGCTCGCGGCGGTGCCGGTCCTCGATGGCCTGGCGGCCGGGCACCCCACGGTCGCCGGCGCGTTCGGCGGCCGCTGCGAGGTCTTTGAGCTCGGCCTCTTGGCGCGCCTTGACCACAACGACTAGCTCGTCGGCGCTGCCGAGCAGCTCCTCGGTCAGCACGGCGACGGTCATCCCGGTGCCGTCGAGACGCTCGGGGACGGTGCGCCAGCGCTCTTGGCGGGCGGCGAAGCCGGGGTCGTTGGCGAGCAGCCGCGCCCGGTCGATCCGCCCCCCGGCGGCGGCCGCCGCGGTGGCCGCCGCGGCCGGGTCGCTGCCCTCGGCGACCAGCAGCGCCGCAAGCGTCTCCTCGTCGAGGCCGCGGAACTCGACCCTGAGGCACCGGCTGGCAATCGTCACGAGGCCGGGCGGCAGTGCGTCGGCGAGGATGACGAACACGGTCGAGGCGGGAGGCTCCTCGATGGTCTTGAGGAGCGCCGGCGCTGCCTCGTCGACGAGGTGGAAGTCCGCCAGGATCACGACCTGGCGGCCGCCGTGGCGGGGCGATCGCTGGGCGAGGCTCGTCACCTGGCGCGCCTCGTCGACTGAGATCGAGGCGCCCTGTCGCTCGACGACGACCACGTCGGGATGGCGCCCGGCCAGGACGTCGTGGCAGGAGGCGCACGATCCGCACCCGCCGTCGGGACAGACGAGCGCGGCGGCAAAGGCCCTCGCCGCCTCCCGCTTCCCGCTGCCCGTCGGTCCGACGAACAAGTAGGCGTGTACCGGTGCGGCGAGGGAGGCCTCGAGCACCGCCCGCGCCCGGCCCTGGCCGACGACGCGATCGAGCACCGCTACAGCGATGACGGTCCCGCCTTCTTGGCGGTCGACTTCTTGGTGGCGGCCTTCTTCGCGGGAGCCTTCTTCGCGGTCGCCTTCTTCGCCGCGGCCTTCGTGCCGCCCGCCTTCTTCGCGGTCGCCTTCTTGGCGGCGGCCTTTCGAGCCCGAGGCGAGGGGCCAGCGGCGCGGCGATCGGCGAGCAGCTCGGCGGCGCGCTCGAGCGTCAGCTGCTCAGGGTCGTCGCCTCGTCGCAGCGAGGCGTTCGTCGTGCCGTCGGTGACGTAGGGACCGAATCGCCCCTCGCGCAGCTGGATCGGCTGGCCGGTCGCCGGGTCCGTTCCGATCTCCTTAGCCGGCTTGGCTGCGGCACGGGCAAAGCGGCGCTCTTTGGGTTGTGCCAGGAGCGCGAGCGCCTCGTCGAGGCTGATCTCGAGCAGCTGCTCTTCACGCTCGAGGCTGCGCGACTCGCTGGCGCGCTGGACGTAGGGGCCGTAGCGGCCGTTGCGGGCGACGACCTCTTCGCCGTTCGCGGGGTCGACGCCGAGGACGCGCGGGAGCTGGAGCAGCTTCAGGGCGTCCTCGAGGCCGAGCGTCTCGAGGCTCATCGACTTGAACAGCGAGGCCGTGCGCGGCTTGTCCCCCCCCGGCACCGCCTCGCCGAGCTGGACGTAGGGGCCAAAGCGCCCGGCGCGGGCGATCACGCTCAGGCCGGTCTCGGGGTCCTCGCCGAGGACCCGATCGCCCGCCGGCGCGTTCAGCAGCTCGAGCGCCTTCTCGATCGTCAGCTCGTCGGGCGCGAGGTCCTCGGGCACCGAGGCGCGGTCCTCGCCCCGCTGGAGGTAGGGGCCGTAGCGGCCGACGCGGGCGACGATCAGCTCGCCGTTGTCGTCCGCGCCGATCGGGATCGAGTTGACCTCCCGCGCGTCGATCTCCCCGAGGCGCTCGGAGACGGCCTCCTTCAGGCCGTGCGCCCCCGCCGGCGAGCCGTCCTTCGGCGCGCCGAAGTAGAAGCGCTCGAGCCACGGGATCGCCTCTTCGGAGCCCGCCGCGATCCCGTCGAGGTCGTCCTCCATGGTGGCGGTGAAGCTGTAGTCGACGAGCGCGGGGAAGTGCGACTCGAGCAGGCCGACCACGGCGAATGCCGTGAAGGAGGGGACGAGGGCGCTTCCCTTCTTCCAGACGTAGCCGCGGTCCTGGATCGTCTGGAGGATCCCGGCGTAGGTGGAGGGCCGCCCGACCCCGAGGTCCTCGAGCCGCTTGACGAGCGACGCCTCGGTAAAGCGCGCCGGCGGCTTGGTGGCGTGGTCCTCGATGGTGGCCGCCTCGAGATCGAGGGCCTCTGCCTCATGAAGCGGCGGCAGGCGGACCTCGCGCGGGGCCTTGTCGGGGCGCTCGTCGTCCTCGTCGTCGTCCTCGCGGTAGACGCGCAAGAAGCCCGGCGAGGTGATGACGGTGCCCGACGCCGCGAACACCGCCCGCGTGCCGGCGGGGGCGACGCTCACCTCGCTGGCCGTCTCGGCCTCGATCCGGACCCGCGCGGTGACACCGGTGGCGTCCACCATCTGGGAGGCGACGGTCCGCTGCCAGACGAGCTCGTACAGGCGCAGCTCGTCGCCGCTCAGCTCGCTGCCCACCTCGCTCGGAGTGCGGAAGGTCTCCCCCGAGGGCCGGATCGCCTCGTGGGCCTCCTGCGCGTTCTTCACCCGGCGGTCGTAGGTGCGCGGGCGGTCGGGCACCGACTGGGCCCCGTACAGCTCGCGTGCCTGGGCGCGGGCGGCTTGCAGCGCCGTCTCCGACAGCGTCGTCGAGTCGGTCCGCATGTAGGTGATGAAGCCCCGCTCATAGAGCCGCTGGGCGGTCTGCATCGTCCGCTGTGCCGAGAAGCGGAGCTTTCGCGCCGCCTCCTGCTGGAGCGTCGAGGTGATGAAGGGCGCGGCGGGCGAGCGCCGGTAGGGGCGCTCTTCGACCGAGGCGACGCGGGCGCTCGCGCCCTCGAGCGCGCCGGCGAGCGCGCCGGCCGCCGCCTCGTCGAGCAGCAGCAACGCCGGGTTCTTGAGGCGCCCCTGCTCGTCAAAGTCCGAGCCATCGGCGACTTGGCGCTCCCCGAGCGCGACCAGGTTGGCCGGGAAGGCAGTGGCCTCCGCGGCCGAGGGTCGGAGCTGGGCGGTGAGACTCCACCAGCTGGCCGAGCGGAAGCTCATCCGCTCCCGCTCGCGCTCGACGACGATGCGGGTCGCCACGCTCTGCACGCGCCCCGCCGACAGGCCCTGCATCACCTTCTTCCACAGCACCGGCGAGAGCTCGTAGCCATAGAGCCGGTCGAGGATGCGCCGCGCCTCCTGGGCGTCGACGAGGCGGCGGTCGAGCTCGCGGGGGTGCGAGATGGCGTGCTCGATCGCCGGCCGGGTGATCTCGTGGAACACCATCCGCTTCACCGGCACGCGCGGCGCCAGCACCTCGAGCAGGTGCCAGGCGATCGACTCGCCCTCGCGGTCTTCATCGGTCGCGAGGTACACCTCGCTCGCCTCCGACACGAGCGAGCGCAGCCGGCGGACCTGGTCCTGCTTCTCCTTGGCGACCACGTACAGCGGCTTGAAGCCGTTCTGCACGTCGACGCCGAGGCGCGCCCAGTCCTCGCCCTTGTAGGCGCTCGGGACCTCGGCGGCCGAGCGGGGCAGGTCGCGGATGTGGCCGATCGAGGACTCGACGAGGTAGTCCCCCCCGAGGAAGCGCGCGATCGTCCGGGCCTTCGTCGGTGACTCGACGATGACGAGCGGCTTGGGCATCAGATCACCTGCTTCGGGGAGCCCGGCCCGGCGGGGCCTGATCGGTGGCGAAGGATATCGAGGACGGTCCTGGTGGGCCAGCAAGGGGCGGCCGATGAGGCAGCCGCCTCAGCCGGTCGGCTCTTCCCCGTCGCTCGCTGCGGCGAGGATCGTGTAGTGCGGGTTGATCATCGCCAGGCGACGGTTGCGCTCGCCGACCATGCCTTCGGCCAGGAGCTTCGCGCCTGGCTGGATGCCGGGCACGAGCCGGCGTCCCTGGAAGACGAGGGTCAGCTGGCCCGTCGCGTCGGCGAGCGTGCACTCCAGGCTCGAGATGCCGGCGCCCGGCTGGACCCGCACCGAGCGGATGCGCCCGGCGACCTTGGCGCGCTGGCGTACCCGCAGGCTGCCGATCGGCGCCGCGCCCGGCGGCGCGCCCTCGGGGAACAGCTCGTCGGACTCGAGCCCAGCCGGCAGCTCCCTCGCCTCGGGGGCGCCCGGCGTCGGTGGCACGAACTCCTCCTCCCAGGGCAGTCGGAAGCGGCGTCGCAGCTGGTAGGGGATGACCGTCGCGCTCACGTTCGGCAGCTGGCCGACGACCGCCGCGATGCGGTCACCGGTGCGGCCGTGGAAGAAGCGCTTGGCGATGCCGGGCAGGACGCGGCGCGGCAAGAGCACGCTGACCTCGGTCTCGCCGTCCCCGGCGGCGTCCGCGGCGAGCTCGAGCGCCGATCGGGCGATGCGGCGGTCCGGACACTCGATCAGCTCGAGCGAGACGCGGGCGAGGCCGAGGCGGGTCCAGGTCTCCTCGAGCTCGCGCGCGGCCCGCGTGTCGACGACGAAGTGCACCGCGCGCGGCTCGTCGGGGCTGAGCGATCGGGCGTACTGCAGCGCTCGGGCCGCCGCGAGGTCGAGGCGCTCGATGAAGACGAAGACGACGTGGCGGCGCAGCACCGGGGCTTCCGCGGCGCGGGCCGCGTTGCGCTCGAGCAGGACCTTCTCCTCCTCGTACTGGCGGTGCAGCACGAGGAGCGCGACGAACAGGATCGGGAAGACGACGACGACGAGCCAGGCGCCCTGGGTGAACTTCACCGTGGCGAGGATGCCGACGATGGCGAAGGAGAGCACGGCGGTGCCGCCGTTGATGACGCTCTTGTAGCGGTAGCCGCGCTGGCGCTCGCGCAGGTGATGGCGGACCATCCCGGCGCCCGCCATCGTGAAGCCGATGAACACGCCGATCGCGTACATCGCCACCAGCGCGCTCAAGCTGGCGCCCGTGCCGATGATGAGGGCGATCGAGAGGATCCCGAGGATCAAGATCCCGTTGGAGAAGACGAGGCGGTGCCCACGGCGCGTCAGCAGGTGGGGTAGGTAGGCGTCCTTGGCGACGAAGCTCGTGAGGTTCGGGAAGCCGTTGAAGCTGGTGTTGCCGCCCGTCCACAAGATCAGCATCGTCGCGAACTGGATGAAGTAGAAGCCCACCTTGCCGCCGAGCGAGCCGCCGAAGACGTAGCGGGCCTCTTGGGAGATCACCGTCGGTGTGCCGATCACGTAGGGAACGGCGTGGGTGAGGTAGGCGAGGAAGGACACCCCGGCGACGAGGAAGCCCAAGATGGCTGCCATGAAGACGAGGACCCGCCGGGCGTTCGGTCCGGTCGGCTCCTTGAAGGTCGCCACGCCGTTCGAGACCGCCTCGAGGCCGGTCAGCGAGGACCCGCCGTTGGCGAACGCGCGCAACACAATGAGGATGCTGGCGCCGAGCAAGAGGCCATGCCCGGCGTGTCCCACGGCCACGCCGGGGAGGTGGATGCTGTGGCGGTGCACCTGGCCGAGCGCGGCGCGGATCAGGCCGGTGACGACGAGCGAGCCGACGCCGAGAACGAAGAGGTAGGTCGGTAGGGCGAAGATCTTGCCCGCCTCGCGGATGCCGCGCAGGTTGCCCCAGATCAACAAGAGGACCACCGCCACGGTGATCCACAGGTGATAGGGCTGGACGGCGGGGAACGCCGAGGTGAGCGCGTCGGTGCCGGCGGTGATCTGCACCGCCACGGTGAGGACGTAGTCGATGATCAGCGCCACCGCGGCGAGCTGGGCGATGCGGGGCCCGAAGTTGTCGCGGCTGACGACGTAGGAGCCGCCGGCCTTGGTGTACACCATCACGACCTCTCGGTACGAGAGGGTGGCGAACAACAAGACGACGAGGATCGCCCCGGTGAGCGGCAAGAGCAGCGTGAAGGCGGCGACGCCGACGAACTGGACGAGCTGGTTGAGGATCTGCTCGGAGCCGTACGCGCTCGAGGAGATCATGTCCGGCGCCAGCACGCCGAGCGCGAGCACCTTGCTGAGGCGCTCGGACTGCAGCCGTTCGGTGACAAGCGGCGGCCCGAGCAGGGCCTTCTTCAGCCGGTAGCTGAGAGACTCGGGGAGGTCGATGTCCCCGGCGACCAGGCGCGACCGCGTCTCAACGGGGGGCGAGGGCGCTGACACCCACGTAGTCTGCCCGCCGTCGGCGCGTCCGGCGCAACTCGATCGCAACCAAGGCCCAGGGGGGCGAGTTGTGTCCTGAGCGCGACCCGTGTTCGATAGATGCCGTGCACGTGATCGTGGTCGGCTGCGGCCGTGTCGGCGCGGGCCTCGCCCTGGAGCTGATCGAGGACGGCCACAGCGTCGTCGTCATCGACAAGCGCGAGGAGGCCTTCAAGCGCCTGCCGCCCGGCTGGGGCGGCCAGTCGATCGTCGGCGCGGGCTTCGACCGAGACGTCCTCGAGCTCGCCGGTGCCAAGGGCGCGCACGCCCTGGCTGCGGTGACGAGCGGGGACAACTCGAACATCTTGTGTGCCCGGATCGCCCGGGAGACCTACGGCGTTCGCAACGTCGTCGCCCGCATCTACGATCCCCGCCGCGCCGAGATCTACCAGCGCCTCGGCCTGCCGACGGTGGCGACGGTGACCTGGACGACCGATCAGGTGCTGCGCAAGCTCTTCCCCGACCACTCCGTGCCGGAGTGGTCGGACCCGACGGGCCGGATCCGCCTCGTCGAGCGCGTCCTGCCGGTCCACTGGTGCGGGCGGCGTCTGACGGCGCTCGAGACCGAGACCGGGGCGCGCATCGTGGCGGTGACCCGGGCGGGGGTGCCGAACCTCGGTCCTGGCGAGCTCGTCGGCCAGGAGGGGGACGTCTTGCACCTCGCCGTGACCTTCAGTGCTCGGACCAAGCTCGAAGAGGCGCTCGGCGGCGAGGCGGGCGACGAGGCCACGGGCCCGAGCACCGAGCGCGGCCGATGAAGGTCGTCATCGCCGGTGCCGGGGCGGTCGGCACCTTCCTCGCTGCCGACCTCGCACAGAACGGCCACGACGTGCTCTTGATCGAGAAGAACGTGGCGAGCATCGAATCGATGCCGACCTCGGCGTCGGTGCGCCTCGTGTCGGCGGACGCGTGTGAGGTCGACGTCTTGCAGAAGTCCGGGCTCGAGGAGGCTGACGTCGTCGTCGCGGCGACCGGGGACGACGAGGACAACCTCGTGATCTCGCTGCTCGCCAAGCAGGAGTTCGCGGTCCCCCGGGTGATCGCCCGGGTCAACCATCCGAAGAACCACTGGCTGTTCAACGAGACGTGGGGCGTCGACATCGCCGTCTCCACGCCGCATCTGCTCTCGGCGCTCGTCGAGGAGGCCGTCTCGGTCGGCTCGCTCGTGCGCCTCTTGCAGTTCGAGGGCGGCAATGCCCGCCTCGTCGAGGTGACCCTCGTCGAGGAGTCACCGATCGTGGGCAAGACGATCTCGGAGATGGGCCTGCCCCGCGGCGCCACGGTCGTGGCGGTCGTGCGCGAGTCCCACGTCGTGGTGCCCCGCGGGGACACGCGGCTCGGACCGGGCGACGAGGTGCTGCTGCTCGTCACCGGGGATGCCGACGACGAGGTGCGCCGACTCCTCGTCGCCCCCTAGCCGGAGGCGCCGTGAGCCGTCAGGCGGCCTTCTTCGATCTCGACAAGACCGTGATCGACAAGGCGGCGATGAGCGCGTTTCGCGGGCCGCTGCACCACGGCGGCCTGCTGTCACGCCGGGCGCTGCTTCGAGCCGCCCTGGCGCAGCTCGTCTACCTCCATCTCGGGGCGAGCGAGCACCGCCTCGAGCGCATCCGCGGCTCGGTGCTGAAGCTCACCAAGGGCTGGGAGCGCGCGCACGTGAGCGCCGTGGTGGCAGAGACCCTCGAGCTCGTCGCCGAACCGATCATCTACGCCGAGGCCCTCGAGCTGATCGACGAGCACCACCGGGCGGGTCGCCTCGTGGTCTTGGTCTCGGCCTCTCCCGAGGAGCTCGTCGTGCCCCTCGGAGGCCACCTCGGCGTCGACCAGGTGATCGCCAGCCGGGCGGCCGTCGACGAGCACGGCTGCTACACGGGGGAGATGGCCTTCTACGCCTACGGGCCGCACAAGGCACATGCCATGGCGGAGCTCGCCGCTGCCGAGGACCTCGACCTCTCGGGCTCGTTCGCCTATAGCGACTCGGTCAGCGACCTGCCGATGCTCGAAGCCGTCGGCCATCCCGTCGCGGTCAACCCCGACCGCGCGCTCACCAAGGTGGCGAGGGAGCGGGGATTTGAGGTCCGCCGGTTCGAGCGGCCGGTCCGGCTGCGCCAGCGGATGCGCGAGCGCGTGCGCGACGCACAGGTCCGCCCGGCGATCGCCGTCAGCTTCGGGGCGATCGCGGCGGCGTCGGCCGTGCTCGCGCTCGGATGGTGGGTCGGCGGGCGGCTGCTCGAGCGCCGCCATCGGCGCCGGGTGCCCGTCCGCTTCGTCTGACTACGCGGAGCGCAGGCGCTTGACCGCGACGAAGCCGAGCGTGGCGAGGACGGCGAGGATGAGCAGCTTCTTCAGCATGAGCGCAGCCTAGGCGAAGCTCTGCCGGTCGAGGGCAGACCTCGGGCCGGCCCGCGGCCAAACTCGCCCCCTGTCCCGGTACATTCGGTCGGCCATGGCTGCCCGGCGACCGCACCCCCGCGCCGCAGCGTTTGCTGTGCTCGGCGCCGGGCTCTCGGCGGCGAGCGCCGTCAGCGCGCCGGTGATGCACCCCCGGCCACATGACCGCACGGCACTGGCCCAGATCGTCGTCTCGACGCGAAGTGGCCCGACGGTGAGCCGGGACGCGTTCGGCGCCAACTTGCTGTGGTCCTACGGCGCGGCAGGGGCCTTTGACGCCACCACCAGACGCTTCTACCCCGGTTTTCTCGCCATGGTGCGGCGCATGGGGATCACCGCGGTGCGCTACCCAGGCGGCGAGACCGCCGACAGCTTCCAGTGGGAGCGGGCCATCGGGCCGATGGCCAAGCGTCTCGCCAACGAGCCCTACGGCGTGCAGGGGGCCAAGCTCGCGCACCTCGTGCTCGACGGGCCGGTGGCCTCGCTCGTCGGGCCGGACGAGTTCGGCGCGTTGCTCGGCGCCACGCACGCAGTCGGCAACGTCGTGGTGAACTTCGCGACCGGGACCGTGCGCCAGGCGGCCGATCTCGTCGCCTACATGACCGCGCCGCTCAGCCCGGGTGCGGACACCAAGCCCACCCAGCCCGGCTACTGGGCGGCGCTGCGCGCCGCGAACGGCCATCCGGCACCCTACGACGTCCCGTACTGGGAGGTCGGCAACGAGCAGCTCGTGCCGGCCGAGTTCGGCTGGCGCTCGGGCCGCCTCGTCGCGCTCGGGCCGCACGGCGCCGGCTGCCCGGCGGGCGAGGTGAAGGTCTGCCTGTACGCCTTCGGGGGGACGACGAGCTTCGCGCACCAGCCGGTCGGCACGCTCGCCGACGAGCTGCCGGCCGCCTCCTACTCCGACGGACGGCCCGGCCAGCGCTTCTTTGTCTACTACCCCCCGGTCGTCCGCCACAGCGAGACCGTGCTGGTCGACGGCGTTCCCTGGCGCCAGGTGACGAGCTTTGCCCATGCCGGGCGTTCCACCACGGTGTACCGTTTTGATGCCGCAAGCGGCGCGATCACCTTTGGCAACGGCCGCCATGGAGCGATCCCGCCGGCGGGGGCGCGGATCACCGCCAGCTACGAGTCCGGCCCACACGGCGGCTTTGTCGACTTCTACCGGGCGATGAAGCGCATGAACCCGCAGGTCCAGGTGTGCCAGGCCGAGCAGCCGAGCGTCGCCTTCTTGAAGCTGATGGGCCGTCGCTTCCCCTACGACTGCGTCGAGGACCACCCCTACGCCTCCCCGCGCAACTCGGGATCGCCGCTCGGTGCCTACGAGCAGCAGCTGATGACCTACCCCGGGCGCGAGGGCGCGTTCTTGGGAAGGCTGCAGCGGCTGATCCGCCACTACGCCGGGCGGAACGTCCCCGTGGTGGTCACCGAGTACGGCCAGCTCGTCAAGCCAATGCCACAGGCCGATCCCCAATTCATCCTCTCGCTCGACGAGGCGCTGCTCGTCGCCGCGCAGCTACGCCAGTGGATCGAGCACGGGGTGCCCCTCGCCGAGAAGTACCTCCTCACCGCCTCCCCCTTCCCCGCCCTTCCGCCCGTCGGCCGTGGCGATGCCGTCGACCCGCAGCTCCCCGCGCCGTATTGGGAGCCCGGCCTGCGGATCGGCTCGGCGATGATCGCCGGACCGGGGCCGCACTTTGTCGCCGAGCCGAGTGGCGAGGCGCTGTCGATAATGTCCAAGCTGGCGGGGATGACCCTGCTGCGCGCCTCGGTGCGCAATGTCTCGCGCCTCCCGCTCGCCCCGTCGGTCCCGAGCCTGCTCGTGACCGCGGCCTCGGGGACCGCCCGGCGCGATCTGCTCGTGATCAACGACAATCCGAGCGCGTCGTGCGACGCCACCATCACCATGCCCGGGGCCTTCGCCGGCGAGATCCTCACGAGCGAGACGCTGAACGGCGCGTCGGCCACGGCGTACAACACGGCGTTCGAGCCGACGGCGGTGTCGATCCGCTCGCGCCGTCTGCGGCTGGGGTCGAGCGAGCTGTCCTGGCGCTTCCCGGCGCACTCGGTGACGCTGCTTGAATTCGACGGCGGCCTGGCTGGCGCCTCACCCGGCGTGCCGCCAACCGGGGGCACCGCCAGCGGGAGCTGAGACCGCGCCGGCCCACATCGAGGGCGCGCTGCCAGAGGCCCGCACTGCGGCCGCTTCGCGCGCCCCCAACCTTGCGATGCGTCGCGAGCCGAGCTCGTGCGGCCGCCGGGTGAGGGGGTGAGCCCTATCTGGCCGTTGCGGGCACGGGGGGCGTTGGCCGACTCAATTAGGCTGAGGGGGTGTCCAAGGTCTTGAGCTCCCTGCCCGTCGGTGAGCGCGTCGGGATCGCCTTCTCCGGTGGCCTCGACACGTCGGTGGCCGTCGCCTGGATGCGCCACCACGGCGCGGTCCCGTTCGCGTACACCGCGGACCTCGGCCAGTACGACGAGCCCGACATCGCCTCGGTGCCCGACCGCGCCCTCGCCTACGGTGCCGAGCGCGCCCGGCTGATCGACTGCCGCCGCCAGATGGTGGAAGAGGGCCTGGCGGCGATCGCCTGCGGGGCGTTCCACATCCGCTCGGCAGGCAAGGTCTACTTCAACACCACCCCGCTCGGGCGCGCCGTGGCGGGCACGCTGCTCGTGCGGGCGATGCAGGAGGACGGCGTCTCGATCTGGGGGGACGGCTCGACCTTCAAGGGCAACGACATCGAGCGCTTCTACCGCTACGGCCTGCTCGCCAACCCCGAGCTGCGTATCTACAAGCCCTGGCTCGACGCGGCCTTCGTCGCCGAGCTCGGCGGGCGCAGGGAGATGTCGGAGTGGCTGGCGGCCAACGGGCTCCCCTACCGCTCGAGCACCGAGAAGGCGTACTCCACCGACGCCAACATCTTGGGCGCCACCCATGAGGCCAAGCGGCTCGAGCAGCTCGGCGCGTCGATCGAGATCGTCGAGCCGATCATGGGCGTCGCGCACTGGCGCGCCGAGGTGGCGATCGAGGCTGAAGACGTCACCTTGGTCTTCGACAAGGGCCGCCCGATCGCCGTGGGGGACCGGCGCAGCGAGGACGTGCTCGAGCTGTTCATGGAGGCGAACGCCATCGGTGGACGCCACGGCCTTGGGATGTCGGACCAGATCGAGAACCGGATCATCGAGGCCAAGTCTCGCGGTATTTACGAGGCGCCGGGCATGGCGTTGTTGCATATCGGCTACGAGCGGCTCGTCAACGCCATCCACAACGAGGACACCGTGGCGGCCTACCACAACGAAGGCCGCCGTCTTGGCCGCCTGCTGTACGAGGGCCGCTGGTTCGACCCCCAGGCGCTGATGCTGCGCGAGTCGCTGCTGCGCTGGGTAGCGACGGCGGTCAGTGGCGAGGTGACGCTGCGGCTCCGGCGCGGGGACGACTACTCGATCCTCGACACCATCGGTCCCGCCCTCTCCTATCACCCTGACAAGCTGTCGATGGAGCGCATCGAGAACGCGGCCTTCGGCCCTGCGGACCGCATCGGCCAGCTGACGATGCGCAACTTGGACATCGCCGACACCCGCGCCAAGCTCGAGCTGTACGCGAGCGTCGGCGCCCTGCCGGCCGGCGGGTCGGAGCTGATCGGCCAGCCCATGCCTGGCGGTGCGGCACCGATCTCCTCCAACCCGCAGACCAACGTCGCCGAGGAGAAGGTGCTCGACCAGGCGGCCCTCGACAGCGGCGTCGACTGAGCGCGCGCCGGGCCGCGCCGTCACGAGGCGGGTCGCTCGCTGTGGCGGCCGAGGTCGTCGTCCTCGACGCGGCCGTAGCGCAGCGCGACGATCCGGTCGGCCGATGCGGCGACCCGGGCGTCGTGGGTCACGAGGATGATCGTCAGCTCGGGTCGCTCGGCGCGCAGGCGCTTGAAGAGCTCGAGGATGAGATCGACCGAGGCCTCATCGAGGCTGCCCGTCGGCTCGTCGGCGAGCAGGAGCTCTGGGCTGTTGGCGAGGGCGCGGGCGATCGCGACGCGCTGGCGCTCGCCTCCGGAAAGGCGCGTGGGGGACCGCTCGCCCGATCCGGAAAGGCCGACGTCGGCGAGCAGCGAGCGCGCCCGCTCTCGCCGCTTGCGGGACGACTGCCCGGTGCCGAACATCGAGATCTCCACGTTCTGGCGGGCGCTCAGCTGCGCCAGGAGGTGGTGTAGCTGGAAGACGAGCCCGATGTGCGCGCGGCGGTAGCGGGCAAGGTCGTGCTCGAGGGAGATGTCCTGGCCGCCCACTCGGATCATCCCCGACGTCGGGGTGTCGAGCGCGGCGATCAGGTGCAGCATCGTCGACTTCCCGCAGCCCGACGGTCCGCTCACCGCGACCGACTCCCCGCGCGCGACGCTGAGGTCGAGCCCGTCCAGCGCCTTGATCGCCCCGGCGTCAAAGTACTTGCGCACCGCGATTAGTTCGACGGCCGGCGTCCCCCGCGCCGCGTGGCGCTCCTCGGAGCGGCCCATGCCCTCCTCACTCATGGCGCAGGGCGTCCATCGGCTTGGAGGACGCGGCGCGCACCGACGGCACGAGCGCGCCGATCAGGACCATGGCGGCCGCGGTGAGCAGCCCACGGGCGAATACGCCGGCGGTGTAGACGGGGTGCAGCACGCCGGTCAGGTTCGGCAGCTGTGCGACGACCGTCACCGCGAGGAGCGAGAGGACAAGGCCACCCGCCACGCCGATCACCCCGGTCAGCGCCGCCTCGCCGAAGATCATGGCGGCGACGCGGCGGCGGGACCAGCCGATTGCGCTCAAGACCCCGAACTCCCGGATCCGCTCGATGAAGCTCATGCTCATCGCGCTCATGACGACGATCGCGCCGATCACGACTGCGAGGATGCTCGCGCCGTCGTTGGCGGCGAGCACGAGCGAGAGGCTGCGGTCCGCCCGACCGAACTCCTCCAGCGTCCGAATGGCGACGAGCTGGGGGAAGTCGCGGTCCACGCGGCCCTGGAGCGCGCTGACGCTGATGTTCGGGCTCGTGCGCACGAACAGCAGGGTGTAGGTGGCGGGCTGGCGTTGGAAGGTCTGGAACCAGGCGAGCGGCACCATGCAGCCCGAGTCGCCGAACGCCTGGCCGGTCGAGTAGATGCCGACGACGCGGAAGCGGTTCTCGTCCATGGTGAGCTGGTCGCCGACATGTGCCCCGAGGCTCTGGGCCGCTCGCCAGCCGAGCAGGATCTCATGAGCGGCGCGGGCGCCAAAGGCGCGGCCTTGGAGCACGGTGACGCCGAAGGGGGCGAGCTCGGAGGGCTCGATCCCGATCTCGAGGAACTGGGGGTTGGCAGCATTGAGACGAGCGGTGCCGAGCAGCACGCCGGTGACGCTGGCAACGCCTGGCAGGGCGCGGATCCGGGCTGTGCTGGCGATGTCCACGTTGCTCGAGAGCAGGTCGCTCACTCCCTTTTGGGCGACCGTGAAGTTGGCGAGCCCGGTCTGCAAGATCGCGAGATCGCTCTGCTTCAAGCTCTCGGTGACGACCCCGAGGGCGACGACGGCAAAGACGCCGATCGCGACGGCCAGCGAGGTCAGCGCCAAGCGCAGCTTCTTGACGGTGATGTTGTGCAGGACGAGGTCGAAGAAGCTCATGTGCGCTCCCTCACGGCCGACGCCGGCCGCCGGGGCCATCTGGCTCCACGCGGGACGTTACGCACAAGATGCTGCACGAGGTAGGGCCTAAGGTCCCCGCTGGGGCGCGCATCGGGCCGTTTGGCCCTAGTTGTGCCGGCGGATGCCCGACATGCTGGAGGCCGTGGGCACGAACGTGGCGATGGCTAGACGCGGGCGCCCGTGCTCGGGCCCAGCGGCGCGCGGTGCCAGAGCGCTCGGGCTGGCCGGGTTGCTCGCGCTGGTCGCCAGCGCGTGCGGCGGCGGCTCGCCGTCCGTCGTCCGGCCACCCACGAGCACCGGCGGAGCGACGACCAGCGCACCGGTGACAACCACCGCGCCGACCTCCTCGACGTCCTCGTCCCTCGCGCCCGGCGGTCCGCGCATCACGGTCACCCCGCGAAGCGACCTCGCTGCGTCCGCCGTCGTCGAGGTGACGGGCTCGGGGTTCTCGCCTAACCGGGCGCTCGTGGTGAACGAGTGCGCCGCAAAGGGATCGGCGACGGGCCCGGGCGACTGCAACCTCGCCGGCCTCGCCGCCGTGACCTCGGATGCGAGCGGCGAGGTCCGTCTCAGCTTCCGCGTCGTCAAAGGGCCTTTCGGTGCCAACCGGATCACCTGTGGCCCAGCGCAGCGCTGTCTCGTCTCGGTCTCCGAGGCCTCGCCGACCCCGAGCGAGGAGGCGGACGTCGAGATCACCTTCGCCTGAGGAGAGCCCGTCGCGCCTGGCCGGCGAACCGCGCGCGGCCGCTCGCCTCCGGTGGCGCTCGGACCGAGCGGTGTGCGGCTCGCCGGCGTGCGAGGTCGCCAAGTTCGCCCAAGGGCGCTCTGGACGCCACGGGAGCGCCCGGCGATCGCCCCCCATCGGCGGGCATGCTTCGATAGGGGGATGACCGACCGAGTAGAACCCGCGCGTGTCGTATCCGCGGCTCGCGACATCGCTGCGCCCGCCGAGCGGATCTTCGCGCTCATTGCCGACCCGGCACACCAGCCCCGATGGGACGGCAACGAGAACTTGCAGGAGGCGCCGCGTGGACAGCGCGTCCGGGCGGTCGGTGACGTCTTCAACATGCGCCTCAGCACTGGCGGCATCCGTCAGAACCATGTGGTCGACTTCGTCGAGGGCCGTCGCATCGCCTGGCGGCCCGCCGAGGTGGACAAGGTCCCCCCGGGGCACCTGTGGGCTTGGGAGCTCGAGCCCTTGGGCGCGTCGCGCACCCGCGTCACCCACACCTATGACTGGAGCCAGCTCACCGACGAAAAGCGCATGGCGCGGGCCAAGGCGACCACCTCCGAGCGGCTGGCGGCCTCACTCGACCGGCTCGCCGCCCTCGCCGAGGCAGCCGGGGACGACTAGCTCGCAGATCTCCTTGGCGGGGGTCGTCGGCCGTCTCGCCCCGAAGAACCGCGACACCTAGGACCTAGGGATCGTGTCCATCCTCGGGCGGCACCGTGGCGTTGCCCGGTCGGCGGGCGGTCTCGGCGCGCAAGGCGTTCGGCGGTGGCCGCGGTGCGAGCGATGCTGTGAGACGGCCATGGCCTCGAGGAATGGCCCCGGGCGAGCGGCGCTCGCCCGGGGCGTCCTTCGTGGAGTGCTCAGGAGGCGTGCTTCGCGAACGCGGTGTCGACGTACTTGGAGGAGGGGATCGGCGAGGTGTAGTCGAGGTTGTGGTTGACGAGGTAGATGCGCTGCATCTGCGCGAGCACCGCAGTGGGCGGCGCCAGGTTCGGGCTGAAGACGTTCGGCGGCTCCGCCTCGAGCAGAGACAGGCTCTCGCCGGTCGCCTTGGCCACGATCTCGAGGTTCGCCTTCGAGTTCGCCGCCTTGCCCTGGAGCTTCTTCGACGCCTCGACGAGGGCGTCGAAGAAGTGCTGCGCGGTCTTGGTCCTGGCGAAGTTGCCGCCGTAGATGACGCCCGTGGCCGGGACGCCGATCGGGGCCCCGGCGACCAACTTGCCGGCTCCCGCCGACAGCGCCGCACCGAGGAACGGTGTCGACATGTAGGCCGCCGTCACCCCACCGGACTTGAGCGCGCTCGCCATCTCGGGGAACGCCAGGTTCACCAAGGTGACCTGGCTGAGGTGCAGGTGGAACTTCGCGAGGGCGCGCGCTGCCAGGTAGGCACCCGTCGATCCCGCACCGCCATCGACGGCGATCTTCGCGCCCTTCAGCGCTGCGGCGATCTTGGCGGGGTTCGAGGACCAGTCCGACTTGGCGATGACCAGACCGTTCGCAGCAGTTCCCCGCGCCTCTTCGGCCATCGAGCCCACCACCTTGAAGTTCAGCCCCTGGTGGATGGCGTTGAACATTCCGGCGGAAAAGCCGCCGAGCACCACCTGCACCCGATTGGTGGCGGCGAGAGTCGTCGCGCTCTGCCCGGAGCCCACGACGGTGAGGCGGACGTCGATCCCGTTCTTAGCGAAGAACCCGTCGTGCATCGCGACGAAGAGCGGCTCGAAGAGCGGGAGCGGCACGTACGCGACCGTCACGGGCGTCAGCGCGCGGGCACCGGTGGCTTGCGCACCGGCGGGCGTCGAGGCGAGGCCGAAGGCGAGCGACGAGGTGCACGTGGCCACGGCCACCGTCTTGGCGAGATTGCGGATATTCACGAAGTTGCTTCCTTTCTCTTTTCTTTTTGCCGTGCAGTGCAGGGATCGGTGGATAGACGGCTGCTGGGACGCGCGCGTCATCGGTGGCGACGCCTCAGCCATGGCAGCGCCAGCCGCTCGAGGATCGAGATGATCGCGGTCAGGACCACCCCCAAAAGGGCGATCGTGACGAGTCCGACGTACATCTGGTCGGGCTGAAAGAGCTGCCAGGAGTTCCAGACGAGGAAGCCGAGCCCGTTGTTCGACGCCACGAACTCCGTCGCCGTGATCACCACGAGGCCGAGGGCGATCGATACGCGCAAGCCCGTGAAGACTTGCGGGAGCGTTCCGGGGAACAGGACGTGGCGGAAGAGCTTGGCCCCCGTCGCGCCGTAGGCGCGACCCGCCTCGATGAGGCGCGGGTCGAAGTTGCGCACTGCCGCCAGCGTGTTGATTTCGAGCACGAAGAACGTGACCGCCACGACGGTGAGGACCTTCGGCGTCTCGCCGACGCCGAAGATGACGAGCAGGAGGGGGAGCAAGGCGATCTGGGGCACCGCGTACAACGCGGTGAATAGTGGGGAGAAAGCGGCACGCAGTGGGCGGACGAGCCCGAGGACGAGGCCCACGGCGACGCCTCCGGCAGCACCGATCGCGTAGCCGACGAGCAGGCGAGCGAGCGTCGCCGCGAGATCTGCCTGCAAGGTACCGGCGGAGATCAGCTGGCCCGCAGCAACGGCGATGCTGCTTGGCGGCGTAAAGATCCTCGGATCGACCCAGTTCAGGTGCGCAGCGAGCTGCCACAGGCCGAGCAGCATGATTGGCGTGCCGACGCCGAGGACGAGGTCCGTGCGCGCACGGCGACGTTGCCTTCGCTTGAGCGCGCCGAGCGCCTCCTCGAGCCGATCGTCGACAGGCGCCAGTGGCTCGAGCGTGGGCGCGACCTGGACCTGCTCGCTCACGAGAGTTCCATCGATCGGGCAACCTCGTCCCGCAGGGCCTCCCACAGCGTGTTGCGCAGCGACGCGAACGCCGCACCGCCGGTCGTCGCCACCGTCCGCGGGCGCTCCAGCTCGACAGGCAGGTCGAGCTTCACCCGGCCCGGGCGCGCCGTCATCACGACCACCCGGTCGCCGAGGAGGAGCGCCTCGTCGAGGGAGTGGGTGACGAGCACGACCGTCTTTCGCGTCTCTTCCCAGATGCGCAGCAGGTCCTCTTGGAGGAGCAGGCGGGTCTGGGGGTCGACCGCCCCCATCGGCTCGTCCATGAACAGCACGTCTGGCTCGGTCACGAACGCGCGGGCGAGCGATAGGCGCTGGCGCATCCCTCCCGAGAGCTGCTCGGGGTAGGCGCGCTCGAAACCCGCGAGCCCGACGCGGGCGAGCCAGACGCGGGCGCGCTCGCGCCGCTCGGTCTTGCCCACCCCTGCCATCTTCAGGCCGAAGGCCACGTTGTCGACCACGGTGAGCCACGGCATGAGCCCGTAGTCTTGGAAGACGAAGGCGCTTTGAGGACCGGTCCCGGCCGCTCCGGTCGCTGCGTTGACTCGCAGCGTGCCGGTGCTCGGCTGGTCGAGCCCGCCCATGATCCGCAGCAGGGTCGATTTGCCACAGCCCGAAGGACCGATCAGGGAGACGAACGTGCCCGCCTCGATCACGAGGTCGACGTTCACCAGTGCGAGGAGCTGGTGTCCATGCGGGTCCACGAAGGCCTTCGAGACGCCGCGCACCTCAATCGGCGCGGCGTCGGCGAGTCCTGGTGAAGGGAGGCTCCCCAGGTCCTCGGTGCTGGCAGGAGCCGCGGCCGCGGGCGTGCCGCGTCGTCGTGCGCTTGCCATGCTGCGATGCCCCCTCCCCCTCTCCAATGGCTTGGACGCAAGGTCCACGCTGGGGTGGCCAGGATGCTAGTCCCAGGCCAGCTGGGCGCGGGATCACTGGTCGCCGGCGGTCGTTGGTCGAGCGCGCAGCCACTCCTGCACCGCCCCCGGCCCGCCGACGCGCTCGCGGTCCCCGAGGACGCTGGTTCTCCATTCCGGCGCAAGCGGAGCCGGTCACGAGCAGCCGCCGAGGCGGTGGGAGGTCTTGCACCACGTTCGCCGTCCCTACGAAGCGGCGGTTGCGGTTCTCGCCGCCGTCGGCATTGGCCAAGAGCAATGTGCGACGCTGCCGGTGACCGCCGTCGAAGCCGACAGCCGTGCAGGACGGTGACGCGTCCGCCCTCGCGTTCGAGGCGCTTGACCTCGGCGGTCTGGTGCACGCGCCACCCGCAGCGTGCGTCTCTGCGCCACGCCCGAACCAGCCGGGATGCCGATGCGACCCTGGCGCCGGTGCCGAGTGGTGGATCTACCGGTCAGGTGCCCCTTGCGTGACCGCATCGCATCCCGCCGGAACATCCGCGCGGACCTGGGCGATCGACACCCGGTTATGAAATGGGCGATCGAGGCAGCGCTCCGAGCTCAGCGAACCGGTCCGCCACGATCTCGCTCCCGCCGGACCGTGGCCTTGCGTCCTTTCACCGTGGTTGCCCGCAGCGCCGCGAGAACGTGATCGGCCGCGCTCTCAGGTACCTCGACCAGGGAGAAGCGGTCGGCGATCTCGATGGCACCGATGTCGCGGCCACGTAGCTGCGACTCCCCGGTGATCGCGCCGACGAGGTCCTGGGGGCGGATACCGGCGTTGCGCCCGAGACCGACGAAAAGGCGCGTCATGCCCGACGACTGCGGCTGACCCCGGCGGTGCTCCCGCGGCTGGCGCCGAGCGTCCTCGTTGCGCCCGCTCTTCGGCGTGACGTCGGGGATTTCTTCCTCGGCGGCTGCGGCGCCGCTGGCTTCGTGTGCCAACTTGACGGCCGCGAGAGCGATGGCCATCACGTCGAACTCATCGGCGAGGGATTCCACGACAACACGGAAGCTGCTCAGGTCGTCTTCGAGGAGGCTCTCCTCGAGCGCTGCACGGGTGAGCTCGAGGCGCCTGGCCCGCAGATCGGCAACCGTCGGGATCTTTTCGATTGAGATCCTCAGCTTGATCGCCCGCTCGAGCGTGGTGAGCATGCGGTACTCTCTCGGCTCGGCGAGCGTGATCGCCACGCCCTCACGTCCGGCCCGCCCCACACGGCCGATGCGGTGGACATAGGCATCCGTCGAGGCGGGCACGTCGTAGTTGACGACGTGCGTGAGCTGCTTGATGTCGAGGCCGCGAGCGGCGACATCCGTGGCCACGACGAGGTCGGCGGTACCGTTCCGCAGCCGCCCCATCGCGCGGTCCCGCTGGTCTTGGCTCATCCCTCCGTGCAACGCCTCGGCGCGATATCCGCGGCCGTTCAGGCTCTCGGTGAGCTGGTCGACCGCGTCGCGGGTGCGGCAGAAGACGATGGCCGCCGTGGGGGCCTCAATGTCGAGGATTCGTCCGAGCGCCGCGGGCTTATGCGCTCGGGGAACGACGTAGGCCTGTTGACGGACGCGGGGCGCCTCTCCTTTGGCGAGCACCTCCCGTCCGGTCGCGATCCGGATCGGATCGCGCAGGTAGCGGCGAGCAATCCGGTCGACTCGAGGAGGGAGCGTGGCCGAGAACAGCACCGTCTGGCGCTCGGCCGGCATCGCGTCGAGGAGCGCCTCGATGTCCTCGGCGAAGCCCATGTCGAGCATCTCGTCCGCCTCGTCCAGCACGACCACTTCGACGGCATCGAATCGAAGCGTTCCGCGACCAAGGTGGTCGAGGGCACGTCCCGGAGTCGCCACGACGACGTCGATCCCTCGTTCGAGGACCCGCATCTGGCGAGGGATGGGCTGGCCTCCATAGATCGGCAGGACCCGAACTCCGAGGTCGCGTCCGTAGCGGTGGATCGCCTCGGACACCTGGACTGCGAGTTCGCGGGTGGGAAGCAGGACCGCGGCCATCGGAGCGGCGCCGGAGCGCTGCGCGGGCAGCCGTTGAAGCAAGGGGAGTGCGAACGCGGCCGTCTTGCCGGTGCCTGTCGCCGCCTGACCGACAAGATCGCGACCTTCGAGGAGCGGTGGAATGGCCCCACGCTGAATCGGCGTTGGCTCCTCATAGCCAAGCGCGCTGAGGGCGGCGAGAAGTTCGGGCCGCAGCGCCAGGCCGGCGAAGCTTGCAGAATCGTCGTCGGGCATCATCGGTGGGATGACGGCGGAACGCCGTGGCCGGTGGAGCACGGGGCGCTGCGGGGCACTGTCCGGCGCATCGCCGGCTCTGCGAGCATGAGGAGGACCGATTCGTCCAGATACGTCACCAGAAGACCGTACCGTGATGACGCGAGAGCGCCGCCACCCTCGGGGCAAGGTCTGCTGTGCCCACGCGGGCTCAGAACGTTCTGGGACCGAGTGCGGCGCTCGATCTCGGCCCGGAGAAGGAAGAAGCTGGAGAATCATGGCTGTTCTCGACACATTCTCGTTGAAGGGCGAGGTTGCCCTCGTTACCGGCTCGGGCCGTGGGATCGGTCGCGCGCTGGCGCTCGCCCTCGGTGAGGCTGGCGCTAGCGTCGTGCTCAACGATCGCGGCTCAGGTAACGCCGCCGAGTACGCAGACGTCCTTGTGAAGGCCGGCTTCAGCGCCACCTGCGTCGAAGCAGATGTCACAGACGAGATGGCCGTCGACTCGATGATCGAGCGGGTCTACGAGCAGTTCGGGCGATTGGATGTCGTCGTCAACAACGCCGGGATCAGCATCGGTGCCGCCGCTCTCGACACGAGCCCGGAATTGTTCCAGCAAGTGCTCGACACGAATCTCGGCGGCGTCTGGAACTGCAGCACGTCGGCGGCTCGCAGGATGCGGACGCATGGCGGCGGTCGTATCGTGAATATCGGCTCGATGTCTGCCTTGATCGTCAACCGGCCACGCTGGCAGGCGCCCTACCTTGCATCCAAGGCGGCCGTCCATCAGCTCACCAAGGCGTTGGCAGCAGAGTGGGCACCGGACAACATCCGTGTGAACGCGCTTGCGCCCGGTTACATCCTCACCGAAGCCTCGCCGGTCGATCAGCCGCAGTATCGCGAGTGGTGCGTCGAGCCGGCGGCGATGAAGCGGTGGGGAACACCAGATGAACTCGGTCCCGCCGTCGTGTTTCTCGCGAGCAAGGCGTCGAGCTTCATGACCGGCTCCGTGGTCCTCATCGACGGCGGGTACACGCTCTTTTGACGGCGCCGCGCCACGACCGAGCCGCTTAGGCTAGGTACGCGTTAACGGAGTGCCGCGCGCGAATCCTGCTACACAAAGAGCCCCTGCCGATTTTCGGCAGGGGCTTTCGTTGTCATGCCGCTGATGAGGTCGGTCGTGAGAACGGTCTGTGCGGGTCGCCCTGCCGATCCATTGCGAATTCCATGCATGCAATACGCGATCGCTGCTGCAGATGCGCGGCGATTTCCACTGAACGTGGGACGCGATTCCTCAGACCGTGAGCAGGTCGCGCGCGCCGGTGTCGCTCGAAGGGTGCCGCAGCTTGGACATCGCCCGCGCCTCGATCTGGCGGATGCGCTCGCGGGTGAGGTTGAAGTGCTCACCAACCTCTTCGAGGGTACGCGGCTCGCCCCGGTCCAGGCCGAAGCGCAAGCGGAGGATCTCCCGCTCTCGCTCGTCAAGGGGGGCGAGCAGGCGGTTGATCTCGACCGGCAGCAACGCGGTGGCTGCGACCTCGAATGGGGACTCCGCAGAACGGTCCTCCACGACGTCGCCGAGCTCTGCGTCTCCGTCCTCGCGCAGCGGTTCGGAGAGCGAGAGCGGCTCGGCACGAAAGCGCAGGGCCTCGATCAGCTTGTCCTCGGGCAGCTCGACCTCGGCCCCGAGCTCGGCGAGAGTCGCCGGCCGACCCAGTTTCAGCTCGAGGCGAGCCTGCGCCTTCTGGACGCGGGCGAGGGTGTCCCCAGCGTGCACCGGGAGGCGGATCGTGCGACCGGTGTTGGCGATGCCGCGGGTGATGGCTTGGCGGATCCACCACGTCGCGTACGTGGAGAACTTGAAGCCCTTGCGCCAGTCGAACTTCTCGACCGCGTGCATCAGGCCGAGGTTGCCCTCCTGGATCAGGTCCAGGAGCGGCAGGCCCGAGGCCTGGTACTTCTTCGCGATCGAGACGACGAGCCGCAGGTTTGACTGGACGAAGGTGCGCTGGGCATCCTCGCCGTGGCGCACCGTGCGGCGCAGCTCGCGCCGGCGCGCGGGCGTCAGTTCCTTGTTGTTCTTCTCGAGCTCTTCCTCGGCCTGCCAGCGGGCCTCGATCGCCTGGGCGAGCCGGACCTCGTCATCCTTGGTGAGCAGGGGGTACTGACCAATGTCGGTGAGATAGAGCCGGACGAGGTCTTCCTCGTCACGCTCCACACGCTCCTTCGCCAACGCTCCTCCGGTTTCTCGATCGCCGATGCCTTGTTTCGGCACCGCCCCGGCGAGGTTGAAGCGCGCGACCGATCCCGGGCCGCCGGCTTTCCTCTACCGCCTCGGGCTCCACCTGGGCGCCCAATACATCGCTGCTCAGTGTACCGGTCGAGTCAAGGGTCGCCTTCGGGGCGCCGTGCGCGACGGTCCTGGTGGGAGTGCTGCCCCGGCCGGTTAGGGCAAGGGTTGCGCACCGACTCTGGAGGCATCGCTGCGGGTCAGGGGACCGAACGGCCCGCCTGACTCGGCGAAGAGCGACTCGAGGTCGTGCCCGAAGGTGCCGACCTCGACGCTCCGGGCCAGCTCGAGACCCTCGTCGCGTACCGCGCCGAGGTCGGCGAGCACTCGCTGGAGCACCCGGCGCAGCGGCGCGTCGGCAGCCCGGTGGCAGCGGGCGAGCCGTTCTCGGTAGGCGCGTTCCATGGCCAGATACCACGGGTTGACGAGCGCGGAGAGGAACACCGCCGGCTCGGCCGCCTCCAGGCGCTCGAGTGCCGTCTGCTGGGCCGGTCCGGCAGGCGCCGTGGTGGAGGAGACGTCGGGCAGGCCGACCGAGATCGGCGCCAGCTCCTCCAGGCAACGCGCGCGCCAAGCGTGGGCGCGCGCCGCCCCCGAGGCCCAGCGCCGCGCCGAACCCTCAAGCTCGACGCAGCGCTTGCCGCACAGCTCGAACAGTCGCAGCTCGAGGTAGCGGTACCGGCCGAGCAGGTCAGCGTGCTCGAGCAGGCTGAGCTGCTCGCCAGGCTTCAACGGTCCTGCTCCCAGGGCCGGAAGCGGCTCGTGATCGGCATGCGGCGGTCCTTTCCGAATGCCCGGCTCGTGACGCGCACCCCAGGCGGCGCCTGGCGCCGCTTGTACTCCGCGCGATCGACGAGCTCGATGACGCGGCGGACGGTGGCCTCGTCGTGGCCGCGCTCGACGAGCTCGCCGACCGACAGGTCGGACTCGACGTAGCCCTCGAGGATCGGATCCAAGACGGCGTAGGGCGGAAGCGAGTCCTCGTCGCGCTGGTCAGGGCGCAGCTCTGCCGAGGGCGCCTTGTCCAAGATGCTCTGGGGGATGAGCGCCGTGCCGGCGCGCGCGTTGCGGTAGGCGCATGCCCGGTAGACCAAGGTCTTCGGCACGTCGCGGATCACGGCGAACCCGCCCGCCATGTCCCCGTACAGCGTGGCGTAGCCGACCGCCATCTCGCTCTTGTTACCGGTCGTCAGCACCAGCCAGCCGAACTTGTTGGAGAGCGCCATGAGGATCGTGCCCCGACAGCGGGCCTGGAGGTTCTCCTCGGTGAGGTCTGCGGGGCGCCCCGCGAACTCGGGCTGGAGCAGCTCGAGGAAGGCGGCGTGCACCGGCTCGATCGAGATGACCCGGTGGTCGATGCCGAGGTTGGCGGCGAGCGCTTCGGCGTCGTTCAGGGAGTGTGCGCTCGAAAAGCGCGATGGCATCGCCACAGTGTGGACGCGTGCCGGCCCGAGCGCGTCGGCGGCGACCGCGGCGACGAGCGCCGAGTCGACGCCGCCGGACAGGGCGATCACGACGTCGCCAAAGCCGTTCTTGGTCACGTAGTCGCGCACGCCCGTGACGAGCGCCTCGTAGACCTCCTCGGCCTCGCCGAGCGCCGGCGCGAGCGTCGGCTCGAGGCGTTTGGCCGGAGCCGGGCGCGCCGGCGAGACGTCGACGACCGGGAGCGGCGGCTGGCCGGCCGGCCGGCCCCGGGGCTCGAGTGCCCGGAAGCGGTAGGCCGGGCGGACCTCGAGGTCGAAGATCGCGGTCGCCTCGGCGAACTGGGGCGCCGAGGCGACCAGGTGACCGTTGGCGTCAAAGACCATGGACCCGCCGTCGAAGACGAGCTCGTCCTGGGCGCCGACGAGGTTCACGTACGCCAGTGCGCACGACGCGTCGAGGGCGCGCGTCGACAGCATCGCGGCGCGCTCGTCGTGCACGCCGTAGCGGTACGGGGAGGCGTTGATCACCGCCACGAGCTCGGCGCCGCCCGCCGCCAGCCGGCTGAGCGGCCCGAGGGGCGACCAGACGTCCTCGCAGATCGCCACGCCGACCCGCCTCCCGCCGATCAGGAACAGGGGCGAGTCGTTGCGCCCCGGGCTGAACCAGCGGTGCTCGTCGAAGACGCCGTAGTTGGGGAGGAGCACCTTGTGGCACACGCCGTGCGCCATGCCATTGGCACAGATCGCGGCGGCGTTGTGCAGGTCGACGTCGACGTGGGGGTAGCCAACCACGGCGGCGCAGCGCGCCGAGGCAGCGGCCACGCGCGCGAGCTGCCTCGCACTCTCGGCGATGAAGCTCGGCTCCAAGAGCAGGTCCTCGGGCGGATAGCCGGTGAGCACGAGCTCGGGGAAGATCGCCAGGTCGCAGCCGGCGGCCTCGGCCCTCCCAAGCAGCTCGATGACGCGGTCGGCGTTGCCGGCGAGGTCGCCGACGGTGGCGTCGAGCTGGCATAGGGCGAGGCGGAGCGATGCCATGGCCGCATCGTAGGTGAGCCTCCGCGGTCTCGCCCCTAGGCGGAGGGGACGGTCGCGCCGCCGCCGAGTTGCTGGAAGACTGTGGGTGACTTCGCGCGCCGGCGATGCCGCGCGGGTCTCCCACCGGATGGTCCGAGAGCGAGCGAGGCGAGCATGCAGAGCCAGCGCGAGTACGTGCTGAGAACCGTGGAAGAGCGCGGCGTCGGCTTCGTCCAGTTGTGGTTCACCGACGTGCTCGGGATCCCCAAGACCTTCAACATCAGCCCCGCGGAGCTCGAGAACGCGCTGGAAGAGGGGATGACCTTCGACGGCTCGGCGATCGACGGCTTCAGCCGGGTGCAGGAATCCGACGTGATCGCCCGACCGGATCCGAAGACCTTCCAGATCCTCCCATTCCGCTCGGCGGGACGCGCGGTCGCCCGGGTGTTCTGCGACATCGAGAATCTCGACGGCGAGCCCTTCGGAGGCGACCCGCGCCACGTCCTTCGCCGGCAGCTGCAGCGGGCGCACGACGCCGGATACCGCTTTTTCGCCGCGCCCGAGCTCGAGTACTTCTACTTTGCCGACGGCGATCCTGGCCACGAGCCGCGCCCGCTCGACCGCGGGTCGTACTTCGAGCTCACCGTCGCCGACCTGGCGACGGATCTGCGCAAGACGACGGTGCTCACGCTCGAGGAGATGGGCATCCCGGTCGAGTACGCGCAGCACGAGGACGCGCCGAGCCAGCACGAGATCGACCTGCGCTACACCGACGCGCTGACGATGGCCGACACGATCATGACGGTCCGCCTCGTCGTCAAGGAGATCGCCCAAGAGCGCGGCGTCCACGCCTCGTTCATGCCAAAGCCGCTCTCTGGGGTGCAGGGGTCCGGGATGCACACCCACTTCTCGCTCTTTCGTGACGGGCGGAACGCCTTCTTCGACCCGGCCGACCCGCGCGGGCTCTCTGAGGTGGCGCGTCGCTTTATCGCCGGCTTGCTCGTGCACGCGCGTGAGATCACGGCGGTGACGAACCAGTGGGTGAACTCCTACAAGCGCCTGGTGTCGGGCTACGAGGCCCCGGTGAACGTCTCATGGGCCTACAACAACCGCTCCGCGCTGGTGCGCGTGCCGGCGGTCAAGGTAGGAAAGACCGAGTCCACCCGCGTCGAATACCGTGCCGCCGATCCGGCGTGCAACCCCTACCTCGCCTTTGCCGTGGTCCTCGCGGCCGGGATGAAGGGCATCGAGGAGGGCTACGAGCTCCCCGCGGAAGCAGCGACCAACCTGTTCTTGATGAGCCGCGAGGAGCTGAAGGCCGCCGGAATCCGCCCGCTGCCGCGCACCTTGGACGAGGCGGTGAGTGCGATGGAGACGTCCGAGCTCGTATCCGAGACCCTCGGCGAGCACGTCTTTACCTGGTTCATCCGCAACAAGCGGACCGAGTGGGAGGAGTACACGCGCCAGGTGACGCCCTATGAGCTCGAGCGCTACCTCCCCGCTTTGTGAGCGGCGGGCGATGAGCGCCATGGAGCCATTGCTGTGCTTTCCCGACCCGCCGCCGCCCGGCCTCGCCGAGGCGTTGGCTGGCGCCGGCTACCCCTACGTGGCGGTGCGTGACGTCGGTGCGGCCGAGCGCGAGGAGCCCGAGGACGGCTGGACCGGGGCCGTCGTCTCGGCCGTCGAGGACCCCGAGTCCGCCTTCGCTCTCTGCCGGACGCTGCGAAAGCGGGAGAACCCGCTCGCCCCCTTGCTCGTTTTGATCGAGGCGGGCCAACTCGGTGAGCTCGAGCTGCGCGACGAGCTCTTCGACGACTTCGCGCTCGCCAGCGCCTCGCGCGACGAGCTCGAGGCGCGGCTCGCCCACCTGCTCTGGGCGACCGGGCGCGGCAAGCGCCACGAGGTGATCGCCTACGGCCCGCTCGCCCTCAACCTCGAGACCTACCAGGCCGTCGTGGAGGGCCGCCCGCTCGATCTCACGTATATGGAGTACGAGCTGCTCCGATTCCTCGCCGCGCATCCTGGCAAGGTCTTCACCCGGGAGGTGCTCTTGTCACGGGTGTGGGGCTATGAGTACTTCGGCGGCGCCCGTACCGTCGACGTCCACATCCGACGCCTGCGCGCCAAGCTGGGCGAGGAGCACGCGAACCTGATCGAGACGGTGCGCAGCGTCGGCTACCGCTTCGGCCGGGCGCGCTGGGCCCCGTGAGCCGCCCTGTGGCGAGCGCCCGGCGGTTCAGCCCCGACCGTGGTGGGGCGGGGTCGCGGCTCGCCCATGGGCGCGGTGGGCGCTCAAGGTGACGGCCAGCGCATAGGGCCCCCCGGGGGTGCTGATCGGCGCACCGACCGAGCGCGTGGCGAGGTGGACCGGCACGAGCTCGCCCTCGCCGGTGCAGGCGACCCAGGCGGTGGCGCCGTTCGGGGTGATCGCCAGGCCGGTCGGGCTCTTGCACAGCGGAATCGGCGGGCCGGCGCGCCCGCTCGCGGTGTCGATCGGCACGAGCTCGCCGCCTTTGGGCAGCGCGCTCGAGGCCACGGTGACCCAGGCGGTGGTGCCACCCTTGGCGAAGGCGACGGCCTGGGGCGGTCCAGGCATCGCGATCGATCCCGAGGTGGCGTCCGTGGCGACGTCGATGGGCGTGATGCTCTCGGAGTTGGCGTTGGCGACGTAGACGACCGAGCCGTCGGGGCTGACGGCGAGGCTCTCTGGAGCATTGCCGACCTTGATCGGCGCGCCCGCCTTGCCGGTGCGCGGGCTGAACGGTGTCACGGTGGAGCCGATGGCGCCGGACTGACCAGAGATCACCGCGCCGGTGTCGGCGACGTAGGCCGTCTTGCCGTCCGGCGTGATGGCGATGCCCTCGGGCCCGTCGCCGACCGGGATCGGCGCACCCGCCTTGTCCGTGGCGAGGTCGATCGGGGTGACGACGTGGCCGATCGGGCTCGTGCCGGCGTCGGTGACGTAGGCCGTCTTGCCGTCCGGCGCGATGGCGATCCCCGCCGGGCCTGAGCCCGCCCGGATCGGCGCGCCTGCCTTGTCCGTGGCGAGGTCGATCGGGGTGATCGTGTCGGAGGCGTAGTTCGCCACGTAGGCCGTCTTGCCGTCCGGCGCGATGGCGAGGGCCGCGGGAAACGTCCCGACGTGCAGCGGTGCCGCCTTGCCTGCGGCCCCTTCGGTGAGGTCGATGGGCAGGACGGTGTCGCCGCTGCCGAGGTTCGCCCCCGCGCCGATCAAGGTGACGAGCGCCGTGACATCGGGCGGCAACGGCGGAAGGGTCGAGGTCGTCGAGCTCGAGGAGGCCGCTGGCGTCCCCGATGAGCAGGCCGAGAGCACGAGGCCGAGCGCTGCGAGCAGCCCTCCGGCCGACGCGGCGCGCCTGGCCCGGACCGGCATCACCCCGTTGCGCCGCCAGGGGCATACGCCCAGGCCTCGATCTCGACGCGGGCACCGAGGGGCAGCGCCCCCACAGCGAACGCGCTGCGCGCCGGGCGGTGCTCGCCGAAGGCGGCGACATAGGCCTCGTTCATCGCCGCGAAGTCGGCGATGTCGGCGAGGAAGACCGTCGTCTTCGCGACGTCGCCGAGGCCAGCGCCGTGCTCGGCGAGCAACCGGGCGATGCTCGCCACGGCGAGGCGCACCTCGTCCTCGAGGGTGCCGGCGGGCGCGCCGTCTTGCAGCCCGAGCTGGCCCGAGCACACGACCCAGTCGCCGGCGCGCCGTGCCGGCGTGTACGGCCCGACAACAGCGGGCCGGTCCCCGTCGCCCATCGCCTAGCTGAAGGAGGAGCCGCAGCCGCAGGTGCGGGTGGCGTTCGGATTCGAGATGTGGAACCCGGCGCCTTGCAGGCCGTCGCGGTAGTCGAGCGTGGAGCCCTTCAGCAGCTCGGCGCTCTCGGCGTCGACGACCACCTTGACGCTGCCGAAGCTGCGGACGATGTCGTCGTCGGCGACCTCGGAGTCAAAGAACATGTCGTAGCTGTACCCCGAGCAGCCGCCGGGGCGCACCGCGACGCGCAGCGCGAGCTCCTCGGCGCCCTCTTCCTCGGCGAGGAGCTCGGCGACCTTGGCGGCGGCGGTGTCGGTCAGGCTCACCGGCGCGGGCCGGCGGCCGATGTTGACAGACGTCGTTGCGATGCTCACGGATGACCTCCTCGTGCTGGCACCCAAATGCTACTGCCCGAGGCGCTCGGGCCCGGCGCGCTCGGCCGCTGCCGCTGGGGTTAGCCGTACTTGCGCTCGAGCAGCTGCTTGCGCTCGACCTCGTTGAGCCCGCCCCAGATGCCGTGCGGCTCGCGGATGCGCAACGACTCCGCCAGGCAGGGCTTGCGGACGGGACAGGTCTGGCAGATCGCCTTGGCGGCCCGCTCGCGCTGGAGCCGCTCGTCGCGCCGCTCGAGCTGCGCGGGCGGGAAGAAGGCCTCGGCCTGCGGGCCGCGGCATGCCGCCTTGATCTGCCACTCGTCGTCGGATCGCCTCGCGACCACGACCCCTCCTTACGTCCCCTTCAGCTCGGGCGAGGCGTGCCCAGTGAAGCGTCCAGGGAAGGTCCCCGGATCTCGACGCTACCCGGGGGCGCGGGGCCGCGACAAGGGGGAACATCTCGGTGGGCCGCCTGCGGTCCACCGGGCCCCAGGGCCGCCGCGCGAGGCGGGGGGTAGTGTCGCTCGGCGATGGACGTCGCCGCGTTCTGCCGCCAGAGCCACGTCCTCGTCGTCGTGGGCAAGGGGGGCGTCGGCAAGACGACCGTGACCGCTGCCCTCGCCCTGATGGCGGCGAGCCGCGGGCTGAACGTCCTGGTCGTCGCGCTCGACGACTCAGGTGACCTCCCGGCGCTGTTCGGGCGCGACGAGCCCTTTGGCTACGAGGAGGTCGAGCTCGCCGGGCCCGACGCCACCAGCCGGCTGCGCGTGCCGGGCCAGGTGCGCGCCCGGGTGATCACCTCGGACGCCGCCCTGCTCGAATACCTCGACGACCACGGCTTGCGCCGCGTCTCGCGGCGCCTCGTGGACTCCGGGGCGCTCGACATCGTCGCCACGGCGATCCCGGGCATCGAAGAGGTGCTGGTGCTCGGCAAGGTGAAGCAGATCGAACGGGCACAAGCGGCCGACGTGATCCTGCTTGACGCCCCCGCCACCGGCCACGCCCTCACCTTCCTCACGAGCCCGGGCGGGCTCGTGGACGCGGCGCGCGGTGGGCCGCTGCGCCAGCAGGCCGAGCAGGTCGTCGAGCTGCTCTCGGACCCGAGTCGCTGCCAGGCGATCCCCGTCACCCTGCCCGAGGAGACGCCGGTGAACGAGCTGATCGAGACGGCGTTCTTCCTCGAGGACTCGACCGGCGTGGCGCTCGGCCCGGTGGTGGTCAATGGCTGCTACCCGAACCGTGGAGGGCTCGACGCCGATCCGGCGGCGGCAGCAGCGGCAGCCGGAGCCAGCGTGCCAGGCGCCGAGCTGCGCCGACTCGGCGCCGCGGCCGCCTTCCGCCGGGCGAGGCGCGCCGCCCAGGCGGAACAACTCGACCGCCTCTCTTCCAGCCTGCCGCTGCCCCAGCTCCGCCTGCCGTTCCTCTTCAGCAGTGAGATCGGTCCGAACGAGCTCGGCCGGCTGGCGGAGGTGCTGGCCGCGCAGGTCGCCAGCCTGCCCACGGCGTCGGGTGCGGCGACGGGCGTGGCGCCGTGAGCGCGGCCGAGGCGCCGCTCGAGGCACTGCTCGAACGGCGCACGATCCTCGTCTGCTGCGGCTCGGGCGGGGTCGGCAAGACGACGACGGCGGCGACCCTCGCGCTCGCTGGCGCGTTGCGGGGGCGGCGGGCCTGTGTCGTGACCGTCGACCCGGCGCGCCGGCTCGCCGACGCGCTCGGGCTCCAGGCGATCGGGAATGCCGCCAAGCGGATCGCCGGTGACTTCGACGGCGAGCTGTGGGCCGCGATGCTCGACGCCAAGGGCACCTTCGACGACCTCGTGCGTCGCTACGCGAGCGACGAGCAGCAGGCGGAGCGCATCTTGTCGAACCGCCTGTACCGCAACCTCGTCGGGGCGCTCTCGGGCACCCAGGAGTACATGGCGACGGAGAAGCTCTACGAGCTCTACGAGCAGAACGAGTTCGACCTGATCGTCGTCGACACACCACCGACCCGGAACGCGCTGGACTTCCTCGACGCTCCTCGCCGCCTGACTGGCTTCCTCGACAACCGCCTCTTCCGCCTCCTCATCACGCCCGGGCGCACCTATCTGCGCGCCATGGGCATGGCGGCCCAGCTGCTCTTGCGTACGCTCGCGAGGGTCGCCGGGAGCGAGATCGTGGACGACACGATCGCCTTCTTCCAGGCCTTCGAGGGCATGGAGGCAGGATTTCGCGAGCGCGCCGCGCGCGTCGAGGAGCTCCTCGGCGCGGCGACGACCGGGTTCGTGCTCGTGGCCGCGCCACGGCGCGAGTCCGTGGCCGAGGCGGGCTTCCTCGCGGACCGTCTATCGGGCGCCGGCCACGAGATCGACCTCCTCGTGGTCAACCGGGTGCTGTCGAGCTTCGCTGACCTCGAGACCGCCGCACCCGAGGCGCTGGCGCTGTTCGCCGACACCGGCTCGGGGAGCCTCGACCGGACCCCCTCGGCTGAGGCCTTGTCTGCCTTGCAGGCGAACCTTGCCGAGCTCGCCGCGCTCGCGGGTGCAGAGGAGCGCCTGATCGGCCAGCTCGGGATCGACCACGTCACGGCGGTGGTCAAGGTGCCCGAGCTCGGCAGCGACGTCCACGACCTCGCCGAGCTGGAGGCGCTGGCCCGCTACCTGCTGGCGGTGTTGCCGGCGAAGTCGAACGCGCCCCTTCGCGCCCATTAGCGTGGAGCCGTGGCGAAGATCCTGCTCGTGAGCGATGCCCGCACGGTGCTCGACGACCTGGAAGCGGTCGTCGACGACGGTGACAACGAGGTCGTGGAGCTGCGCGACGGTGCGCAGGTGCGCGCCGCCCTGCAAGACGACGACTTCGACCTCGTGGTCGCCGATAGCCAGGTCCAGAACATGGGTGGCTTCGCGATCTGCCTCGACATGAAGCTCGAGGAGTCCGGTGGCCGCCTCGACCACGTGCCGGTGCTCGTCTTGTTGGACCGGCGTGCCGACGTGTTCCTCGCCAAGCGGGCGACTGCGGAGGGCTGGCTCGTCAAGCCGCTCGATCCCATGCGCATCCGGGCCGCCGTCGAGGCGCTGCTCGCCGGGGAGACCTTCCACGATGAGTCCTTCCGGCCCATGACGGTCGCGAGGCACTGAGCGCCCGGGGCCGCGCGCGGGAGGCCAGTCGATGTTGAAGCGCCTGTTCTCGCGGCCGGACCGTCTCGAGTCGGCGCAGGCGACCGAGCCGTCGGACCAGGAGCGACGCATCACTCTCGGGCTCGCGGCGTTGCGCGACGCGACGGTGCGCGAGGTGATGACGCCGCGGGTCGATGTCGTGGCGCTTCCCGCGCCGGTGCGCTTCGGCGACGTCGCCGCGGCGGTGCGCCGCTCTGGCCACAGCCGTTTCCCCGTCTACGAGGAAGACCTCGACCGTCTGCTCGGCGTGATCTTCTTGAAAGACCTCTTCCGGCACCCGACTCCCGAGCTCGCCCCCGGCACCACCGCAGACGAGCTCGACGTCACGACGCGGGTGCGCGCGCCCGAGCTCGTTCCCGAGACGCGTTCGGCGCTCGAGGTGCTCGCCGACCTCCGGCTGCGCCGCCGCGGCTTTGCCGTGGTGGTCGACGAGCACGGCGGCTTCGCCGGCGTCTTAACGATCAAGGACCTCGTGAGCGAACTCGTCGGCGAGATTCCCGACGAGTTCGACCGTCCTGCCCGAGCCGCCGTCCTCGCCACCGGCCCCGGCCGCTACCTCATCGACGGCGCTTGCGCGGTCGATGACGTGCGTGAGGAGACGGGTGCTCCGCTGCCCGACGGTGAGTACGTCACCTTGGGGGGCTTCCTCTTCGACGCCTTCGGCCGGATCCCCTCGGCCGGAGACCTGCTCCAGCACGAGGGATGGACCTTTCGCGTCGCCCGCATGGACCGCCGCCGCGTCGCCCAGGTGGTCGTGCAGTCCCCGTCGGCTAATCTGAGCGGAGGTGGGGAGGGCCGTTCCGCTGGAAGGGCCCCGCTCGCCGACGGGAAGTAGCGCAGCTTGGTTAGCGCGCAGCGTTCGGGACGCTGAGGTCGCGGGTTCGAATCCCGCCTTCCCGACCAGGAAAAGTCCAGTTCAGGCCCTGGAATCTCCGGGGCCTTTCCCCTTTCTCTCTCCGGCGTACGCGTTTCGTGCGCGGTCGAAACCAGGAACGCGTCGCCGAGCCGCTTCCCGGCAGCCCGCTTGGCGGCCATGACCGCTTGCAACGGCGAGGGTGAGGCGCGGATCGGAGTGGCCGAGGCACGTCTATGCGGCTTTGAGGTCGATCCCGAGACGGAGCTCGGTGGCATTGGCGCACCGGAGGTCGTGGAAGCCGAGCGAGGGCACGCCGGCCGCTGCTGCCGCCGGGAGCCAGGCCAGGTCGGGCGATCCTGTCCGGACTCCGTTGCCGGTCGGGAAGTTGCGACCGATGCACGCGCGATCTCGTGACCCAAATTCCCGTTCGAGCTGGAGGCCCGGCCGTTCCATCCAATCCTGCAGCAATCGATCCGCACGGCACAGGCTCTGGCCGGGCCACGCGCTCAGTGATGGTGCCGTCAACCCCGAGTGCCGGTCGCGGTGCCGGGCCACCCACGCAGCGCGGGCGCTTTGCGGGTGGCCCGGAGCTCACCTCAGCTGCTGAGGATCGATTGGATCTGGGACTGCGCGGTGCTCAGCGCGGCCTTCACCGGCTGGGCGCCGGACAGCGCCGCCTGGATGGCAGTCCAAACCGCTTGAGAGATCTTGGGGTACTTGACCCCGAGACCGAGCGTGCGGGGACGGGCGTAAAGGGTCTGGTGGATGTAGACACTCCACTCTGGTCCCGCCTGCTTGAGGTAAGTCTGCGCCACGGAGATCTTGGCCGGCAGGTAGCCGAAGAGCTTTGCCAGCTTGAGCTCGGCAGCCGGTGACTGAAGCCCTTGGATGTACTGGAACGCCATCCGCTCTGCCGCGGTGCCGCCGCTGCTGCTGATCTCCCAGTCCTCGCCGCCGAGCGGCACGATGACGTGCTGGTTCAAAAGCCGGACCGGCACCGGGACGATCCCGAACTGCTTTCCGTAGTACCAGTGCTGCATGTTCAGCGTCGGGAAGTTCCAGGGGCCGTTGACCATCATGGCCGCCTTGCCGGCGAGGAACTGCCCGGTCGCCGACGGGGTCTGGCTCCAGTTGAGGCAGGCCTTGGATGCCGAGCCATCGTCGACCAGGGTCTTCCACACGTTCAGGGCCTGCACGCCGGGAGCCGATGCGATCGAGGCGAAATTGCCGCCGTTGCTCCAAAAGAACGGCTCCCACTGCCAGGTCGTGTCCTCGGCCGCTTCACAGGTCAGGGCGATTCCGTAGTGCTTGCTTGTCGTCAACTTCTTGGCGGCGCTGATCAGCTGCGTCCAGGTCTTGGGCGGGCTGACGTGCGCCGCCTTCAACATCGGGATGTTGTACATGAGCGCGATCGAGTTGGCACCGGCGACCGGGTAGGCGTAGTACTTCCCGTTCGACAGGCCCTCCTTGATGACTGCCGGGTAGTAGCCCTTGGTGCTGAAGCCCTTGAAGTTGTTGAGCGGCACCATCTGGCCCGTGGAGATCATCGTCGGCACGAAGGGATTGTCAACGGCCAACAGGTTGGGGAGATCGTGCCCAGCCGCTTGGGTCAACAGCTTCGTGTCGAGGTTCGCGAACGGCACGTAGGTGCGCGTCACCGTCACGCCCGGGTGTGCCTTCTCAAACTGCTGGGTGTACTGCTTCAGCGCCTGAATCTGGCCAGGAGTGTTGAAGTAGTCCTCCTCGGTCAGCGTGATCTTCGTCGCTGCCGAGGTGGCCACCTGGGACATCCCGACCACGACGAGCGACGCGGCCGCCAAGGCTCCGAGCCAGCGGTGCTTTCTTGCATGTAGTAGGTGCAACGCCTTGCCTCCTTTGGTCCTACCAAGATCACGGGACCCTGCAGTCCCGCATAAATCACGTGCCGCGTGCAGTTACCGCACCCTCCATAACCCCCCTCTCCTTGCCGGTTGTCGGCGCTCTCTCCTTTGGTGAAGGGGCGTGCGCTCGCGCTCAGCCGACGACAGAACCCGCCGTAAGGCCGCTTGCGATGTAGCGCTGCGCCAAGATGAGCATTACCGCCGCGGGCACGATCGCGATGACCGCGGACGCCATCACGGCTCCCCAGTCGGTCGAGTAGTTCCCGAGGTAGGTGTAGATCCCGAGCGTGATCGGTTGGATTGTGGCGCCATTGAGCACCGTGATGGCGAAGATGAAGTCACCCCAACCGTTCAAGAACGCGAAGACGGCGACGGTGATCACCGCGGAGCGGGCGAGCGGCACGACGATACGCGTGAAGGTCTGCCATTCCGACGCACCGTCGACCTTCGCAGCGTGCATCACCTCGTTCGGGAGGCTGAAGAAGAAGGCCCGCAGCACGAGGATCGCGAACGGGATCGCGTACGTGCCATCGGCGAGGATGAGGCCAGGATAGGTGTTCACCAGGTGCACCCAGTGGAAGATGATGAAGAGCGAGGTCGCCAGCACGATCGAGGGGACGATCTGCGCGACCAGCAGTGCGCTCACGACGACGACGGTCACCCGCAAGCGGTACTTCGAGAGCGCGTAGGCCGCCGGCACCGCGACAACGAGCGCTAGCGCGGCGGTCCCGAGCCCCACGATGAGGCTCGTGACGACGTTGGCGGCCTGGGCGCTCAGCACCGTCCGGTAGTTCTCCAATGTCGGCGTCGCCGGCCAGAAGTGGTACGTGCCGCTGAAGAGGGTGTAGGTCGATTCGAAGGAGGCGACCACGACCGCGTAGACCGGGAACAACACGACCACGAGCGCGACGAGCGAGGCGAACGTGCACAGCCACCGCAACGTCCGCGAGCGCTGGAGGCGGGTCATCGCTCGACTCCCGCGCTTCGCCGGAGGGTGCCGCGGTTCAACGCGAGGTAGATCGGTGCGCAGATCACCGCAAGCACAAGCAACACGTTGTTGAGCGCCGCGCCCTCGCCGAAGGAGAACTGCTGGAAGGAAAGGTTGTAGGACCAGGTCGTGATGAGCTGGGTCGAATTCGCCGGCCCACCGCCGGTCAGCCCGATGACGAGGTCGAACACCTTCACCGTGAAGACGAACCCGAGGAGCACGGTGACCTCGATGACCGGCAGGATGATCGGGACGATCACGAGGCGGAGGCGCTGCCAGGCGCCGGCGCCGTCCATCAGCGCCGCCTCCTTCACGTCCAATGGCACGTCCTGGAGCGCGCTGTAGAGCAGGAGCGTGAAAAAGGGTACGCCGAGCCAGATGTTGGCGATGAGGATCGTCCATAGCGCAAGGTGGGGGTTGTCCAGCCAGTCGATGGGGTGGCGGACGAGCCCGATGTTCACGAGCAGCTGGTCGACGGCCCCGCCCTGGAGCTGGAAGAGGAACTTGAAGATCACGCCGGTCACGATGAGCGGCAAGAGCCAGGGCACGATGACGAGCGAGCGGGCGAAGGTGCGACCGGGGAAGCGCAGGCTGAAGAGCAGCGCAAGGGAGAAGCCGATGATGAACTGGCCGATCAGCGAGCCGGCGGTGAATTCGAAGGTGTGGACGATGGCCGTGATGCTCGTGGAGTCATGCAGGATGAAGCGGTAGTTGGCCAACCCGGCGAACGGCGCCGTGATGTTGGCGATCGTCGCGGGCGAAGTCTGCTCGAAGCTCAAAACGACGTTGTAGATGATCGGCAGCGCGAACGCGAAAAGGACGTAGAGGATGGCCGGGGCCAAGAAGGCCCACCCGGCGAGCCGTTGCTTGCGCTCGAGGGTCGACCACGACGCCCGCCGGGGCGGGCCGCCGGCCCGCGTCGCCCGTCCAGCGGCAAGCGGCGGGCGGCCCCGCTGATGCACCCCGCCTTCGACAATTCCCGGGTCTCCTCCTTGCATCGCCATCAGCGGGCAAGTGAGGCGAGCGCTCCGCCCTGGCGGAGGTAGACGGGGATGCGGTCAAGCGGTGCGCGAGCGTCGATCCACCCGGTGCGCTCGACGGGCTCGCCACTCCAGCCGTCCAGCCAGGACGCGCCGCTGGGAAGGTAGACGCGCCGTTCGCGCGCCCCGTAGCTCGTCACCGGCGCGACGAGGATGTCGGGGCCGAACAGGAATTCGTCACTGATCGTCCAGGTCTCCGGGTCGTCAGGGAACTCGAGGAAGAGCGCCCGCAGTGGCGGCATCCCCGACCCCGAGGCGGTATCCATCTGCGCCGCCACGTACGGGCGCAGCCGCTCACGCAGTGCCAGCAGCTCGGAGATGATGCCGTAGGCCTCGTCGCCGAAGCTCCACGCCTCGTTGGCGGCACCGGTCTGCACGGCCCCGCGCAGCTCCCCGGGCTCCCGGATCCCGTGCAGGCGGAAGATCGGGCAGAACACCGCGAACTGGAACCAGCGCACGACGAGCTCCCGGAAGTAGTCGGTGCGCGGGTCACCGCCGTGGAACCCGCCGATGTCGGTGGTCCACCACGGGATCCCGGAGATGGCGATGTTCAGGCCAGCCGGGATCTGATCGGCGAACGCCTCGAAGGTCGAGGCGATGTCGCCCGACCAGACGGCGGCGCCGTAGCGCTGGCTCCCCGCCCAGGCGGATCGGCACAACAGCAGTGGCTCCTCGCCCTCCGCCTGGAGCCCCTCGGCAAAGCCGCGGGCGTGCTCGCGCGGGTACACACTCTGCACGGCGTCGCCCTTGCCGAGGTACAGCAAGTTGCGACCGGGGTCTTCCGGGCGCATCTCGGGCTCGCACGCATCGAGCCAGAACGCCCGGATGCCGTAGCGGCCGTACCCCTCGCTCACCTGGTCCCAGACGAAGCGGCGCGCCTGTGGGTTCGTGGCGTCGTAGTAGCGGACGAAGGTGTGCCCGATGTCGTCGCCCTTGTCCCAGAAGGTGAGGTGGAGGGGAAGGCCGCACGTGCTGTCGATCAGCAGCCCGCGCCGCTCCATCTCCTCGTAGTTGCGGCTCTTGGGATTGACCGTCGGCCAGATGGAGACCATCAGCTCGACCCCGAGCTCGCGAAGCTCGTCCACCATCGCCTGGGGATCTGGCCATTCGGCGGGATCGAAGCGCCAATCGCCCTGCATGGACCAGTGGAAGTAGTCGATCACGATGACCGAGAGCGGAAGGCCTCGGCGCTTGTATTCGCGCGCCACCTCGAGGAGTTCTTCTTGGGTCCGGTAGCGCAGCTTGCACTGCCAAAAGCCGGTCCCCCACTCGGGCATGCGCGGTGGCAGCCCGGTGGCGCGCACGTACGTGCGCACGATGTCGGCCGGTACCCGCGCCGCGGTGACCCAGTAGTCGATCTGCTGCGCCGAGTCGGCCACCCACCTCGTCCGGTTGGCGCCGAACTCGACCCGGCCAACGCCGGGCATGTTCCACAGCAGGCCATAGCCGCGAGACGACAGCGCGAAGGGGATGCTGACCTCGGTGTTGCGCTGCACGAGGTCGATCACGGCGCCCTTTTGGTCGAGCAGGCCGTGCTGGTGCTGGCCGAGCCCGTAGAAGCGCTCGTCGTCGTGCGGGTCGAAGGTGACCTCGCAGCGGAAGCCGTCACCGGCGGCGGGCACGTAGCGGCGCTGGGCGGGCGAGGAGAAGTGCGGCACCGCCTCGCTCAGCAGCACCTCGCCGTTGGGTCGGAGAAAGCGGATTCGCGGCGGAAAGGGCTCTCCTGCCGCGACGGCGATCTCGGCGAGCTCGACCACGAGCTCCCCGTTGCGCAGGCGAGCGCTGCCGTCGTTGATCTGGATCTCGGCTCCGCTTGGTGACGGCTCGAGCAGCGCGCTCGCCGGCGAATCGACGATTTCGCTCCCGAGCGTCGTCCGCACCCGGACGGCGTCGGGCCCCCATGCTTCGATGCGGATCGTCTCGTGACCGGCTCGGGCCACCACGACGCCGCGCTCCTCGCGCACTTCGAGCATTTCGGGCGCCCTCCTTTTCTACGAAGCTGTGCCGCCCGACGGCGCGGTGAGCGAGGCGCGGTGAGCCGAGGCATCTTCCGCCCCGCCGCGCCGAGCGGCCTCCGGCGATGCCTTGGGTATCCAGACCCGCATCGCGGCTGACGGTCGATGGGCCCGGGCGAAGTACGGGACGAGGACTACGGCGGTTTGCACCCCCGTCACCGGCGCGCTGCGGCGCGCGTCGTAGAGCCGTTGCGCGGTGCTGTCGAACAGCCGGGCGGACGCCGAGATCGCGACCTTCACATAGCCGCTGAGGCCCGCGGGGACCTCGGCCGTCGTCTCCAAGACCGGCACGTCGTCGAGCACGAGGTCCTCGACGGCAGCGCCGGGAGGAAGGTCGTCGCTCTCCGCGCAGTACACGAGCGGCCCGCGTTCGAGCGCGACGCATCCGCGCACCGCGTCCACCCGCGGATGCGCCGTCACCAGGCGAAGTGGCATGGGGTTGGCGAGCTGCACGCGGTCGCCGGCTCGCCAGCTCCTGTTCAGGACGAGGTAGCCGTGCTCGATCGTGGGCTCGATTGGCTCGCCGTTGAGCAGCACCTCGCGTCGTCCTGGCTCGCTCCACTCTGGGGTGCGCACCGAGAGGGCCCACGGCGCGCCCGGCGTGCCCTCCTCCACGACGACCTCGGTGTCGCCCTCCCAGGGATGCTCCGTGTGAAGCTCCAGCACGACCGGCGAGCCGCCGAGCCGGGTGCGCACCTTCCCCGCGAAGGGCAGATGCAGCTGCAGTCCCGCGTCGTCGACGGTGGCGAGGTAGGACTGCACGCTCGCCATCAGCCGAGCCAGGTTCGGCGGGCAGCACGCGCACTCGTACCAGTCGAGGCGGTGGCGGGGTGCGTCCTCCTCGTCTTCGTGGCTCGTCCGCAGGTGCAAGGTGTTGGAGTAGAAGAACGACGTCCCGTCGCGCGACGCGGCACCGGCGATGGTGTTCCACAGCACCCGCTCCATCGCTTCGGCATAACGGGCGCGTCCGGTGGCGAGCAGGAGGCGCCAGTTCCATTGGAAGCTCGCGATCGCCGCGCAGGTCTCGGCGTACGCGCGGTCGCTCGGGAGCTCGTAGGGATCACCGATCGACTCGTCGCGATGGCGCGAGCCATGGGCGCCGGTGAGGTACGTCTTTGCGGCGTACAGGTCCTCCCAGATCGCCTCCGACGCGGCGAGCAACTCCTCGTCGTCCGTCTCGATCGCCACATCGACCACACCGGCTTGCAGGTACAGCTCGCGCACCGCGTGGCCAGTCGCGCTCCGGCGCTCTCGAACCGGTTGGTGATGCAAGAAGTATGAGAGAGAAAAGGGGCGTCCGATCGCCAGGTCGGTCGTCGGCAGCTCGACGTCGGGGCGGCCTCGCAGGTCGATCTGGTGGGCGGCGAAGCGCAGGGCACGGTCGTCACCGGTCTCGCGGTAGTGCTCGACGAGCGCCGTCTCGATCTCGGGATGCCCGCCGATGCCGGCGAGGCGCCCGTCGCCATCTGCACCGGAGAAAGTCGCGAGCAGGTGCCCGACGAGTCGCTCGGCGACGTCGGCGAGCCCAGCCAGCGCGCCGGTCCGTTGCGCGGCGACAGCAGCTTGCAGCAGATGTCCAGCGCAGTAGAGCTCATGTCCCCAGCGCAGGTCCTTCCAGACGAGCTCGGGGTGCTGGCCCTGGAACCACGAATCCAGGTAGCCGTCGGGGCGCTGGGCCCTAGTGATCGCCCGGATCGCCCGTGCGGCGAACGCCTCCACGGGAGCCTCGATGCCGCGCACCTGCTCCCAGGCGATCGCTTCGAGCGTCTTGTAGACGTCCGAATCGGAGAAGACCATGCCGACATGCGGCGCGCCTCGTGCCTCCGGATCGGCGATGCGCTCGAGGTTGCCGAGTGCGCCCGAGGAGACGACCCTCGCCGTGCAGTGCGGGAGCGTGGCCGCCCGGTTGCGGGCCTGCCACTCGCCGAGGGCGCCGCGCTCGGCGAGCTCGACCTCATCGAGCCCGAGGGGGCGCAGTCGCGTGGCCCTTTTCGGACGTATTGGCCCGGCAAGGCCGGCGAGCGGTTCTCCCGTGCTCGGCGCGGGCGGGTGCTTTCCCATTGCGCCAGCGTGCACATTCCCTCCCCCGACGGCATCGCAGCGAGGTCGCGCCGAGCCGCTGCGAAGCGCACGGCCACACGACGTGAGGAAACGCTACCTCGAAGTATGCCATTCGTAAAGCCCCTTTTTGCAGCAGATTTTGCTTGCATGGCGAATGAGTTGCGGGAGCCGGGAGGTAGCGCTTCCTCGCGTTGTCGTTCACGCCTCTCGTCAGGCCGACCCGGGACGCGCGAGGGCGCGTCGATATGATCTGACGATGGCCGACGCCAGACCTCCGACGCTCAGCGACGTCGCCGAACTCGCTGGGGTGTCGCTGACGACCGCCTCAAAGGCGGTCAATGGCCAGGGCCGCATCGCGGAGGCCACGCGCCGGCGGGTGCTGCGCGCCGCGCGGCAGCTGTCGTATGCGCCGAACCTCCTCGCCAAGAGCCTCGCGAGCGGCCGTGCGAGCATCGTCGGCGTGCTGCTGCGGGACGAGCTCGTGCATCGGATCGCGATGCCGATCGTCATCGGCGCCCAGTCCGAGCTCGAGCCGAGATCGTTCTCCGCGATCCTCGCCGACGCGACGGGCGAGGTCCGCCGGCTCGGGGAGCTGGGGGTCCTGCTACGTCAGCGAGGAGCGGACGGCCTGGTGATCATCGGCGACAATCAGGGCAGCACCCCGTCGATTTCTGCGAGTGTGGAGATCCCTTGCGTCTATGTCCACGGCCCGACGACCGATCCCCGTGACGTCGTCCACGTCTCTGACGACTTCGCCGGTGGCACCATGGTGGTCCAGCACTTGGTCGACCTCGGAAGGTCGCGGTTCGCGCACATCACCGGTCCCGAGAGTGCCCCGGCGGTCAAGCATCGACTTGGAGGCGTCGTGCACCAGCTCGCCGAGCACGGCTTGCGGCTCGCCGCAACGCCCCGTTTCGGTCCCTGGTCACAGCGTTGGGCTCGGCTCGCCGCTCGCGAGCTGCTGCAGGAAGTGCCCGACATCGACGCCATCGTCTGCGGGTCCGACCAGATCGCCGCGGCGGTGCTCGAGACGATCTCGGCAGCCGGCCGCAAGGTGCCCGACGACGTCGCCATCACCGGCTATGACAACTGGGCGGTCTTCGCCCAAGAGACCGATCCCGGGCTCACTACGGTGGACATGGAGCTCGCCCACCTCGGTGCCGCGGCGGTCCGGGACCTGTTGGCGATCGTCGGCGGCGATCGCCCCGGTGGTGGCACGCGCCTGCACCCGGGGACGTTGATCGTGCGGGGCTCGACGCGCCGCGACTCGCTCTGAGGAGCGGTCGATCCCGCCGGCCAGATCGCTCGCTTCGGCGCCCTCCGGCCAGCCGGGGATCGACGGCGCACCGGTGCCATGTGATGCGACGCCGGTCGAAGGCAGGTGAGGTTCGAGCCGAGTGACCGATGCCTGCCAGGGTCTTGTCGCCCAGCTCGCCCAGCGTCTAGATGCCAGGGTCGCCGGGCGCGCCCGGCAGGACGTCCCCGGTGTGCCCGTTGTGCGCGGCCCCCGACGCGCTTTCGGTTGCGCTTGGGCCAAGGCGTTCAGCCGCCGCAAGCGACCGCTTGCGGAGATAGCAGCGCAGCTGCCTGACCACCTCGTCGGCAGGGCGGCCGTCGGCGACCCGGTCGGACGGGCGCCGGTCGACGTCGACGGAGAGCCGGAGGTGGCGGGACGCGGCCAACAGCGACGCATAGGTGCGCTCGTCGTCGCTTGGTGAGCAGAACAGATCTTCGAGGTCCAAGGCCATGGCGCCAGATGACGCGCCCCGTGCGCGCCCGCTACTTGGGTACACGCACGCTATCGATCACCGGGCCGGCTGGCAACGTTGCAGGCAGGGGCGCAGTTCCCAGCGCCCGACGACGTCCGTTAATGTCGGCCTGCCGTCGGCGAGCCCTCGGGGCAGAGGGGAAAGCGGCCGTAGGCGAGGGGACATGGCGACGAGCACGTTGGCGCCACGCAGCAGCGGGCGCCGTGACGCACCAAAGCGGCCCATAGCTCGGACGCGCGCGTCCATCGGGGTGCTGCTGGCGGCGGGCGTGGTGGCGGCCGTGGCGCTCACCTTCCTCTACTACGCGGCGTCCGTCCACCTGGTCGCCGGGAACTCAGACGGCGCCACCGTCGTCCTCGAGGGCAAGGCCATGGCGCAGGGCAACGTCGCGCTGGCTGGTTGGCGGCTCTCCCTCGATTCCTTCGGGTCGGTCGACGTCCCCTTCTACGCGCTCGGTGTCCTCTTGCTCGGGGTCCGTCCCGCGCTCTTGCACCTCGTCCCCGCGGCGCTAGCGGTCCTCGTCGTCGCCACGGGCGCCGTGCTGGCAGCCGCCGGCCACCGGCGCCTTGCTGCCGGCGCGGGCGCCGCGAGCGTCATCGCCATCCTCGCGCTGCCGGGCCCGGACCTCGGCTTCTACCTGCTGCAGGGTCCCTGGCACGTTGGCACCGCGCTGTACTGCCTCGTCGCCTTCGGCTGCGTCGCGCTCCGGCCGACGCCGTGGCGCGCCGCGGCCGCCGCGGCCGTCCTTGCCGCGGGGATGCTCGGCGACTTCCTCACCGCGGCGCTCGGCGTGCTTCCGGTGCTCGCCGCCGGGCTGGTCGCGGCGCGACGCGAGCGGCGGCTGCGTGCCGCCGTGCCGCCGGTGCTCGCCGCGATCGGCGCCGTGGTCCTCGCTGCCTGTGGCCGGCTCCTTGAGGAAGCCGTCGGGACCTTCACCTTGGTCAACCGGAACCTGCCGCTCAGCACGCACCAGCTCACCAACAACGTCGGCTTCGTGTTCCGCCGGTTCCCGGCGCTCCTCGGTCTCGGCGCGATCCCCGCCGATCCCGCCTCCAACGGACCGAGCGCCGCCCAGTGGCTGCACCTCCCCGCCGTCGTGCTCGTCGTGGTGGCGGTGCTCGCCGCCGCCGCTCGGCTCGTCACCCGCCTCGTGCGGCCCCGGCCGGCGCGCGCGGGAGCGACTTCGTTCACCCTGCTCGAGGACTGCCTGCTGTTCGGCGTCCTCGCCGATGGCGCGGTCTTCGTGCTCGGTGCCGCGAGCAACAATCCCGAGTACACGAAGTACCTGACCCCAGGGGTCGCCTTCGCCGTGGTGCTCGGTGGGCGGCTCGTCGCTCAGCTGGCGGCTGGAGCGCGCGCCCGGAGGCGCGGCGCGCTCGCCGTTGGCCTCGTCGCGAGCGCCCTCGCGCTCGTGGCGGGCTTCGCCTACGATGCCGCGGCCGACGTCGACCCCGCCACCCAGCCCGCCGCGGCGCTCGGGAGCTTCCTGCTCGCCCACCATCTGCGTCTGGGGATCGGGGACTACTGGAGCTCCTCGCTCGTGACGGTGCAGACCAAGGGCCAGGTCGTCGTGCGGCCGGTCGCGCTCGGCTACGCCGGCAAGCTGCGGCGCGACGACCGCCAGTCTGCCGACGACTGGTACCAGAACCAGCGCTTCCAGTTCTTCGTCTGTGACCTCGCCCGGCCCTGGCACGGCGTCAACGTGGCGACCGCCGAGGCGACCTTCGGCAAGCCGGCCAGCACCTATGCGGTCGGCAGCTACCGCGTCCTCGTCTGGGACCACCGCGTCGCGGTGAGCCTCAAGGTGCCCGCCTTCCACAGCCCGCTCCAGCTCTACTTCCGCTGACCGCGCGACAAAGGCCGCCTTCGGCTTGCGCGCTGTCTAGCGTGTCGGCAGCCCGGTGCCGATCGGTGGCACCCCGACCAAGGACGCGGTGATGAGCGAACGGCGCTACGTGACCACCGATCACCACGGGACCCAGCACAGTACCGGGGAGCCGCGGCGCTGGAACCAGGAGGACGGGTCGGCGAGCCCGGAGGCCACGCCAGCGGCGGCCCTCGACGCGGTTGGCCTGGTCGAATGGCTGGATGAGCGGGTCTTTGCGGCCGAGATCGGCGCGTCCGGCGCGCTGCGTCTCGGTGACCAGCTCCCCTTCGGCCCCGAGCGCGCCGCCAGCTTCGCCCTCGACTGCCTCGAGCACGCCTTTGGCGCAGAGCGCGACCTGGCGCTCCCCCGCGGCCGTACGCTCGGCGAGGTGATCGACGAGGCACGCCGGGCGCTGTCGGCGACCGAGCCAGGGACCTTCACGGCGCTCGCCCGCTTCGCGCGGCTGCGCCACCTGCGCCGCACCCGAGACGTGCTCGGCGCCACGGCCTTCAGCCTGGCCAAGCAGGACGAGCGAGAGGACCTCGAGCTCGCCGACGATCCCGCCTGGGCAACCCTGGCGGCGCTGGGCGAAGGGGTGCTCGCCGCCCTCGAGGCGGTGCGCGAGGTGCTTGGGCCGCGCGATGCGTCACGTCCAGACGGCGCGGTGAGCGACGAGGACGCCGAGCTCGCCGAGCGGGGCGAGTCGCCCTGGATCACCCCGTGGGGTCCGCTCTCGATCGGCATCGAGCACGTCCCGGCCCACCGGCCCGCCGCCCAGTGCGCTCGCGAGGCGGCCGAGCGCGCCCGTCAGGCCGTCGCCGACCGTCTCGGCGAGCCGGCAGGCGTCGCCGAGCACGCCTGGCAGGCCGCTCGCCTGGAGGAGGTGCTCGGGCTCGAGCGCTGAATAAGCCCGCGGCTCAGCTGGCCGTCGCGGGGGTCGGCACGGCACTGAGGAGCGGGAGCGCCCGCGGCATCGGGGACCCATGGCCCCTGAGCAGTGCCGCGAGGCTTGCCCGGGTCCGTTCACTCTCGCGGCGCCGGCGCGCCGCAACGAGCGCGGCCACCCGACGCCGCGCCGCTGCGGCGGCGAGGACGGCGCGTGGCGGAGGCAGGAGGTGGAACCATGCGGCGTAGGGATACTGGAACTCGGCGTCCGCCGGGTCGCTCGGGTCGATGAGGCGCCAGCCGATCACATCGAGGACCTTGTGATACGCACTCGGTCCGACGTTCTCCTGTGCCACGAGGACCGTTCCGTCGCCGGTCGCAGCGACGTGCGAGGCGACCACGATCGCCACATGGCCATCGTCGGCGCCGTCGAAGCCGGGCACCGAGGAGAAGCTGATGACGTCGCCGGCAAGCGGAGCGTGCCCGACCGCCCCCGGCGTGCCGTTCACGACATAGCGGGAGTTGGGGTAAGCGGCGTGGTAGTTCGCCGCGACCTGGTCGCCCTCGGCCATCACCGGGGCGAGGCCGTCGGCGACCGACAGCCAGCGCTCGGCCAGCTCGACGCACTGGAAGCCGGGCGTGGCGTTGTAGTAGGCGCCCAGGCGGCCGCGCGGTCCGGGCAGGTCGACGTAAGACCAGCTGCCGCCATAGGCGGGGCCGGGACCACAGATCGGGAGGTCAGGGGTCGTGCCGGTCCAGGCGGCCACCGCTGCGCCGTGGAGCATGCACCACTGCGCCGTGGCGGCGATTCCGGGGTGGATCGCGCCGTGCGCCTCGCCGGGACGCACCGGCGTGGCCGTGGGCTGCCGGGGAGGTGACGCCCCGAGCACCGGCCGCTCGATGCGTGCGAGCCGGGCGGGTCGCGGGAGGGGCGCGGCGGGGAGTCGCGGGCCGTTCGAGACGGCGCGGGCCCGGGCGGCTCGCCGTCCCTGGCGCGGAGGCGCGGCGCCGGCGCTCGCCCCGCTCTGGGCGGCGACGGTGGCGCAGGCGGCGACCGACGCCGCCGCACCGAGCAGGCTGAGCCGGCGGCGGCGGGTCGGGGCACTGGTTCGCAGGCGATCGTTGCGCAACGGCAATTGGCGCGGTTCTCCCTGTTCACTCGGGGATTCTCGCGAGCTCGGCTCGAGCGACGACCGGTGCATGCTAGGGACGCACCCGACCGGTGGCAAGGGTGCGACGATTCGATCGCGTGACGATCAGGCGACGTTCGCCGAAATCTTGAGCCGTCTCCGGCGGGGTCGCGCGATGCCTCGGGACCGCCGCTGCGCGACTGGTGAGCCGCGCCGTGCTAGCAAAGGCCCTCATGGCGAAGCGAAACGAGCTCGGAATCACCCCCCAGCACGAGGATTTTTCCGCGTGGTACAACGAGCTCGTCCTGCGGGCAGAGCTCGCTGACCGGGGCCCGGTGCGCGGCACGATGGTGATGCGCCCCTACGGGTACCGCATCTGGGAGCTGATCCAATCCGAGCTCGACGCCCGCATCAAGGCGACCGGGCACGACAACGCCTATTTCCCGCTCTTTATCCCCGAGAGCTACCTCAAGCGGGAGGCCGAGCACGTCGAGGGTTTCGCCCCCGAGCTGGCGGTGGTCACCCACGCCGGGGGGGAGGAGCTCGAGGAGGCCCTCGTGGTCCGGCCGACCTCAGAGACGGTGATCGGCGAGATGTTCGCGCGCTGGATCAGCTCCTATCGCGACCTGCCGCTGCTGATCAACCAGTGGTCGAACGTCGTGCGATGGGAGATGCGGCCCCGCCTGTTCCTGCGCACGACCGAGTTCTTGTGGCAAGAGGGCCACACCGCCCACGCGAGCGAGGAGGAGGCGCTCGCCGAGGTCCGCACGGCGCTCGGTTTCTACGAGGAGGTCGTGCGCGGCGTCGCGGCGATCCCGGCGGTCCCGGGCGAGAAGACGGCGAGCGAGCGCTTCGCCGGGGCGGTCAGCACCTTGACCCTCGAAGCGCTCGCCCGGGACGGCCGCGCGATCCAGGCCGCGACGTCGCACTATCTTGGGCAGAACTTCTCGCGCGCGTTTGACATCAATTTTACAAGTGCACAGGGAGTGCAAGAGCTCTGCTACACCACCTCGTGGGGACTGAGCACGCGGATCGTCGGCAACGTGATCATGACCCATGGCGACGACAAGGGCCTCGTGCTGCCGCCCGGCGTTGCTCCCTACCAGGTGGTCGTCGTGCCGATCGGCCGTGAGGGCGACCTTGATGCGGTGATGGAGGCGGCCGATGCGCTGTCGGCTCGCCTGTCGGCGGCGGGCGTGCGGGTCCGCGTCGACCGGCGCACCCACCTCTCGCCGGGCTTCAAGTTCAACGAGTGGGAGCTGCGCGGCGTGCCGGTCCGCCTCGAGCTCGGCCCGCGCGACCTCGCTGCCGGCGTCGTGACGCTGGCCGACCGGCTCAGCGAGGAGAAAGAGCAGCGCCCGCTCGATACGGTCGCCGGGGAGATGCCCGGCCGCCTCGCGGAGTTCCAGCAGCGCCTGCTCGCCCGCGCCGAGCGCTACCGCGACGAGCACACGGCGCTCGCCGACGACCGCGAGCAGATGGCGGCGGCGGTGGCCGAAGGCTTTGCCAGCGTGCTGCACTGCGGGCGGGCTGAGTGCGAGGACGAGATCCAAGAGCACACCAAGGCGACCCCGCGCTGTGTCCCCTTCGCGGCCCGCGAGGAGAACGGGAGCTGCGCCTGGTGCGGGCAGCCCGCCGCCTATGGGCGGCGGGTGCTGTTCGCCCGCGCCTACTAGCGCTAGCTACTTCGCCCGGAAAAACGACTTCGAGAAATAGCCCCTGAACAGGACTCCCTGGTCTGGAGGGTGCTCGCGATCTGCGCCCGATGTTGACACGATGTCTCCGACCACCCGTTGCGAAAGGGATCGGAGCCACCGTGCTGCGCACCAAAGTAGATGGCCAGCAGGCCCTCTGGGAGTCCCTGCTCCCCGACGAGTTCCACCGTCTGCCACGAGGACTTCAGCTGATCGATGAGCTGCTCGACGATTCGGTGTTCTTCGAGCCGTTCGTGCCTCACTTCTCGCCGCTGTTCGGCCGGCCCTCGATCCCGATCGAGACCTACCTGCGCCTCATGCACCTGCGCTACCGCTACCGCCTCGGCTTCGAGACCCTCTGTGGCGAGGTGGCCGACTCGCTCGCCTGGCGGCGGTTCTGCCGGATCGGCCCCTACGACACGGTTCCCGATCCGTCCACGCTCATGAAGATCACCAAGCGCTGCGGCGACGACGTGGTGGCCAAGCTGAACGAGGCGCTGCTCAAGAAGGCGCCCGGCGAGCACCTCGTCAAGCTCGACAAGGTGCGGATCGACGCGACCGTTGTCGCCGCGAACGTCGCCTACCCGACCGACTCGGGTCTGCTGGCCCGTGGCGTGGCGAAGCTCGCAGGCAGCGTGGAGCTCCTGAAGCAGCTGGGCCTCGCGCGTCGGACGCCGTTTCGCAACCGGACGCGGTCTGTCCGCCGCCGCACCCACGACATCGGGGCATGGCTTCGCCGGCGAAGCGACGAGGCGAAGGCCGAGGTGCTCGCCATCACCGGCGAGCTCGCCGATCTCGCCGAGGTGACGATTACAGAGGCGCGCATCGTCGCGCACAACGCCGCCCGCTCACTTGCCCGTGCCGGCGCTGACGCGTCGAGCAGGGCGTCGTGCCTCGTCGCCGACATCGAGCGCGTGGCCGGCCTGCTCGAGAAGGTCGTCGTCCAGGCAAGAAGCCGCATCGGTGGGGATATGCCCGAGGAATCGACCCGGATCGTGTCGCTGCACGACCCCGACGCCCGACCCATCGCAAAGGGCCGTCTCGGCAAGCCGGTCGAGTTCGGCTACAAGGCCCAGGTCGCCGACAACGCCGACGGCCTCGTGCTCGACCTCGCGGTGTTCCAGGGCAACCCGAACGACGCCACCTTGATCGTCTCGGCGATGAAGCGGGTGAAGGCGCTGTTCGGACGCGCCCCGCGGGCAGTCACGGCGGACCGGGGCTACTCGGCCTCCGGCATCGAGGCCGCCATCGAGGCCGTCGGCGCCAAGAAGGTCGTCATCCCCTACAAGGGCCGCAAGAGTGCCCAGCGCCGGGCGCTCGAGTCGAGCCGCTCCTTCCGGCGCCTCGTGAAGTGGCGCACCGGCTCGGAGGGCCGCATCGCGCACCTGAAGCACGCCTGGGGCCTCGAGAGGACCCTCCTCGACGGCAGCGCCGGGGCGGCCGCCTGGTGCGGCTGGGGAGTGCTCGCCCACAACGCCACGAAGGTCGCCGTCCTCCAGGCGAGACGAGCGGCGACACGGGAGGCCGCCAGAGAACGACGGGAGCGGCCAGAGGGGACCGGACCACCCCACAACAGACCCTTGGCCAAGCAATGCCGCACCTGAGCTCCCGCCGCTCGGCCTCACCCGCCGCAGCCCGTCGGAACTTGGAGGGGCCCGAGGCAGGAGGCGGGGCCGAAAGGCGGGAGATTAGGCGGTAACGGCCGCACCCGCGGCGCCCTCGAGGCGCCGTCCTGGCTTGCCAGAGCCCCTTTTTCCGGGCGAAGTAGCTAGCCGCGGCTCGCGAGCGCCTCGGCGATCTGTACGGCGTTCAGCGCCGCGCCCTTGCGCAGGTTGTCGCCACAGACGAACAGCGCCAGGCCGTTGTCCACCGAGCGGTCCTTGCGGATGCGCCCGACGAGGCAGTCGTCGATCCCGGCGGACTGCAGGGGCGTCGGCACGTCGATGACGCGCACCCCAGGGGCGGCCTCGAGCAGTGCCCGAGCGTCCTCGGGCTCGAGGGGACGCTCGAGCTCGAGGTGCAAGGAGACCGAGTGGCCGGTGAAGACGGGCACGCGCACACACGTGCAGTCGACCGCGAGGTCGGCCAGGTGGAGGATCTTGCGGCTCTCGTTCCGCCACTTCTGTTCCTCGTCGGTCTCCCCGCTGCCGTCGTTGGCGAGCGCACCGGCGTAGGGCAAGACGTTGAAGGCGATCGGCTGCACGAAGACGCTCGGCGGGGCCATCTCGAGCGCGGCGCCGTCGTGGGTGAGCGCCACCGCGGCGTCGGCGATCTTGCGCACCTGCTCGTCGAGTTCGGCGACGCCGGCGAGGCCGGCGCCGGAGACCGCCTGGTAGCTCGAGACGACGACGCGGCGCAGCCCGGCGCGGTCGGCGATCGGCTTCAGGACCGGCATCGCGATCATGGTCGTGCAGTTCGGGTTGGCGACGATGCCCTTCGGGATGGTGTCGAGGTCGGCGGCGTTGACCTCGGGGACCACGAGAGGGACCTCGGGGTGCATGCGCCAGGCCGAGGAGTTGTCGATGACGGTCGCGCCGGCGGCGGCGACCTTCTCGGCGAGCGCCAGCGAGGCCGCCTTGCCACAGGAGAACAGCGCCACGTCGAGTCCGGTGAAGTCCGCGCCGTCGGCGTCCTCTACGGTGACGTCGGCGCCCTTCCAGGTCAGGCTCGAGCCCGCCGAGCGCTTGGAGGCAAAGAATCGGATCGTCTCGACGGGAAAGCCCCGCTCGTCCAACAGGCGGCGCATCACGCCGCCGACCTGCCCGGTCGCTCCGAAGACGCCTACGTTCATGCGGCCAAGGCTACCCCGGGCGCCCCCGGGCTCCCAGCTCGAAGCCGGCTAGACGCGCGGCTCGCCGAGCTCGAAGGCCTCGTGCAGCGCCCGTACGGCGCGCTCGGCACCCTCGGCGGCCACCATGCACGAGATGCGGATCGGCGAGGTCGAGATCATCTCGATGTTGATGCCGGCCGCGGCTAGCGACTCGAACATCGTGGCCGTGACCCCCGGGTTGGTGCGCATGCCCGCCCCGATCACCGAGACCTGGGCGATCGACTCGTCGATCGACAAGGTGCCCGCACCGATCTTTTCCGCCAGCGCCTCGACGACGCGCGCCGCGGTCGGCGTGTCGACCTTGCCGGTCGTAAAGGAGATGTCGGTCGTGCCGTCGTGCGAGGTGTTCTGCACGATCATGTCCACGTTGACGTGCTCGTCCGCGAGGGCGCGGAACAGCGAGGCGGCGATGCCGGGCTGGTCAGGCACCTTGGTGAGGGTGAGCTTGGTCGCCGTGGCGTCGCTCGTCACCGCCGAGACGATGGGCTGCTCCATGGTGGGGTCCTCCTCGCCCACCCACGTGCCGGGCTCCCAGGTGAAGCTGGAGCGGACGTGGAGGGGCACGTGGTGGTTGCGGGCGAACTCAACCGAGCGCAGCGCCAGCACCCGGCCGCCGGTGGCGGCGATCTCGAGCATCTCCTCAAAGGAGATGCGCTTGATCTTGCGCGCGTCGGGGACGATGCGGGGGTCCGCGTTGAAGACCCCCGAGACGTCGGTGTAGATCTCGCAGCGGTCGGCGCCGAGCGCGGCGGCGAGCGCCACCGCCGTCGTGTCCGAGCCGCCGCGCCCGAGCGTCGTCACGTCGTGCTCGGTCGAGACGCCCTGGAAGCCGGCGACGACCGGGACGTGGCCGCTGCGCAGCGCGTCGCGCAGCCGATCGCCGCGCACCTCGATGATCTTGGCGTTCTGGTGCACCGTGTCGGTGATGATCCCGGCCTGGCTGCCGGTGAAGGAGGCCGCGGGCACGCCGAGCTCGGCGAGGGCCATGCACAGCAGCGCCATCGAGATGCGCTCCCCAGCCGTGAGCAGCATGTCGAGCTCGCGGCCCGGCCGCACGGCGCTGACGTCGGCGGCGAGGCGCAGGAGGTCGTCGGTGCTCTTGCCCATGGCCGAGACGACGACCACGACCTCATCGCCTTGGCGGCGGGTGCGGGCGACGTGGTCGGCGACCGCGCGGATGCGTTCTGCGTCGGCCACCGAGGTGCCGCCGAACTTCTGGACGGTGAGGGCCACGACCGCCAACCTATCTCGCGGCCAGCGGATAGCTTTGCGGACCGTGCCGAGCGAGAAGCGAGCCCGTCAACGCGCCCTTCGCGACCTGAAGGTCGCCGCCGAGCAACAGCGTGTGCGGCGGCGAAAGGGCCTCCGTCGAGGCCTCATCGCCCTGGTCGTGGCCGGGGCGATCGTCGGCATCGTCTTCGGCGTGACCAGCTCTTCTGGGCCGAAGACTCCGGCGGCCGCCAAGCACACCACGACGAGCGCGCCGGTGACGTCCTCCACGCAGGCGACGCCGACCACGGCGCCGGTCTCTCACACGGCCGTCGCGCCCACCTGCCCGCCCGCCTCGGGCGCCTCAAAGCGCGTCATCGCCTTCACCAAGGCGCCACCCACCTGCATCGCCGCCAATGGGGTCTATGACGCCAAGGTCGTCACCGACGTCGGGACCTTCGTCATCCGCATGGACGCCGCGGCGTCGCCCGCGGCGGTCAACAACTTCGTCTTCCTCGCCCGCTACCACTTCTTCAACGGCGTCGACTTCCACCGGGTGATCCCAGGCTTCGTCGTCCAGGGCGGCGACCCCACCGGGACGGGCACGGGCGGCCCGGGCTACTCCTTCACGGGGAACACCCCGCCCAAGTCCTGCACCGCCAAGGCCGACTGCTACCCCGTCTGGGGGGTCGCGCTCGCCAACTCCTCGGGACCATCGACCGACGGCAGCCAGTTCTTCATCGTCCTGCCCGGCGGGCAGAAGACCCTCGACCAGGAGCCGAACTACACCTTGTTCGGCAAGGTGGTCTCAGGGACCGCCGTCGTCGCCAAGATCGGCGCGGACGGCAGCTCAGGGGGCACGCCGAAGGTGCTGCACTACATGAAGAGCGTCACGATCAGCCAGGTCAGCGGCTAGCAGGCCACCGGCCAGAAACGGAGTGAGCATGACTCCCACGTGCCCGCCAGCAGACGGCTCCGCGCCGAAGACCCAGCGCTTTGATGGCCCGCCGCCGATGTGCTTGGACCTGTCCAAGCGCTACGGGGCGGTCATGACGACGAGCAAGGGGTCGATGACGATCGCCTTCGACGCCATCGCTGCGCCGCGGACGGTCAACAACTTCGTCTTCCTTGCCCGCTACCACTACTACGACGACACCTTCTTCCACCGCGTGATCCCGGGCTTCGTCCTCCAAGGCGGCGACCCGACGGGGACGGGGACTGGCGGGCCGGGCTATCGCTTCGAGGACGAGCTGCCGGCGCCCGGCCGTTACGAGCTCGGCTCGCTGGCGATGGCGAATGCCGGGCCGAACACCAACGGCAGCCAGTTCTTCGTGATCAGCGGGCCCTCGGGTATCCAGCTCCCGCCGCAGTACTCGTTGTTCGGCAAGGTCGTGAAGGGCCTCGATGTCGTGCAGGCGATCGACGCCATCGGCTCGGGCTCAGGCCGGCCGGCCGAGCGGGTGACGATCGAGTCGATCGAGATCACCGAGGCCGACTGAGCCCCAGCTCGCCTAGCCGATCGGCTTGCCGGCGAGCGCCTCGAGGCCGACGGGCTGACCGGCGACGAAGAGCTCGAGTGCGCCGTCGCCGTCACGGCGCCAGGTCCCGTCCAGCTCGCGCACGAGCGCGGCGCCCTCGCCGAGGGCGGCGAGGGCGCATCCCGGTGGAGCGATCGCCATCGTCCGACGGAGCTGCGCGGTGAGCGCGCCGTCGAAGTGCGGCACGACCGCCAAGGACCGCACGAGCCCCAGACCGACGGTGAAGGCGCCGCCGCGAGGGTCGACCATCGGGTCGCTGAGGGCCATCGCCGCCTCACCGGCGCCGCCGACGGCCGCGCCGGCGCGCCAGGCCGACTCCAGGCCGTGGAGCGCGAGCGAGTTCTTCAGCACCGAGCGCAGGTGCAGCGGCGAGCCGCCCACGAGCCAGATCGCCCGGGCCGAGCGGATCTCGTCGGCGAGCTCGGGGTTCTCGGCGTCGCGGCGATTGAGGATCATGACTGGACGGACCCGGCCGCCGAGGGTGCCGAGGGCCGCCTCGGCGGCGGTGAGCACCCGTTCGGGCCGCTCGTAGGCGGCGGCGGTCGGCACGACGGCGACCTCGCCGCCGGCCGCCTCGACGAGGCGCCGTGCCACCACGTCGGGGAGCCCGCCGCCACTCAACAGCAGCGGTCCGGTGCCGGTCGTCATCGCCTCGGGCATCGGCGAGACGATAATGCGCGCGCCCCTCGGCGAGGGCGGATCCTGCAGCCTCAGCCGGCGGCGGCGGGGGCAGGGACGAGGCGGGCCGTCGCGACGCGCTCGCCTTGGAGGACGAGCTCCCACGTCCCCGCCTTGGGGACGTGGCGCGGCGAGGAGAACTCGGTGCCTTGCTGGGCGAGGTGGTCGAGCACCAGGCCAAGCACGTCGCCGTGCGTGCAGGCGACGACCGGCCCCGTGGCGGCGGCGTCGATCAGCCCGGCGAGCGCAGGCTCGGCCGGGGTGCCTTCGGCGAGGAAGGCCACCTCCTCCACGTGCAGCCTCGTCTGGGTGGCCAGCGGGGCGACGGTCTGCGCGCAGCGCAGCGCCGGGCTGGAGACGATCCGACTCGCCCGAAGTGCCGCGAGGCGCTCGGCGAGCAGCTCGGCCTGGGCGTGGCCAAGCCTGGACAGCGGTCGCAACGCGTCGTCGTCCTCCCAGCGCTCGCGGGCGACCGCGTGGGCGTGCCGCACGAGATGGATCACGGCAGCTCCCGGCGGCTCGCTCACCCAGCGACGCCGATCGCCGAGCCGATCCCGAACGTCGCAGCGCCTGCGAGCGCACAGAGCACCAGCTGGCGAAGGGCCGAGCGCCACCACGAGCGCGCCGTCAGGACCGACAGCAGGCTCCCGACGGCCAAGGCGGCGAGCGCCGAGAGGCCGATCGTGATGCCGACGGCGACCATGCCCTTCGCACCGAGCAAGAAGGGGAGCAAGGGGACGAGCGCGCCGAGCGCGAAGGTGATGAACGACGACCCCGCCGCCTGGAGTGGCGCGCCGAGCTCGTCGGGGTCGATACCGAGCTCCTCCCGGGCGTGCGTCTCGAGCGCCACGTCGGGGTCCGCCATCAGCTCGGCGGCGAGCTGGGCGGCGACCTCGCGCTCGATGCCGCGCCGCTCGTAGATGCGGGCCAGCTCACGGCGCTCGAACTCGGGGCGACGGCGCAGCTCCTCGCGCTCGATCGAGAGCTCGCGCTCGAAGGCCTCGCGCTGGGCCCGCATCGAGACGTACTCGCCGACGGCCATCGAGAACGCCCCGCCGAACAGCCCGGCGAGGCCGGCGAGGCGGATGATGCCCGCACCGGGGTGCGCACCGGCGGTCCCGAGCACGAGCGAGACGTTGGAGACCAGCCCGTCGCTGACCCCGAACACCGCGGCGCGCAGGCCACCGCCGCGCACGTCGCGGTGGTGGTGGTCGGGAAGCCCGTCGACTCCCCCAGACGGGTCGGGCGAGGGGGCGCGGCGCGCCCCCCGGCCCACCATGCGCGCGAGGAGGGTGCCGGCCACGAGCGCGAGGTTAGGGCGTGGCGAGCAACGCCCGCAGCGCCACGAGCGCGGCCGCGGCGGCGACGAGCGCAGGGAGCGCCACCTTCCAGGCGAGTCCCAGGTACTCCCGCTCGCCGAAGGGCACGCCGAGCCGGCGCACGGTCTCCAGCCACAACAGCGAAGCGAGCGTCCCGCTCGGCAGCGCCAGCGGTGCGACGTTGGCGCCGAGCAGGACGGCCCACGTCGACCAGCTCGGGTGCGCCGACAGGTGCGGCAAGCTCACGAGGAGCGCCGGGAGGTTGTTGAGGGCGTTCGCGCCGACGCTCAGCATGCCGAGGTCGCGCAGCATCCCGAGCGGCGAGCTCGACCCGAAGAGGCTGGCGAGCGAGAGCTGGTGCGCGATTGCGGCGGCCAGGGCGCCGAGGCCGAGCACGGTGCCGACGCTCTTCCACGGCACGACCCGCAAGGGCAAGCGCCGAGTCAGGGCGACCAGCACGAGGTCGCCGCCGACCGCGACCTCCCAGGGCGAGCCCCCGAGGTCCGAGGTGGCGAGGAACCCGGTGACGCAGGCGGCCACGATGATCCCGCCGAGCACGAGGGCCCGCCGGTCCGCCGACAAGCGCGAGGACGGTGTCGGGGCGATCGCGGCGACCCCGGCGACCTGGGGGAGGCGGAGGTAGGCGAGCCAGCCCACCGCCGTCGCGGCGAGCGTCGGCAGCCCGAGGTGCATCAGGAAGCCGACGCTTGACAGGCCGAGCGCTGGGGTGGCGATCAGGTTGGTGAGGTTCGAGATGGGCAGCGCCGATGAGGCGAGGCAGGACAAGAGCAGCGGCTGCAGGCACAGCGCCAGCGCGTCGACGCGGCGGCGCTCGGCGAGGCGCAGGTAGAGGGGGGTCAGCATCACGACCGCCGCGTCGAGGTTGAGCAGCATCGTGACGAGGCCGGCGAGCACCCAGCAGGCCCCCAGGTAGTGGCGGCCGGCGCCGATCCGCCGTGCCAGCTCCTCGAAGAAGCCGAGCTCGTCGAGCAGGACGGCGAGGGGCACGGCGGCGAGGACGAAGCCCAGCGGGGCGAGGAGGGGGGAGAGGGCGTGTAGGCCGGCACGGGGCGCGAGCAGCCCGGCACCGATCGCCACGGCGCCGAGCGCGGGCGGCACGAGGAAGCCGATGCGCGGCAACCAGATCAGCGCCGCCACGGCGGCAGCGAGCAGCACGATGCTCCCGGCGGTGCTCAGCAAGGCCTCCTCACGTCGCGGCCGGACCGTCTCGCCTCGCCGGCTGGCTCGCCCATTCCCTGTGGTGCCCCACAGCATGCCGGCTGGGGTGCAAGAGGGGTGCAAGCGAGCTTTCGCTGAGAATTCGTCGCCCCGTCACGCCCCGTTCACCGCGGCCTCGCATCGGCGTCACCGCGCCCCGCCACGATGCGAGCGAGCTGCGGCGGAGGGTCCGCGCGAACGAGGTGGCGACGAGTGGGCGCAGCTGCCGTGGTGCCAGGCGAGCGGACACGCTGGCCGAGGGTGCTGGTGGTCGAGGACGACGAGAGCCACGTGCTCGCGCTCAGCATCGGCCTCGAGCGCGAGGGCCTTGCGGTGACCGCCGTGCGCGACGGGCGCGACGCCCTCGCCGCCTTCGAGACGCTGCAGCCCGACGTCGTGCTGCTCGACGTCATGCTGCCCGGCCTGTCGGGGATCGAGATCTGTCGCGAGCTGAGGGCGCGGGGGGTCGACACGCCGATCATCATGGTCAGCTCGCGCAGCGAGGAGGTCGACGTCGTCGTCGGCATCGAGGTCGGCGCCGACGACTACGTGCCCAAGCCCTACCGCGTGCGCGAGCTGGCTGCCCGCATCGGTGCGTTGCTGCGCCGCCGCTACGCCGCCGAGCGCGCTGTGGCCGGCACGCCCAGCGCTCCGGTCACGAGCGCCGTGCTGCGTGCCGGCGAGGTGGTGCTCGATCCCGACCGCCACGAGGTCTTCGTCCGCGGTGAGGCCGTCGAGCTTCCGCTGCGCGAGTTCCAGGTGCTGCGTGAGCTGCTCGCCAGCGCCGGGCGGGTCGTGACGCGCGAGGCGCTGCTCGAGCGGGTGTGGGGCCTCGACTACGACGGCGACCCGCGCATCGTGGCCACCTTGGTCGGCCGGCTACGGGCGCGCATCGAGCCCGATCCCGAGGAGCCGACCCACATCCTCACGATTCGCGGCATCGGGTATCGCTTCAACGATCGCGCCTGAGCCGAGCTGGCGGAGCGCTCGGCGCGAGCCGCCGGCGCCCGAGCGCCGCCCCTACACTCGGCCACGATGGATCAACGTGACGCCGCTCGGTCGCCGGCCACCCCTGCCCCACTTGGCGACGCGCGGCTCGTGCGGCTGCGCACGGTCATCCTCGAGCACGGATATCTGCGGCGCGAGCAGCCCTTCCAGCTCTCCTCGGGCGGCATGAGCTACGACTACGTCGACCTGCGCCGTGCGCTGTCGCGTGGTGCCGACCTCGTGGCCGCCGCCGAGGCGCTGATCGCCGCCCTCGAGGAGCGAGCGCCAGGCTACGACGCGATCGGCGGCATGACGATGGGCGCGGACCCGATCGCCCACGCCGTCGCCGTGCTCGCCCGATCCTCGTGGTTCTCGGTCCGCAAGCAGGAAAAGCACCATGGTGCCGGGCGGCGCATCGAGGGCGCCGCGCTCGAAGCGGGCCGGCGCGTCGTCCTCGTCGAAGACACGGTCTCGACTGGCCGCTCGATCCTCGAGGCGCTGGATGTCGTCGCAGCGAGCGGTGCGAAGGTCGTCGTGGCCTGCACGCTGCTCGACCGCGGCGAGCTCGCGGCGGCGCGCTTTTCTGAGCGGGGCGTGCCGTACTTCCGCCTGCTGAGCTACGAGGACCTCGGCATCGAGCCCATCGGGGACCCCGCCAGCTCGACCCCGTGAACGCGCTCGACGTCGTCTTGGCGGTCGTCCTCGTCCTCGCCGCGCTGCGAGGCGCCCGCCTTGGCGCCGCCGTCCAGCTCGTGACCTTTGCCGGCCTACTCGCCGGGCTCAGCCTCGGCGCCGCCCTGGTCGGCCTGATCGCGCCCAACTTCTCGAGCCCGACGCTGCAGCTGTTCGTCACCTTGCTGTCGCTCGCCGTGCCGGCGGCCGTGCTCGCCGCGGCGGGCCGCCGCCTCGGCGTGCGCGCCTGGCGGCTGGCCCGGAGGATGCGCATCGGCGCGATCGATGCCGTCCTCGGCGTCGTCATCTCGCTCGGGGGGACACTCGTCGTCTGCTGGCTCCTCGCCTCCCTCCTCATCACCGCCCCGGTCCCGGCGCTCGCCAGCCAGATCGAGAGCTCGGCGCTGCTGCGTCGCGTGCAGGCGGTGATGCCGCCGGTTCCTGACGCCTTCGCCGCCGTGCAGCGCTACCTGTCGGCGAGCGGCTTTCCCGAGGTGCTCGTCAACGCACTCCCGGCCGTCTCAGGGCCCGTGCACCTGGCGAGCGGCGCCGAGGTGGCCCGCGCCGTCGCCCTGGCACGGAGCGCGACGGTCAAGGTGGTGGCGCTCGGCTGCGGTGACGAGCAAGAGGGCTCGGGGTTCGCGGTCGCACCCGGGCTGTTCGTGACCAATGCGCACGTCGTCGCCGGAACCACGGACATCACGGTCGAAGCCGTCGGCGGTCGCTCGGCGAAAGCGACGGTCGTCGAGTTCGACCCGCGCTTTGACCTTGCCGTGCTGCGGACGGCCCCGCTCGGCACTCCCGTGCTCGCCATCGACCGTCGCCCGATCGGCCAGGGGCGCGCCACGGTCGTCCTTGGCTTTCCCGGCGGCGGCCCGTTCAAGGCCGTTCCGGCGGGCATCGCGGCGCGCTTTGTGGCCGAGGGTCGTGACATCTACGGGGGCGCCATGGTCCAGCGCCTCGTCTACCAGCTCGACGCCGTGGTGCGCCCCGGGAACTCCGGTGGTCCGCTGCTCACCCCACGTGGAGAGGTGGTCGGCGTCGTCTTCTCGCGCTCGGTCGCCGATCCTCACGTGGGCTACGCACTCGCCTCGCCCGGCGTGCGCCGGCGCGTGGAGGAGGCAGCGCACCTGCGCCTTGCGGTCTCGACGCAGTCCTGCGCCAGCTGAGCAGGGGTGATGGCAGCACCGGGCAGGGAATTTGACCGCCCACCTCGGGCGCGACGGCAGGTTGTGCGCCCGAGCGGGTAAAGATGTCGGGCGTGGCGCTACGGCTCGAGGACTACGGGGTGATCGGCGACACGCACACCGCCGCGCTCGTCGGGCGTGATGGCTCGATCGACTGGCTCTGCCTTCCCCGCTTCGACTCCGCCGCCTGCTTCTCCCGTCTGCTCGGTGACGAGCGCCACGGATACTGGCGCATCGCGCCAGCAGCCTCTCCTCGCCCGGGGGATGGGGCGCCCCTCATGGCAACGAGACGCAGCTACCGAGAGAACACGCTCGTGCTCGAGAGCGAGTTCTCCACGCCGTCGGGGACGGTGCGGATCATCGATTGCATGCCGGTGAGAGAAACCCACCCGGAGATCGTGCGCGTCGTCCAGGGGGTGAGCGGCCGCGTCGACATGCGTATGGACCTCGTGGTCCGCTTCGGCTACGGAAACATCCAGCCATGGGTGCGCCGGATCGATGGGCTCCTAACGGCGATCGCCGGCCCGGACGCCGTCGCGCTCTTCAGTCGGGTGCCGACCCATGGCGAGCACATGAGCACGGTGGCGGACTTCACCGTGAGCGAGGGCCAGTCGCTCCCCTTCGTGCTGTCGTGGTACCCCTCGAACGAGGCCCCACCCCGTCCCGTGGACGGCCACTACAGCGTCGCCGACACCACGCAGTTCTGGCAGGACTGGGCCGAGCGTTGCGAGATCCCGCCGGGCGAGTGGCGCGACGCGGTGCTGCGCTCCGCCATCACCTTGAAGGCGCTCACCTTCGCGCCGAGCGGCGGCATCGTCGCCGCCGCCACGACCTCGCTGCCCGAGACGCTCGGTGGCGGCAGGAACTGGGACTACCGCTTCTGCTGGCTGCGGGACGCGACCTTGACGCTGAGCTCGCTCATGGCCTGCGGCTACCACGACGAGGCCGCCGCCTGGAGGGACTGGCTCTTGCGGGCGGTCGCCGGCGATCCCTCCCAGCTCCAGATCATGTACGGCCCGGCCGGTGAGCGCGAGCTGCGAGAGGCAGAGATCCCCTGGCTCGGTGGCTACGAGGGGTCCAAGCCGGTGCGCATCGGCAACGCGGCCGCCGGCCAATACCAGCTCGACGTGTACGGCGAGGTGCTCTCGACCCTGCACGAGTCGCGGCGCGGCGGCCTCGAGGACGAGTCGGCGTGGGACCTCGAGCGGGTGCTGCTCGACTTCCTCGAGGACGGCTGGCGTCAGCCCGACGATGGGATCTGGGAGGTTCGCGGCCCGCGGCGCGACTTCACCCATTCCCGCGTGATGGCCTGGGTCGCCTTCGACCGGGCGATCCAAGACGCCGAGCGCTACCACCTCGAGGGCCCGGTCGATCGTTGGCGCGCGGCCCGCGAGGAGATTCACCGTGAAGTCCTCGAGAAGGGTTACGACCCCGAGCGCAAGACCTTCACGCAGTACTACGGCTCCAAGGAGCTCGACGCGAGCACCTTGTTGATCCCGATCGTCGGTTTCTTGCCGCCGAGTGACGAGCGCGTGAAGGGCACCGTCGCCGCCATTGAGAGCGAGCTCGTCCAGGACGGCTTCGTGCTCCGCTACGACGCGGCGAACGCCGGGGGCATCGACGGCCTGACCGGGCGGGAGGGAGCGTTCTTGGCGTGCTCGTTCTGGCTGGCGGACAACTACGACCTGATCGGGCGGCGAGACGATGCCGTCGCCCTGTTCGAGCGGCTGCTCGCGCTCCGCAATGATCTCGGCCTGCTCTCTGAGGAGTACGACCCGGTGGCCAAGCGCCTGGTCGGCAACTTCCCCCAGGCGTTCTCGCACATCTCGCTCATCAACAGCGCCGTGAACCTCTGTGCGAAAGAGGACTGGGCGGCGGACATGTCTCACCGCGGGCGTCTCGCTGGGCTGCGCTCCGAGCGCGGCCGGCGCCGCGGGCCGAATTCTCGGCGCCACCACCTCTCTCGCCGGCTGTTCGGCCACCACGGGCCGCAATCTCCCGACCCGGCAAGCGAGGCCTAGCCCCTCCCGACCAGGAAGAAAGAGCCGCCATGCGTGCACTCACCGTCACCCCGAAGAGCGCCAACTCGGCTCGGCTCGAGGACGTCGCCGAACCCAAGATCGAGGAGGGGCCGATCGTCGTCGAGACCCTGGCGGTCGGGGTCTGTGGCACCGACGTCGAGATCGTGAGCGGAGACTACGGCTGGTCGCCTGAAGGCGAAGAGCGCCTCGTGCTCGGCCACGAGTCGCTCGGCCGGGTCGTCGAGACCCCGGCGAACAGTGGCTTTGCCGAAGGCGACCTCGTCGTCGGCATCGTGCGCCGCCCCGACCCGGTGCCGTGCTACTCGTGCGCGGTCGGCGAGTGGGACGAGTGCCGCAACGGCCAATACGTCGAGCACGGCATCAAGTCGCTCGACGGCTTCGCCCGCGAGCGCTACCGCACCATGCCCGACGCGCTCGTCAAGCTGGATCCGAGCCTCGGTGACCTCGGCGTCCTGCTCGAGCCCACGACGGTGGTCGCCAAAGCCTGGGAGCAAGCCGATCTGATCGGCAACCGGGTCACCTGGCGCCCGCGCCGGGCGCTCGTCGTGGGGGCTGGTCCGATCGGCCTGCTCGCCGCCTTGATGGGCGTGCAGCAGGGCCTCGAGGTGCACGTGCTCGACCAGGTCGAGACTGGTCTTAAGCCAGACCTCGTGCAAAGGCTCGGCGCCCAGTACCACACGGGCAAGATCGCCGATGCCGTCGAGGCACCCGACGTTGTTGTCGAGTGCACCGGGGTGCCACAACTCGTCGCCGACTCCTTCGGTGCCCTCGGCACCGGCGGGGTGCTGTGCCTCGCGGGCGTGTCGCCGACCGGGCGCAACGTGGAGCTCGACCTCGGCTCGCTGGCGCGCGACGCCGTGCTCGGCAACAAGGCGGTCTTCGGGTCGGTGAACGCCAACCGACGCCACTATGTGGCCGGCGCCGAGGCGCTCGCCAAGGCCGACAAGGACTGGCTCGGCGCGCTGATCTCGCGCCGCATTCCGCTCGAGCACTTCGAGCAGGCCTTCGAGCGCCAGACCGACGACGTCAAGGTGGTGATCGAGCTCAAGGCGGCCCAGTGAGCGCGGACGGCATCATCGCGCCGCCGGCCAAGCCGCTGGCCGAGGGCGTCCTCGAGCTCGACACGCTGCTCGGGGGGTGGCATCAGACAACCGCCGGCTACCTGCTCACCGGCCCACGCCCCGTCCTCGTCGAGACGGGGAGCCAGACCTCGGCGCCGGTCGTGCTCGCGGAGCTCGAGCGCCTCGGCCTCGGGCCCGAGGACCTCGCCGGCATCGCGCTCACCCACATCCACCTCGACCATGCCGGGGGCGTCGGCGACGTGGCGGCGGCGTTCCCCAACGCGACCGTCTACGTTCACGAGCTCGGGGCGCGACACCTCGCCGACCCGACCCGCCTCGTGGCCTCGGCCGGCCAGGTCTACGGCCCCCTGCTCGACTCCCTCTACGGCCGGCTGACGCCGACGGCGCCCGAGCGGCTCCGCGTGCTCGCCGACGGCGAGACGGTCGATCTCGGCGGGGGACGGTCGCTCGTCGCCGTCGACTCGCCGGGTCACGCCAAGCACCACCTTGGATTCCACGACGAGCTGAGCGGACTGCTGTTCTCCGGTGACGCCGTGGGCGTCCGCCTGCCCGACGGCGGCGTCCTCCGCCCCGCCACACCCCCGCCGGACTTCGACCTCGCCCTCGCCCTCGCCTCGCTGGCGCGCTTCGCCGAACGCCGTCCGTCGGGGATCGCGCTTGCGCACTTCGGCCTCGTCCCCGGCGCAATCGAGGATCTGCTCGATGAGGCCGCCGAGACGCTGCGCGCCTGGGCGAGCGAGGCGGAGCGGGCGCTGCGTGCCGGCGAGGACGTCGCCGACGCCCTGGCGCGGCGCTTTGCCAGCGATGTCTCGGGACTGAGCGAGGAGTCGCGCCGCCGCGTCGAGACGCTGAACGGTGTGCACTCCAACGCGGCCGGGCTGACGCGCTGGCTCGCGAAGCGCGATCCCGAGTCCGCCGACTGAACGCAGACACGCCGGCGTCGGCCTGCCAACGGATCAGAAGTAGTCGAGCAGTTCGACCGGTGGGCCGACCATCAGCTGGCGCAGCAGCCCTGCCGCGGCGGGGTCGTGCAGGCTCGCGAGACCGGCCTCGGCGAGCATCTCGGGTGTCGCCGTGCCACAGGCCAACGAGGCGAGCCCATTGACGCTCGCGGTGACCTGCGGGGCGCGCGTGGTCGGGCTGAGTTCGCCCCGACCGCCGTCGACGGCGAGCTCGAATCGGCCGTGGTTCCAGCTGGCGAGACGATCCTCGACCTCGATGGTGCAGCCGCCCGTTAGCGCCGCCGGCCAGTGCCGGGCGCGCACCAGGCTCGCCAGGTCGACGACCCGGCCCATGAACCGGCTGGTGCGGTGCTCGCGGGCGACCTCAAGCGGGAGGACGTGGCTGAGCAGCCCGGAGGGGACGGCGATGAAGCGCACCGTCGGCGCGACGCTGCGCCAGCTCGAGAGCAAGGCGAGGAGGCTGGTGGCGGCCTCGGGGTTGCGCGCCATGATCTCGGCGACGGTGAGCACGGCGTCTTCGTGATAGCCCGACCCACGCCCCCAGGCGACGAAGCCGGCATCGCCGCCGTCGTCGGTGGCGATGCTCACGCCGTCAATTCCCTCGGGGAACGAGTCAGCAGCCTCGGTGCCCTGTGTCGGGATCAGGATGCCGTTGCGCAGCCGGCCCACGGCCGAGCGCAACGTCGAGAGCCCCGCGAGATCGGCGGCAGTGCCCTGGCGCAAGGCGAGCGGCGCACGTGATCGGGCGTCGGCCAAGAGCGCGGTCGGGATGTCGATGCTGCGGCGCGCCCCGACCATTGCCCAGCCGGCGGAGCGGTAGAGGGCCGACACGGTCGGATAGAGGAAGCTGAGCCCCGCACCGCGTCCCCGCGCCCCGGCGAGGAGGTGCCCGAGCAACGCCCGGGCGACGCCGCGCCCCCGCGCCTCGGGTGCGACGGCGACGCCCCCGACGTCGGCCACCGGGCGCGCCTCGCCGTCCCACCAACGATGGTGGAAGACGTCGGTGGCCGTTCCGAGGAGGTGGCCGCGGCCGTCGAAGGCGCCGTAGCGGATTCGGTCCGCACGGACCTCGAGCGCGCTCGGGGGCGCCTCGGCAGGGCCGCCGAAGGCGAGCCGCGACAGCTCGTAGCGCTGGGGGAGCTCGTCGGGCTCAAGCTCACGGACCAAGATCTCGCTCGACATCGCCCGCACCTTACCGGCAGGCTGCCGTCGGGCCCGAGCCGGCCGCGGCCCAGCCCCGCCGTCATCTCGCCGGCGGGCCGCCTTCGAGCCGGGTGAGGACGGTGCTCGAGATCTCGGCGAGCATCGCCAGTTGCGCGGCGCTCAAAGGGTCGACGAAACAGCGGCGGACCGCTGCCACATGTCCCGGAGCCGCCTGTTCGATGGCGGCGCGCCCAGCCGGGCTGAGGGCGACCTCCACCCCCCGGTGGTCGGTCGCGCACGGCTGGCGCTCGACGAGCCGCCGCTGTTCCATCCGGGCGAGGTGGCGCGACAGGCGGCTCTTCTCCCAACCCAGCTCGTCGGCGAGGAGATAGGCCCGCAGCCTGCCGCTCGCGGCGTCGCTCAGCACGGCGAGCACTTGGTAGTCCGGCAGGGAGAGGTCACTGCGCGCCTTGAGGTCGCTGGCGAGCGCACCGGCGAGTCGCGCGTGCATGCGCTGGAGCCCCTTCCATGCGGCGAGCTCGTGCTGGCTCAGCCAGGCCCCATTGTCGCCCTTCGGCCGCTTCACCACTGTCCCTTCTCCTGGACCTTCTCCTGGCCTCGGTCCGCGGCCCCTCCTTCGCGAGGGGCCGCGGTGAGCACCTGACGGCTCAAGCCGCCTTGATCGCCGAGACCTCGAACTCGAGCACGACCCTCTCGCTGACGAGCACGCCGCCCGCCTCGAGCGCAGCGTTCCAATTGATGCCCCAGTCCTTCCGGTTCACCGTCACCTCGCCCTCGAGGCCAAGGCGCTGGTTGCCGAAGGGGTCCACAGCCGCACCAGTGAGCTCGAAGTCGATGGTGACCGGCCGGGTGATGCCCTTGATCGTCAGATCGCCGGCGACCCGGTAGGTCGACTCGTCCACCTTGGCGAACGACGTCGACGCAAAACGGATCTCGGGGTACGTCGCCATGTCGAAGAAGTCGTTGCTGCGAAGGTGATTGTCTCGATCCTGGTTGCGCGTGTCGATGCTGTCGGCCTTGATCGTGAGCTCGAGGTGCGAGCGCGCCGGATCCGCGGCGTCGAAGTAGCCCGAGCCGGTGAAGTCGTTGAACGAGCCGCGCACCTTGGTGACCATCGCGTGCCGGGCGACGAAGCCGATCCGGCTATGCGCGGGATCGATGTTGTAGGTACCACTGAGCTGGTCCGCCGGGAGGGTTGTGGTCATCAGGGTCACTTCCTGTTCTGTCGCTGTGGTTTCGAACTGCCCACAGCAACACAGTTGATCAATCAACTATTCCCGCTCCCCAGGGCATCGCTCGTCATCTCCTGGGTGCCCGGTCCGCCAGCAGGTCCGCGGTCGCGAGGTGTCGACGACCCGAGGAAGCAGGAAGTGGGAGACGTCCGCGGCCAGCTGCCCCGAGTCGGGGCCGCCCGGCGGCCCGACGGACTGATCGCGCCGAACGCAGACCGGGATGAGATGGCACGTTGGGCTCGCGCCGTGGCCTGGACCATGTCCCTTCCGCGCCGGCCAAAGCGGCCACGACCAGGTCGTTGCCGCGCCGGAAAAGCGATGCTAGCTTGCGGCCGCCTCGCCACCTGGATGGGACTGTGACCAGGCGGGAGCGTCGACAGTGGTGAGCGTCACACCGTCCCAGCCGGCCGGACCGGCGCCAAGAGCGCACGCGAGGGTGGTGGCTCCCCTCGCCCTCGCCGTGGCGCCGCGCTGCCCGACGTCGGCGGCGCCAAAGCCACGCTGCCGGGGAGCGCGCGGATCACGGTGATCACGCACACGGTGCTGTCCTCGGCGCTGACGCCGAGCGCAGTGGACTTCACTGCGACGGTGGCGCCTTCTGACGCCACCGGCACGGTCACGTTCTTCTCGAGCTTTGACGGGCAGTCCCCGGCGCCGATCTCTGGATGCGCCGACCTCTCCCTCACTGCGACTGCAAAGGACGTGGCCGCCGTGACCTGCCCGGTGCTCGCCCTTCCGCCTGGGGACAACGAGGTCTCTGCGAGCTACTCGGGCGACACCCCAACCGGTTACTTCCTGCCCAGCGCGACGGCGATGACGACCGCGCAGACGGTCCAGGCACTCTGCGCCTCGCCCCCCAGCCCGGTCGGGCTGAGCGGCGACGGCTTCGGCGACCGGCCGAGTTCGACGACGGGCGGCGTCATCGAGGGCACCATCGACGGGGGGCTGGACCTGCGCGGCAACGTGTATTTCCTCGGCCGAGTGGTCGTCAACGGTGACGTGAACCTCGACGGCGGTTCGCTCACCATGTCGTGCGGATCGATTGCCGGCGATCTCAACAGCCGCGGCGCCAGCATCGTCTTGAGCGGCGGGCCGATCGGCATCGGACAGGATCTGCGCACGAGCGAGGGCTCCGGCCTTCTCGTCTACGGCGCGACGGTGGGCGGAAGCGTGCAGGTGCAAGACACCTCGCCGGCACCCTTCGCGCTCTGCGGCACCACCGTCGGTGGCTTGCCGCTCTTGGACAGCACCTTCAACGCAGCGCCGACGCGCGGCGGCGCGTCAGGAACGATCTGTGGTCCCGATGCGGTGACCGGGGACGTGGCGATCCGCGGCAACACGCTGAATGGCCTCGATCTCACCAACCTGCCGATCGGCGGTGGCGTGCAGGTCGAGCACAACCAGGTGACCACCGGGTCGATCGCGCTCTCGGGCGGAACGGTGCAGCGCGACGCGCAGGTGAGCGACAACACCAGCGCCGGCTCGATCACCCTCGACGGGCTGTCGACCTCTGGTGATCTCCAGCTGCAGCACAACCAGGTGACCACCGGGTCGATCGCGCTCTCGGGCGGAACGGTGCAGCGCGACGCGCAGGTGAGCGACAACACCAGCGCCGGCTCGATCACCCTCGACGGGCTGTCGACCTCTGGTGATCTCCAGCTGCAGCACAACAGTGCCGGCGATGCCATCACCGTCTCGTTCTGCACCGTTGGCGGTGACTTCCAGGTGGATCAGAACCGAGCGAGCACTGGAGCGATCTCCGTGCTCGACTGCACCGCCGCCCGAGACGGCAACGTCCACGGCAATGTCGCCCCGCTCGGCGTCGTGGTGCAGTCCGACACCTTTGGCGGCCATGTGCACGTCTTCGCGAACGGCACGGGCAGCGATAGCGGTGGCGGCAGCGGCGGCTCGGGCGGTGGGAACCGCAACGGCGGGCACTCGGCGCACGCTCGGCGAGGCAGCAGCGAGCCCTCTCGGGAGAGTCGAGGCAACCGGAGGCACTGAGCAGCGCGCCACCGGGTCCGGCTGGCCAGATCCGCAAGGAGACGGCCCGGGCCGCCGAGTGTGCCGAGGCCGGCGCGCGCCCGCGTCCGACCCAGAAAATGCGTCAGAGGCCCAAAATGGGCCTCTGAACTGGGCGGAGGGAGTGGGATTCGAACCCACGGTACGCAGTACGCACAACGGTTTTCGAGACCGCCCGATTCGGCCGCTCTCGCATCCCTCCGGACGCGAAGCTAGTCGATCTCGCCGGCCCGCTCGTCTGCTGGCTCGAGCAGCGTGCGGGCGACGAACGCGGCGAGACGCGCCTCATAGGAGAGCGGGTCGACGTTGAAGCTGCCAACGTGACCGGCCCGAGGGTCGATGATGAGCTCGACGGTCGAGGAAAGCGCGGCACCGAGGCGCTTGCTCAGCTCGCAGGGAACGAGCTCGTCCAGCTCGCCGTGGAAGCAGAGCACCGGGACGTCGATCACCGACGGGCGCGAGAGCCAGTCGAGCTCGGAGAGCGGTGCGTCGATCTTGCGCTCGATGAGCGAGAGCACAAGGGTGACGAGCGGCCGCGGGGCGCGGGTGGAACGGCCGACGTGGTGGATCACCGCTCGCCAGTCGAGCACGGGCGAGTCGAGCACGAGCGACGTGACGAGGTCGCGACGCTTGGCCCGCTCGAGGGCGCCGAGCACGATCGCCCCGCCCATCGACCAGCCGAATAGGCAGGCCGCAGCCGCCCCCTGCTCGGCCGCGAAGGTGAGCGCCGCGTCGACCTCTTGCCATTCGCTCGCGCCGAGGTGGTAGCGGCGGTCGGGGCTGGCGGGCGCGCCCGGGTCGTTGCGGTAGCCGACGACGAGGCAGGTACAGCCGATGCGGTGGAGGAGCGGCAGGAAGGACAGCGCGCTGGCAAGTGAGCCGCCGTAGCCGTGGGCGAGGAGCACCCAGGCGTCGCGACGCGCGCCCGGTACCACCCAGGCGGGCATGGGCCCGAGCGGTGAGTCGATCGCCACGTGCTCGAAGTCGAGGCCGAACGCGCTCAGGGGGTCGCCGACGTCGATGTGATCGAGGGCCACCTTGCCGGCGAGCAGCGTGCCCGACTGCACGCGCTCGAGACGCCGCGTGACGGTGCTGGCATCACGTTTCACGACGTCACCGGTCACCGCGTGGCCGCCAGGCCACGCCACGCCGTAGGTGCCGGGCAGCTCGGTGGCCCGGTCCCTGGCGAAGACGAGCTGGTCGCCATCCACCTTGAGGAGCCGGTGTCGGTAGGGGGGATGGCGCCGAACCCTTACGGTGCGCTCGGCGAGCGCGTTGGCGCCCAGCGCCAGCGCGCCGGCTCCTGCCAGCACCGAGCCCGCCAGTGCGCCGAGGAGGATGCCCGAGCGACTCATGCCGGCTCCAAGCCGGCCGCCGCCGGCCGACGCTCGGCGAAGAAGGCGACGAGGCGCTCGGTCGCCTCGGCGGCCAAGGTGCCGCGACGGATGGGAATCTCGTGGTTCAGGCGGGGGTCGGCGCACAGGTTGTAGAGCGAGCCACACGCTCCCGCTTTGGGGTCCTGCGCACCGAACACGAGGCGCCCGAGGCGGCTCGCGACGGCCGCGCCGGCGCACATGGGGCAGGGCTCGAGGGTGACGACGAGGGTGCAGCGATCGAGGCGCCAGGTCCCGAGCGCCTTCGCCGCGTCGCGCAGCGCGAGCACCTCGGCGTGCGCGGTGGGGTCGCGAAGGAGCTCGCGCTCGTTGTGACGCCGTGCCACCACCGCTCCCTCGCACAGCACTACGGCCCCGACCGGCACGTCGCCGTGCGCGAGGGCGAGGTCGGCCTCAGTCAGGGCAAGCGCCATCGCCGCCTCGTCGTCGAGTCCGGCGGGCTGCTCGGGCGGGCTGCTCGTCATGGCTGGCCATTGTTGCCGCACTCGGCAGTGATCGGGCAACCGCCCCCCGACTGCTGCGGCGATCCCGTCCGGGTCGATGCGCCGGAGGGCGGCGAGTCGGCCCCCTGCGCGGCTCAGGGCGTGCGGCGCTGCGTGGCCCGGGCGATGGCGTTGGCTGCGACCGTCTCGACGGCCATGGGCGGGAAGGGCCAGACCGCCGAGACGTTGATCTCGCAGAGCACGAAGCGGTCGGCACCGGCGGAGTCCTTCGGGCCGTAGAGGAAGTCGGCGTCCCAGATCACGGGTAGCTCGTCACGGGCAAGTTCGAGACGCTCGGCCATCTCGGGGACCCAAGAGTCCTCAGCAAGTCGCCGCAGCGCCTGATAGCGGGGGACATCGGGCCCCTCCATCACCGATGGAGGGGGATCTGGGGGAGGCGTTGCCGGGTCGAAGTCGAGCAGGCCCCGCGGCCACTGGTGGCAGAAGCCGACGACCTCGTCGTGCGAGAAGTAGCAGCGGAGCATCCCCTCGGCCAGCCGCTCCTGGAACGCTTGATCCACGATGACGCCCGACCACGCAAAACAACCCGAGCAGTGGTCCAGGAATCCCCCAAGAGTGCTCCGGGACGCGGTGCCGTCGCGGCGCCTGGCGTCTTGGACCCGCACCTCCGTCTCCCGGCTCACGTGGTCGGCCCTCTCAACGAGCTGCACCTTCCAGACGCCGTCCCCGCCGTTCCCGCGGCCTTGCTTGACGACGAGGCGCCCGCAACGGCGGAGACGATCTGGGAAGCGTGCGGCGAAGTCGGCCGGCGAGCGGTAGAGCTCGGTGTCACTGCCCCAGCCGAGGTCCCGCGTGGCGTAGAGGACTGCTTTCGTCCCGATCTTCGTGATCACCGCCGGGTCGGCGGAAACGAAGACGCCGCCGGTCGCAGCTTCTCGAGCGAGCGCGTCGACGCCTCCCCGGTTCACTCCGTCTTGGATCGGATTGACAAAAATGAGCAGCCCCTCGAGGCGCGACACCCGGGCACGGACCTCGTCGATCCGGTGGTCCTCGAACGGTAGTGGCTCGACGTCGGCGCCCTGGCGGTCGAGCGCGTCGAAGAGCGGGTCGAGCTTTCGGGAGGCGGCCGGACGCGGCGTTCCGGCCGGGTCGCGCCAGAGAATGCCAATGCGCGGAGGTCGCGTCGCGAAACCCGACATCGCCGCAGCGTATCGCCGGCTCGCGGCGACCGGCTGACCTTGGCGTCGCTCCTTGGCCGCGCGTCGCCCGTGCCCGGTGGGCCCAGCGGCCGGTTCTGCGTGCCGACGCGCCGTCCGCTCGGGCTTTGGCTGTTCGCGCCGGCCCGTCAGGCAGTGCCGTGCACGGGCGATAGCTCGTCGAGGCTGGTGACCTCGAGCACCTCGGACAGGAAGACCAAGGACATGACAGCGCACGGGACGGGTGAGCCGGTCCGAGGCCGGAAGCCAGCAGCGACCACCCGCGGCGCTCCAAACGGCGCCGACGCGGTGAACGCCCCGACGCCGCAAAGACGAAGGCGACGGTGGAAGGTGAGCGTGCCCCGATCGGGGAAACCAACCCGCGCGGCGGTCGAGACAGGACACTCGCCTGCGTTGCCGTTGGCCGCCGAGCGCGTAGCGCACGACCCGCTCGTTGCGATCCGCGCAGAGCAGCAGGTCGACGGTCGCTGCGTGCTGGGACCGCCGGAGCTGGTCGTCCACCTAGCTGACGTAGAAGTTGAGCTGGCCCGCGAAGCCCGGCTCGAACTTGCCGATCTTCACCTCGTCGACGACGTAGCGCAGCTGCTCGACGTGGAAGAAGAGCAGGTCGATGGAGAAGTCGTCACCGTCGACCTCGAAGCGCACCTGGCGGCCCACGAACGCGAACCCCCGTCCGAGCTCCGCGAG
>JAJZBI010000045.1 GCA_021798985.1 Actinomycetes bacterium
TGGCCGCGCCATCACCGAGAACCTCGTCCTGCCGGCGTCCGGGTCCCGCACGTCGAAGTCCCGTTACGCGAGAGCGGCGCTGCGCTCCTTCATCCCATCAGGCGTGCTTTCTCATTAAGCACCGCCGCCAGCTCGCCGATCCGGTGCTCGCCCGCTGCGTCGACTGTGCCAGCTGAGCCCGCGCTCGCGCCGGCGGGGCCGCTCGCCGCGGGCACCGTCGTCGCCGCGGGCTCGGGCCGGGCTGCGCCGTGACGCCCGGGCGAGCAGCGGGCTGAGCACGGCGAGCACGGGAACGACGATCAGGCCGACCAGCCCGAGCGTGGCGGGTGAAGGCGGCGACAGCCCGAACAGCTCGCGGCTGATCGGGACAAGCGTTGCCGCGACCGCAACTCCGCCCATGGCAAACACGAGCGCCAGCCGCCACGCATTGAGCGGATGGGCGAGCACCGCGAGGACGTAGAGCGCGACGGCAAAGAGCGCGATCGCCGCCGCCATCTTCGCCGTCCCCGCTGGGGCGTGGCGCGATAGGCGCATCACCCCGTAGCTGGCGAAGGTGGCGAGCGCGACGCCGGTGCCTGCGGGGATCGTGAAGCGCAGCACGCGGGGCAGGAATCCGGCGTGCGAGCGCGGCGCACCGGCGGCGAGCGCCAGGAAGAATCCGGGGATGCCGATGGTCAGACTGCTCACGATCGTGAGCTGGCGGGGGTAGAAGGGATACGGGAGCCCGATGGCACCCACCGCCACAGCGAGCAGGGCGGCGTAGACGGTCTTGGTGACAAAGAGATTGGCGACCCGCTCGATGTTGGCGATCACCCGCCGCCCCTCTTCGAGCACCTGGGGAACCGCCGAAAAGGCGCTGTCGAGCAGCACGAGGTTCGCCACCGCTCGGCTCGCCTGGCTGCCCGAGCCCATCGCGAGGGCCACATCGGCCTGCTTCAGTGCCGGCACGTCGTTCACGCCGTCGCCCGTCATCGCCACCACGTGGCCCGCCTGTTGGAGCGCGTGGACGAGCGCTCGCTTTTGATCCGGCCGCACGCGTCCGAAGATGTTCGTCTCCTCGACCGCCACGAGCAGCGCCTCGGGCTCATCGGAGAGCGAACGGGCGTCGCGGGGAGGCCCAAGGGGCGCGATGCCCACCTGCCCGGCGACCGCCGCCACCGCGCGCGGGTCGTCGCCCGAGAGCACCTTCACACCGACGCCCTGTGCCTGCAAGAAGGCGACCGTGTCGCTGGCATCGGGGCGGACGTGTTCGGCCAGCACGACGAGCGCGATCGGCTCGAGCCCCGCTGGCAGGTGCTCGCCGAGCAGTGGCGCGGGCGAGCGCGCGAGGCAGAGCAGGCGGCGGGCGTGCAGGCGCGGGTCGCCACGAATCGTCTCGTCGAGCACCGAGGGGTCGCCGAGCGCGTCGCCAAGGACATCGGGCGCGCCAAGGACGTAGGTTCCCTGCGCCGCGAACTCGACGGCGCTCCATTTGCGGGCCGAGGAGAAGGGCACGCTCGCGGCCACCGGCCAGGCGGCGCGGGCCGGGAATGCCGCCGCGAGCGCCAGCATCGTCGCGTTCGGGGCGGGGTCGCTGGCGGCGACAGCGCCCAGGGCCAACTTGGCCGCCTCGTCGAAGCAGACGAGCCGCTCGACGACCATCCCCGGCATCGTCAAGGTCCCTGTCTTGTCGATGCACACGACGTCCACGCGCGCCAGGCCCTCGATCGAGGGCAGGGACTGGACGAGCACCCGCCGGCGCGCCAGGCGCAGCGCGGAGATCGCGAAGGCCATCGTCGTCAGCAACACGAGCCCTTCGGGCACCATCGCACCGACACCGGCCACGCTGCCGCGCAGTGCCTCGGCCCGGCCCGCGCCGGCGCGTAGCAGCTGGCTCGTGACCAAGAGCGCGGCGGCGGGAACGAGCACCCAGGAGATCACCTTGAGGATCCGGTTCGTCCCCGCCTGGAGCTCCGAGTAGGCCGTCGCGTACTGCTGTGCGGTGTGCTGCAGGCGCTGGGCGAAGGCCGCCGCACCGACCCGCGTCACGAGCGCGAGCCCCGACCCGCTGACGACGATGCTGCCCGACAGCACCTCATCGCCCTCGTCCTTGTCGACGGGCACCGCCTCGCCGGTGAGCAGGGACTCATCGATCGTCAGCGAGCTCGTCGCCACCACCTCGCCGTCGGCGACGAGCTGGTCGCCCGGACGCAGCTCGAGGAGATCGTCTTCCACGACCTCCGCGGGAGCGAGCTCGACCGCCGTGTTCGACCGGCGCGCATGGGCCACGGGTGCGCTGAGCAGGGCGAGGCGATCGAGGACCGCTTTGGCCCGGAGCTCCTGGACGATCCCGATCACGGCGTTGGCGGTCAGGACCACGCCGAAGAGCGCGTCCTGGGGCGGCCCGACGAAGGCGATGACGACGAGCAGGCCGCCGAGGATCGCGTTGAAGCGCGTCAAGACGTTGGCGCGAAGGATCTGGGCCACCGTCCGGCTCGCCTTGGAGGCGACCACGTTCACCCGCCCCTCGGCGATGCGCGCCGCGACCGCTCCGGGCGAAAGGCCGCCGAGGCGCTGCGCGCCGCCGAGCACGCTCACGATGCTCCGGCCCCACAGGGCCAGCGAGGGCCATTCATCGGCAAGGACACGGCCCGATCGGCCCTTGTCAGCTGTAGCCATCGGCGTAGCGTCATCGCCACCAAGTGAGTCAACCCTTGGAGCTGGGGGAAGGCGTGGAGGTTTCGTACCGCCCCGGGTCGCATCGCCCGCTTCTCGCCATCTCGATCGGCGCTGGCGCGCTCTTCGTCCTCGTCGCGCTCGCGATCCACGCCGGGGTGCTCCCCCGCTACGACCACCGCCTCCTCGCGTCGGCCATCGCGGCGCGCGCAGGCGCGCTGGACTCGGCCATGCGGATGGTGAGCCTGCTCGGCTCCGAGGCCGGGGTCTCGCTGGCCTGCCTCGCCGTCGGTCTCAAGCTGTGGCGGCTCGAGCGGCGCTCGTTCGGGCTTGGCCTGTGCTCGGTCGCCAACGTTGGGGCGACGGCGCTGGCCGTCGGGGCGAAGGAGCTCACCAGCCGCGCCCGGCCGGACCCCTCCGGGTGGATCGGCAACTTCACGGGCTCGGCATTTCCCTCGGCACACTGTGCCCGCGCGATGGCACTGGTGGTCGTGGTGATCGCACTGCTGCGACGCGCGGGCGCGGCGCGTGCCGCCTGGGGCGCGGCGGTCATCGGCGCGGCCTTCGTCCTCGCGCTCGGCACCTCGCGCGTCTACCTCGGTGGCCACTGGCCGAGCGACGTCGTCGCCGGCGATGCGCTCGGCGCCGCCTTCGGCGCCGCCGTCGTCATGCTGGGCCATCGCCGCCCTCACCAGGCGGAGCCCCGCGAGCATCGCGGTGCTCGGCGTAGATCTGCAGCACCGTCGGCGAGGTAGCGAGCAGCACGATGCCCACCGAGGCGATCGCCGCGGAGATCGCCTCGGCCGCAAGGTGCGGGCCCGCGAGGCGCACCTGCTCTTTCAAGACGGTGTCGCCGATCAGCACGGCGACGATCGGCTCGAGCAGGGCGATGAAGGGCATCGAGTAGGCGAGCGGTCCGGCCTGGTACGCGCTCTGCGAGGTCACGAGGGCGAGGATCCCGACGCCGATCACCGCGTAGAGGGGCCAAGTGCTAAAGCCGCGTCCCTGGCCGATCTCATAGGTTGCCGCCTTCGTGAGCACCGACAGCACGCCGAACGCAAGCCCCGCCGTCGCGCCGAGCAGCATCGCGCGGCGCGGGCCCGCTTTTTTCCGGGCGATGCTGACCATCACGAGCGCGCAGCCGGCGACAGGGACGAGCGATGCGAGCCAGCTGCGCATCCCCGGCTCGGCGATGCCGCTCGCGGGTGCGGCAACGAGGAGGAACAACGACACCCCGGCGAGCACGCAGAAGATGCCCAGCCAGTCCCGCCCGACGGCGCGTCGGCGTCGCCGCAGCATCCCGAGCGGGATCGCGAGCGCGATCTCGGTCGCCACGATGGGCTGCACGAGCGCCACCGGCCCGTTCGCCAGGGCCAGCGCCTGCAAGCCGTAGCCGCACAGCAACAAGCCGATCCCGGCCAGCCATCGCGGCCGGCGCAGCAGGTCGATGATCAGCTTGAGGCGCAAGGAGTCTTCGGTGGGGATCGACTGCGTGGCCTCTTGCTGCAAGATCGCCGCACCAGCGAAAGCCGCCGCTGCGGCGAGGGCAAAGACGACGGCGATCAACGCGCGCGCGTCCCTCGGGCGCCGCTCACCGGGCGAGCACGGCGCGCCGTGGCCCCCGCGGGGTCTCGCCGCAACCTCAATAGATCCACAACCGCGAGCCCATCGGGAGTAGGTGGTTGGCCCACATCCAGTCCATCGCCGCATAGGAGACGCGCACGCAGCCGTGCGAGACGTTGGTCGGCGGGACCGAGCCCGAGCCGTGAACGGCATAGCCGTCGACGAAGTACTTCGGGCGCCACAGTTCGCCGAGCGGGGCGTGGACGAGGGCATCGATCTGGCGCGTGAAGACGAAGTGCCCCCGCGGCGTGCTCGCCACGGACCACACGCCGTCTTGCACGTAGCGGTAGCCACCGCCACTCGAGACATTGAAGACCTGCGCGAGGCGGCCCTCGCGCAGGATCATCAACAAGCCACGGCGCAGATCGATCTCCGCCAGCGAGCCCGCCGCCGGGCGGAAGGGTGGCAGCGCGCCGCGCGCGAGGGCGGCGCGGGTCTTCGGCCCGACGATGCCATCGGCGACGAGGCCGGCCGCCTTCTGGAAGGCATACACGGCCTGCTCGGTACGGTCGCCAAAGCGCCCGTCGGCCGTCCCGAGCCAGTACCCGAGCTCGCCGAGGCGCGCTTGGATCCGGCGGACCTCCGGGCCGACGGCGCCGGGCGAGAGAAGTCCGCCCGCTCCGCTCGCCGCGGCCGCGGCGACGACTGGGCCCGAACGGCCGACCAACGCCGAGACCGGGCGCGCATCGACTGCCACGGCCGCAGCGGCCAACGCGGCCCACAACGCCGCCGCAACAACCAGGCGCGGGAAACCTCGCGTCGTTCGGCATCCAGCGCAGCTGCCCGGGTGCGTTCGTGCTACACGGTCGCCGGAGGGCGCTGGTTTCAAGACGGTCCCGAGGATGCACCGGGGCGTCATCTCGGACCGATCGTGCCCATCAACGGCGCCCCCACCGTGTCCGGGCTGCAGGGATGCTGCTCGAGGTGCTCGAGCAGCGAGGCGAGGCTCGCCTCGGCGAGACAGACGACGCTGTCGGCGGCGCCGTAGTACAGGTGCAGGGTGTCGCCGTCGTCACGCAGCACCCAGCCGCAGGGGAACACGACGTCGGGCACGTCGCCACCGCGCTCGTAGGCCTCGTGCGGCCCGAGCAGCCACTCGTTGCCGCGCGCCAGCACCCTCGTCGGGTTCTCGAGGTCCAACAGCGCCAGGCCGAGCCGATAGACCGACCCCGAGGCCGTCACCTTGACACCGTGGTAGCAGACGAGCCATCCCTTGGGCGTGCGTAGGGGAGGCGGCCCGAGGCCGACCTTGTTCGCGTCCCACCACCCGCCGCGGCGCGCCGCGAGCACGACCCGGGAGTCTCCCCAATGGCGTAGATCGGGGCTGAAGGAGATCCACATGTGCGCGCCGACCCCAGCCATCGAGGGTGCAGGGCGGTGCAGCAGCGCCCAGCGCCCGTCGAAGGTCACAGGGAACAAGGCGGCGTCTTTGTCCTCGGGCGGCATGAGGACCCCGCGACGTTGCCAGTGGGTGAAGTCGAGGGTCGTGGCAAGCAGGACGAGCGGTCCGGCAGCCGAGTAGCCGACGTAGACGACGTAGTACTCGTCGCCGACCTTGGTGATGCGCGGATCCTCGACGCCCCAGTGCTCTTCGAAGCCGTCGAGTTGGGGATGAAGCCCGCGAATCGGCTCGATCTCCCAGTCGGTCACCCCGTTGTCGCTGAGCGCGGCGACGAGCGAGGAGAGCCCGGTGCGGTACTCCACGCGCAAGAGCAGCATGGTTTGGTTCTCGAACACCGTCGCACCCGGGTTGAAGACGGCGTTTACCATCTTTGGGAAGTCGTGCGGCCGCAGGATCGGATTTTCCCGGTACCGTCTTAGGAGCTCACGCGGGTCAGCGCGGGTCATGGCTCACCGCCGGTTCTCTGCCGGGGGGCAGGGGTTCTCGACACGGCAAGGCGAGCCGTCACGAGTACGAATAAAGGGGGGCACAAAGTGCCTGATGCCGTCGCCGCCTCTGCGCGCGTCGTGCGCCGGCTCCGCGACGAGCCGATCGTCGCGGCGGGAGCCGCCATGGGCTACGGCCCGATGTTCAACGCCGGGCTCGCCCACCACGACGGCCGCTACCACCTGTTCGTGCGCGCGGTGCGCGAGGGCTACCGCCCCGGCGCACAAGGCGGGCCCCGCTTTGTCGACTACGTCTCTGACATCGTCGTCTTTGACTCCGAAGACGGCCATGAGTACCGCTTCGGCTACGTGCTCGCCCCCGCCGGGATCGGCGGTGCGCTGTGCTTCGAGGACCCCCGGGTCCAGTGGGTGGAGCACCGCGGGCAGCCTCGTCTCGTCATGACCTACACGCACCTCCCCGCCAATGGATCCGGGCCGTGGCGAATCGGTGCGCACCAGCTGTCCTGGGACGGCGCGCGCTTCCATCTCGACGACGCGACCGGGCGCCTGCTCGGGCCGGCCGGCGTGCCCAACAAGGACGCCGTCATCTTCACGCTCGACAGCGGCCGCATCGCGCTGTTGCACCGGATCCACCCCGACGTGCAGCTCGCGGTCTTCGACGACCTCGATCACCTCTGGCACGCGACCGACGAGGACTACTGGGACGCCCATGTGGCCGAGCTCGAGCACCACACCTTGCTGCGCCCCTCGCCGGGCGCGCTCGGCATCGGAGCCGGCGCACCGCCCGTGCCGACCGACGCCGGCTTGCTGCTCTTTTTCCACGAGCGGCGGGCGGACGGCTCCTACACCATGAACCTCGCGCTGCTCGACCCAGCGACAGGACGCTTGAAGTGCCGGCTCTCCTCGCCGGTGCTCGAGCCAGAGCTCGAGTGGGAGCGCCGCGGCGACGTGGACAACGTCGTGTTCGTGCAGGGGGCGCACCGTGTCGGTGACCACGTCTACCTCACCTATGGAGCCGCCGACCGCCACGTCGGCGCTGCGGTGGCATCGGTTCCGCGCCTGCTCGACGCGCTCGCCAATGAGGAGGCGTGCGCCTGAACCCAGCGCAGCGCGAGGCGGGCCTCGCGCATGGTGGCGACAAAGGCCAGGGTCGACTCCGCTCCCTCGTTGCGGTTGGCGCGGCTCGCGCCGAGGCCGTCGTACCCACCACCGGTCTTCGCATCGAACATCACCGCGCCGAGGTCATTCGCCCCGCAGAACCAGTCCGCCGCGCGCAGGACCTCGCGCCCCCAGTGCAGCTCTCCGGTGACCACGAGCGCGCGATCGCAGGCGCTCGCCAGCGACCATGCCTCGATGGGTTGCTGGTCGAAAGCCGGCTTGTGGTCGCCAGGTCCCCGCCCCCCCACCGGGGTGAAGCTGAACCAGGACGATCGACGCTCGACAGCGCACAGCCAGCCGAGCAACGCGAGGCCCGCCTGAAAGATCTCGTGCTCCCCGAGCGCATCGCCGACCGCGATCAGCGCCTCGGGGATCACCGCGTTCGCATAGCTCAGGCGAGGCTCTGGCCACGGCCATTCCGGGTCACCGCGCGCTCGCGGGAGCACGGCGGCGGCATCGGCCAGGAGCTCGGTCGCCGAGTGGTCCTTTGGAGCGACGCCGAGCACCGCCACGGCACCGAGCGCGGCATACGCGGTCGCCCGGGGGTAGGGCGAGCGAAAGCCAGCGGCACGGCCGAAGAGATTGCGGGCAACGTCGCGCACTTCTGGCCAGGGCGCGCTCGCTGCCGCCGTCCCGAGCCCGAACAGCGCACGTCCCGTGGCGTCGTCGCTCGGCGGATCGTCGCGCCAGCGCCGGTCAGGACCGAGGCGCAGGCGGAATCCCGTGCCGCCGTCGTGCGCGCGCGACAAGAAGCGCAGCGCCACCGCCGCCAGGCGGTGAGCTGCCGGATCGGCCGCCAGCCCGCACGCCACGGCGAGCAGGCGACCGGCGTCGTCGGTGCAGTAGCCGACATCGCCTCGGGGCTGGCTGTAGCGGGCGTGCTCGATGATGCCCACGTCATCGCTCAAGCGCTCGAGGTGGCCCAGCGAGGGTGCGGGGAGCGTCGTCACGCGACCATCGCCTCGCGTCGAGCCCGGTCGATCAGGCGCCGGTAGGCGATGCCCACGGCGGGCCACAGCAACGGCCGTGCGGCGTGGCGCGCGGCGCTGGCCATGGCGCGGGCGCGCTCGGGACGGGCGAGCACCGCTTCCAGCGCGGCGGCCATCGCCACCACGTCTCGGTGGTCGACGAGGATCCCGGCGCCGTCGCAGAGCAGTTCCTCGGCATGAGGAAACCGGGTCGCAACGACCGGCCGGCCAGCGGCGAGCGCCTCGACGAGCACGCCCGAGCTCACCTGGTCTCGCGAGTCATAGGGCAGCAACACCACATCCGCGCTGCGCACGAGGGCCTGCAGCGATGCGGTGTCCCGGTAGCCGTCGTCGAAGCGAACCTGGTGCGCCACGCCGAGCTGCCTGGCGAGCTCGCGCAGCGATGAGCGGTAGGCCTCCCCCTGCGCGGCATGGATCTTGGGATGGGTCTGGCCGGCCACGATGTAGGTCGCGCCGGGAAGGCGTGACTTGAGCTCCGCCAGCGCCGCGATGCCGTGCTCGATCCCCTTTCCCGGGCCGAGCAGCCCCCACGTGAGGACCAGGGGATGGGGAACGTCGGTGCGCAGGGGCCCGCGCAGGTTCTCGCAGGCGCCGTGAGGCACGACGACGACCCGGGCAGGGTCCACCGGATAGCCCGCGACGAGGCGATCGCGCGCCGCCCGGCTCTGCACGACGGCGACGGCCGCCGCGTCGAGCACGCCCCCGAGCACCATCATCTGACGCGGCGAGGGCTCGAGCAGGACCGTGTGCACGACGGCGACGAGGGGAGCCTCGAGCGCGTCGACGAGTGTCAGCACCTGCTCGCCATCGGCACCAGGGAAGATCCCGTACTCGTGCTGGAGGACCACCGCGTCGAAGCTCTCGAGCGCCCCGAGTGAGCGCGAGAAGCTGGCGTGGTTCCCAGCAACCCAGTGCCCCACCACCTCGGGGGCATGCTCGGGCTCTGGATGCTCGAGGACGCGCAGGACCTTGACCTCCCATCGCGAGCCCGCGGTGGCGATCGCCGCCGCGAGGTTGTGGGTGAACGTCGCGATCCCACAGGCCGTAGGCGGGTACGTGCCGACGAGCGCCACCGAGCGCGTATGACCGGTGCGCGAGCCGACCGCGTGCGCCCTTGCCATCACGCGCCCCCGGTCCGATCCCTCGCGGCCGGCCGAATGCTCATCTCGCCCTCCTCGCGCGATGCGGATGCGGCGCAAACCGCATGCAGTCAGCGTGGCGAGCGGCGCCGAAGGGACCAAGAGGCCAAGGTCCCGAATCGCCCGGTCAACGGGCACCACGCAACAATGCGCTCACCTGCGAGAATCTCTGCGGCAGTTGCCTTGCCCACCTGAGCGCGTCAGCATCGCACCCGTGACCGGCGAGGCCGGCGCCAGACCACTGCGGAACAGGAGAGCACCATGCGGGTCGTCGTCATCGGAGCCACGGGCCATATCGGCGGCTACCTCGTGCCGCGCCTCGTGGAGTCGGGCCACGAGGTGATCGCGCTCAGCCGGGGGCTGCGCGAGCCCTATCGCGCCCACCCCGCTTGGCGACGCGTCACCGCGATCAGCGTCGATCGCGACGAGGAAGAGGCGCGCGGCACCTTCGGCGCACGGATCGCCTCGCTCGATGCCGATGCCGTGGTCGACCTCATCTGCTTCACCCCCGACTCCGCGCGCCACTTGATCGACGGATTGCGCGGGAGCGGCACGTTCCTCGCCCATTGCGGGACGATCTGGGTCCATGGGCCCGCCGTTGAGGTGCCGGTCACCGAGGAGCTCCCGCGGCGTCCCTTCGGCGACTACGGCGTCAACAAGGCGGCGATTGAAGCGCTCATCCTGCGCGAGGCGCGTCGCGGCGAGCTGCGCGCCACCGTGCTGCATCCTGGGCACATCGTCGGGCCGGGATGGGTCCCGCTCAACCCAGCCGGACACTTCGAACCTGCCGTCTTCGAGCGTCTTGCCCGGGGAGAGCGCCTGGCGCTGGCGAACTTCGGGCTCGAGACCGTGCACCACGTCCACGCTGACGATGTCGCGCAGGCCTTCGGGCTGGCGCTCGACCGCCAGGGTGCCGCCAACGGCGAAGCGTTCCACGTGGTCTCTGAGCGCGCCATCACGCTGCGCGGCTACGCCGAAGCCGTCGCGGCCTGGTTCGGCAAGGAGGCAGACCTCGACTACCAAAGCTTCGAGGAGTGGCGCAAGGGCGTCGATGCCGCATCAGCCCAGGCCGCGTTCGACCACCTCGCCCATAGCCCCTCGATCTCGACCGAAAAGGCCCGCTCGCTGCTCGGCTATCGGCCACGCTACCGCTCGCTCGAGGCGGTGGCCGAGGCGCTCGGCTGGCTGATCACGCACGGCAAGGTGGATTCAGGCGGCGCGATGCCCGCCCTGTGAACCGTGTCGGGATCGCCCGTCGAACGCCCACCGGGAGGCGAACGGAAGAGGCCCTCCCGCACCCGCGATCACGCCCGTTCGTCCGCCAAGCGCTCTGGCAACGAAGCGCACGCTCCCACGCCACTACCGCCGTCCGGCGCACCCGCGGACCCCCACCCACGCCGGTTCCGCCCGATCACCCAGGCTCGCTCCACCAGTGGTGGTCCGGCTCATAGCCAAGGACTCGGCGCGCCTTGTCGATCGACAGCAGCGTCTCGTTCTCGCCGAGGCCATCGGGCAACCGCACCTCGGGAAAGCAACGGCCCACCAACTCCGAGTTCCCCATTGACTGCGTCGTCTCCGCGTTCGCGATGGTGAAGACCTCCGCGCCCTTAAGTGGGGACTCCAGCGCAAGTCGCACTGCTTTGGCCCCGTCCCGCGCGTCGATGTAGCCCCACAGGTTCCAGTGACGTTCTTCGGGTCGCTCCTGGAAGCCCGCGAAGTTCGCGTAGTCCTCAGGAGATTGCACGTTCGAAAATCGTAACCCGAAGCACTTGAGCTCCGGCTCCCAACGACAGAACTGCTTTGCCATCTCCTCGCTCAGCAACTTGCTCAGCCCATAAGCGCTCTCGGGTCGCGCCGGCGCCTCCTCGTCCACTGGCAGGTATGCCGGCGGCGTCGCGAACGGGAGGCCGAAGATGATCTCCGTTGACGCGTAAACCACGTTGTGCACACGGGCCCGTCGGCACGCCTCGAACACGTTGTACGTACCGACGATGTTGTTCTGGAACGTGCGGGCGTTCGAACGCCGACCTGGTGCTGGGGTCGCGGCCAGATGGACCACCGCGTCCGACGGCCGACCAAGGTCCACACCGGAAATAGCCTCGAACACCTCGCCGAAGTCCCGCAGATCGACCTCGAGGTAGGGGCATTGCGCGGTTGGTGGCGCCACCACATCGGCGTTCACCACGTCGTGGCCATGCGCGACCAAGTCAGCCACCACCGCGGTGCCGAGCTTGCCGCTCCCACCGGTAATCAGGATCTTCACGTCGCTATTTGATCGCGCCAGCGGTGAGCCCGCGCTCGAACAGCCGCTGCAGGCCCAGATACGCGACGACCTCTGGGATCGCCGTCACGACCGCGGAGGCGAGAATCTTCGTCTGGTCATTGTTGAACTCTCCGACGAAGAACGTCGGGATCAGGGTGATCGTCTGCATGCTCTGAGACTGGAGAAACACCAGCGGCATCAGGTAGTCGTTCCACGCGCCAATCAGTGTGAAGATGACGACGGCTGCAGCAATCGGGCGAGTAAGCGGCACAATGAGGTGACGAAAGGTCGCGATCGAGCCGGCGCCGTCGACCCGGATCGCTTCGAACAGCTGGTCGGGTAGACCATTGATGAAGTTTCGCGTCAGCAGCACCGCGAACGGAATTTGGAGCGCCGAGAGCGGGAGGATTACCGCCCAGTAGGTGTTGTAGAGGTTCAGCCGCTGATCCGTCACAAACAGCGGCGCCAGCAGCACCACCTCGGGAAGCGTCAAGCACGCCAGCAGCAACCAGAAATAGAACTCCCGGCCAGCGATGCGAAGCTTCGCGAACCCATAGGAACCCAGCATCGCGACGACGTACACGATGACGATGACGCCGGCCGAGATGACGGCGCTATTGAGGAAGAACCTCCAGAACCCCGGAACGTCAACGACCGCCCGATAGTTCGAGAAGCCGGCACCGGAGAGTGACTCCTGGACCATGACGATGAGCGGGAACAGGAACGGCAGCACCATCAAAGTGATGATGACCTGCAGCGCGATCTTTCCCGCCCGGCTGCGAACCTCGAACATCTACTGCATTACCTTCCTGTTCCGCCAGCCGCTCTGCAGGACGACTCCGAAGACGACCGCCACGAAGAGCAGCAGGATCGACAACGCCGCCGCGTAGCCCACGTGATCGAGCTGAATTACCATTTGATAGATGTAGGTCCCCAGGAAATTGGTGGCGTAGTCAGGCCCTGCCTGGTTGATCAGCCAGGGGATGTCGAATGTCTTGAGCGCGCCGATTGCGCTCAGCGTCCCGAGCGCGACGGTCGTTCCTGCGACGCTGGGCCAGACGATGCGTCGGATGACCGTCAGATTCCCCGCTCCATCGAGGCGGGCCGCCTCAACCACCGACTCGTCGATCTGGCTGATCGCGGCGTAGTAGAGGACGAAGCTGAATCCGGTCCACTCCCACACCGTGATCGCCATGATCGAAGGCAGCGCCGTGCTGGTCTGGCCAATCCACGGCTGGGCGAGCATCCCAAGCCCAATGTGGCGCAACACCTGGTCGACCTGGCCGGTGGGTGAAAGCATCTCGCGAAAGACCGGAGCCATGATCGCCGGCGCGATCACGACCGGAACGAAGACAATCACCTTGTACAATCCAGCGAGCCTCACCTTCGAGTGCAAGAGCACGGCGAAGATGAGCCCAAGCGCCGTCTGAGCGACGAACGTGCCCGCGAAGAAGATGCCGGTGTGCTCGAGCGCGCCCCAGAACAATGGATCGTGGAAGATCGCCGTGTAGTTGCCGAACCCCACGCTCGCCGGGTTCGGGCTGATCCCGTCCCAGTTGAGAGAAGAGATGTACCCCGTGTAGCCGATGCAGTAGTAGATCAGGCCAACGCAGAGCAGCAACGCCGGGAGTATCCATGGCAGCCCCGAGGCCGCCTTTACCCCCTCACGCACCCGACGGAGGCGCAGCCCGCGGCGGGGACCGCCGCGGGCTGCGCCCTCTTCGGGACTCATCTCCGCCTGAGCTGCCGTCGGGTGGCGACCGGGCGCAGACGGCGAAGAGATCACGTCCATCAGAGTGTTCCTTGTCCTTGCCGTGTTACTTGAACTTCTCCCCAGCCGCAACTGCCGCCTTCTGCAGCGTGTCGGCGGCTTGCTTGGGGCTCGCAGACCCCGAAGCCACGGACTGCGCCGCCGCCAGAATGGCATTCTGCACATCGGCACTCAGCAATGACTCACGCGGCTCGGTCACCGTTGAGACCTGCTTGATCAGTTGCTGGGTCGGCCCCAGCTGCAACTTGGGGTTCACCAGCTTGATCACATGGAAGTCCGGCTGCACCGAGCGGAGGTTCGGCAGGTCGTCAAGCTGGTTCGCGACCGTCTGCTGACCGGCCTGGTTTGTCGACAGATACTGCGCGAAGGCCTCCGCTGCGGCGACATTCTTCGATCGGTTGTACACGGCGATGCCATAGTCAGAGTCGCCGTACATCGCGCTTGGGTACTTGCCCACCTTGGGGAACGCAACGGGCTGGATCGCGAACGGCTTCGGGTTCGAGATGCCGGCAGCCTGCATGGCCGACTTCATGCCCGACACTGTCTCGTTCTGCATATACCAAGTACCCATCATGATCATGGCGTACTTGCCCTGCAAGAACGCGTTATTCGCGTCCGGGTACTGCTGGTAACCGAGCGAGCCCGACTGCATGACCCCGTCGTGGAAAAGCTGCTTCCACACCTCGAGCGCCTTGACGATCCCCGGGGTGTTCCACTTCGCGGTGCCGAGCGACGCCTGGGTCCACAGGCCTGGCTGGATGGAGTTCGTGATCGATTGCAGCGTGTCTTGCAAAAAGCCCTCGGTGGCGTTCCCTTGGAGGAAGCATCCGACGCCGTGGGCTTTGAAGACCTTGCAGTCGTGCACCCAGCTCGTCAATGTCGCAGGAGGCGACAGGTGATATTTCTGGAACAGACCGGGGTTGATCCACAGCGTGCCGGCGTACACGGAACCGACCGAGAGGGCCGTGAGCTTCCCGTTGTAGGTGAGGCCGCTAACACCACTGGGCGCGACCTTGCTCTTCCACTGCGGCCCGAGCGCCTTCTTGGCGACCGGCGCCATGTCTTGTGTAAAGGAGTTGAACTGGGTCACGTACGCCCCGGGTTGCATATCGAACACGTCCGGGCCGTCGCCTGAGACGAGCGCTGGCCGCAGCGCGGTGACCCAGTTGGCGATCGTGATGAGCTTGAAGCTCACATGCACCTTTGGGTAGATCTTGTTAAACGCCGCGATCTCCTCGTTCGCGAGCGCAGAGTTCGTCGGCGTCCACCCCCACCAGGAGATGTTGCCTGACAAGCTCGAGGCCTTCGGGCTGTGCCGGTGTGCGCTTGCGGCGCTCGCGGTGCCCGATACTGCCGCAAGCGACGCTGCCATTACACCTGCGCCGACAGCGACGCCGAGCGAGCGCGCCGCTCGCCGGTGTGGACTGGTCAATTTCATCTCTTACCCCTCATCATTCAGATGCTGCGGTTACGACAACTCAGATGCCACGGCGCCTTCACGACCGGCTTGCGGGCGGTCACTCTGTGGAGTCTGCTTGGCGTGCCTCGCGAGCTGGGTCGCGAGTCGCTCACGGACATGACAGCGTTCGAACGCGAAGGATCCGGCGAGGGCGGCAAGCGCTTCCTCATCGAGGCCCCGAAACAGTGCCGCGTACTCACCGACCAATGGTTGCGCGCACAAAATGTTCAACAAGAGTGTCTGGACCCATTCGACTCTCCCCCACGGGTAGGGATCGAAGTCTGGGAACTCACGGGCGATCAGGTCCTGCACTGGCTCGGTGACCTCGGCGACGCCAACGCCCTCCGAGCCCCAGAAATCAACCGCGAGACGGTCTTTCTTGGCCATGAGTTCTCGGAAGCGCACCTCGTACGCGGCCCCTGGCGCGAGATGCACGATTCCCTGTCGCCCGACGTCCTTGTAGGTCCAGATTGCCCAGCCGGCGTCGTACTCGTCATAAAGGTCGAGTTGGTCGGTGAGGATTCGGTACCGAGACTCATCGCGGACAGCGTCGCCGGTGTAGATCGGGCCGAACTCACCCACCCAGATCGGTGTGCCGGTGCGACGGCAGTAGGACGTCCGCTCGAGGAATTTGGCCTCGACCGTGCCGCGGTCGTACAAGGTTCCCTTCGTGGTCCCCGGATACTCACCTCCGGGCCCGAGCCCTGCCGCGACGTAGTCGTGGCAGGTATACACGGTGTTCTCGAACGGCTCCCCGAAGATGTCGAACTCTGTCGAGTACGTGTTGCCGTCAACGAAGAGAATATGGCGGGAGTCAACTGACCTGATGGCGGCGACCAGTCGCTCGTAGAACGGTCCGATGAGACTGCGACTGGCGTCCGCGGGCTCGTTGAGCGGGTTGTAGCCCGCGACCGCGGACACGCCATTGTAGCGGTCCGCAATCACCTCCCAGAGATGAACCACGCGGTCCTGGAATTGTCGCTGCGTCCAAAACGACGCAACATGCGTCGGATTGTCCGAATGCCAGTGGTAGTTCTGAGAACCGGGAACGGCATGCAAGTCCACGATCACGTAGATCCCGCGCTCGCCACACAGTGCGATCAGCCGGTCGAGGTGCTCGAATCCGCGTTCGTCGACCTCGAATGGTCGGCGGTCGCTCTCGAAGTGGTGGTAGTTGATGGGAACGCGTATCGAGTTCAGACCCAACGACGCGAGAAAGTCAGCGTCCGCCGCCGAAAAGAAGTCGTGCAGCAGACGGTTGAAGAAGAACTCCGACCGGTCGACGCCGATTTCCGCGAGCACGGCGGAGCGCATCAGTGCCTCGTTGGCTGGAAAGCCAGTGATGAAGTTCTCCATATTCATCCATCCACCGAGACATGTACCTCGGAGATGTACCGCGACGCCGCGCTCGTTCACGATCGCGCCCTTGTCGACACGCAGCCAAGACAGTGAAGTCGGCAACGTCCCCCCTGACTCATACTTCTCGGCCACTAGCCGCCCGAAACCTTTCGGCCGATGATTCGGTCTTGTTGGGGTCACGGTAGCGATCCGCATGAATCTGGTCAATCAGTTTCGCTGACTTTCGAAACAAGAGAGCTGCCTGCTCATCTCGTCGGTAGGTAAATGGCCGTGGTCTCTCAGCCATGTCAGCTCGGCACCCGGATGACTCCGCGTGAAGCAGGCTCAGGGCTTGCTGCACGAAAGTTTTACGGTACGCTCCTTCCCGTCATGGCCTCCAGGACCCCCGCCACGCGAGCCGGCATCGCGGCGGATTCCGCCGCTTCTCCCGCGTTGCCGATATCCGGCCGGATCACTGCAGCTCAGATCGCAGAGAAGTGCGGAGTGTCGATCTCGACGGTCTCCAAGGTCCTCAACGGCCGCCGGGACGTCTCTGAGGCGACGCGACGGCGGGTCGAGGAAACGATCCTTGAGCACGGCTACCAGCCCCGCGGCAACCGAGAGGGCACGTCGCTGCTACTCGATCTCGTCTTCGACCAGTACGAGTCGGAGTGGGCAGGCGAGATCCTACGATCGGGTGCGGCGGCTGCGCAGGGCGAGGGCTTGGCGGTGGTGCTGACCTCGCTCACCGAAGGAGACGAGCGCCGCCATTGGATCGCGGACCTTCGGGCTCGCGGCTCTCGCGGGTGCATCCTCTTGCTCCCCCGCCTTGGCGCCCGACTCCGGGCGGAGCTTCGCACCCTCGATGTGCCCTTTGTCGTGGTCGACCCGCGCGGCGAGCCCGACCCGGAGGTGATGACCGTTGGCGCCACCAACTGGTCTGGTGGCCTCGCCGCCACCCGCCATCTTCTCGAGCTCGGGCACCGGCGAATTGCCGTCATCGGGGGACATCCCGACCTGTTGTGCAGTCGCGCCCGTGTCGACGGACATCGAGCGGCGCTCGAGACCGCCAACATCCCCGTCGATCCGAAACTCGTTCGCTGGAGCGATTTCGACGTCGCTGCTGGCTTTGCTCAAGCCGATGAGCTGCTCGCACGCTCCGACCGTCCCAGCGCAATCTTCGCGTGCAGCGACACCCAAGCGCTGGGCGTGTTGGAAGCGGCCCGGCGCCATCACCTTCGCGTGCCGCACGACCTCAGCGTCGTCGGCTTCGACGACCTCCCGATCAGTCGCTGGACGTCGCCGCCGCTCACGACGGTGCACCAGCCGCTCGAGGACATGATTCGCACAGCCGTGCGACTCGTGCTGTCCCCCGGAGCGGCCGAGGGAGCCCACCACGGTGTCGAGCTCGCCACGAGCCTCGTCGTGCGCGAGAGTACCGCGCCGCCTGCTTGAGCGCGCCGGACCCCCGAGCGGCAGGGCAACGCGATCTCTGGTCGAGCCGGTAACGGCGCGACGACTCCCGTCGATACGTGAACTGACAGCGCGCTGGCTGCTACGTCTCTCTATGCAGTGGAGCCCCCCGTCAAGGGGTTGGTTGTTGGCGCCAGGGTCGCGTGCTGCCAGACGAGCCGGGGTCAATGGCGGCCGAAGGCCGGCCGCCCCCGCGAGGGGGCTTGCCTTGACGCCGGCGGCGCTGGTCGTTGTCGAAGCGACAATCTCCTTCACGTCCCGCAGCCGGCTGCGGGACCTTGATCGCCGCCGCTGTCTCCCGTCATGGATCGAGCGAGGTGGTGCTCATCTCTCTATCGCCGCGGCCGTGTCGGCGGCGGATCAGGTCGGATGGGAGACTCGTCGCGGTAGCCCAACTCAGGTGAGGGTCCTCCAGGGACCAGAGACGCAACGGGGGGCCTGCCGGGACGAGCCGATCGGTGCCCTCACGCGGCCGCCTTCGCGTGGACGACGGCGGGCTCGAAGGGTTGGTTCTTCTTCAGCATGTGCCAAATCGCGTCG